>NZ_CP187150.1:0-145324 GCF_049603855.1 Haloarcula salina | reverse complement strand
TTGCCGCGGTCTTGCCGACACCGCTCTTCCCATAGAGGAAGATATTCGACGGCGTTTCGTTGTTGATGACCGGCTGGAGGGCAGCATGATACTGCTGGAGTTCCTGATCCCGCCCAACGAGTTCCTCTGGCGTCCACTCTTCAAGAAGCGCCTCGCGTTGTTCAAAGATGGTCGTCGAGGGCGTAAACGAGACGTCGTTCATCTACGAGGGACTGTTGTGGGAAGGAACTTAACCTTTGGTTCCGCTGATTCCGCTGTACGAGTTCTTTTATATACGTCTGACCCCATCACTTCCGCTGTTACGATTGTGGGGAGGGGCGACCCCCACCCCACTGGTTCCGCTGTTAGCGAAGAAAGTTGTCTCAGCAGGGGCGGCTGATTGGGTGTCTATGTTCCTAGTTTACTAGAATAAGTATAAGTATGTGTATTATAAACCACAACCGTACGTTGTTTGCGCAATAAAGGCAAACCACCCCTTCACATGGGGGTGGTGCTAGCCGTATTCCATCTAACAGCGGAACCAGTGGGGTGGGAGGGTCCCCTTCTACAGACGAATCAGGCTGACCACTCCAATGTCTGTTGCACACGCGCTAACCAACACACTCTCTATTTCGTTCACACTGTTGGTTAGCGTGATACGCTCTCACTCCAGGGGCTGGTCAAGGATCTCGAAGATATCGACTGCTTTGAATTCCTGATATCGTTTCTTTCCGGTCGTTTCAGTCAGGACATCCTGAGCCTGGAGCTCTTTGATCGCGTTCCGTGCCGTCTGTTGGGTGACATCCAGCATGGCCGCCACGTCGGTCGATGTTACGTACGGTTGTTTGAACAGTCGCATCGCGAGCCGGTCGGCCGCTGTTTTCTCATGACCGTACGTCCGTTCGTATTCCCGGCGAAGCGTACGGAGTTCGTTCGTCCGTTCGACAGCCTCGGCTGCTTGCGAGCGAAGCCCCTCGATGAAGAAGCGAAGCCAGGGCCCCCACGCGCCTGTTTCGCTCACTGTTCGCATCCGGTCAGCGTATTCGATTTTGTTCCGGTTGAAATACGCACTCGGGTAGAGGTACGGCTTTGTGAGATACCCATTCTGGATCAACTGCAGTGTAATGAGTATTCGACCAAGCCGTCCGTTCCCGTCTTCGAACGGGTGGATGGTTTCGAACTGATAGTGGACGAGGCCGAACTGAACGAGATCGTGGTACTCACTGGTCGCGTTGCAGTACTCGACGAGATTCGTCATCAACTCCAGAATGTTGTCCGGTGCCGGCGGGACGAACGGCTCTTGAAATGACGAGGCAGCAGGAAGATTCATCGGCTTCGCACGGAATTGCCCCGGGTATTCGCAGTGCCCCCGGACGTCTTCCATCAATACCTCGTGGAGGTCCTGCAGGAGCGTGAGCGTAATTTCATCTCCTTCTGAGAGACGGTTTGCGCCTTCGGTGATCGTCTGCTCGTAGTTCAGGGCCTCTTGAACGTCTTTTCGAACGGTTCCGCCATCGTTGAGTCCCTCTGAACGGAACACGTCTTCGAGTTCGACATCGGCACCTTCCAGCACCACCGATTCGACGGCCTCACGACGAACCATCGTCGTGTACAGGAGTGGGTTCGTATCCGTTTCATCGCCGATACCTTCCAGTCGTCCGAGCTGGTAGATCGTGTCCTGGAGCAACTGCTGGAAGTCTGCATCGAACTCGAAGTCACGGGCTGGCGGCAGTGGATCTGGACGGTAGTAGGGCCGCCGTCCGTAGGGGATATACTCGCCCGGCGCATCATCGGGGAGTGTCTTTCGCTCCATTTGGCTTGGAGTCGTGTACCGGCTCCTAACACAAAAATCAGTGCATTGAATTTGGGTTAGAGGAGACAGTCGCCGATATTATTATATATGCGTTCTTCCGGTCACAGTGTTCTAACCCAAATCACCACTTTGGGTGTGCAGGGCAGGGGATTTCTGCGCAAGATTGGAGCGTCACACCCGTTGTGAAGGGCTGTATTACTCTGGTCGCTCCGTTCGTGTTACGACCACTCACTACACTCCTGACAACAGGGGGTCGCTCCCGGTTCCTGCAGCTAGCAGGCAGCGGCGTCGGCGGCGGCAGGGCACGTGCCACCGCGTCCAACAGCGTCGGTTCAGTGCCGGGGTCCGTCCTATTCGGTGCGTGTCACAGGGTTAGGGCGATGATTCCACCACAACGGGTGTGACGCCACCCGTCGCGGCCTTGTGGTCGCTGCTCTCCAGGAGGTCGAGGCCGACGTAGCGCTTTTCAAGCAGTCCCTCGGCGGTCTCCATATCCATTGCGAGGATCTCCGTTTTCGTTTGGTCGCGCCCGATCTGTCGCGTCTTCTCGACGATGTCAGACCCTCCGACTTCGACCAGTTTCTCCCAGACGCGTTTGATCGTCTGGCGGTGGGGCTCCTTGCCGAGTTCGGCTGTCAGGGCCGTTTGCAGGTCGGCTTTGGTCATGAACACGCCGCTGCCGTCGGTTCGCTCCGTGGCAAATTCCGGCCAGCGCTTGGCGACGGTGATGGCGCGGTAGGTGTTCTGGCGGTTCGACCGCTCGACGAACATGGTCTTGACCTTCGATTGGCGGCAGTTCGCGAAGAAGTCCAGCGGCGAACTGCTGGGCTCGATGCCCTCGGGCAACTGTTCGGCGTCTTCCTGGTGGTCAGCGTCGGCTTCGAGCTGTTGGGCCTTGGCGATGGCACTTTTCGCGACGTCGTGAGTCGCCTCTTGCTGCGTTTCAAGCTCGTCGAGACGCTGGTCGTTCGTCGCGGCGTTGCCGACCGCCGTGGTGGCAACGTCATGGGTCTGTTCGAGATCTGACTCCAGGTCATCGACGCGTTCCTGGAGGTTATTGATGGTCGCGACCAGCAGCTCAAGAACACTCGAAACGGGGGGTGACACCTCCTCATCAAGGTCACTGACGAGCGACTGGAGTGCGTCGATGTATGCCCCATCTTGGCCGATATCTATGCCGAGTTCATCGGCGAGCGCCTGGCGGTGGCTGTGCTGTCGGTCCCGCTGTCGGTGGGGGTGGTCTGTTGGGACATTGTGCCCTCAGTGCCCGTGCCCGGAATCGAACCGGGCGCTGCCGACCACGGCACGGGCTGGATGTGATGTGGCTGGCGCTATCGGGCTTCGAGTGCCGTTGCTTCGTGGCAAGCCGACGCTGGCTGGTGGGTCTGGCTCGTGGCAACACGCTGGACGCGACCACTAGCCGCCATGGCGCAGTGCGCTCCAGTCGTGCTACTCCGGAGCCATGGACCCGCCCGTGCGGGCGCTGAGTCGCTGTCAGTCCTGTGGCGACCGATTGGATGGGCCATCACTGGCCTCTCTCCTCGAACGGCCCAGGGCGGTTGCTATCACGTTCGCCACGCCGACACTCCGTGACCGGCACCTCGAACGTGGGGAGCGACGCTGCTTCCTGAACCGCAGTGGCGAGTTCGGCGCGGCGCTCGTGATCGTCCACGGACTGTTCGAGTCGCTGGAGGGTGGCTGCTGCGAGATCAGCCAGCAACACGCCGCTGACGTGGTCATCAGTGACGCGACAGACCAGCAGTGGCGGCTCGCTTTCAACGTCGGTGAGGGTAACGACCTCGCCAGGGTCAGGGCGGGTCATCGGATCCCCTCCGCTGGGCAGTGAGTGCGCTCGGTCTTGGCCAACGGTGCGAGCTGGCTCTGTGGGTCGCTGTCTGGTTCACGGTGAGTGGCAACAGAATATTCAGAAATAGTGATATACAATCGCCAAAATCGGGTGGCGAAAGGCTTACAATAAATTATTGGAAAGCTAAGATCGGACCACGGGCGACCATGCTGCTGGCGCTGCGGGAATCTCTCCACCCCGACACCAACCACCCCCTTTCGCAGTCTCCCACCGGCGTTGGTGGCCCCGGTCCACTGTTTCGTACTGGCCTGGATCTTCCGTCGAGCGCTGCGGTCGATATTTGCGACTCTGGTGTGGGTGGGTCGAACGATATCGCAACAACTTTGATATGGGGTCCATGAATTGTCAAGCGAGTTCAGGGCCCTGGTTCGCTCCCAACTGACCCACGGTTGATTACCTACCCCCCGGGGATCCAGAACTCGTTGTCTTGAATGACTCACGCGACTGGTGGCCATCACTCCGTTCCCCCCAGGTGGCCACCAGTGGTGTGTGGACACTCCTGATCGAGATGCACTGCCAGTGAGGTCTGTTCTGGGAGTGGCGTGTCACAGAACGGGCAGGCTGTGGTAACGACGGTGCGGGAGTCGTTGCGATGGTCCAGTGCCATCAGCGGTCACCCCCAGTGCGATGGTGGTGCGGTGTGTCCGCCGGAGATGACCTGAAACGAACTATACATCTATCCTTGCTTGTGTTTCCAATACTACCAGCGCAGAGTGGATCACTTTGTACTGGTAACTTGTCAGAGGCATGCGATACTAGCCCCCGTCGTGGCTGACGGGGGACTGTATCGTCGAGCCAAATCAGCCGGAAACCCTGATAGCAACGGTTATCTACCTTTTCTGTGTTTATTCGTTCAGGGTACCAGTCGGTCATCACTTGCCCAGTGAACACATGCCTCTGACAGCATTGACTGGCTGTACCCCCGTTTCTGATCTCCGAGCGGCGGTGCTGTGTGGGTGGCCTGGGCATCAGTAGTCACCTCCGTCGAGTTCGCCGGTGACCTGGAACGCGACGTTGTGCTTTGGGTAGCCGTAGTAGTCGGCATGGTCGGGATCCCGGAGGACACTCGTTGTGACGCTTGGGTGAACCTGGATGGTGATCTCCGTCGGCGGTTCGGGCTCGCTGCGAGTCCCTGGCCAGTTGGTGGGACACTCGGCCATCGCGAGTGCGGTGAGTTCGAGTGTGAAGCCATCGCCGGACTGGGTGATCGTCTCATTGTCGGTGAGCATCGCTTCGACGGTGGCATCGTCAGGATCGAAGACGACCCAGTCCGGCTCTGGCAGGGTGGTTGTGCCGCCGTCGGCGATGGGTCTGGGGAGATCACACAGGCCTGCGAGTGTTTCGGCGTGGTGCTGGAGCTGGCGTGTGCCACTGTCAGTCAACGTATACACGTTCGTGCGGGCATCCAGAGAATCGCGAGTGACGAGGTCCTTGTCGGCCAGCGTATCGAGGTTCTGGTAGAGGCGGCTGTGGTTGATCGGATTGGGGTAGCGCTCGTCGAGGTAGTCCTTGAGCGCGAGCCCGTAGGGGTCGCCGTCGACGGCGGCGATGGCTTCCAGGAGATCGCGCTGGAAGCCCGTCAGCTCGTAGTAGGTCGTCATCGGTGGCCTCCCTGCGTGGGCATGGCTGCTGGGTCGAGCAGGTGGGTGGTACGGATCGGGCTGGTATGCGGGCGAACGTGCGCTGGCGAGCGATGCGACTCTTCGTGGATGGGTTTGCCGGTTGTCATGGGGACGACGGGACGCCGCGGGTTGCTGTGGGCGTCGCCTATCTCTTGCTTTGGAGTGGCGGGTTTTAGTCTTTGCCCCGTAGCAAGAGATATACTCAGCATAACTAATGGCAGAGGCGAGAGAAGAGCTGTCATAGTGACAGAGAAGCCGGGACCAGATCCTACTGCCGACAGGAAATCTATACTTGAGGCATTGGCCTTAGCATATTCACCGGTGCTTGGGACTAGTGATATTGCCGAGAGGACTGGTGTGAGCCGGCAAGCTGTTGATCAACGCCTACGTCGAATGGCTGAGGACGAACTGGTAGAAACTCGAAAAGTTGGGCGTGCCCGTGTTTGGTGGATCACGAGCAAGGGAAGGGCTTATCTTGATCCTGAAGGCGAGTCAGGAATCCAATAGACAACAGCGCTACTACCCACTTTCGTACGGTCAATCTTTCCTTGCTTGTCCAATTGATTGAGACGCTGCCTTGCTCTTTCTGAAGAAAGGGAAACAGCTTCAGCGATATCTCCTGTTGTTACGAACGGAGTTTCGGCAGAGACGATTAGTTCTATGATCTCTTCGTCTGTTGCCTTCGGATCGGGTCCACGAGTCGACATACTATGTAACTGAGATTATCTTGCCCCGAAGCAATAGTTTTTTGGTTGTCCGGGACAACAGTATTTGATAGGAACACACGCGCCGCTGGTCGATTTCTCACGAAATCGCCCCGGTGTACCAGCACCGAGGCGCGTGGTTCCATCCAAGAACCAATGGCAACTACACAAGCCAATCCCCAAGAACGTATCGCCCGCGAACGACTGACCCAGCGCCCGCTCTTCTTGGGTGTTGACGGTGAATCAGCTGCACATTACTGGGATAGCTACGAGTACGCTGTCGTTGTTGTTGATCAAGATCTTGAAAGCGAAAAATTCGAGCTTGACAAGACACCCTGCGAGACGCTTCGCGACTGGTGCGAGCACACCCGCCGGAAGCGTGGCTGGGACGTTGGGCCCCACATCGGTGGCTCGCTGGTCAGTGATCTCGTTCGGGCGGTGGAAGCATGAGTTGTACCGTCGAAGAACGGCGGCGTGTTCGTCGTGCCGCAAGGGCTATTCAGGAGGAAGTGCCGACCGAGTCCGTCGATGTGCTCGCTCCAAACGCGAGCCAGTACGATGCTTGGACACTCGATGCGGTGTTGCGGGGTTCGGAGGGTGTGCCGCCCGAAGTGTTACGGGAGTTAGCACTGGGTGAGTTGACGTTGCAACCGACACCGTCCCAGGCGGAGTATCAGCACGTCGTGGCGACGGTGTAGCGAAAAGTGCTAACCAACAATAGCTGATCAATACCTCTAATGTTGGTTAGCCAACTATCAATTGATTTCTGACCCTCGTTCGTTCCTTACAATCTCACCAGAAATACCCGCTCAGTAAGTATGTGTATTGATCTCTGCATGGGATGACAGAATATCATCAGAGAGACATTAAATGTTGGATAATAGATATAACTTTTGTATGACTCCTAGAACCTATCAAAGTTGAAGAATCAACCAGGCCGGACAGCGTATAACGAACGGCAGTGTGTGAAAATCGGTTCTGAAGGACCTGAGGTCTATTGACGACCATTTCGTGGTGCTGGGTCTCGGCCATCTGGAAGTCTCTCAATGGCTCAGCCGAAAACACACCCACTATGCAATCTGTATCAGTCGCGAAGTAATTGGTTTAGCCTGAGCGGGAGCTACTCTTTTCAATTCGCCGGTCATTCGCCGACATGATGGCCGAGACGCCAGACCGTTGCTCGTTCGAGTTCGACCCAGCGGCATGGGAACAAGTACATGGCCAGTGTTTCGTTTACGAAGACGAAGATATCCTCACCGAGACTGAGAATGGCACTGTAGTGTGGCAGTGTCCTCACGAAGCCATCAGTAGTGAGAATTTGTGCCAGTTTCATCTTTCGGCTGATGCGGCTGCAAAGCCAGAGTCTGACACTGTTGTAGACGAACTTATTGCAATCGTAGATGGGGAGCGGTCGGCGCTCAATGATGACAGACCGCGACAATCACGATTCATTGGGGCAACGTTCGACTCGCTGAATCTCGATATTGATCAGATCGGGGACAATCGGTGCATCGACCTCCGGCATGCCGAGATTGAAAACGCAGATTGGACCGAACTTGCTGTCAGGGCAGAACCGTTAGATGTGCGGGGGATAAAAGTAAAAAACTGGAACTGTGACGGTTCTACGTTCGGTGGACCGACATGGTTCGATGGAGCCGAGTTTGGCGGGCCAGCAGGGTTCACCGAGGCCGAGTTCCGCGATGAGGTAACATTCGACTGGGCCGAGTTCCGCGAGCCGGCGTGGTTTACCGAGGTTGATTTCTGCAATAAGACAGAGTTCATGGCAGCCGAGTTCGGCGGGCCGGCAAGATTCACTGAAGTCGAGTTCGGCGGACTGGTACGGTTTATTGGGACCAAGTTCCGTGGGCCGGCGCAGTTCAGGGAAGTCGAGTTCGGCGAGTCGGCGTGGTTCAATGGAGCCAAGTTCTGTGGGCCGGCGTGGTTCGATTCGGCTGAGTTTTGCCATGGGGCGCAACTCATCAAGGCTGAGTTTTACGATGAGGCACGGTTGGTGAGAGCCGAGTTCGGTGATGAGGCGCGGTTCAAAGGAACCCAGTTCCGTGGGATGGCACGGTTCAGGGAAGTCGAGTTCGACGGACCGGCGCGGTTCATCGAGACAGAGTTCAGTGGGGCAGGATTCACTGAGGCCGAGTTTGGCGAGGGAGCGGTGTTTAGGATTGGAGGGGGGAGCCCAGCGAGTCTCTTCCAAGACGATGCAGACTTCAGTGAGATCACCGCTGATGCTCCGGTACGATTCGTTGACGAGTACAACACTGACAGGGAGAGTCAGCCGTATACCTTCTTGGGGGCAGTCGATTTCAGCGGTGCAGACATACCGAATGCTAAGTTTTCAGACGTTTCATTCGCTGAAGCACCGATATTTGATGGCACTGATCTCACAGGAGCGGATGTTTCAGAAATCCCGCTTGACGGGGCGTCATTCAAAGGTTCTGATCTTATTCGAACGAATCTCTCGAAAGCGACCGTTACCAACGCGACATTCAATGATGCGGTGCTTGAGCGTGCTTCCCTCTACGGGACGGATTTCAGAAACGCCAGACTCTACGGTGCCCGGATGGCCGGGTCGCATGTCAGCGATTATACTAATTTCGGCATTCGAGACATATCCAAACAGCGGACCAGCATTTGCCCCTTCCGTGGCCCGTGGCCAGCGCTAAGGTATGATCCACGTAACCCCGACTACGGTCAAGATACGAATGATGAAGACAAACAGGGAGGGACGACGATCAGTGATCATTCTCGGGCAGCAAGCGTATATACTGAGATACAGCGGGTCGCTGAGTCAAACGCTGCTTCGGATCTTGCGAGCCGATGTTTCCGTTGGCGCAAAGACATGCAACGTAAACGCTATACTAGCGATGAGGGACGTGGCAACAGCAAGAATTGCGTCCGTCGGATTTGGGCGGAGATGGCCAATCTAGTCGCCCGCTACGGTGATAGCCCGTGGCGCGTTGTGGGGACCTCTATCGTCACTGTCATCCTGTTCAGCCTAGTTTACCCGCACGTCGGTGGCATGCAATCAACAGTAAGTGGCCAAAAGTTTGCTTTCGACAAGCTGTTTGCGATTCCAGAGAATCCTCTCATATGGATTAAAGTGCTGCTGGCGAACCTCTATTTCAGTGCTGTCACGTTCACAACGCTGGGCTACGGAGATATCCGACCATTTGGCCCGGTATCACAGGCACTCGCAAGTATCGAGTCGTTTCTTGGGGCGGCCCTGCTGGCCCTGCTGGTGGCGGTCCTCGCTCGTCGACTCACACGCTGACATCCCTATAGTCTCTGTTGGGCCTAGCCTCCATGATACGGGGGACGCGTTTCCACGTCGACATTTCTCCGGATAGGACTGCTACCAATCACTGACACATATGCTGATCCGCATGGCTAGAAGGTTCAGAGTATTCTCCGAATATTCAAAATATCTACCAAGTTTGGTCTGTCATCGCTCACAACAAAGTAGTCCAGTGTACACGCTCTGGACTGGCCACATCGACTACGAATGGACCCAAACGCGCGCTGTGTCTTTCAGTTGGCGGTAAATCGTCTGTGAACTATAGGATACACCTGACAAGGACTCAGCTTCTCTTCCTGATATATGCGAACAAACTGAGCGTGGACTCGAACGCTGACCGAAGAGCTTAGACGAACTTTGCAACCTGGTTGGTTTGTTTTTCGGTACCAAAACGCGCGTCCTGGCCAAGCCCAAGTCGCTCAAAAACGTCAATACAGTGATCAACCAGTTTAGAGGCGCTCTCTGCAGTCTTACCAACGGCGAAAAAGATGTGATAGTGACAGATAATTGCAGTTGCGTCGTATTCACTGGTCTCATATACGAGACTGCCAAATACTTCTGGTTCGTACTGTACGTCTTCCAAGCCCAGTCCAATAGCTAATGCATTGAGGTTTAACATACCCTCGAACTGCTGTACACTCACAAAATCATCCAGAGAAAGTGTAGCCAGTGGGCTGGGGAGTTCTAATATCTCCCATACCTCAGGATGCTCTGCGATATCGTCTCCTTTTTTCGCGTCAATTTCGTCATATGCGAACCAATCAATGAACACGCTCTCATCTGCTGGTGCATCACCTGGGAGTGCCATTAGCAAATCAAAGGCGGGTTGTGGATGATTCATGGAAATCCCTATTGAACTCTTTATATATCAATTGTGGTTAGTCCTCGTGAACGCCAACAGCCACGGACACGCTACCGACTGTCGTTGTCGAGAAGAACCTAGAAGGGAAAATTCGAACTCGATGCAACGCTCTGTGGAACACCTCTCGATTTGTGCGAGCACACCCGCCGGAAGCGTGGCTGGGATATCCGGCCGCATGTCGGCGGCTCACTAATTGACGAGTTCGTTCGGTGGAAGCATGAGCTGTACCGTGGAAGAACGGCGGCGGGTTCGTCGATCTGTGCGGGCGATTCGAGACGAGTGCCGACAGAGTCCGTGGACGCACTCGCACCGAGCGCGAGTCAGTACGGCGAATGGACACTTAATGCTGTATTGCGTGATTTGGAGGGTGTGTCGCCAGAGGTACTTCGGGAGCTGGCGTTAGCTGGGTTGACATTGCGACCGACGCCGTCACAGGCGGAGTATCAGCATGTGGCGGTGACGGTGTAGGACAATATTTCCTCATTTTCCGTCGACCCCTGGGGGGTTGAGGGGCTATTGGCGGTCGACGAAAATAGTGAAGTGAAACCGGGCTAGAAATAGGCTGTGTCCCGAGAATCGGGCATGGTTACAGATGGACCCTTGAGCGGTTGAAGCAAGAACAGCACTCCGATTACCTCGCAGAACCGGAGTTACAGATGGACCCTTGAGCGGTTGAAGCATGTCCAAAAACATACGCTTAGGCACCACATCGCCGGTTACAGATGGACCCTTGAGCGGTTGAAGCTACCATTGTTCGATCTTGTAGTCGCACAGCAGGCAGGTTACAGATGGACCCTTGAGCGGTTGAAGCTACCATTGTTCGATCTTGTAGTCGCACAGCAGGCAGGTTACAGATGGACCCTTGAGCGGTTGAAGCGTGGCACGACGCGAAGCGCCCGGACGGGACGCCGGGTTACAGATGGACCCTTGAGCGGTTGAAGTCAGGACGCACTCCAGCAGGCCGCGCTGGAACTGGTCGTTACAGATGGACCCTTGAGCGGTTGAAGCCGTCGATAGCGCGTCGTGCATCGACGACACGACGGTTACAGACGGACCCTTGGGCGGTTGAAGCCGCGATGACTGGTTGCCTGATGTCCAGCGCCGTGAAGTTTCAGACGGACACTCGTGAGTTTGAAGTATGTAGTTATTCGTCTCGACGGTCCCGATCGAAGGTTACAGACGGTTTATGGCCGGTTGCAGCTACGAGGATGTGAAAACCGCCAGGGAGTAAACCCGTTTCAGACGGATGCTTGTGCCGTGAAGCAACAACATACGCAGCGCCATGCCGGAACGGTTTCGGTTACATGCGGACCCTTGTGGGCTTGAAGCTTGTTCCCCACCTCGTCCTCGCCGAGGTGACACCATACGCTTCGATTGCTACCTGAAATCTGGTCCCATCCCATTACACGGACCTCTATAGAGGAATTATTCCGTTAAATCGCTTTCTCGAGGTTTACCAGGATGACGTACAGCCGGCACTGTCATAGTAGGGAGCAGCAGATAGCCAATGTTGTGCTGAGCCTGTGCGAACCGGATTGTATCTCAGGTCGCTCGGAGATAGTCGGTGCGCGGTTCGTATACCTCTCCCTTTTGTTTCAGCTTCTCTACCACATGCTCAGTTTTCGACTCAGAGAGATCGAATCGCTCTTCGGCGATATCAGCTACTTTGTCGACATGTGCGCCTTTGTCGTGTTTCTCCTCCAGCTCCGAAATAAGATTTCGGACATCATCCTCTGTCGCACGGTTCGTCGAGGAACTCCTGCTCTCCACGACATCATTATCGAACTCACCAGTTTCGGGGTCAACCCCGATAGTGCGTAGCGATTGATGAACCAATTCGGTGACGCGCTCGGCGTCCGTTTGGGTCACGGTATCCGAAAATCGAATACGTGCACTGGCTTCCGCAAGTCGGACCAGTGCCTCAAGCTTCCGAGCCGTCACGGGAATCGGTGCATCCTCATCATACGCACTCTGACGCATCTCAACGTAGAAGTCCTCAATCGTATCTTTCGCCGCATCGCTCAGCGTTGGGACACAGTTCCGGCGGGCAGTGACGATATATTTTCGAAGCAGGTCCGGTTCAATCGGCGGTGCGACTGTATCAGATGCTGCCGAGAGTGTGTCTGCATCAACGTCGGCGACAGCATGGTTGTCGCGAGCTTGTAGCTCACCAGCACGGTTGGCCGTGAGGACGTGGTCAGCCAAGTCGGCGTCACCGTCGGAATCGGGGCGATCAGTCATCGTGAACAGTAAGTCACACTGAGTTACAAGCTCCGGGCTAAGCCCAATCTGCTCGCCGATGGATTCGTACTGATCGAAGCGGCCGTACTTGGGCTGCAATGCCGCCAAGACAGCTGTTTCGGCAGGAAGTGTCTGTGTGGCTGTCCCTTTGCTTGCTTTCACTTCCTGGTCACGCATCACCGATTCCAGTGCGGCCCGTGCATCTTGCCCGAGTTGATCGGTCCGAGAGAGACATGCAATTCCATCGTCGGCGAGGACTAGCGCACCGGCATCGAGTTCCCAGTTTTTCGCGCCACCAGTCGATTTGTACGCGGCAGTCGTGAGCCCTACCTGTGTCGTATCGTTACCGTTCAGACGCACGCTTTTCGGAGCTACTCGAGCCGCATAGTCGATGATCTCAGGGGTGAACGTTCCAGGATCGGAAGCAATCCCGAGGTGAATCGTGTCCGGAATAACACTTCCATCAGGCAATTGTTTTTTAACGCCACCAAACAGCTGAAGTACAATTGCGAGTTTTATTTGCTCGTTGTACGGAACATGGGGCGCGACACTATCGATGAGTTGCTGGTATGGATCCGCACTGTTCGCTATGTCGCGGATTGCCTGTTTCTCGCTCGAGGAGATCTCCAGTAAGTCCTCGGCATCAAAATCCTCAATACTAGATACTATAATATACTTATCGTTGACCGTCGCGTCCAAATCTGGACTGTCATCCCCGAAACCTGCAAGCTTCAACACACCATTCACACGGACAGTATCCCCGGGCTGAGCGGCTTCAACGATATCATCTTCCACACGTGCAACGATACTTTCGGGTGTGTCAGTAGTTTCGTCGATTAGATTCGATTCAATTCGGAACTGGCGGATGTCGATATACCGGCTCTGTTCGTGATTCAGTTGGAACGGGCCTGTCCGCTCACAGCCCGGGCATTCGTGTGGCGTATTTAGCGCCCGGTCCAGCGTTGTCGTTGATTGCGGAATTCGATTCAATGTCCCACAGCGCTGGCATTCAAACGCTGCTTCGATTGGATAGGATATGATGGGGGAACTCGACCGGACTGTTCCTGGAACCGAGATCAGGTTGCCGTGGTGTTCCACGCGAACTTCACTAATCCGCGTGATGTCAGGCAGATTAGTGAGTCGGACATGTGCCTGCCCGAGCGAAATATCGACCGGCAAATCGTAGAGTCGAAGAGCTTCCTCAGCGTATTCTCGCAGTGTCTCTGGCTTGGTTCGATAGTCATCGGCCAAATCTGGGTCGAACCGATAGAGGTCATCCCAGTTGATATACAGTGATCTCTTGTCCTCTGGATAGTGCTGTGCGAGTTCTCCGATCTCATTCCGATAGTAATTTCGATAGAACTCTTCAAAGCGGTCGATGAGCTCAGTATTTTCGGCCGACGCCATGCTAGTGTAGAGTCAAGTCTGACTAATGAAAATGTCTGAAGGAGAGTGAAAGTAGAAATCAGAGACTCTGGTTAAGAAGTCTTCAACCCTGTTTGATTACTCCCACACACCATCGAGCGATGCTTGCAGCGATTCGTGTTCGCTCAGGAACTCCGCTCGGTACGTTGGGGGCATCTTTTCCAACGCCCACGCATCCAATTCATCGGCATGGAACGTCCGTGGGAACGCCTCAATCTGGTCGATACCGGTCGCTCGGATCTTCGACGAAAGCAAGTCCTCTTGCCAGTGTCCCTCCACCAATGCGACGGTCTTCAGGGCGTCAGCCAGCGAACAGCGCTTTCGGATGACGGGATTCGAGGTTCGGCCGCCGTCATCCGGCGGGCCAAAGACGAGCCACTCGGCACCGTCAGTTAGTATGCCATAGGGCGCGATGAATCCATCAATCCCCAGGTATTCCTTGATTTCTTCGCGCCCACTATCGATGTCATTCAGTGCTTTCACTTCTCCAATGTAGGGAATTGCCGAGCTCGTGAGCTTGATATCCGGCCACCGATCTCGGTTGATGTCGGTACTCCGTGGCTCAAGTTGATACTCTAGATCGATGGCTGTCAGCAGTGGCTCAACAAGATTGAATCGAGTGTATGTCTCAGGCTTGTAGCCGAGGTCAACGTCACCAAGCGTCTGTTTCCCGAACAGTAGTCGTTTGAACGCACGTTTGGAGACATCAGCAGCCAACGTGGCGAGGAACTCATCGAGGACGCGGTTTACCGCCAAGGCGGTCGCGTCGGCAACATCCTCATGCATATCCCAATCTGGGATTGGGCTGCTGTATGTGTCTTTCTGATCACCGCTGCTGACTCACTGTGGATTCGTCCGCCGTTTGCACAATAAGATCAGTGATGGGATCGGTCAACTACCCCACATCCATCTGTCCCGCCACCGATGACTCGCTGGCAGGCGTTAGACGAACTCCAGCAGGCCGGTGTGTCGGTGTGCGTCTCGATGTCGCCACAACCCCACGATGGGCGAAGACGACTTTCACGAGCTACTCAGCTACTTTAGAGCGCTCGGTGAGGTTGTCGTCTTCCACGAACCAATCAATCCACGTGGCGCGAATTTCCAACAATGTCTGGCCGCCGCCAAGCAAGCCGGCTACGACAACGTTGTCGAAGAACTCCAGCAGATGCAGGACAGTCATCAGTACTGGGTCGAGTATGCCCTCGAACAACTGAACACAGTCCAGCAGGTCCCAACACGCCCCGACGGGCTCGAAGTGCACTCTTGGCCAGATGATGAGCTGGTCCGCTCGACGAGCGGCCAACTTCGGTCGAAGCTCAAGGCAATGCAAGAGGCCACCTCTCCGGAGTCGTTCACTAGACATGATACGGACGCCTCGCCTGAGCAGTCCGAGTTAGCCCGGGATGACGAGTCCATGGAGCATCATATCTGACGTGCCTGTCACGCACTGCGCCAGGGTTTGGTGGATTGACGTTGCGACCAACGCAGTCGCAGGCGGAGTAGCGGTACGTGGCGGCGACGGTGTAAGATCGCAGAGTGCTAACCAACATCGTTGACTAATACCTGCTTTGTTGGTTATTGATGACTGATTGGTTTCTGACCGGCGTTTGTCCTCATGATCTCACTCAGAAATACCTGCTCAGTGAGTGTGCGAGCTGAGCGTGGGGGTTTCTACCCGCTCAAAAATGGTTTGATGTTCGTGCAAGATACAGGGTGCGAATCTTTCAAAGAGTGCCACTCGGTAGTCATATGACAAACTGAACTCACCTTTCGACACTACTATCAGCATGTTAGATAAAAACATCCACAATGACACGGCTGCCTTACCCTCCAGAACCAAGCCATAAAACGCTTAAAAAGTACGGGGATGCCTATGACAAGGGAATGGCCGATTTTTGGGGACACGAATCCATAGACGAGGACAGCGTTGCAAAACAGTCGATGATCGAATACCTATTCGACCAATGGGACCACGAGAGCATCAGCCGAAATGAGGTCGCCAAAGCCTGCGGTGCAGCGAACACTCCAATTGAACAGTGGTACAATGGCAAAGCGGAATGGGGGGATGTAATGAAGCGTGTCGAGAGTGCTTTAGGCACACCCTTGAAATGAGGGCTGTCACAACTCCCTGTTCAACAATTTTCACCTAAGGGTATACGCATGCTGGGGTGATTGCCCCCTCTTTACTTGCTTCTTGGCAAAGCCCGAAAAGTTCGCTCGCTGGTCCGTTTAGTTTCTATGCCTAGGGTGTCATAGAACAGTTGACAACGTGGTTTGTTTCAGGATGCTTGGGGGAAACTATCTTCTCAGTACATCTGCGTATTGATCATCAGATTTTCTGACAGTTCTGAGAGCTGTTCTGATAGCCGTGCAAGATCCAGGGCGCGAATCTGGCTTTCGCCAATGCTATCAGGCTTATTGAATACTGCTGTAGTCACCAATCACCCGTTCCGTAATTGTGATTCCCTCAATAGCACCTAACAGCTTTTTAGCGGCTGTATCTGTGGGTTCAATCTTTATCTCATCATTTTTCATCTCTATTACTGCTATGTTCGATGTAAATTCGCCTGTACTGTATTCAGACCCATCTGTCTGTAAATAGCACGAGGGCAGGCCGCTCATACGACGGTCAGCCTGTTCCTCCAATGTCTTGAAATTGTCCCTACCGTATTGGGTGATTTGCCATATTTTTGGTAGCACTTCCTCCCACTCATCAAATAACACCAACTCTCCGTCAGGAGTTTCAACAGCCAAAATGTGACTCCTTCCAGTGACGTGAAGCTTGTGTCCGCCTTTGTGAAACACTGTCGGACTCTTGTGCCAATTCTTTTTCGTCGTAGTGTCTCGCTTGTCCCCATCTGAGCTGAATAGTCCCATAACCAGAGTATGTCTAACAACGTATTATTGCTTTATGTGCTATGCTGACTGTATTCTCTATCTTTTGCACGGTGTTTCTGATAGTTTTTTGAGGAGTGTTCGCTGTGCGTGGTAGGTTTGTGTGATCTGCACTGATCAACTGGAAGATGCGAAGACCGGGTATGAGAACCGTTGTATGACACCCTATCTATGCCGGCTATCCAGACCCTGATTCACCCTGCTATTTTATCACACTGACCACAGTATGTTATATGTTAGCATGGATAGCGTTGATTCCGCAGACCAATTCACCCGCTGGTGCACCGGTGTAATCCCATACAAGTTCGAAGAAATCGTTGCGAGAATAATTCAGGAGAGCGGGAAGTCCACTGAGACCACACCGCGATCTGGCGACGGTGGTGTTGATGTAGTTGTATACGATTCTGACCCAGCTTCCTCTGATCTCCCCAGCAGGGTCGATGCACTTGTACAAGTGAAACAAAAAAGTGGTATCTACTCCTCAGTAGATGCTACGCCTCTGGAGAAACTGATTGAAATTGCACCGCAGTACGATCCGAATCGACTGGTTATCGTTACAACAGGAAAATTTGGTGGACCTGTTACAGACAAAGCTGCGCATGTATCCGACTATGAGGTTGATTTGATACACACTGATGAGCTGTACGAAAGGACGAGCAAAGAATTGCTGTCAAAGCTGGTAGATGAGTATGAATCGCATCCTGGACAGAAAAACTGGTGGTGAGAGACTTTACGGCTAATGGTGTGAGTGCACGCGTGCAGAGACGGCTGAGACATCACCCCACACGTTGGCGTCTCACTCGGTGACGATCTTGTTCGGGTGGTGGACACATGCGTTGTACCATCGAAGAACACAAGCGAGTGCGGTGTGCAGCAAGAGCAATCCGTGATCGGATGCCGACCGAGTCCGTTGATGTGCTCGCACCGAAGGGCAAGTCAGTACCACACGTAGACACTGGTGTGTTGCGGGACGGTGAGGATGTAGCGCTGGAAGTGCTGCAGGAACTCGCGTTGGCCGGGTTGACGTTGCAGCCGACGGCGTCGCGAGCTGCGTATCAGCACGTCGTGGCGACGGTGTAGGACAATACTGCCTCATTTTCCGTCGACCCCCCGGGGGTTCAGGGGTTATTGGAGGTCGACGAAAATAGTGAAGTGAAACCAGGCTAGAGATGGACTGTGCCCCGGGAATCGGGCATGGTTTCAGACGGACCCTTGGGCGGTTGAAGCCCCAGAAATCGCCCGTGTCCGAACGTCTCTGTCCTGTGTTTCAGACGGACCCTTGGGCGGTTGAAGCGCGTACAGGGCCGATCCGTCCGACGAGCCGCCGGTCGTTTCAGACGGACCCTTGGGCGGTTGAAGCCTCCAGCCGACGGCCGACGTCCCGAGTTCCGAAAGTTTCAGACGGACCCTTGGGCGGTTGAAGCCACGCGGGCCAAGAGGGCCGCGAACCACCAGTGAACGTTTCAGACGGACCCTTGGGCGGTTGAAGCATCAAGTACGACACGTCGAGCGAGTCGGTGGTCTAGTTTCAGACGGACCCTTGGGCGGTTGAAGCGGGACTGGACAAGCGACTCATCGAAAATCTGCCGAAGTTTCAGACGGACCCTTGGGCGGTTGAAGCGACGCGCAGGTGCGCATCGGCCGCGGCACCTTCGAGGTTTCAGACGGACCCTTGGGCGGTTGAAGCACGGTGTAACCCCAGTGAGAGGGTTTGTGTCGGGGGCGTTTCAGACGGACCCTTGGGCGGTTGAAGCGTGAGTCCGAAGCCGAGCGGCGCGTCGAGCGCGCTGGTTTCAGACGGACCCTTGGGCGGTTGAAGCGTCCGTTCGACAGTCGACCAGCGGATCGACCGGAGCGCGTTACAGATGGATTTTCAGACGGTTGAACGAAGATAACTATCGACAAAACCTAACCAACATATTGGACGAAACCTCATCCAGTGTTGGTTAGCGGTTTTGTGGGAACGTCAGTGCCGAACAAGAGGGCGTGAAACGGCTGTTCAGTTGATGTACGTATCCATCATCTTCATTCTGAGGGCGCAGGTTCCAACGATATGCGGTCGAGGCCGACAGTGTCGTAGTCCTGCTCGGTCGAAAGAACTCGCTCTTCGCCGGTTGTGACGAGTCCAGCGTGGAGTGCATCGAACGGGGTAAGATCGTACTCGTCGAGGAACGCTGCGGCGGCCAGCACCGCATCCTCGTGGTCTTCCGGCACGATTGGAACCAGTTCGAGCAGGTTGGTAATTGCCCGCGGCGCATCGATTTCGTACTCGGCTGCCTCACGGTCGTAGAACAAGACCAGAACCTCGGCGTACGCGAGTATCGAGGTATGTATGTCATCGTGCTCTTCGAGGGCGCGGATTGCGGCGTCCTGAAGCCAGTCGTCTTCCTTCAACAGTGCGGTGAGAAAATCGGTTTCAACGTACACGACTTACGCCTCGCCATCTTGTGACTGATCTTTCGCTTCCTCTTGAACCTCTCGTGAGATCGCCTTCCGCGCTTCAGTTTTCAACGAGTCGGCCTCTGTCTCTGCAAAGGCATCGCCAACGGCCGCTCGGATCCCCTTTAGCGGATCCTCGTCAACTGGGAAGAGTGCGATGTGGCTCGGGAGTTCAACGATACGATACTGGTCACCGAACCGTTCACGGACATCCTTCGGGAGGTAAATCCGCCCTCGTTCGTCTGTCGTCTTCGACATGGCTTATTCAGCCATAGTGCGGGAAAGAATAAAAATATTCCCGTAATTATACTATATTTCCCGTTCATATTGAGTCTTCCAGTCATAGCAATTCTCACGTCCATTCATTGCTTGCTTTGAACGTATCGTTGAACGTCCGTCACGTTACCTCTCCAGAGTGGACAGAACTCATGTGACGGACTCGACTGGGAGAGCCGTTCGTGTAAGACACAGGAAAAGAATACTTCAGGTTCGGTAGAAGTGGTTGCATGGACAGTCGACGTACCCTCTACGCCGCTGCGTTCGTTGGTGCGTCACTATCGTACATATTCAACGTTCTCGCGTTCACTGGTACCTTCGATGTTGTCCGTTGCTTCGTGTTCGTTGTCGTCTTTCTCGGGTTTACCTATGGGTTCGAGAAGTTCATCGAGTGGCAAACTTGTAGTGGTGCAGCAGGTGGCCCAAGCAACATTCCGTGCTGACTACACCCTCTGTATTGACCCTACCGCTCGTGAACTCCTCACCCAGGGCCGGCCGCTCTGCCTTGGCGCCAACGGCGACGGTGCCGCCCACTACTTGGACAGCTACGAATTCGCCGTGGCCGTCGTAACGGATGACGGTGAAGCAGAGAAAATTACGTTGGTGGAGCCGCCCTTCAAGACGCTTTTTGAATGGTGTGACTATACTTGGGGTGAGTGTGGCCGGGATATCGGCCCGCACGTTGGCGGGTCGCTCGTCGGCGATCTCGTGTGAGGTGTTGAGGCGTGAGTTGCACTGTCGAAGAACGCAATCGAGTTCGGCGGGCAGCGAGGGCGATTCGAGACGAGGTTGCGACGGTATCGGAATATATTTCCTCATTTTCCGTCGACCCCCCGGGGGTTCAGGGGTTATTGGCGGTCGACGAAAATAGTCAAGTGAAACCAGGCTAAAGATGGACTGTGTCCCGGGAATCGGGCATGGTTACAGATGGACCCTTGGGCGGTTGAAGCTTAGCGGCACTCAGGGAGTCGCCAGAGGCGTTCTGGGTTACAGATGGACCCTTGGGCGGTTGAAGCACACGAAAAAGCGAACATGACTATGCGGTAAAATAGGTTACAGATGGACCCTTGGGCGGTTGAAGCCAGCCGTCCTGGTAGCGGTCATACAGGTACAGTGCAGTTACAGATGGACCCTTGGGCGGTTGAAGCTCCCACTTGAAGATCACCGTGCCTTCGATAGTTTCGGTTACAGACGGACCCCTGGGAGGTTGAAGCACGAGCACCGACCTGTCGAACACCATCGGCAACGCGTTACAGACGGACTCTCGGGTGGCTGAAGCTTCTAGAGTGCAGATATGTGGGCACTCATTTTCGTGTTACTGACGGTCTCTCATGGAGCTGAAGTACTCGCATAGTGCGGTGAACCGGATCGAAGACCTCGTTTTAGATGGAACTTTGTGGAAAATAGAAATACACAGGGGCTGACACAATCTAACGACACTCGCCAGAGGCAGCGTGTCTAATACTGAGGGTGAATTACTAACGTTGTCAAGGAATAGATAACTGGCGAATTAGCCACTACCCATTCCCCCGCATGGCGTTGGCTAGGCTAAGCCAGCATCCTCCTGAGAGCACCTATCACAAGATTATGAACCATTGGTCCTAGTCAGGCTTGATACACGTAGCAATCCGTCTCACGGCGCAACTGCTCAGCACGAATCTGTTCCATCTTCTTCGCATCAGATTCAGATGGGTAGTCAGTAACTTCCATCAACCGTTTTGGCTTATAGAGATTAACAAAATCTGCAGACCCACTAGATTTCCCCTGATAATGCCTGCTCATTCTGCTGGGGAACTCATGCGAATATCCCACATAGAGAATACACTTTGATTCATTTAAAAAATCCGCCGCAGCTTCTCTTTCAGTTAGTTTCTGACCGCTTTTCTTCTTTGCTTGTGCATCCTCCCTGATTGACGTGATCGCCGATCGTTCGGTGTCTGCATCAGGGGTGCAGTCAATAACATATACTACATGGTGATTGTTCGCCGATGGATCGATGCTTTGCTCCTTGAGTACGGCGAACGCATCTGACTCAACGGTGTCTGAAAAGGTCATGAGTGTAGGTAGATCTAGTTCAGGATGTGTTCGGTTCGGGAGATCGTCCGAGTAATGAGTAAGGTCAAAGGTGGGGTCGAGCGTGATCTGGACATGATCCTCAGATCGTGTGATTCCCCGGTCACTTGCCTTGATTGCGACTAGAATTCCAGCGAGATACTTTCGCTTAAATCCGAGCAGTCCTTCGTCAGATGGCCACCCGACCTGTTCGGTCATCAGCATTCGTAATGCAGTGGCTCGCTTCCTTTGGGGCTTCCAAGAGTCGTTATAACTCTCGTGTGTTCTGACAAGCTCTTCCCAACTCTGGCTATGGCCAATACGGTTGAAGCATGCCTCGAGGAATGGATTTTTTAGACTGGTTTCATTGGCGACATCGTATTCAATGAGCCCATCAAGCTCATTCTGAATATCTTGCGTGTGGCTTTGGGCTCCGTTGGGATTTTTATCGTGATATTCTTGACGTAAATCAGCCATGGGTAGTTCATGGTGTCATCGCACATAAATTTACAACACATTGGGGGGTCGCGTTAGAGGTGGGTCACTTTTGAAGGAAATAGTCTCTTGGGACTCTCTTCGGGTAGTATACCTAAGGAGTTGAATGCACTTTTTGTATCTCTACGATTTCCAATCAGAAATTGAGAAGTTAGTCTACGACCCGGTGAATCGTTCGTCTACAATGGCTATGTCCCCCTGAACTGCTAGCCAAATTCTTGTTCCCGATCTCGGAGGACACGGCGCATTACTGGGGTAACTACGAATACCCGGCTGTCGTCCTGAGGATTTGCGCGTCTCAGCCGCCTCGCTACCTGGCAAAACCTTGCCAACGGGAGTGAAACAAAACCCGTGTGAGAAGACAGCGCAGCAGTGGAGCGGCTTACTCACGACCTGAACTACCTCCAATCGAATGTGACGAGTCACTACTCCCACGAACACATTAGTGGCCTATTCGCTCTCGTCGAACGAACACTCCTCGCTGGGCTCCGGAGCCATTTCCTCTGCAATTTTCTGTCGGTCTGGTTCGTCATTCTGTGCATGCTCAGCTGCTTCAATGTACGATGAAGATCGTTCAACCATTGTCTCGGCGTAGCAGATCATTTCGTTGGCGACCGGGGAAAACACCTCAAGCCAATCCGGTTGCTTATATTTGGTGACGTTCTTTTCGTAGAGTTCGTTTGCGTCTTCGAATTTGCTCTGTGCCCGGACATACTCCTCATTCTCGTAGACCGTCATCCCCGTGTTCCAGGTCTGATCCGCTTCGCGATTTAATTCCAGTTTATCTTTCAGCGTTTTTGCCTGGGACACTACCTGTTCATACCGGTCAACGACTGTGTGATAATCCTCGGCCGAGTAGGTAGATAAAGCCGCGACGCCAGCAGGATCTGCATCCGATTTCAGGCGCTGCAGTCGTTCGTTCGCTGGGCCGATGTCATTCTTGAGCGGGTTGAATGGTTCATCATATCGACTTTGGCCACGCTCGGTATCCCATGTCGGCTCAGCTGCATCGATCATCTCCTCCACAAGATTGTGGACATCTGGAAGCCACCAGGCGAACCATCTTGCCTGTTTTAGACGCTTTTTTCGCTTGGCTTGTGCGTCAGTGAGATCCTCGGAATCAAGATCACCGAAGATGTCGCGCGCATCGTACAGCGGTTGCTTAACGGAAGTCTGTGGAGCGCGATTACTCAGCGGGCGAGTGCTGATTTTCCAGCCTTCAGAAAATATCGAGAGAGCGTCCTCGATTTTCCTCGCAGCGTTGTCTAATTCCTTATCTTGAGCGTCTGGCGTCTCTGTTTCTGGCGCTGAATCAGTCGGCGTTTCTGTCTCAGTTTCGGTTTCCGTAGCGGTCGGTGTCTCAGTTGGCGTTGGTGTCTCTGTCGGAGTCTCCGTTGGCGTTGCTGTGGGTTCGGGTGTTGACTCTTCAGTAGCGGTCGGGGTTGATGTTTGGTCACTGCCAGTACACCCCGCAAGGCTACTGGTCACGAAAACTGCGAGATAGGTCCGTCGTTTCATAAGAGACATTCTCCTATGAGAACTCTATCATCCATGTCATATCCATTCTTCTACTAGTTGAACATCTTTCCGATGTCATTGGGTTACGACGAGGGAATCACAAACGGGATTGAAACGACTCAGGCCAGTCTCCAGACCTAGATGATTAGTGTTCAACCGGTGATCAGTGGGGCCACCACCGCTGCAGTCGGCATATCACCAGTTGACGATATCAGTGTAGTATATTACTTCCACTGCGGTATCCCGACTTTGATAACCGCCCGTGCTAAATACTCTATTCACGAGCGATAGAACAGCAAGAATCAAATGTGAGCCTTCGAATCACATAGCAGACGCAAGAAATCTGGAGGACTCAGAGTGGAAGACTCGAACTTGTACCAATTTGCTGATATTGAGTCCGTAGATATGCTCTACGGGTGGGCCGATGAGATGATTGAACAGGAGGAGAACCCTGTTAGATCTCTAACGTTCATCGCCGACGAGCACCCCAGACAGATTTTTGAGGATCACTCACCAACCGGTTTTTCGGTTGATATTGATGAGAAGGCAGAGTTTCTAAAACTGGATCTCACTCGACGTATCAAAGGCTCCGGTGAAGAGTATAACGAGGACGGATACAAGTTTCTTTCTGGGGACATATACGTCTTCGAACAGAGTGAGGATGCTGTCTACACTGCGTTCTCGATTTGTGATCGAGAGTTCTTCACGCAAGCGGTGCAACGATATATTCAGGGGCTCCCTCCTGCAGTTTCACTTTCGTTCCTGTCGACAGCAGAGCTGAAACAGTTGTTTGACAAACTGAGTGACGAGATTGATGGCAATATCTATGTCACTAAAGGGGTTATCAAATCCCCTGGTTCGGATACTGATGTCAAATATTTCGATAACAGCCGTTACTTCGAGTTGTTCAACACTGAGGAAGTCAGTGAACGGTCATATTATGTCGATAAAATTGAATTTGAGTTGCGTGATTCTCGGCATCAATTCCGTGGCCAGGTCTCCAGAAAGGGCGCATCGCGCTACGTAAGTGGCAACCACAGTATCTACTTCAGCAAAATCCTCCCTCATCTCTCGTCTCTGCTCTCTGCAAAGGGCGATTTATTCGACAACAAAGCACGCGAGTACGGATCACGCGACGCAGAAACAATCGAAATCACATATGAGGAGGGGGCAATCAAAGGTCGCGAAGAGAATATCCGACTAATAAAGGCACTGGACGGACTAAAGAAGTCTTCAATTACGGTTTATCACAAGAATCCGTATATGCACGCCTCTGTCCTCGATTATGAGGATGGCACGAATGCAGATGTTTTCCTCACCTCTGATCACCGGGTGAGCATTGTGCCAGGGTTCAATGCATCTCGGAAGTCACTATCGCGAATCTGTGACTGTATTAATCAAAGTTTCTTGGAGGGCGACGTTTCCGAGGGCGCAGACAGGGACAAAGACCCTGAAGAGTACTTTGTCACGGGGTGATTCTGGGTGGGAAGTCAAGACGAGTATGAACGGTGTGTTGACGCTGCTTTCAGTGAATTTCGGCAGTACGATCAGATATCTGACATCGTGTCTGCTTGGGAACAGTTTCTCTCAGATTTAATTGGAACTGACGACCTGTACTTTGATCGGTTCCCAGCCCACCCGGAAACCACGGACAATCCCGCTAATACTCCAACTTTTACTGCTTCGATGGCTGAGTCCTACGGTATTGTTTTCAAGATTCTACAAGATGTTCCCAGTAATTTTTCGGCCTTTTCCCAACAAATTCTGTATTTGACTGATCTTGACAGGGATAACCTGGTCGACGAGGGCCCATCTCCGGACCAGTATGATCTCTGCCTCATCATTGCCAGTGATCAGGGTCAGCAAGCAAGGATGCATATTAACGAATTCCTGGACCAATCCGAGCTAGACGAGAACTTGGTTCCTTTGGAGTTTAGCTATATTGACCAAGATACGAACCCAAAATATCGGTTTGAACGGATGACATTGGTTGGGGATAATTTCCGAGATGAGGGACTTCCAGAACGAGCCCGTATGAGCCCGCACCTCTCTTCTTCTACTGGTGAACTAGAAAGCATCGAAATTGGAGCAACCGATTTTGATCGTAACAAAGCCACTGGGATCCTTTGTAACGAAGAACCTCCTCATCTGTATCTGGCATGCCATATGTGGGACCGCGTATTCTATGATCAACTCGACGATGCGCAAAAGATTATCTGGGAGCGAGAAGACCCCAGTAAAACATTAGAATTCGAAATCGAAGTTGACGACTTAACCACGAAGCTGAATAGAGATTACATTCCTAACGGATCCGTCAAATCTGACTGGGTTGACGACACGTTAGAATATCTCTGTGTTGTTGAAAGCGCAAAGAAAATCACTGGGAATCGGTATCGGATCGACTTCAGAAATCTCCGAGAGAAACGTCGCGAGTACAGGGATGTCTCCGTCCGGGGTGGTGAGTTTTCTGACTTAGCGAAACTCTTCGCAGAGTGGCACTGTGAGAATACGATTGAGATGGACCGAGGCGAACTCTCTGAATTACGAACACCGGATGAAGAGCATGAGGTTGAGAACGCAGAAGATTGGACCCAGCCTGAGATTGGTGAGTTCTAATCGCCTATGGCCCGTGATGATGATACCACTACTGAGTTTGAAGAGGTAGATGCACGGATAGATCTTGCAGATCGCTACGATCGGATGGTCGAAAGCCAGCTAACCGCGCTTTCGAATGTTGATACGAATGCCTGGCGAGCTGCACGACTTATTGGAATCCTCATTGGTATCATGCTGACTGCCTTGTCTGTTGTTGCCCGAACCGGTGGTGCCGGTATCACCATCACACCCTATGCACTGTCCTTTTTTGCTGTTAGTATTGTTCTTTTATTGATATCGCTGTTTTTCGCGGCTATCAGCATTCTCAACGTACAAGTGGGATATGGGCCAGGAACTCAGCTGGCTGATGGACTCAATGACGGGAGTGTTGCGGCACAAGATTATCCTGGATTTGTCTCAAAGAGCCTCTCAAAGAATATTGAAACTAACAAGACCGTTCTCAAATCGAAAGCTAACAAGCTTAGATATACTTACAACTTCTTGATAATTGGACTAATCACATTTTCGGCTGGGGTTTGGCTCCTGGTCACAGACCCGTCATTTCTGATCCGTTTACTAGCAGCAGGGTTTGTCATCTGTGCTGGTCTTCTAATATCCGATTTTATACTGAACAAACGGTACGATCATGTGGGCGGTGACGGAAATCGTAGCTAACTGTCTTTTTTATACACGCTTGGTGGAATGGTGAACTGAATGTACCCGCTGCTATTGTCCGTCTATCGGTATCGTCACCGACGGATCCTTTGGTGGTTGGTTTCGCCGGACCTGAACAGACGTACCTCACTTATACTGAACGAAGACTTTTTGCGAGGAATGACGAAGCATCAAATATGTCTGAGTTATCGCCAGGCCAAGCGGCATTTGTGCTGATGTGGTTGTCCCTCGGCCTGGCGTGGTTCGTCCGCTACGGGCCTGAGAAGGTAGAGCGGATTCGGGAGTCGCTACGAAACCTCAGATTCCCCTGATAATCGCAAGACAGTCGAATGGCGGAAGGCCAGAGAAGTAGCGAGTTCCAAATAGAAACGCTATCGACTAACCCTATTCAACAGACCCCTCGACCTAGAGTACTCACTATCGATGCTACGCCGCCGTCATTGATCACCCGTCCATTCAACTACCATCTCACCACGATTAGACAGATCGGCTTGGATGGAGACGGACTCATAATCATCTGGAATTTCGAAGGCAATCCACCCCCTTGCTGTCGATTCATCGCCAAATATCGAGCCACCCTCGTAAGATTTGCCCGTTACAGGCTCTACCAACGTTCTCGAGGAATAGCCGAGATCGTAGGCTGGGTACTCGTCACCATCGACGATCGCTGAAAACCCATCGGGACCAACGATCGATTCGCTGTCTGTATTCTCGACACTCACATACGCAATCGCAAACGTGTTCGTGCTTTTTGCGATCACCTGCTCGGTCGAGTCATAGCCAGCCTCATACTCGAAATAGTGATTAAACCGCAGCCGTGAGACCCGATACTCAACTCCCGATGGCGTAGTGAAGGGTATCCCCATTCCCTGTTGTGCTGGGCCGAAATCGACTGTGGTTGCTTGAGAGAACGGGAAGAGTCTGTACTCCGACGGACCAAGATACGGTTCGTTGATCGTGAAGTCGATAGACGCAGAGGAGTTGGCCTCGATTGTCTGCTCAATTTCTGCGACTCGCTTCCAGTTACTGTCACCAGCGTTCCGTCGTTGGACGAAGCCATGGAACGTAGCCGATTCAGCCCCGGTATTCCGGACCCTCGCGGACACGCTCTTGTCGCTCAGTATTGGAACCTCCTCAGGAAGGTCCAGCGAGACAAGCTCGAAGTCTGGTGCGTTCTGTGCCCGATTGCGCACCTCTTCGTCAAACTGCCATACTACTTCTGGACGGTCTGTAATGGAATGATTCCATGCAATTGCGGGTTCTTCAATGTCGGCCGGCATCTGGAAAATGAGTGTCCCTGTGCGACTTGCTCCTGGCGCAGCGTCGCCCCCACCTGAATACAGTGTCACGTCATCTGGTGCGTAGTCACTCTGGAAATCAGATGCTTGGTTGAGACGAGCACTATCGTGAGTTGCCCCTGTGAGATGGAATTCACTCCCGCTGGGGAATTCGCTGTCTGTCGGCTCAGTTGCCCTCACTGAGAGCGTACAGAAGACCAGTGTTGAACCTGATTCTGCTGCAAATAAGCCTCTGTCTCCGTTATCAGTGAGATACGTAAATGAGGGTTGGAATGAAATATCAGTGACTTGTACTTCGAACCCATCCAATGTGTATGAGTCTCCCCAGTTCGGACGGGCCGGGACGATCTCGACTGTCGTTGTTGTTCCGTGGTCAGGAATTTTTACCGTGATTTCTTCCGACCGGTTGATTTGCTCTGGCCCGAGTTTCACCGATTTCAGCGTCCCTGGCTTTACGGTATCAACGCGTGCAGTCCCGGTGAGCAGGCTGATATTCTCACCGACATACATCGATGATGTAAAGTTCCCAGTTCGTCCCCCAGTGTTTGCAACGGAGAGTGTGAGATTGAATTCCTGCCCTGCTTCGACTGTTTCAGGGGCTGAAAGATTGACCTTCGTATAATACGGAGGGCCCGAATCTGCAGCTGTAATTTCGGGATATTCATCCGACGGACTGTCGGCAAATATTCCCGAACACCCAGCTAATACTGGCATTGATGCCGCAGCGAGTAGTTCCCGTCTTTTCATGGTAAGTAACTGACAATCAAAACAAAAGGGTGTTTCGACAATCTACCGAGTCAGGTCTGGTGGTTTGGACGGTGCTGACGTAGGCCGTACCAAGGTGAAAGGGCAACTTGTTCGTTAAGCGACTAGAATAAGTCGGAAAGAAGTGGCTGCGGTGTTGTTGTACTCGCGCCAAACGCGACTTAGTACGGCGAATGAACACTGAGTGCAGTGTTTGAGACACTCTGGGAGTGCCAACAGCGATTTTACGGAAACTCGCGTTGCCTGGGATGAGGTTGCAGCCGACGCTGTCGTAGGTGGAGTATCAGAACGTTGCAGTGACGGTGTAGCGAAAAGCGCTAACCAACAATAGGTGATCAATATCTCCGACTGTTGGTTAGCAGAGAACCGATTGGTTGCTGCCCGGCGTTTGTTTCTCACGATCTCACCAGACATGAGCTGTACTGTCGAAGAACGAAAGCGGGTTCGTCGAGCCGCGCGGGCGATTCAGGAGGAGGTGCCGACTGAGTCCGTTGATGTAGTTGCACCGAGCGCGAGTCAGTACGGCGAATGGACGCTCGACGCTGTGTTGCGTGATTCGGAGGGTGTACCGCCGGAGGTACTTCGGGAGCTGGCGTTAGCTGGGTTGACGTTACAGCCGACACCGTCGCAAGCTGAGTATCAGCACGTGGCGGCGACAGTGTAGGACAATAGTGCCTCACTTTCCGTCGACCCCGGGGGTTGCGGGGGTATTGACGGTCGACGAAAATAGTGAAGTGAAACCGGGTTAGAGATAGGCTATGTCCCGGAAATCGGGCATGGTTACAGACGGACCCTTGGGCGGTTGAAGTTAGGGGCCATGTGACGAGTGGGCTCAGTTCGATCATTGTTACAGACGGACCCTTGGGCGGTTGAAGCCAGCACGAGATTCTGTACGCTCTTGCGGCGTCGGGTTACAGACGGACCCTTGGGCGGTTGAAGCACGAGTCCGCGGTACTCCGCGCAGTAGTCCATCACGGTTACAGACGAACCCTTGGGCGGTTGAAGCACTTTCACTGTAGACCTGTGAAAAACGCTTAATTAGTTACAGATGGACCCTTGGGCAGTTGAAGCACCCGAGTTCACTAACCGGCCGGCAAGATCGCCAAAGGCTTTTTCTCTGTAAGGATTGTAAGAATTGGTAGTGACGGGCGACAGGATAGTGTCTCAGGAGCATAACGAAACACACCCGCTCCAGAACGGCTCTCTAAGCCTTAGCCCGGTGTTGTTTGATGGCAAACGCTACAAAACGGATCCCAGTCACCGAAGAACGATGGCGAGATCTGAACAAACTCAAGGAAGCTGGCGAAACGTACGACGACTTACTGGCAAAGCTGATCCAAGAACACGAGCGACATCAACTTGCCGAGCGAGCACAAGCGGTTCGCGAGGCGGACTCGGAGGAATTGACGCCGCTTGATGAGCTATAATGTCTTGCTTGCCGACCAACCACGTGAGTACATAAGTGCGCTTGACGACAAGAGCCGCCGGATCGTCAAAGAAAACCTCGGAAAACTTGCTGACGACCCTTACCCTCGTCCTGGTTCTGGCCAGGGTGACAAAGAAAAGCTCGTCGTTGACGGTGAGGAACTGTATCGCCTCCATATCGGACGAACGCATACTTCATTCTATGATATTCTCGAAGACAAGCAGGAAGTCCGTATAATCGAAGTACTTGATATTGATGAGGCTCACAATCGCTACGGATTCAATTGATTCGGACACATAGCGCAGGAGCTGACCCCAATCGGATCGGAGTCTTTCCCAGCACGACCAATCGTGTAGCTGCGACACGAGGATCGGTGGCGGCGGGTATCGGATTGTATTGCTTCGTTTTCCGTCGACCCCCCGGGGGTTGCGGGGTTATTGGAGGTCGACGAAAATAGTGAAGTGAGACCAGGCGAGAGATAGGCTGTGTCCCGGGAATCGGGCATGGTTTCAGACGGACCCTCGGGCGGTTGAAGCGCCACCAAGATCCACGTTTTCTTAGGGATCAGCGATAGTTTCAGACGGACCCTCGGGCGGTTGAAGCCAGCAGAATCCGTCGACGTCGCCGACCTCGGCTCCACAGTTTCAGACGGACCCTCGGGCGGTTGAAGCCGCTGTGCGTGCCCGAACTGTTCCCGTGGGGATTGGTTTCAGACGGACCCTCGGGCGGTTGAAGCGGATCTGCTGGACGCCTACAAAAACGTGTATGACAGTTTCAGACGGACCCTCGGGCGGTTGAAGCACCATGCGACCGTCGAAGCGGGCGAAGTCGCCGACCGTTTCAGACGGACCCTCGGGCGGTTGAAGCGCGTCAGCGGCCTGGACGTCTTCGGCCCACTCGACGAGTTTCAGACGGACCCTCGGGCGGTTGAAGCACTCCGTGATATACCTTCGTCAAACCGACGCATCCGTTTCAGACGGACCCTTGGGCGGTTGAAGCCCCGTCGGGTTCGTCGTGCTGATAGTCGGCTACCGGGTTACAGATGGACCCTTGGGCGGTTGAAGCGCGCAACTGAAAGCGTGGCTGCGGGAGTTGACTGGGTTACAGATGGACGCTTGGGCGGTTGAAGCCCGTTGAAGTCGTTCACGTTGATTTCGTATGTCTGTGTTACAGATGGACCCTTGGGCGGTTGAAGCGACCACGCGTCGTTTCGCGTGTCACGGTCGCGGGCGGTTACAGATGGACGCTTGGGCGGTTGAAGCGAGACGTATCACAACAAAGAAAACGAGCACATCGTGTTACAGATGGACCCTCACTCCTCTATGGGACCGAGAACGGACTGGAGTTCTTCCCTAATGAGTTCTGACCGCCGTTCAAGAAAGAGATCGAAGTTTTCGATCCGATGTGTTTCAGGATCGGTCGGGATAAGGTGGCGGTCGTAGAACGACTCGTCACGGCTCGCAAGCCACTCCTCGACTGGGGTATCCTGCTTTGCCTCGTTTTCCCGCCCGGTTAGCAACTGGAGGTTGGCAAGGCGATCAGCGTGCGCATCGAACGCCTTGGCCCGATCCCGATCCAACCCCGACTCAAGAAGTCGGTCTTCGGTTAACAGCGCACTTGGGAAGATGTGATCTTGGTGGTACTGGATACTCCCGAAGTCGATCTGGTCGTAAAGCAACGTTAGCGTGAGGAACGTTCGGTTTCCACCTTTCGTATACTCTAGAACGTTATCGATCATCTCTTCATTGAACCCGGTCACCTTCCCAAGATCAGCCATCTCCGTCTCTATTGCTGCCACCGGGAACGTCTCGCCCGGCTCGTCATTCAGTACCTCCCGAATCCGGTTCAACACCGAGTCTGCACTCCCAGAGAACGTCCCGTGTAGCAGCGACGTGAGCAACCAGCGTTTGATATCACGCTTCGTCTGGACGCGCTCGCGCTCGTCTCGGCGTAGTTTCTCTGCCGTCAACCCTGTCTGTTTGAAATAATACGCAATCGGAATGACCGCATTTCGACTCAGCAACGTCTGGCCACCGATACCGAAGTTGTTGACCAGCGTAGCCGCCTCCTCAATGGCCCGACGAATCTCGGGCCACTCTGCTTCCATTTTGGCAACGTTCTCGCGCTTGAATTGACTCACCCGATAGCGAACCGGCAAATCAGCCAAAACAAGCGATGACTTCAGGAGGAAGTCTTTCCCGTAACTGTTGGTCATCGGGAGCTGGGTGTTGAGATGATCGACGAAGGAAGTGAGTTCTTCACGGGCATCGTACTCCTTCCAGTTGGCCTGTGCAATCGAAAGGAGGAGATCGGACTTGCTGAGCTGTGTTCCCCCGTCATTCGTTCTGATGAATATTTCGAGAACACGATCGATATCCTGTTTCTGTTCTTCGAAGTACGTGATGTACTTCTGGTCGTGGACTGCCTGCTGGAGATCAAAGAGATTCTGGCGAAACACTCCCTCATTTTCGATTTCCAGCCCGGCTGTCTTCTTGTCGATGTAGTCCCGGAGTTCCATGGTGTCTGAGTAGTTGAGGATTGCCCCGGCTCGGAACCACCAGTCATCTTCGTGCCGGACGAGCGCCTGGTCGTACTTCTCTGCAGAGAGGAATTCGAACTGGTACCTCGTGTTCCGGTCGCCACCCTCCTCGGCCTTCACTCGCGGGTCAGCACTGAGATTTAGATACAAGCGTGATTTCGTCCATGAACTCCGATTCCGATACCATTGATAGGGCTCCTTGTATGTGTAGGTACCCTTGAGCCCGATGTAGAACGAAGAGAGCCGCTGCTGTCCGTCAAGGATGAGTTTCAAATCTCCTGCGCCGTCTGGTTTAGCCTTTGAGTTGCGTGTCTGGGCGTCCGTCTCGATCCACTTCGTAGAAGTGATGTAGTTTTTGATGAATCCATACATCGTGTACTCGTCCCAGTTCTCCTCGTGGAGATCCCAGTAAAGGAACGTCCCAATCGGATAGCCCTGGAGGACGGAGTCAAAAAGATCGGTAATCTGCTCACGCTCCCAGACAATCTCACGCTGAATGGCTGGGAGAAGGTAATCCCCGTTCTCTATTCGCCGCACCGCTTCCCGAATTGTCACCCGCTGGTCATACATTGACAGTACTACTGTAGGGGGCTCCCTTTAGTCGTTCGGGCGTGGCCCAGCTCACCAGCAATACCGTGGATACATCCAATTCGCTTTTAACTCAACCCTGTACACCAAACAAATTGTTTCCGGGATCCGCTTGTTCAGATGTTGTCGAGTGCGTTTGGAAAACACTCGGCAGGAAGAGTTTACCGGGTGTAATTCGGACTGTCTCGAAAAACAATCTCCGTAGACAATTTACTCAGACACAATCAAGTGCATTCTCCTGGGAGATGCCCGAATATACCTTCTCAATCATTCTTTCCCAGTGATCGGCGTAATCTTCAGCCCGCGTGGGCCTCGGCCACCATATTCGATATCGAAGGTAACGATCTCACCCTCCTCTGGGTAGGCTCCGTCGTAGTCGGAGATGTGGAAAAAGACATCGGGGTCCGCACCACGGTCAACGAACCCGAAGCTTTTCCGCTCGTGGAAAAACCGAATCTGACCCTTAGGCACGGCTCAGAATTAGTTGACTGATTGGTATAGCCTTTCTGGTGGGAAAAAGTTAGCATGTCTGCTCCGAATCTGAGAGATATGACAGAGACGGACGCCTGTGATTTTTTCTCTACGACCGAGTGGGATGAGCGGTTGCGACGTCACGTTGGGCGGACCTGGGACATCGAACAGGCGCTCTCTACATTGACCGACCGACCCGTCACTGAAGTCCTGGCAGACTTGGCCGACTCGACGGGAATTGACCGTGGCGCTCTTCACAACCACAACCTTGGTGAGTTGCTCGAACGCGATGGGGGCGAGGTTGTTGACGCAACGCTTGACAGGGCAGTCGACAAATGGAAACATGTCCAGGATGTTGACCTCCCCGACGAGTGCCCCCACGAGGTCGAGGGGAAGGGGCGGTGTGTCTTTCATGCTGGCCCCAACACTGTCGACGGGGATCGGGTCAGGATGGCGTTTCTGGACGTGCTCGCCTCAGAGAAGCCCCAGGCGAACTGCCTGGTTGGCCTGACAGCCGATCATCTCGACCTCTCGCGATCGACCGTTGAGGCGGTGAACGAGTTTCCCGTGGATCTCCGGTACGCTGAAGTCGGCTGCCTGGATCTCGTCGGCGCCGAATTCGCTCAGGACGTCCGGGCCAGTGGTATGGTCGTTGGAGACCCATCTTTCGAGAATGCGACGTTCCGCGGTCTCACGGACTTTTCGGGGGCTGTTCTGGGGACTGGGGGCGAAGAGGCGACCGGTCTAGAGGGTACTGCCGATGTCATGCATACGGACAACTTCGCCGAGTTTGAGGGCGACGTCTCCTTTCGGCGGACGACCTTCGATCGGAAGGCGGATTTCAAGCGTGCACGGTTTGGAGGTGATACGAGTTTCAACAGTGCCGCTTTTGGCGATATCGCGATGTTCAATTTCGCCCGTTACGAGGGCGGGTTGGACCTAATGCACGCGGTTTTTGACCGGAAGGCAGACTTCAGTAAGGCCACCGTCAGCGGCTATGCGGTGATGAACGCTACATACACGGGCAACGCGATGTTCAATTACACAACTTTCGAAGGCGAAGCCGACTTCTGGAACTCCACCTTTGAGGGCATGGTTGACTTCTGGGGAACGACGTTTCAGGCTTCCGTAGACTTCAGGTACGCCGACTTCCAGGGTCATGCCAGCATCAAGGAGGCCCACTTTGACGAGAGTTGTAATTTTACCGGTGCTCAGTTTCATCGAAAAGTGATTTTTGACCGGATTACTGCCGCCAACACCATCCAACTCACCGAAGCTATGCTCCCCAAAGGTCGGATCATCCAACCGTCAAGGGGCGTAACATATTACGACCTCACTGACGCGGTGCTCGGTGACGTTCGTCTCCTAAAACCGGACGGCTCAACCGCTGACCTAGACCGGTTCCGGTTCGTCGAGACTGACTTTGATGGGTTCGAGTTCTCACGCCACCGTGACGAACTGCGGGGCAACTGGCGGATTGACCGCTATGGCGGGACTAACCGCAATCCCTCTAACAACGAATTGGAAATGACCTATCTTCGAGCGAAAAACGGTGCTACGAGCAGCGGCGACAGCAAAGCGGCCTCCGAATTCTTCCTGCGGGAGATGAAGTATCGCCGCAAGAACAACTGGAATCTCTTGTGGACTGGAGACGGTCTACTCGATCGACTCCGAAGTGGGACTTGGTGGGTGGTGAGTTGGTTCTACAACGTCTCGTGTGGCTACGGTGAGCGACCACTGCGGACTGGACTCGCTTCGTTGGTAATCGTTGTGGGGTTTACTCTTATCTACTGGGCGTCACCATTACAACTTGAAAATGCAGGGCTGATGGCCTATCTCACCTTCAGTTTCCAGACCCTCGTGACTCTTATTTTTGGCGAGACTCCTGCTGTCGAACCAGTGTACGTACGGCTGTTGGCCTCGATTGAGGCGTTCATCGGGGCTTTCCTGATTGCTCTCTTCGTGTTCGCGCTTACACGGTCAATCCATAGATAGATTGACGCGAAGAATACTGGAAAATGATGCCCTGGCAAATGTACCAGTTGGGTTGTGGGCCGCTTGGTCTTGCCCGTGATCTATCTCGTCTCGTAATTGACCTACATTCGATAATCTGGTCTACAGAGCCATTCTGCCAGAGGTATTTCTGAAATTCGTGTTGGCCGGGATGACGCTCCAACCGACCCCATCGTAAGCAGCGTATCAGCAGGTCGTGGCGACGGTGGAGGACCATACTGCCTCATGTTCCGTCGACCCTCGGGGGGTTGAAGGGTTATTGGCGGTGGAGGAACATAGTGAAGTGAAACCAGGCTCGAGATAGGCTGTGTCCCGGAAATCGGACATGGTTACAGACGGACCCTTGGGCGGTTGAAGCTTCAACTGCCGGTCCAGGTTCTGCTCGACAGTCGAGTTTCAGGCGGACCCTTGGGCGGTTGTAGCAAGGGCTGCAATTTCGAATCATTTGATTCAGGGATCAGTTACAGAGAATCCTCGGACGGTCGATCAAAGATAGATCAGATCCGAATACACTGGCTCTCTTCGGTCTGAAAATTCGTTCTCCAAGTCTTGCAAGGCATTTGTGACCGAGTAAATATCGATCAGAATCGACTTATACTTTGACTCATAATATTGTGGCTCTGAGCGATTCAAAGGGTTCAGGGGTTTGTTTGACCATGAGAATTGCAGTTGATGTTGATGGAGTCTTGGCAGATCATGTCTCGGCAGTACTTTCTAGACTTCGGGCAGAAAACGATGGGTTCAGTAGGACGAATATGAGCATGACCCATTGGGACGAACCACTTCCAGAGTTAGGAACGAGCCTCAAGCCAGCGATTGAAGCTGCTGAGTCAGACCCGGAATTCGTTCGTAACATACCGCCCGTGAAGGGAGCAGTTCAGGGAACCACTGAACTAGTGGATCAAGGCCATGAGTTGATTATTGTGACCGCTCGCCCGAGAGCGATTCTTCCAGACACCCATGAGTGGTTAGAAGCTAACAGCATTCCGCACAACTATGAGGAAATTCTATCTACGGATGGTCAAATGAAGACAGTCGCAGATACAACAGTGTTGATTGATGACTATCCTGGGCATGTGAACGACTTCGCTAATGCCGGAAGATACGCTATTCTATTTGTTCAACCATGGAACAGATCGGAGGTGGATGACTTGATTGAGTCGGCTAATATCTTCGCTGCTGAAGACTGGGAGGAAGTTGTAGATGTTGTACAATCGCTCTCTGAAAAATTCGAATTATAAACCTCCAGTATTACTTTTGAACTCAATCTTCCTCCCAATCCGATAGATTGGCCTGTCTTTGCTGTGCCGTTGAATCCGTCTCTTCTACTTGGACAATTTTTTCTTTGTCTCCAAGATAGGTCCAATCTACCTTATCGATACGATACACAATTGTAATACCGAACAATACAAGGAGAACGGCGGAATCTTTCCACAGGCCAACGAATTCGAGTATATTTGCAAACTCAAAGATCGATACGAGAAGAAGCAAGACAAAATAGATGAGGGACCGCCGCTCGCACAACTTGACAACAAGAGAATAAATGAAGTTCTGGGTAGGATTTTCATCTTGCCCTTGATCCTCAAGTCTGTCGAAGGGTTCTTTTCGATATTCAGCGAGCTTCAAACCGTCCCAAACAGTGTATAAGAAGAAAATCAGCGCAAGTAGTGCAGCCACAATCTCGAGTTGTTCATACACGATTAACATAAATCCATAAATCACGACGAGAAATGCATCCAGGAAGAATCGAAGCATTCCGGCGACAGACCCATACAATACGGGATTGTTGCTTATTGAAGCGTTAAATCCATACCAGCTAAACAAAAGCGTGCTTACCCCAAGCATAAACGTTCCAAAGTTAGTTAGGAAAGCTAAATCTGGAATGGCAAGTGACCAGTTTTCCGAGAGTAATCCTTTCTGTCCAACGAGCTCTGGAGCGATGCCAATAGTCAACGAAAGAGTAAACAAGAAATCCAGCAGATCTGGCTTTACCTGATCTTTGTATCCTTCTCTACTATCGCTACTGCCAGTTTTAGTACCAGGACGCATTAATTATCAAATACCGCTGAGATGATTGAGCGCTTGTATGTTTCACCGGCGACATCGTCTTCGAATAGCAGTTCCATGGTTAATGTGGGGACTTTGGCGACCGGTAACTGTACCTCCAAATTCCTCGAATCATAGAGTTTCTTAGGAATATCGTTTAGAGGATCGACAATCACGTTTTCAGCTGGGTGAGAATTGGAGATGCTCTGGTAATATTCATCCTCCACTCCCAATCCAGACCAATATAACTGCCCATTAGATGACAGTACTCGACGAACCTCATCAAAATAGTTTTGCAAGACACTTTCTTCTATTAGGTGACAGGAAAAATATGAATCTATAACCAGGTCAATTGAATCCTCAGTAATCGGGAACCCTTCTGTAAGATCTGCTACTAGAACTTCAACCGAACCACTAACTGAAGACCGACCGATCCGTTCTCTTGTCCGTTCGATTGCTTCAGTTGAAAAGTCAATTGCAATCACATCGATACCTTGATCCGCTAGGTAGACAGCATTTCGACCGTTCCCACACCCAACATCTACCGCGACATCAACCGATTTGTAATCTAACTGTCCTTCTGCAGCAATGAGTGCTTTTGAGGGATCGTCTCGGTTGCTACTAGGGATAGCAGTGTGTCGAGCATATTCTTTATCCCAGTATTTACGACTGGCCGACTTTGGGAAGCTCAGTGAATCATTGGCTTGTCTAACAGTCGCTTTATTCCCTTCAGTCATTGTTTAGGTTCTTTTCGCCTCCCGATTATTTGATAGTGTGGGTCAAAAATGTAGGAAAAGTCCCTGTGGGATTTAATAATGACACTATTCCATCGGAATTGGATCTATTAGCGAATGAGGTGGACTAAAGGTCGGCGGCTCGCTGGTCGGTGATCTTGTGCGAGGTGTTGAGACATGAGTTGTACCGTCGAAGAACGGCGGGGTGTTCGATGTGCCGCGGGAGCGATATGTGACGACCGAATCCGTCGATATGCTCGCTCCAAACGCTAGTCAGTGCGATGCCTGGACGCTCGATGCCGTACTTCGGGATTCCACCGGAGGTGTTGCGGGAACTGGCGCTTGTCGGGTTGATGTTGCAGCCGACGCCGTTGCAGGCAGCGTATCAGTATGTCGTGGCGACGGTGTAGGACAATACTGTCTCATTTTCCGTCGACCCCCGGGGGGTTGAGGGGTTATTGTCGGTCGACGAAAATAGTGAAGTGAAACCAGGCTAGAGATCGGCTGTGTCCCGGAAATCGGGCATGGTTTCAGACGGACCCTTGGGCGGTTGAAGCCAGATGAGCCTCGGATGGTGAATTGCGTCACGGGGCGTTTCAGACGGACCCTTGGGCGGTTGAAGCATTCGGCGAGAGGAAGTTCAAAGAGGACATCGTCCCGTTTCAGACGGACCCTTGGGCGGTTGAAGCGCGCTGCAGGCGGTGGACCTGCCGGCGGTTGCTCAGGTTTCAGACGGACCCTTGGGCGGTTGAAGCCACCGAATCAACGAAGAGCTACCGTTCGACCTGGCGTTTCAGACGGACCCTTGGGCGGTTGAAGCTGCAAGAAGCATCGAGTCGGTAGACCGCCCTGTGATGTTTCAGGCGGACCCTTGGGCGGTTGAAGCTTCTCTGAAGGCTCCGAAGAGGTCATTGAGAAGACCGTTTCAGACGGACCCTTGGGCGGTTGAAGCAGAACTGGGTGTACCACGCGACGCTCCCGTGCATCGGTTCCAGATGGAACCTTCTGTGACGAAAAGATGTATAATTCTGTCGTCAGTTGCAACTCTGAACCAAGGAGTCCGCATTTTGAGGGGGGACTCACAGCTCCCGGGTTTGTGAAAGAACAATTCTAAAGCGCGCACGCCAGGCATCTGACGCAAAGCCGGACTACTAATAGGGCCAAACACTGGAATAGGATACAGAGAAATGGCAACGATCTATCTCGCTGGTCCGATCCAACAGGATGACGCCGATCCATATGCCTGGCACAACGCGATCCAGGATCATTCGCCGGAGATAGACTGGATCAACCCCTTTGAACTACATACCTACAATGAAGACGAGGTCTGGGACCATATTGACGAGATCATTGAGCAGGATTTAGAGGAGGTCGGGAACGCGGATGCTGTTCTTCTCCGCCGGATCGACGAATACAATCTCAGTGGGGCCTCAATAGAGGCAAGAGAAGCGTACACCAAGGGGATCCCGGTGATCGTCTGGAACGATGCAGAAACAGAGCTCCCGCTTTTTCTTCGAGGACACGTAGATGAAGTCTATGAATCTATGGAGGAAGCTGTGGAAGCGGTGAAAGCCGCCGTCATTGAACCCAAGACGACTGATTGCTGAGTTACAGCAACACTGATTCGAATCGAGTATCGGTATATGACCACGGCGGGATACGGCTATCGTGTCCCCCTTTCGTTGATTCCCAGGTGTTTCGGGAGTATTGGCGAACGTCGAAAATAATGAAGTGAAATCACGCTAAAGATGAGTTGAATCCCGGCATGGGGATGGTTACAGGCGGACCCTTGGACGGTTGAAGCAACCGCCCGGTCGACATCCCGATGACCGCACGGACAGTTACAGGCGGACCCTTGGACGGTTGAAGCCCGTCGAGCGAGCGACCAGGGAGGCCGAGTACGCGTTACAGGCGGACCCTTGGACGGTTGAAGCCGTGTACTCCCCAACCGAGGAGGGAGGAGAAAGAGTTTCAGACGAACCCATCAGTGGGTGAAGTATACTTCACGGAGACTGTTGTCGAGATGGTAGTTTCAGATCTCAAACTGTCGAATGAAAGTTGATGTCCACGCTAGCTAACCAACATAGAATAGCGTCAAATCGAACTGTTGGTTAAGGCTTTTTTGAGCGTTTCTTTGGGACACGGAGGTGGTGACAACTCGAATATCAGCCGTCTCGTCGATCTTCAAGCTTCTCTTTTAGCTCCCGGTTGAACTGCTTTCCTCGGCGACCGTGGTGCACCTTGCGGTGGCAGTTGGGACAGATCGCGATAACAAAGTCTGGATGATCTGGTCCACCATCACTTAGTCGGTTGACGTGATGGATCTCAAGATAGGGTTCGCCGTTTTGATTGAGGAAAGGTGCTTCTTCGCCACAGCCTTGGCAGACCCCATCAGCCCAACTGAGGGCGTATCTTCTCACTGATTCAGAGGTTTCGTATTCGGTCGACGTGGCTGTCCGACGATTTGGCTTCTCTGATGCACTAGCTTTAGCCTGGTCCCACAGATCTTCTTTTGTGATGTCGGCTGGGTTCTCACCAGAGGACGTATCAACGACTCTCTCCAGACGGAACCGAATGGCTGAGCGATCATCACGGTTTTTGTCTGGAAGGATCTCTGTATGCCAGTCGATGCAAGAGTATTGGCCAAGGTAGACAACGTGAGTGTCGTCAATAAGCGATTTTTCGAACAGATGGATTTCCTCATTGTTCTTTTTGTGATCACGGATATCAGAATTCCACCGACCAGTATTCGTAGATCGGTCAAAAGTCATATTATCTTCCTGGCCCGCCCCGGTGTAGACGAATTTGCCATCCGGTTTGAATTCATCTTTATATCCATACTTTTCGCCTTCGTCACCTGTGAAAATGAACACAAATGGATGATCTGCTGGGGAGGAAATCCCTCCACGTTCTCCCCCACCGAACTTCTCATGAAGGGTTCCACGTCGAATCACATCACCGATATTGTACGGAAATTGGGCTCCCATGGCACTGCTAACTGATGGTGTTCAGTTAGTGCTTTGGACCTGATGTGTAATTCCAACTACATTTGAGGGTAGTGATGGCGATCGTTACCGAACTTACCGCCTCTCCAGTTCTTCATCAGCTGTATTTAGTATCGACTCCAATCGATCACGGATCCTTTCGACCGAATATGGTGTTGGCTGATATCCAGGGGTATCAAGCTCGTCGGCAAAATCCTGAATTTGGTCTGCTATCTCTTCTCTAGCCTGCATTTGTTGCTGCCGTTCCTTTGCGTTCCCGTCGATCATTACTGGCTCACCGCACTCTGGACACCGCCAGTCAAACATGGTATCTGACTCACTCCATCTTCGTGCTTCGATCTGCTCACCACAGAATGAGCATTCAGTCGACCGCATCAGAGACTCACCATTGACACAGTTGTCCCTTTTTCAGTGGGACTTCAGTTAGTTCTATCCCCAAGTTCTGATTTGATCTCGTCAGGGTCACGAATCATTGCTGATTCAATATCCGGAAGACAAAAAGTCGCGTTGAGTCCCTTTCTAAAAAGTACTTGATATAATCGCCGGCAAATCTCTGTTGGGGTATGTGAATGTGCATATTGGGCGACCAATGCTCGAGCTATCGCTAGCATCGAGAGTGTCTCTTTATGTATTTGGGGAGAGATTTCCCGGAGAATACATGGCCACCGACGAAGTTCCTCAGATAACAGTCGATGACGACCGCGCTCATATCACAGAATTCGATATTACGGATTCAACGGTCGTCAAGTATCTCAAGCAGTTTGATAACGGGGAGAATCGAGAGGATGCCCTTCTCCGAGCGCTCCGTATCGGGGTTACGACGATGGAACTTGCGGAAACCTCTCAACAGGAAGAATTTGTCGAGCGGAAATTCGCCGAGATGCAGCGAGATCTTCAGGAAGAGATCACCCGGGTCGAGGATGAGGTTGAGGACAAGTTTGGTGATGATGGTCACGTCCCGCAGATTTTCGAGAAGCACCTCGGACAGAACGGGAATCTCAAGCAACACATCGAGGAGGCATTCAGCGAAGACGGCCCGTTTACCGAGCGGCTTGATGAAGAGCTCGGTGAAGACGGTGAACGCATTCAGCAGGCGCTGGATCCAGATACGGAAGGAACGCCGACGTACCGGCTCAAGCGGACGCTCCAGGATCAGATTCAGGACCTCCGTGATAAGATTGAGGAACAAGCAACTGCTGAGCAGACTGAGGAAGAGATTCGGCAGCGAACCACGCTGAAAGGCGATGACTTCGAAGACACGGTTGAGGAAATGCTCTCAAATCTCGTGTACAACACGAGCAATGAGGTTGAGTACACTGGCGATACGATTGGTGAGATCAGTGGCCGAAAAGTCGGCGACTTCGTTATCACCCTCAACGATACCGGCCAACGGATTGTTGTTGAAGCAAAAAGCGATAGCGGGTATTCCCAGCGGGCCATCAAGGAAGAACTTGCTGATGCCGTCGAAAATCGTGATGCGGATTACGGGATTATCGTCTTCGAGTGTGAGTCCTACATTCCGAGCAAGGTCGGGTATTTCCACGAATTTGATTCTGAGCGGCTTTCCGTAACACTCAAAGAAACTGAGGAAGACGACATTGAACCGGGATTCCTCCGAATCGCGTACAACTGGGCTCGGACGCGAGCAGTGCAGGGGTACGTTGATTCGGGTACTGCTTTCGATCCAGAAGCTATCCAGAACGCCGTGAGTGAGGTGAGCGATTCAATTGACCGATTCAGTACGATTCGGAAGAAGACGACTTCAATCAGGAAGACGGCGAACCAGATCGACGAAGAATTAGAGGAGATCGAGGGAGAGGTGAAGTCGGAGCTTGCGGACATCCGGACAGAGATACAGACAACTGAGTGAGTCATCAACCGGGGTAATAGAATCTGCTTTCACCGTGGCTACCCCAGAGAGCAGCCGTTGATGAGGCTCGCTCAGTTTGCACACTGCCTATCAAGACACCGATGAGCCCAGTTACTCCTTCTCCATTGAAGGGGCGTCTCCACCGTCAGCTAGCCCGTGGGTTACTCAAGTCTACCACGCCAAAATTGAGTTACGATGACAGCCGAGGCGACTCGAATCGGGTTGCTTTCCGACATTCATGGCAACGCTGTCGCATTGAACGCGGTCCTCGATGATATGGAGCCTGTTGATGCACTCGTCTGTGCCGGTGACATCGTCGGCTACGGCCCGTCACCTGAGGCGTGTCTGGATGTGGTCCGGGATCGAGAGATCCCAACGGTCATGGGAAATCATGATCGCGAGGTCGTCAGGGGGATGACATGGGAATCCGGGGACGAATACGCCCGTCGAGTTCTGTCATCAGAAGACCTGGAGTGGCTGGCGGAACTACCCCGAGAGCTGCGGCTGTTCGACGAGCGCCTCAAAGTCGTCCACGACCATCCTGACGAGCGGGACCGCTACACGGAACCAGCCGATTTCGCACCGACACTCCTCGATGATGAAGACATCCTCGTCCTTGGACACACGCATATCCAACACGCTGAGGCGTTCGACGAGGGGCTCGTCGTCAATCCCGGCAGTGTCGGCCAGCCTCGCGATGGCGACCCAGATGCTGCATATGCCATCGTCGATTTAGCCGATCTGACTGTTGATCTCTGCCGAGTTCCATACGACATCGAGAGCGTCCAGCAGCGTATCAAAGAGACCAGCATATCTGACCGGAACGGAGACCGACTGGCACGCGAATAGCGACCTGCTAAGTAATTCGGTTGTCTCCCTTCTCAATACGTGGTCTGTATTCATTTAATGTCTCTCAACAGTAGCCCGTGAATCAAGGGTAATTCGATTAGCTGGCCCCACTATTGAACGAACATCATCGTTTCAAGGTAGCAGCTGGTCTTCATCCAATGGGAGTTCCTCATCGATCAGTTATCTTCTATCCTCCGACACAATCGCACTTGACGACTCCCGTCAGGGTGGCTCAATGTCCAGGGCGGACCGGTAACGTCTGCTGCTTGGTGGACTTCCATAGTTGTCATCCCAAGCAGGCCGGCAATTTCCGGAGCATGAAGATCAGAGTAATCTCGTGCAATCGCAGCGCACTTCTGGCGGTCATCCCACTCATCTGTGCGGTTTTTGTCTAATAACATCAGGAGTACCATCCCGAGTGCGCTCTCAGAATCGGCGGGTGCTGAAGCAAATCCATGCTCATACATCAGCTCCCAGCACACTAGAGCCTCCTCCGAACTTCCATCAGAAGTACTGGTTCTCTTATCAGGCGAGGACATTCGTTTGAATGGGCCGAAACATGATATATATCACTGGCGGTTCTGGAGATCTATTATATAAGTTCTTTGGGTGTTGTAGGATATTTTCGGTGTTTGACAAACTGAAAACTGCACTGCCCAAAATAGTACAGAATTTAATACATCTTCAATAAACGCTGGATTTACATCCTCTGAAAACTAACAACGACACAGCTACGGGTACGGAAATTGGCCGGTATATTCTTCAGATATTCCTTCATCATATCTGATGTATGGACGAAAATTCGCCATACTGCAGTGCATCTAACTATTCAGTTGCTAAAACCCAAAGTGGTAAATATCTTCTTCAGTTTGAGGGGTGCGTGTTCTCCGATGATTCCCACTCCAAGAGAGACTTCACTGTTGAAAATGTTATACTTCCTGAGAAGCCTGGTATTGTTTTGGTAAATAACAAGCCTACTTGCCTCTCAGAGCCTGAAGTTGCGGGGATCCTCTTAGCGTTGGTGCGCGACTGTAACGCATTTTCGCCGCCCCTGGAAGCAGCTACAGTTGTCTTTGATGGCGGTCAAGTTGAACTACGGTTTGAACACAAGGACCTCCGGGTACAATTCCATTGCGAGGATTCGAGGACAGTGACTTGGTCAGCAATACACGACCGCCTGTATGACCTCCCTGCTGGCACAGAGTGGTTAATAATCACTATCGGTTCTCTGACGGCACGCGCAAAGGCCGAGATCAATCATGCAAATTACCGTGAAGGAAGCCATTATGTCGAAATATCAAACAATCTTCGATGGCAGGAACGAGATTAAGTTCAGTAAACAGCTATTTAAATTGCCTAAGCTATTGATCCGTGCTATTTGCGTGTTTTCGGATTGTGCAGTTAAGTGTTCTAGTGAGAAGATCAGCGATCTCTGCGTGTTCATCGAACGCTTCTGATAGCGTTTCATAATAACTCGTTGGGAATTTATCTTGGTTGAAATCATATGTGCTTTTAGTTATAACTCCTCCACTATTCACAATTTTAATTCCGTGTTCGTTAATCCACTGAGCTAATTCGTCGTCCTTTTCGTCCATTAGCTGATCGCGGAACGCCCTCTGTAAGTCGGTATCAGTCGGTTTATTCCTGGGCCATTTTATTTTGAATATTAGATCTCCATTCAAGAGATCTTTAGCATTTTTGATTTTGTGGACGAACTGGAGCTTTACTGCGGCTTCGCTAGTATTTGCAGTAGTCTCCATTTCTTCACCACGACGCCATTCAGTGCGGTATATTTGACCGTGCTTCGAATCCTTGCCGCGACCACAGTTCCACTTTTCAGACCACTCTGAGGGTTGGTACTGTTGTAATAATCGATTTGGCCAGTCATTTATCATTTCTTCCTGGAGTGATGTGAATGCCTGATGCGTCTCGTTGATTGCATCGGCATGTTTCAACCGCAGGCGTGCCTTCTCGATTGTGTCCGAGTCTGTGTGAGTATCTTTCATATTTAATTTCGTCTCGGCAGTTTCTAGGAATTCTGTTAGCTGTGTCGCACTGGTCAGTGGATATTGTCCGAGTTGCTGACCAACGGTTTGTTGAATCATCCGGATCACAGATTCCCACGGAACATCAGAGAAGGAATCATGGTCGGAAGACTTCCCTTTTGGTGCCAAGTATATGTACTTCTCTTCAAGCCCAGGTTCAAATCGCGCAGAAATCCAGCTTTGTTCTACATAGCGTTTTGTCTGGTCGTGCCCTTCGCCAGCATCTAATTTGATCTCGATACACATGAGCCACTCATTAGGAAGATAAATTATCAGGTCGGGCTGTCCACTTTCAATAGAAACCTCAGACTCCACGATAACATCAGTTAATTCTCTCCGCTGATTTTGGATGCCAAAGCTTGGATGTTCGCTCGAAATGGTTTCTAGAACAGCCTCAAGAATATCTGGCCCAAAGCCATGCTGTTCTGTGGGTGTAATATAGTATTCTAACAGGCGATGCCAGGATTTTTCTTTATGCTGAATGTCGAGAATTTCAAGTATCCTCTTCGGATTGTCCTTCTCACATATACTACCATACTCATTCGAGTGAGATTCAATTTTATCTTTAAGCCTATCTGAGCTCACATTATAGTGTGAATTTAAATAATAAATAAATGTTCTGTATGAATGTATAGTATACTTGTCATCCCAGTTAGGGAGTTCCCTGTTTCGCCGTTTCTCACTTCGACTTCATGAGGCAATCAAAGTGACATAACGTTTGACTTCCGATCGTCGGTTTGGGTATTCGTCTGCCATCATCAGATGATACGAAACTTTACAATCACCAGTTACTGTGATTCAACTTATTTTCAGCAAGATCTCATCTATTAAACCTTGATCTCCGATTGTGGCTCGTCCAAAACTTCTACCGCTACATCCTCTGTAACAGCCACGTTATAATCATCCTTTGCGAGGGTGTTGATCGCGTAGGCAAGCCCACTTGTATCAATCTCCCACATTTCCTGTTCGGGGTCCCACCGCCTGTGGGTCTCACTCCAGGATAGATCTTTGAGTGCGTCTTTAGCTCTGAATGGACACGTGACATAGACCTTCTTGCCGTACCTGGTACTGTGGGGTTCACAGAAACATATGATTGAGTCAATCTGTGGAATTCGTGAGACGATGTCAATCTCTATTGTCATCCTATAGCTTCCCCACGTGTGGCATTTTTTCATTATCGTAGAGATGCGACTGTAGGGGCTCCACCTCTGAAGATAGCGATTGTGTTTCACGCTCGGGCTCTTCGAAGATCCCGTTGAGACCAGTCTTCGCACAGAATTTCCCAATAGCTTCCTTTCTCTGGTCATTGAAGTTTTTACTGAGCTCCGACAGAAGCCACTGTACCGCATGCAACGTCCGGTCGGAATACTCGCTCATACTAATCTTAGTGTAACGAGCTTTCCCCAATACCGTTCTCTCAATCTTTGTTGCTTTTTCTTTTATTGGCTCATCGTCACGCTTCGTTTCCAACCTCAGGTCCTCGTTCGTAACCGTGTCGCTACTAGTCTCGAGAACTAGGCTCTTCTCTACAACACAGCACTGTTCGGTCAATATACCGAGTTGGAATAACGTCTGATTGGGTTGCTCGCTCTCAGAAATATATTTTAGAAATTTAGTGAATTTTGGCGACGCCTCCAGCGCGTCTCCATCGTAATTGAATGATATCCGTTCGATTTCCTCATCCATGATTTTGGTGAGAAGATAATACAGCCTCAGTTATAATAAATGTTTATTGTATTTAGATAGTAATATTTAGTCGTGAGAATTCTGGCAGCGGTTGAACTTCTGCCTCTCCAGAATCTTCTGGTTGTCAGATTCTCTATCGAGTTGGGTCTTCAATGAGAATCAGATAACCTGAAAGAGATGCAAGTACCCAGATTATATTTCGGACTCGAAAACTGCTAGTTGAAACATGTGAGAGAGAAGCCGAGTCATGGATGAACAGCCACTCTGCGTTACAGACAAGGTGTTCTAGAGATCGTCATTCGGGCTATAGTACGTCCGATTGAATTTCTTCACGTGTAGTAATGTTTTTCTTCCAGTTCCGTTATGAACTTCTTCGCCGTCATCACTGCCTGGTCCAGCTCATCCTTGCTGCAGGTAAAATAGATGTCTCGAAGGTGGTAGTTCGGATTGGTAGTCTTATACTCGGATGTCTCCCAGTCATACTTTGAGAACATCCTTGTTGTCTCATCGACGATCCACTCTGCGACAGCGTGGCACCGTAGCTGTTGCTCATCGTCTAATAGATCGGGATAGTTTTTATCGAAATTATATCCGGTTGGTTCGGGGATATCACCGACGATCACCTCTACCTCATCGTCCTCACGCTCAATCAAGAGAATCTTGGCATCGTGGTCAGTGAATGGGGTGTCGATATCGTATCTTACATCCGCCTTGTTGGCGAGCTTGGCTGACCTGTTACTGCTCCTGTTGGCCATGGTCAGATGTGATGACCGATCCTCTTGGTCTTTATCTACAGTTGGAGCAAGCCAAGTGTCTCAGGGGCTTAACTCAAAGCGGTTCACTAACTGCACTCCCACTACCCAGCAGCGTCATCGAGGAAGCGTCACCCGTCTGTTCTTTTTTCACTATCTGCTGAGGAATGGACAAATCTCATACGAGGAATGATCCCATTATACGAATTCGAGAGTAGATCACCAATCGGATCAATGATATACTGGAGAATGCCAGACTCAATATGGTGGCGAAGTTCTTCATTCACTTCTTCATAGGGGCTATCATCTGACCAGTCTTCGACGTGGCTCTCGATTTTCTCTCTTTCATCTGGGATGTGTATGAGAAGGTCTACTTCGATTTCACCGAACTTTGTCGGATCTTCTACTTGCCACGGTGCCTTTCCATCGACATATAAATCTAACTTCAACGATGCGGAACACTGGAATCCTTCTGGGTCTGATGTGTATGTCGGATTTTCTATATCGAATTCACTGCCGACAGATCCGATAACCGTTTTTCCAACAGTCGGTGTGGCATCGATATCAACGGAGGTGATATAATATTCTGGGAGAGAAAGATCCGGGATCATTGGGCCGGTGGTGTGTGCTGTTCCTCAGTTCCGACAGACTCGTCTCTTGAGGTTTGGTGGTATTCTTCTACCAATACTGGCCCGTCTCCATCTTGCCTTTGGATGTGATTCACAGGTGCAAATTCTGTGTCTGCCCTCTCAAATGAGTCAACAGATCCCAATGATTCTAGAAGACAGTGAACAAATCGCTCACCATATTCGCTGACTTCGTAGTAGGCATCAAACGGGCCCTCTTCTACACTGGTCGCTCGCTTGTTGATCAATCCACCGCGCTGGAGAGCGCGAAGACTATTCGAGAGCGTCTGATTATGGATCTCATCCTCTTCAGAGCTGAGCTGGTCTTTTAGCTCACTAAATGCGAGCGCCCCCTCATCTATGAGGGTGATCACAATTGCTTGCTTGGTGTCATTGTTGAATGCAGCTATTGCTGAACGAATCTCCAACGGAATTTTCTCTGCCGTTTTTTCGATGATTTCAGTCATTGTCAACTCTATTTGACTCAGCTAGTATAGGCTTTTCGGGCCAATTTTGGCATCACACGCTCAAGCCGTATCGTAGTGGGATATTGCGCCCATTGTACTTAGTCAAATATACTTGACCCACAAGGATAAAGGTATCGCCAAAGCTATCATCTTACACTAAATGACGAGCCGGTTTCCCAATGGGTTCGATGGGGCACGCGAGCGGATTGAGGATCAATCTGATCGTGCCCTCTACGAATATTTGCAGGTTCATATCTGCGGCCCCTACGTCACTGATTGTCACCCGTATCTGAGCGAAATCAAATACCAACTCCAGGACGAGGGATTCAAGCGAGCAAAGCTTTGTACTGACCGGCCCGAGACAACTCCAACCCATCTGGATAAGGATTCTCTCACAGATCAAGAAAAGCAAGAGTTACGCGAGTTCTGGACAGAAGTCAGCTATCAGTTTCTGCAGAATGCGGATGTCGCGATATTTTTCTTTCTTGATCCAACTCACAAACGGAGCTCACTTCCTGACCGTGCCTTTCGAGAAAAGGACAGCCCTTCTGATCATACTCATGGACAGCATAAACTGACTCAAGATCCAAATGGATCTGTCTTTGCAGAGCTCAAATATTGGCTCGATCAGGTAGATGCCGACGTGAGACGAACGATGGTCCTCTTTGAAAAGAGTAACTACGATGAAACAGGCAGTCTCGTCACTGGGAGTGTCGGGCTTGAAGGTGTTCACTGGGATACAATCGAATCAAATGCTGTTGATGATGGCTTCGATGCCGTTCGCTCTCGGTGTATCAATTGGGCAATGAACGATTGTAAACTCCGACTACAGGATAGATACTACGAGAATCAATAATCTGGACTGGCTATCGATATTATTCTGCCATATTACTGAATCGTGGGATCGCCCCCGAGATAACGAGGCGATTGCAGACTTTATGTCCCAATGCTTGGGATTCAGCCGCCTTTAAGCAGAAGAGGATGTCAACACAGTAGGCAGTTCAATCGCTCTAATCAGCCGCTCTGTCACGAGAATCCCGTGATCATCAGTAATGTGCAGTCGCTGAATCGGCCCATCTACAACCTGTGTGGCAGTCTGCAGACCCCCCGATTGTGGATTAACCGTAACAATATGCCCAGTCTCCGTTCCAGCGAGCATCGAGTTCTGGTAGTTCCATAGCTCGGTGGATACTTGACCATAGTTCCACTCCGAATAATCTAATGACGTGATATTTTCCCACTTGATTTCGGTTGCGGCCAGGTCAATAGCCCCTAGCATTGAGTTTTCTTCTTCAGTGATGATGTGATAGGCCAGGATGTCTCCGTGTGATGAGAGCGAGTGGAAGATCCCTGGATCTGACCCAGCCCAAATAAGTTCACCAGTCTCCGTATCGATAGCGAACAGATCGCTACCGTTCGTTCCAAAGAGCCGGTTGCGTTGGTGGTTGATCGTTACATTGTATGATGGACCATCGGTGTACTCTCGCTCTTCCCACTTCCATTCGGTTGCTCCGTCCTGCAGATTGATTTTGGCAGTGTCACGGGTATCTACAAGATAGAGGTACTCACCTGACCTGATAGCACGGGGGGTTGTGAACCGTACGTCAGCTGTCCAACGCCGTTCACCATTTGACGTACCGAAGGCCTTGACAGATTGGCCAGCCACAATGACGCTATCTTGATACACAATCGGACGGTCCGGCGAGAATGAGTCCGTGTCTTTGAACCAAAGCCGCTCACCTGTTGCGCGGTCAATCGCTAAGAGTCTCCCATGTCGACCAGTTGCAAACACGTGGTCATCACTGATTCCAACCGGCCTCTCAATAGTTTGTTCTGATTCGGCATTCCACCCTACGGAACCAGTCTTGCTGTCGATCTGATAGACTTTGCTTCCAAGAGAAATGAATAGATCTGATTCACTTGGCCCAACGGCGATCCCCGATGGATCACCTGTAACCTCGGCACCCCAGAGTACGTAATCTGGGAGAGGCTCGGGGGTTGGGGTCGACTCAACTGGTTCGGGGGTCGGCTGGACGGGGTAATCTGCCTCTCGATCTGTATTACTATTGCTGGGCGTAAGGGGGTTCAGTGGTGTCATACCCACTAATGAACTTAAGCCAACACCAACAGCCGCTTGACGAAGGAACGTACGTCGGTTCATGGGTTGTTCTCGCTTATATTAGTCTGGTCAGTTTCCGGTTTACGACGCAGATACAGATAGACCCATCCAATTCCGGGCAGGGCTGAGAGAACAAATACGACAGTCCGGAGGAACCAACTCTGTATCGTAACAGTCGCCCCGGCCACACCTGTAATCAGGAAGGCGCCGATCAAGCCCGCAATTGACATCCAAAGACTGTCCGGAAGCGAGTCTCGTACACTCTCTTCATCAGGTATCGAAACCGACGCAGCAGATCCATTGGCGATCATATTTGTTGTCTCGGTGCTAGTTGTAGCGCTTGCCGCAGACCTGTGCTCATCTGACTTTCGCTGGCTGACTGAAGAGCGTGTGTCAGTGTTTGAACCGAGGTCTGTAGCACTGCTCTTGACCTGTTGTTTAGCCTCTAATTGTTCACGGAGCGTCTGAGAATTCGCGTCCTTTGGTTGGGTGTCTCGTTCAGAACCCTCCTCATTTGACGCATGTGATACTGTTTCACTCTGTGGTTTAGGGGCTGGTTTTGTTTGCCCTCCTCGGCTACCCACACCGTATAAGATCGCACCACTAACGGAGAGGAACAGCCCTGCACCGATGAGTTGGCTTCGCAGGAAATTGGGTCGTTCGTACGACACAGTTGAGCATTCTTGGCCGAACATTGACGAATCAACACACGCAGTGCTTGAATCCGCGACAGTTGCTGGCTGGGCAAGGCCAAGAAGAACCAGGAGTACGCCTAGTGCAAGTATGGTGCCACCGAATGATTTGAGTGCCATTGGTAATATTGATGTGTCTCGTATTGGTATTGGTCAGATTATCAGGACGAACATAAACATCAAAAATATGGCCACAAACGCAATCGCAATCATTTGTGACCCATCCGCCTGATCCGATGGAGAAGTCATTTCCTTGGTTGAATTTGCGGTCTCCTCGCTCAGCAATTCTATTACGTCATCTAACGGATAATCAGCGAGTGTTTCTAAGCGGTCGATAAATTCGAGGACATACTGATCCGGATTTGCACCGATATTTATCTCCACTTCTTTTTCGCCAACGACCGTTACTTCGGTTGTCTCTTCATCTATCGATGTCAAAGAAACAGTGAGCTTCTCTCCGTAGCTGGATGAAATGATACCCCAGCGAAACCCGGTCTTAGCTATGATCTCGTTGTATTGTGACTCATGATAGGTTTTGATGTCATCAATAAGCTCTAACGCTCCTTTTACCAGAAGACGAGCGTCCTCGATTCCATGATCTAATCTTCTGCTTATCACTCTATTAGCAAATCGATTTTAGCATTATATATCCATGTTGGAATCAGGTATTCACCACATACATAGGTGAGTTGACACTTGCCGGGTGAGAAGGCGGTGTCTCCCTTCGTTGGAGTTTATCAAAAACAATATTTCGAAAACACCACCTCTTTCGTGAGGCAGTCAGGTCACTGACAATGAATGATCTTTACTTGATTGGAAATCCGGCTGGGGGGCCAGCGATATGATCTCTCAATTCGGAGTCGAGAGAGATCTCGATTACCTCCTCTTGGTTCAACTGGCGGAGCTTCTCATCTGGTGCAATATCAGCACTCATTAAGCCGGTGTGCGCCTTGGTTGCAGTTGGCACATTTTGGGCATATCGGATCCGAGAGATTGTAACATCTGGCGGCATTTCGATGTATCCCAGGTACCGAACACGTGTCTCTGGTTGAATGTTGATTCGCCGAGTCTGCCAACCAGCAGGCAGGTCGTGAGTATGGAGCTTCTGGGCGGGTTTGTATGCGAAGCCATCCTCATCTATAATAGTGAGATAATCATACCCACGCCATTCCCATTCGACGTCTCCTTTGTTGTGGATTGTGAGTGCAAGCAGCCGTCCGTCTGTAGAATTACCTGCCCCGATGACCAGTCCAGTCAAATGTTGGTTCCATATGCCGGTCACGGTCAACGCCAAATGCTTCCCGTCTAGGAAGACACCCTCTTCGGTCTTCTCTGGACCTAATTCAGTCTCCTCACTATGGTTACCGGTTGATCCACCATCTATGGCGTCCTTCTCCGAGACCAATTCAGTCTCTTTACTGCGTCTATCGGTTGATTCAGCACTCACCTCGTCGGCTTCTCCTTCTCCTTCTCCTTCTTCTTTGGTCTCTGTCCGTTCTTTCGGTGATTTCTGAATATTGAACCTAGACGGAGACACTCCATACTCCCTCAACTCGGCCGCAATATCATCTCCGGTCATCAGACTAATCCCTTCGATATTTGATGCCCGCTCAACGGCCTGAGCCGTGAATTCAGAGGTTGTTGCCACAATGACGGAGGTGGGGTTAAACTCACCGTCTGATAGGAGGCCGGCGACGCGTTGTACCTGTTGAATACCTATCTTGTTTTCCTTGGGCCGATATCGTTTCGCCTGAATGAGTATGTTCTCGTCATTTTTCGTTGCGATTACGTCGATCCCTTTGTCTCCGCTTCCTTTCGTGGTCCTTGTTGAGTATCCTTTAAGCTCCCACAGATGGGCCAAGATAGACTCAAATGTCGTGGGTTCGACCGAGTACAGCACTTGAACTGACCACGTTGTTTCGTGTTGTGAGGTCTGTATTTCACCCTCAATCCTGCCTCTGACGTATTCAACCCCCTCAGAAACGGGATCATTGAACTGAACAGGTATCGAACACTGCCACCCATCAGTCTGAATTATTATCTTATTCTTGAATATCCCTTCCCGGGACTCGATGTGGTCGACATCGAAAAGGGGAATCCTGCTTCCTGTATCTTCTCCCTTTCCTCCAGCATCTCCGATGAGGGTATAGATCGCGGCATCGGTGATCACGAGGATAGTCCAGCCCCGGTTTGATTTGAGCTGTTTGAACGTAGCTCCGGATTGGTAGGTGATCCCCTTTGTTTTGTTGTGAAAGACGTACTCGATGGATTCGCCTGACGAGATGTATTCGATAGCTGGTCGTACAAGATATCCTCGGCGCTCACCGTGAGACAGTGATTTCGAAAGAAGATCGGGATCAACGTCACCCCTTGCATCTTCAGCAATTTGCTCTATTTGGCCCATGAAGATCAAATGGGGGCAGAGAGCAAATAGATTCACTTGGGGCTATCAGCTGGTATCACTCGACATCATAGAAACAGAAAAAGAATGTTTAAACACATGTTCTATGAGTTTTATTTCTTGGAGTTGGCAAACCTTGACCATAGTTGAATATACTACCCAGGGTAAGACTACATCTTTTGAGAGACAAGAGCTATCAATCTCCTATCTGAGTACTAACGCAAGCGATGACGAAGTTATATTTCCACCCAGTAAATGACGATTGGATGCCATATTTTGTGGAGACTGTTGAGTCTGAGGTGGATTTCGATACTGTGCCACTGCCCGAAGAGATCGCGGATCTAGATGCAGCCCGAGTCTGGGGAACGACTCACGGCTCAACGAAGGAGACGTATTGGCAAGAGATGGAAGCTGGTGACTTCGTTCTCTTCACGAAAGATGGAGACGTGTTCGCGATTGGCCGCGTTGGGACGCCATTCCGGAGCAGAGAGTTCGGTGAGATCGTGTGGGATAATGCGGAGAGTGAACTGGGGTACACACTCACAGATTTCGAGACCGTTGACTTCCCCTATACGGAGGTTCTTAGCGATCTCGGATACTCTGACGGTTCCCGAGTCCAGGTAAGACCAAGATATCATAGATCTGTGCCCGGTCAACGCTATCAGTCTGTCGAAGGACTCGCCCCCGACGCTGGATGAACTCTCTTTCATTTCGTGAACTCGCGATAATCAATGCAGTGGAGCAATCTGGGACGTCAACACCTTCGTCCAGACACTTGATCGCCAACAGATAGTCAATCACCTGCTTCTCAAACCGGAAGAAGGCATCTTCCTGTTCATTTTCTCGAGTTGTTGTATAGACGCCGTAGTCAACATCTGAGCGGTTCCGAAGGCGCTGTTCAAGCGCCTCGATTTGTTCGGTGTCCTCGCAGAAGACAAGTGCTGGTTTTGGATGCTCTGTCGAGAGGAACCTCTCAAACATATCCGGCTTGTTCTCTGCTCGTTTTTTAATATCGGCTCGTTCACGGAGCAGATGCTCTAACCGATCCAGTGTGTCTTCATCAACGTTCTTGTCAGAATTGACCTGCGCTGAGAGCTGTTGAATTTCCGTGGAGAGTTCGGCATACTCCTCAAACTCGTACGGTTTTAGCTCACAGATGATTGGATGGTACTCATACTCAGTGAGATAGCCATTCTCAATGGCTTCTTCTGTGGTAAATTGGAACGGTTCGTGGCCGCCAAAATACTCATAGATTGCCTCAGTACCCTCTTCGTCCCACTGCCGATCTGGAGTTGCCGAGAGGCCGATTCGTCGGCCAGCATCGATTTCAAAGATTGCCTGGAACGAGGGTGCACCTGCGCGGTGGACTTCGTCAACAATCATCTGGAGCCGATCCTCCGGAATATGCGCTAAATAGTTCCGGAATGACTCACTGGATGCCGTGTGGAGCGTCGTCAAAACCACCGAACGTGGCAGATCATGCACTGCATCCAGTGATCCCACACGGAACGGATCAACCATAGACGTGATTTCTGCCTTCCAATTCGTATCTCCGCTGCATTCGAGGAGGTCAATCTGGTCACCAAAGACCGACTTGATCTCATCTTTCCACTGAGCAAGCAGAACTTTCGAGGGGACGACAATCACGGTGAGGCGGACGTCAGCCTGTAATCGGGCTGCCCGGAGGGCGGTAAAGGTCTTGCCCGCACCCGTAGCCATAGCAAATAATCCCCGGTAGTCATGCGTTCGCCACCACCTGATTGCCTCCTTTTGATGATCCCAGAGTTCGATTTCATCAGAGTCAGTGGTTGTTGACGTCGTGCCTTCTCCTTCCTCTGTAAAGAACTGCTCCAGTGCAGGAAGGCCATCAACAGTTCCAGGGCTTCGATCGGCAAATCCCTCTTCAATTGCCTCTGGGAGTTCCCGAACGGTTACCATATCGTCGTTATTGGTCCAGAGTTTATCAAACGCGTCTACCTTGTTTTTAATCCGGCTTTTCTCACCAGGTTCCCAACTTCTGAAAACATCAAATGACTCGTAGTTTTCGGTCCACGCAAGGGCTGTTTCGTTGATTGAGCCCGAGAATGCAACGCGATTCTCGTCCTCGTCCGCGATAATCCCCAGCTTCTCATGGTAATGTGCGAACGGATTAGATTCCGTTGCGGAGTTGAGATAGGCAATTTTGATTTCCAGATATCCCTGCTCAACCATCCACGCGAGGCATTTGAAGCGGTCAGTTTTGACGAATTCCAAGTAATCGCCTTCGAAGAGCGATTTTTCGAGCCGCTGCTCCAAGATTGACTGTTGTTCGGACTCGTCTTCTGCAGCTTGAAGGGCTTCAATATCATCTTCATCCAACCGTGGACTCGTAATCAGTCGCATCGTCCCCCCATTCGAAATTAGCCCTGCAAGTCCATTGGCAGCAAATTGGAGAGATTTGCTGTCGAAGTAGCCCGCAGCACGATCGTACTGCGTAGCCCGCCTCAATGCTGGAATATAGAACTGTTCCAATGGATTATCGCTTGAGCGATATTCGTCCTTGAGCGACAACCCCGAAAGTCCACTATCTGCACCCTCTGTGTCCGGGGACTCAGTCATTCAGTAGGGAGTATGGTGGTTGCTTTGAAATATGTTACTCTGGTTCCAGTGCTGAAAAAACGAGCTTGGATGGATCTTTGTCGAGGGATACTCCAATCATGACAGTGATAGTGATGATTAGGAGTGTCAGTCCGAAATATCGTCTCATCGCTCTATGAACCTTTATTAGTTGACAGCAGCCTCTTTCCGTCGTGTCATTTTCCAGGGCCAAACCAATCGACGATCTCTACAACGAGGTCGCTGAGTACGACCTCGTTATCGTTCCTGACGCGCCGCTGGCCAGTGCATTGAACCGCCGCATCGACCGCCCCCATCTCGGCTCGTTTGCAATCACTCCTCGCCGTCTCGCAGCGGGACGCCGAGAAGCGGCTGAAGACCGGATCGCCTTTCTGGAACTCGTCGAACAGACCGATCTCGACTGGAAACGTAGTGCCTACGCTATCGGGAATATCCTCCAGTGCTGGGAGCATCAGGGTCGTCTTGAGGCAATCCTCGACTACGAAGCCTACGTTGGCGATGCAACACGCCAGGCAGTTTCGTACATCGACGAACTCGATACAACATCCCAGCGGCTCACTGACTATCGAATCACCGCTGAACAGGATGTCGCTGTTGTCGGCTACGATCAACTGACCCAACTGGAACGGTCGATCCTCCCCGACGAATACGATACATACGACACATTCGACACTCGAGAGTTTGACAGACCGCCGTTCCACATCTTCGACTCTGCGACAGCTATTGTCGAGACAGTTGTGGATGCCGTTACTGAGGAGAATGCCGACGACGTCGCAGTTGTGCTCGACCAAGAGAGTGAGTTCTCGGCACTCATCGAATCCGCCCTCGAGGCTTCAGATATTCCGTTTTACGGCGGTCCTGGATTCATCGACAATCCCGACCACCGAACATTTGTCCAGTTACTTCGCGCTGCACACGGCGGCACTGATACCCGTGTCAGCGAGATCCGGCCGCTTCTGGCAAGACTGGACATCTCACTTGACATCGAACACGATGAGAAGCGACTCTACGAAATCGATGACGCCGAACTCGACTGGATTGTCGATTTCTGTGACCAAATCGAGGCTCACACTTTTACTGAGGCACTCAACCGGTTCGAAGACAGAGTGGGCCGGGATCTCGACACATTCCGTGCGGAACTGGAGACGCTCGGCATCGATGACAGTCCCGCAACTGAGCCCGCTGTCGATCAGCTCATATTCTATCTCCAAAGTTACGAGGTTCCAATCGACCGCGAGAACGAGGGTGTACTGCTCGCTGACGCCAAGTCAGCTGCCTATGTTGACCGGCCGGTTGTCTTCTATTTAGGGCTCAGCGATGACTGGTCACACTCAGCACCACGACGTCCCTGGGTCGACCAAGACGCCCAGTACACACGCAATATCAAACAGTTCCAGCTCCTGCTCCAAAGCGGGACGACGCAATACTATCTCGTGCAGGATGCGAAAGGTGGCTCCACGGTGACACCCTGTCTCTATTTCGAGGAGTTGCTCGACGAGGAATTCGAGCGCTTCAGCGACCTGGATTCGGAGACGCATACACGACGGTTTGACCGCTCCGGAACTGGATTCGAAAACGAACCGACCGACATCACTACCACTGACGTATCGACGATCAGCCAGTCGAGTCTCGGAACCTATGTCAATTCACCCCGGGATCATTTTTTCAGTCGACTCGTCGAGAGTCCGGACAAGGACTACTTCAAGGAGGGCAATCTCTTCCACGACTTCGCTGAGTTCTACGTCCACCACCCGGATTTCGTTGACGCGACCGTCATCGACGACGTCGTGGAGTACATGCTAACGAAGACGAAACCGTTCGTCCGGGCAGTCGACGAGGCAACGCGCCGGACGAAATACCGCGCTGGCATCGAGACAATCATTGGGTTCTTCGAGGAGCACACACCGGTCGATGGCGAGTTCTTGACCACCACGAGCGACTGGGGGACCAACGTCTTTGCTGAGCGCTTTGATCGACCAGTCGACTCACCCACCACTGAGCGGTGGTTCGAGAACGACGAGCTGGGCCTGAAAGGGAAGATCGATCTGGTTCAGTCACAGTCGCAACTGGTCGACCACAAGAGCGGTGGACGCAAACGCGCCTCCCAGGTCGTCAAGGATGCCGCGCTCGATCCACCCAGTGATTCGCCCAACTTCCAGGCACTGTTATACCTCACACACTGGCGCTCGGAGTATCCTGACCAGCAGTTGGAGTTCACGTTCTTCCACTTCCTCGAGACACTCGATGACGTTGTTGCCGGGGAGGGTGACCTGCAGGACACGCTGACAACAGTCACCTACTATCCAATGCCATTCGAGGAGTACGCCCGTTCCGAGGAGTTCTTCCATGAGTTGGTTGAAGAGGGCTCGAACAACTGCCAGAAGACGCTGTCCCAGGTTGACTACGGGGATTACGCTGCGGTGTTTGCCGAGACGGACCTTCCGGAAACAACGGATAGTGACGAACTTATTTCTTCAGCGTTCGGCCATACGTTGATCGCTCGAATGAAAGACCGTGTGGGCGACTACAAGTACGTCGAGTCGGGCTGCAAACAGGCAATACGCCAGCTCACACGCGTTCGTGGCAAGACCTACTTCAAAGGTGACCTTGACGCGTTCGAGGCGTTCGTGGACGAGCGCCTTACGGAATTAAATCACCGACGCGCTGGGACCGAACGGTTCCCGGTTGCAGGGCTTCGCGGCGAACCAAACTATCGCTACGTAGATAATCGCGATCTGCTTCTGGAGGGCGGCCAATGACCGACCTCGAACCAAACGACCAGCAACAGGACCTTATCAACAGTACAGACGGTCTGTATCGTGTGGACGCTGGCGCTGGCACCGGCAAGACCTTCAGCGTGACGCGCCGCTACGCGAACATCGTCTCACAGGACGACGTCGAACCAAGTGATGTCCTCCTAGTGACGTTCACGAACAACGCGGCCGCCGAAATGAAAGAGCGAATCGTCAGGCATTCGCACTACGGAATGCGTGAACTTTCGGATGCGCCAATCCAGACATTCCACTCGCTGTGCCACGACCTGCTTGAAGAGCACGGCCACGCCGCACCCACCTATCTCGGGATCGATGACCGCATCACGGGCTCAACACGCATCATCGAAGACGACCTTGTCGAAGAGGCACTGTTCAAGGAGTTCATCGACAGCTTCAGTGATGACCACCCCGAGTACGACGATCTCTTTCGGGCAGTCTCGGACCCCAGTGATCTCCTAGGGCTGCTCAATCAGTTGGCCGCAAAAGGCGTCTTCCCCGCCGCCGAGGGCTGGTACAGAGACGGCGAACGACACCTTGACGGGGATTTTAACGCATTCAAGCAGCAATTTGACGAGCTAAATGAGCCCCGGAATGGTGGGAACAAGCAGTCGGTGCTCCGGTCGAAGCTCGGTCGCTATGGACGAAACAAGACCTACCTCCCTGTTGCACCCGAGAAATCAGCGATTCGCGGGAACGGCAAACAGGTGCCTGATGACCTCGCACAGGAAATCTTTGATGAGGATCGGGCAGAGCTGAAGCAGTTCGTCCACGACGTCTATCACGAGTATCTCCGATTCGCGCTCCGGCGGAATTACCTGAACTTCGGGATGCTCCAGCTGTTCGCGTTCGTAGTACTCTGTGAGAATCACGACCTCCGTGAGGACGTCACGTTCGAGTACGTGATGATCGACGAATTCCAGGACTCCAGTGAGATCCAGTTCAAGCTCGCACTCCTCCTCGCTGGCACGAACAATATCTGCGTTGTTGGGGACTGGAAACAGAGCATCTACAGCTTCCAGTATGCCGACGTCGACAACATCGTCGAGTTCGAAGATCGGCTGGATCGGTTCGTCAAGCAGCTGAATAGCGATCACGAACGGATCTCGTTTCCAACCCACCCGATCAACACCATCGAACTCACCGAGAACTACCGTTCTACCGAGGAAATCCTCGAGTTCTCGGAACACAGCTTGCGTGTTTCGGCGGCCAACCACGACGATGTCGATGTCGAGGCCGTCAACGACCGCATCGTCTCCCTCAACTCGAACGCAGAGCACGAGAACACCACCATCGAGGGGATCCAGAGTGACGAGGAACTGGAAGCCGTTCTGGCGAAGGTGCAGGAAATCGTCGGCAATGAGGCGTACCAAGTTCCAGATGCGGACGGCACGCTCCGGACGCCCGAGTACGGCGATATTGCTGTCGTGACGCGCACCCGTGATTTCGGTCGTGAGTTGCTTGGGGCCGCCGAGGAGTATGGCCTGCCAATGGCCTATGAGGGGGGCATCGAACTCTTCCGGACAGATCAGGCGAAGCTTTTGCTTGCCTGGCTACGCATCCTGGAAGACGACCTCGACCGTGGCTGGTCAGTTGTTCTCGAGCGAGCGGGCTACACGCTCGAGGAAAGCAAATCGATCCTCGAGAACGAAACATATCCTGACCCGATGACGTCGTTCAAGGAGGAACTCCAGGGAATGGAGACGCTGGGTGGCGTCGCACGGCGTGTCTTTGGTCGCTATGGCTACGATGGGCCGACTGCGGACGTTGTGCTTCACACGCTCCAGTCAGTTCACAACGCGACAACACAGACGCGCGGTGACCTCATCCGCTTCATCGAACGTGGCATCGAGGCTGGGAGCACCCATGAGGTGCATGCTGGCGCAGGAACAAACTCGGTGACAGTCCAGACGATTCACGCAACGAAGGGACTCGAGTACCCCATCGTTATCCTCGCGAACATGAACAGCGGCCGCTTCCCACCACGTGGCGGTGGGAGCGCAGCCATCACGTATGATGATCCTGTTGGCCTGCGACAGCACAACGTGTACTCCGAGGAAGCACACGGAGTCCCTCACGTCTACGACAACTGGCACGCTGATGTCCTCCAGAAGTGTCTCCCTCGCAATTACGACGAGGAGCGACGTCTCCTCTACGTCGCAATCACACGTGCCGAGAATCACGTCGTCTTGTCCGCTGGTGAAGACCCAAACACGTTCATCGAGGAACTCCCAGTCGACGTTGCATCAGTCACACCAGATGTCGAAGCAAACACGGACAGAGAAACCAGACAGACCACGCTCCAGGTCGAGATGGCAGTTCCAGAAGGGCCACGAAGTCATACCCCCCACACGCTGATGCGTGATGACGTCTTTGAGGATGTCTCTGGTGGCCGCGGCACCGAATTCGGCACACAGGTCCACGACTTTGCCGAGGCGTATGCTCTCGGTGAGGCTGTCGAGCCATCGAACAGTGACGAAGCGAATGTCAAGCACTTCCTCGACAGCCTGGGCCACGAACTATTGGTTGAAGAGGATGCGTACCTGCCGCTATCGGTCGATGGGGAACGCGTAACAATCTCTGGGGTTGTTGACCTCGTTCACGTAACGCCTGACTGTGTCGAGATTGTGGACTACAAGACGGATCGCGGCCGGCACGGAGAAGACGAGTACGGCAAGCAACTGAGTGTCTACTACCACGTCGCTCGTGCTGTCTATCCTGATCGTGAAGTCACAGCAAGTATCCTGTATACGGAGTCCGGAACCCGTGTGGACATCACGCCACTCGACATGAGTGACCTTCAAGAGCTTGTCAAGGAAGTAGGTTCGTCGGCGACTGAAGGCGTCTGATCTACTCTCGAGTAGTATCGTGACTGGTCTGGCTTCGCAAACGGGGCCGGCGTTCCATCTCGATTCGATTGCCTGTCAAATATATTAACTTACATCAATAGACCCTGAGGACGGGCATTTTCCAGGATTGTCTAGGCAAAGGTTATAATCTTCCCGATGAGTGAGACAATCAATTCGATGGCTAAGATTATAAGCGGCCAAAAGACAGGGACTGTGGCGAAAACAGTCCTGTCAAGACCTGAATTGGAACAGGGTTACGCTTCGGATGGGGAACTACTGAGGCCTGATATCGCCGGTTCTAAAGCATTCCCGAATGGAAGTGTCATGAACAGCACCAACGACGAGTTCGGTAGCTCCTCCAATAGCAATCGACAACTCCCATGAGCGACTCTACATACCCTACACTGTTTGATTCGTGTACACCACGGAATGACGTCCTGGACGGTACGCTTCAGGAAGACCAATTCGCAGCAAGTCTAGCAACTGTCGCCCACGACCCCGATGAGGCAGCTCCCGACTACCGGGAAGCCGCTAAGTTCTTCGAGATGACTTACCCCACCGAGGGCCTGAAGACACTTCTGAGCAATCTAACGGGGCGGTTCCTCGCCAGTGGGACAGGACACGAGACAGACTACACGAGCAGCATTCTCTGTCTGGACACGCGCTTTGGGGGTGGCAAGACCCACGATCTCATTGCGTCGTACCATCTGGCTGAACACGCTGGGGACATCGAGAATCTGGGGACGCACCTTCTCCCGGGTGACGACAGTAGCGCCGGTGCCTATCAGGAAGCCGTAGCCGAGGGCCTCTCGGTCGACTCGGCAGTATTTGTTGGTGGCCACGTTGACGCCCGAAACGCTCGCAGTGATCGGAACGATCCCAACGCCCCGAACACGAAGACAATGTGGGGCGAGATCGCCTACCAGCTCTACGGCACGGACGGCTATGAGGAACTGAAGGAATACGACCAGAACCAGAACGCCCCCGGTCAGAACAAGCTCAAAGACCTCTTTGCCATCGGCGATGGCCCAGCTCTGGTCTTGATTGACGAGATCGCTGCGTACCTCGAGAGCGCGTCCGCCGTCGAGGTCGGTAACGCAACACTGGCTAGCCAGACGCTCAGTTTTGTTCTCTCACTTCTGGAGACGGCGTCCGAATCTGAGGATGTCACAATCGTCTACTCGATCGCAGACACAGCCTTTGAGGAGGAAGCCGAGGACGTGCGTGGGCTGATCGATGAGCTCAATCAGATCGGGCGCCGTCAGCACAAGACGGTCACGCCAACGGATGAGAGCGAAGTTGGACAGGTGCTCCAGCATCGGCTCTTCGAGAACATCGATGATGGGGCCGCTGCCGATGTGTCCCAGTCGTATTTCCAACTGTACTCCAACAGCGAGCGGCAGTTCCCCCAGGAGGCGACGGACGCAAGCTACGTCGACCGACTCGAACGGGAATACCCGTTCCACCCAACTGTCATCGATACGCTTACCGAGAAGATTGACACCATTCCGAAATTCCAGCGGACCCGTGGGGCGCTGAAGCTCCTCGCCCGTGCCGTCTATTACCGCTGGAACAATCGCCCGAACCACTACGACCGACATTGGATCCGGCTGTATGATCTCACGCCGGCTGACGACGCCCCTAGTGGAAGTATCAGTTCGACCCTCCACGAATCGCTGTTCGAGTTTGTTGATCTCAGCTCAGCCCTCTCAGCCGACATCTATAACGAGGACGGGACAGCGCATGCCCAACTCGAAGATCGCAAGTGGACAGAGAAGGGAATTCCAGCGCTCGGTTCGCATCTGACCACCGCTGTCCTCTGGCACAGCTTGGCCTATGGTGAACAGGCCACTGGACTCACTCGGGCCGAAATGAACGAGACGCTCGGTCATCCTAACGTTCGCTTCGACAACTACGATTCCGCTCTCGATGCACTGGCTGGATCGGATATGAGCGTCGCGTGTTACTACCTCTACGACGAAGAGCGAGTCCGATTCAAATCTGATCCGAACCTCATCAGGATCATCGACCAGCGGGTCGACAACACGCCTGACGCGCAAGCTCGCTCGCGCTTCGAAGCCCGCCTCGAAAGTGAGACTGGGACTGGTGCCTTCGATCCGGTTGCGTACCCTGAATCACCGGCTGACTTGCCCGACAAAGCGTCCACACCCCAGCTTGCCGTGATGCACATGGATACGGCACCGGTCACGACGGACTTGCTCGAAGACGACAGCAATGAGGAGTCCGTCCCGGAGAAGGTCCAATCGCTCTACGAGAAGTCAGCATCCAAGCAAGGCGGTGATGTCCAGAGTCGAGTCTACAAGAACTACGTCCTGTTCCTCGCACCTGATGACGAGCGCGTCCGGAGCGCCATCGACGAAGCCCGGCACCTCGAAGCAATCGAGGCACTCCTCGATGACTCCCAACAGACGGCTGATCTCTCGGAAGATCAGGTCGAGGAACTACGTGAACGACAGGACAAGAAGTACGGCTTACTTGGCGAGCTCGTCCGGGGCGTCTATCGCCATCTCTACTACGTCGATCGCGATGGACTTACGCACATCACGATCAACGCGACGGAAGCGAACGGTGGCACCTCGCTTGTCAGTGCCGTCGAAGAGACCCTCGATGACCGCCTGATTCGGGCTGATGCCGACGCGAAAGGTGTCGCGTTCTTCAAGCAGAAGCTCTGGCAGCGAACCCAAGACTCGATGACGACTCAGCAGCTTGTCGAACAGTTCGCCAAGAAGCCAGGACTCCCGTACCTCCTGAGTACGAAGCCACTCCGCAAAACCGTCGCGAAGATGGTCGACGAGGGCGGCTACACCTACTGGGACGCCGAGACTGAGACCGCCTACTGGGATGGTGACGCTGATGACCACCCGGAGAAGTGGCGCAAGCGCACACCATTTGCTGACTCGCCCGACGTTCACACCACAATCAAGGATACCGATGTGAAGATCGGCAACGACTACGTCGTCTATACGAGTATCGAAGCCCTCCTTGAGGTCCATCACGACACGATCCGGCCACCAGAAGCGTCCGAGGTCGAGTGCGCCGAGGACGGCTGTACGACGATGGTTGAGCCGTCCGGTGACGGCCCAGTGTATTGTGAACAGCATCAGGACGAACCAGCGAAGACGCCCTGTCAGCGCTGCGGTGAGAAGTACGACGAGAGTGAACTGAACCCCCAGGGACTCTGCCCAGACTGCACTCAGCCCTCTGGGTGGGACACGTCCACAAGCCAGATGGCGGCATCGCGAGCATTCAACGAGGTCCGGACCCATGCACTCTCGAAAGCAGCATCCGGTGGGTCACCAGGAGTCTCACAGGTCACCGTCGAAGTGATGGGCGAAGATCGGCTCTCGAAAGGCTCGTTCATCGCCCAGCGGGACGCGTTCACTGACCGGTCGGACGCGATTTCGGTTCGAATGAGTTACGACGTGAAGACGTCGGCCGGATCGAGCTACAACGCGAGCTACCAGGGGAGTCTCGACGATTTCTCGCGTGTGACCAACCAGCCCGATTCGTTTGGCGAGTCGGTCAACGTCACGCTGAAGTTCCGAACAATCCTCGACGAACCAGAACCGATAACCGACACCGAGGATGATGTGCTGGCAGAATTACGGGCGGGACTGGGGCAGACCAACATCGACGTGAAGGTTCAAGCCAGAGGACCGACCGAAGTACCCTCCGAGGCAACACAATGACGACGGGACTCGACACGACACGATCTAGTTCAGGGACCGAGGACACACCGGCATCCTCGTTCGGGAGTAGCGTCTACGGCGGGCGGCCAACGTTTGCGATGACGCGCCGCGAAGGGGCGAATGGCGGTGCGGTCACGCTGTACGAACTCCTCCCCGAAGAACAGGCGGCCGCCCGTCGCGATCGACTGGAACGCCACGGGCGCTCGCTCACAGTCAAGTCTTTCGAGGACCTGTTCGAAGATTCGTCTTCTGAAGAGGTACCACAATGGGATTGGGACGGATGGACCGCAGTGAAGATCGCCCGTCTTGATGGCGGTCGCTTCCGTGCTCTCAGCTCGCTCATCCAGGAAACGATCGACAACGCAGAACTTGACGCCGCAACTGTGATATCCAGTGGTGCTGGCGACCTGTTCCTCCCGGAGGCCGTCGGAGTACGTTTGGCACTTGCATTCCGTGGCATCAAACCGCTCCAGCGTGTCGACAGGATGCGTGCCCTCTGTCGGGGGGTTGCCCAGATGGGCGATGAGGAGTGTTACTACTGGCACGCGAAATGTCGCGCCCCGTCCAGCCCGAACGGCGAGAAGGCTCTCCGGACCTTGCTGACTGATCATCTATGAGTGACCACATTGACGATCTGAAACCGCTCGCAATCGAGGGACAGCTTCCACTGAAAGCAGTGGGTATTGAGAATCTGAAAGAAGGAAATCCGAAGCATATGCCGCCTCATCGGTATCTACATCCGTGGTTCGCACGGCGGCCCACGCCGGCGTCGCGTCTAGCCATCCTTGCATCGGTCCTTCCTCAAGATATTTCGGCCGATGACCTCCTTCAGTGGATGCAGATAGGGCCTAAGGAACTGGATGGTGGGCTATCGGAATATGTGGAGCGGAAGAAGGCGACTGAGTCAGAACGCAATGGGACGCTCGGAGAACATTATGGGTACCCTCGTCCCTTTACACAGTCGCCGAGTTCTACTGAGAAGGACGAACTTCACTCACTTCTTCGGGAGCAGTGGGATGGAGATTTACCTACCATTTTGGATCCAACTGCTGGTGGCGGGGTGATTCCGTTTGAAGCACTCCGATATGAATTACCAACCAGCGCGAACGAGCTGAATCCAGTTCCATCGTTGATTCTGAAGGTCCTTCTTCAGTATGCGCCTACGGCGGGGTCACTGAGTTCTGACCTCGACCACTGGGCCAAGAAAATCCATGAGCGTGCCCGAGATAATCTCGAAGAGTTCTACCCTGAATCGGAACCGGGCCAAAGTCCAGACGTGTATGTTACGTCTTATCGTGTGGAATGTCCACAATGTGGTGGAGACATCCCTTTGATTCCGAAGTGGACAATAAAGTCTGGAAGCGCGATTGTCAAGCCGACTATTGAGGATGACAGAAAGGTATCATATCGCTGCTATACTGATCTTGATCATCGTGATCTTGATGGGTTTGATCCGAACGACGGGTTTGTCGACAGAGGGGGAGAAGCCGATTGTCCCCACTGTAACGTTGTGACAGAGGGGGATGCGATCCGGGAGAAGTTTAGGAACGAGGACTTCGAGTACGAAATATACTGTGTTAGATATATTGACAGTGATGGCAAATCCGGTTTCCGAGCACCCACTGAGACGGATCAAGAAGCACTTACGCGAGCAAAAGAGCGCGTTGAGAATGACTATGAGCTTTCCACAATTCTATCTATTGAACGATTCGAAGGATACGCTGATCGCGCAGTTCCATATGGCGTAACGGAGCTTAGAGATCTATTTTCTCCTCGACAGCTGGTTTCTCACTACGAATACCTACAAGCTTTCAATCACTACAAAACCGAGATATTACGTGAACATGAAGAAAATGAGGCAGAGGCCATTCTCTCTGTTCTTTCTCTTGCGTGTAGCAAATTCATCGACCGAAACGCCCGGCTTGCAGACTGGGATACGAGCAAAGGATACCCGAACCCCGTCTTCAAAGGGAATATTTTGGTGTTCACACGGGTATTCTGCGACAATAACCCACTATTGGGAACTATGGACTTCAACTCTCTCTATGAGAAAGTCCGGGACTCCTACGAAGAACTCGTCTCATATCTTCCAGAGGGTGGCCAGCCAGCAACGATCACAAACGAAGATGCCGCCGAGCTGACGACCGACCGTGAAATCCAGGCAGCAGTTGTTGATCCACCTTACTATAGTAGTATTATGTATTCTGAACTTGCAGATGTCTTCTTTGGATGGTTAAAGGAATACCTCGGAGATATCCATCCAAACCTGTTTGACGGTGGCTTGACCGATAAAGAGAACGAAGCTGTCGCTAACCCAGAAAGGTTTGATAGCGTCTCAAGTAATTCCAAGTCGAAGAAAGAACTCGCTAATGAATTCTATGAAAGGAAGATGAGTGAAATATTCTCTAATCTATATGATCAGCTTTCATCTGGCGGCGTAATGACTGTAATGTTCACACATAAAGAAACGGATGCGTGGGACACTTTAGCTAAGTCACTTATCAACTCGGGCTTCGTCATTACTTCAACACACCCAATCACGAGTGAGATGCCACAGAGAGCTAATATGCGGAGTAATGCCTCCGCCGACTCTACCCTCCTCCTTACGGGCCGCAAACCCCACGAAGAACGCGATCCCGAAAATGCAATCCCGACCCTCTGGAGCGACGTCGAAGCTGACACCCGAGCAGCCGCGAAGGAGGCTGCTCGCGACCTTCTCGAATCAGGAATCTCCCTGACCAAAACCGACGTCATCATCTCTGCGTTCGGGCCGACACTCCGAGTCTTCGCCGACGCCTATCCCGTCGTTGACGACCAGGACGAAGAAGTCCCGCCACGGAAGGCCCTCGAAACAGCGCGGGAGGCCGTGACCCAGATCCTTGTTGACGAATACTTGGAGGGAATGGATGTCGACAATCTCGATGACATCACGGAGTGGTACATCCTCTGCTGGCTCGTCCACGAGGCCGAGACATTCTCGTACGACGATGGCCGCCAGCTCGGGCTCGGCATCGGTGTCGACATCGATGAGATCAAGCGCTCGACGAAGACCTGGCGCAAGAGCCGCGGTGACATCATCCTCCGCGGGCACGATGGCCGCGTGCAGAACATCAACGAGAAGCCCGAAGATCGGTCGAGTCGACTTCCGGTGGACCCAGATGACCTCTCGTTCCCGCGTTCGCTGGATGCCGTTCACGCCGCGATGCACGTCTACGACAAGCGCGGCGAGACCGAGACAATCGAATGGCTCAGGGAACGCAACTTCGACTCAGACAGTCAATTCAAGGCGACGCTGAAGGCGCTGTTACAGGTGCTGCCGAAAAACCACGCTGACTGGGAATTCGCTCGTGACCTTGCTGTTGGGCGAACGAGCGACGTGCTGGACCTGGACTTTAGCCCCAACGTCTTTGCAGAGGACGACGCCGAGACGACACAGACCACGCTCGGTGATCACTGAGCGAGATGCGTTCGTTCGGGGACCTCACTGCAACTCGCCTCGCTCTCCGGGAGCACCGTGGTGGGCTACCAACGAAGTTTCAGGTCCCACTGCCCGCTGATCAGTGGCACGCTGCAATTATCGACTGCTGCTGGCGTCGCTTCCAGTATTGCCTGCTGGTCCATAACGCAGCCATGTCGGTGTACAAAAGCGACCTCGAACACCGCACTTCATTCGATGGCCGAGTCCTGGACCCGCTCCCTGTTCGGCTCAGTTGGGGAATCGGACAGGTCGCTGATCTTCTCAAGAAATTTGAATCGACCTTTGAGGCGTTCACCTCCTCGATAGAGACCTGCCGGACCCGGGCAACGTTTGGAACTGAGACTCCCTACGAACTCCTGTCGCGTCGCTGGCTTCGACGTTCGCGGGATCTTCGAGACCGCATTGAGCTCTCCCTGCAGACCTCGATGTGGATCCAGTGGATCATGGAAAGTCTCTGGCAAGCAGACGAACTTGCTGCCTATCTTCAGGACAACGAGTCTCGCTATCTCCAGCAGTGTGGACCAGAGATGTTCAGTTACATTGCCCACCCGCCGTTACTCGTGGCTGTCTTGACCAGCGCGGCCATGGTCGAAGAAGTGGGTGCAGTCACAGTCGATGAACTCGATACCGGAATCAACCCAGAGTTGGACGACACGACACTCGATGAGGTTCTAACATGGATCCAAGATCAGGGTCTCGCTCCAGAGGCGATCGACCTGGATGTTCTTGATGATGTTCTGCGAGACGCACGCAACAACCTCTCACACTCAATGACGGCACGAAGCACGACGGTTACCGTAGAGACCTTCGAAACCTACGTCGAAGCAGTTCATATGGCGGTCCAATTGGGACTGCACCTCGCTGGTCGATTCGTCCGTGACGTGCTCGAACCCTTGGCCGATCTCCCGCTGACTCCAGATGTGGAACACAGCTGAGCGACTAGAGTGATTAAGTGGTACCAGATTGAGGTTGGTACGTAAGTTCAGTAATGGCCGACCTCCAGACCTATTCTTGGGATTCGATTTACGAGAGTCAACCCGCAACAGGTGGCTCGCATCTTGTCGATGAATTCTACGTTCCAGCCCTCGAACGTAGCGTTCGCTACGACCGCGTGGCGGGGTACTTCTCGAGCAGTGCCCTTGCCGTCGCCTCCCGCGGCATCCACGCGCTCATGGACAATGATGGAGAGATGCGACTGATCGTGGGCGCAGAGCTATACGAGACTGATCGACCAGTTCTAGAAGCGCTTTCGGACGAACTCAGTGAGGGGCTCGATGAACTCGATGACGAACGGCTTGATGCGCACCTCCAACTCCTTGCACAACTCCTCCAGGAGGGGCGACTCACGATTAAAGTCGCCGTCCCTCGGCGGGGGAACTGGGGTATTTTCCACCCAAAGGTCGGGATCTTTCACGACGAGGTCGGGAACTCACTGTCGTTCGAGGGCAGCGTTAACGAGACCGCCGGCGGCTGGGAGCGTAACTACGAGCGGTTCAAAGTCCATCGCGAATGGCACGATGGGCAGCGTGAATACGTCGAGGGTGACGTCGATACGTTCGGCCGTCTGTGGGAAGATAACCATCCCTATGTCGAAGTTTACGACCTGCCTGAGGCTATCGAAGCGGAACTCATCAACTGGAAGGCGCCGGACTCTGACACCGAGGTTGACACCGCATTGCAAATCGCCCGAGGTGAAGCGCCACCAACCGAGCGCGACAAAGCGAACATCATTGCCGACGGATCGCTTGCACCCGGTGGCCTGGCCCTCGCTGAAGAGGGCAGTACAATTACGCCGTGGCCCCACCAGCGCGTCGTTTCTGACACACTCGTCAACACCTACCCGAATAGTTTCCTCCTCTGTGACGAGGTCGGGCTTGGGAAGACGATCGAGGCTGGCCTCACGCTCTCCCGGCTTGGATTGACAAACGAGTTAGAAACAGGGCTCCTACTTGTCCCTGCGAGTCTGACGATCCAGTGGCAAGAAGAGCTCTGGGAGAAGTTCAATATCAACGCATATCGCTTTGACCGTGGAAGTGCCAGCGAGTACGTTTTCCATGACGCGTTCGGTCGCGAACAGGCACCGCCGTCAGTGACAGATCTCGATCTCGATGCCGACGAGCAATCAAAGGCGTGGGTTGAGAGCCCAATCTGGCGGTTCCTGCACGACCAACAGTCTGCGGAAACAACTGACGGTCCCGCGATTGTCATCATGTCGTGGCACACAGCCCGGCTCGACGATCGCTGGGATCAAGTCGCGCCACGTGACGAAGGTGCCGTTCGTACTCGCGATGACGTTCCAGCGAGTACACGGGGCCGAGAACCAGCCAATCGCGAAGGAGTCTGGGATGCAGTCATCATCGACGAGGCGCACAATGCCCGTTCCGGGAGCAAGTTCTATACGCTCCTTGAGCGCCTGCGGGAGCACACGCAGGCGTACTACCTGTTGACGGCAACACCGATGCAGTTGCACGCTGGCGAACTCTACGACCTGATGACGTTACTTGATCTTCCTGGCGAGTGGAACACGAAAGACCAGTTCGTCGAGTTCTTCGAAACTCGCCACGCACTGGCCCAAGCGCTGGACAGCCAGGTCGAGGGGGATGGTGGATCGGCCGATGCGTCGTGGTCTGCCCAAGCCACGCTGGACCAACAGCGGTACCAGGATCGATTACCGACCGAGCGGGCGCTGTCGGACAAGGTCTTCGATGCGGTTGCTGAGGAGCTTGAGATTGCTGACGAACAGCACGCACGCAGCATTGCGAAACAGCGAGTGCTGGAAGCGTGCAATCTCGCTTCAGACTATGGGGACGAGTACGACGGGTATATCGACTGCTTCAATTCGGCGGTCAACAACTACGATGTCGACCCATTCGAAGCGAACGAGGAAGAGAAGCTCAAATATCTGCTCTACCCAGACTGGAAGGCCGAAGACGAGTGGCTCACGTACTCCCGAAATGATCAGCTCAACGCCCTCGACGATCTTTCAGAGGCAGGGTGGCGCGTCATTCGAGATGTCCTTGCAGAATCCACCCCTGTTGATGCACTCATCCATCGGAACACTCGGGACACTCTGCGGAAGTATGAGCAGGTCGGATTGCTAGATGCGACGGTTCCAGACCGTGATCCCACGCAGCGAAAAATCGAATTGACAGCCGAAACGCGAGAGATCTACGACCGTATCGACGAGTATACGCGCAAGTTCTACAAACTCGCGCAGCAGTCTGACGAAGCTGAGACGCGGGCCATCGGCTTCGTGATGACAACCTATCGACAGCGCCTCACCAGCAGCGTCTACGCGATTTCACAGAGCCTGCAGAGCCGGCTCGAGACCTTGCGCGCTCAGCGGACCGTATTGAAGGGCAAACAACGGGCTGCCGGCCGTGATCAGCCGCGAGAGGGGTCGAGTCAGGCACTCCTGGACACACTCTCCGAGCTCGAACTGGACGATCTGGATGCGCTTGACGAAATCAGTGGTGACCTTGGGGACGCTGACCTTGCTGAAGTGGTCCCGAACGTTACTGAGCAGGGACTCAATCTACTTGAGCAAGAGATCGAGGAACTGGAATCGTTCGTTACCGAACTCAAGCGGATCGATGAAGACCCGAAAGTTAGTCAGTTGATTCAGGACCTCAGACAGCTGGATCGGGATGGACACAATCGGGTCATCATCTTCACACAGTATGCCGATACGATGGACTTCATCCGCAACAGTCTCACGTCTATCCACCGCACTTCAGTCGCGACATACTCTGGCCGGGGTGGCGAACTGTACGACCCCACCGAGGAACAATGGACGACAGTCGGCAAGGAGCGTGTGAAACGTGAGTTTGCCAACGATGACGGCCAGGTTGATATCCTCGTGTGTACTGACTCGGCTAGTGAGGGTCTGAACCTCCAGGAATGTGGCGCACTCATCAACTACGATCTCCCGTGGAACCCAATGCGAGTCGAGCAGCGTATCGGCCGAATCGACCGGATTGGACAGCGCTATGATGAGGTTACGATTCTCAACTACAGTTACAAGGACACGGTGGAGACGGATATCTACGACCGGCTTGATGACCGCATTGGGCTCTTTGAGAATGTCGTTGGAGACATGCAGCCAATCCTGTCGGGCGTCAGCCAGCAGATTCGAGATGCCACGTTGAACACCGCTCAAGACGAGAGTCAACACGCTGTTGAAGAGGCCGACAGACACCTCTCAGAGCAACTTGCGGAACAAGAGCAGGATGACCGAGTTGATGTTGGAGAATCGCTTGACTCGGTTGATACGCTCGTTAAACAAGACGTTATTGACGAGGCAAAGCTCGATGCCTGGCAGTCCTACAGCCATCCCGATATCGCCGATAACGGCGATGATGACTACGAGTATTCGGCCCCATTCGAAGTACCTGGCATCCAGTCGATCCTGGTCGACAACGAGACACTCACAGCAAGTGGATTGACATTCACGTCTGTACAGGACATCGATCTCAGTTCCAGTAGCGGAGAGTATGATGATGACTTCGAGTTCGATGAGAGTACGTATCGACTCACCACTGGTGAGAGCCCACTTGCGCTCCCATCAGATGGAGACAATCAGACGATGGCTCAGGCCATCGCTCCAGGTGACGAAGAGATAGCAGTCACGTTCTCTGCGGAGTGTGCAGATGAGTTCCCTTCGATCCAGCACCTCGCACCAGGAAACCCGCTACTAAGCCGGATTATCGATGTCCTACGAACCGCGACAGACGATCATACCCGGTTCACCAAGCAATCTGAGTTGCGTTCAGAAAGCGCATATAGGCCCATTGTGTCTGCATGGGCCCGGAAAGAATCGTTCGTGAGGATTGATGAAGACGGAAATGTGGCAGATGTCGCTACACTACAAGACCTTCCCAGATGGTGCGAGCGGTTCCTTGAAAACCGAAAACGAACCACGTAACTGATCGGGCATGGATGTCCCGTAATCTTGAGAATCGCAGTACATCCAGTGTAGCCCATTCCTAAGGCTACAGTACAGGGGTTGTCTGCAAAACCAGCTCTGTTGAAATCCTATTGAAACGATACATAGCGCATATACAGCAGAATTATACATTGAACGGTGAACAGCTACAATTGTCTGATAATGAATGCTTGGAAGCAGTTGGAACTCGGAGAACAAATCAGCTTACAAGTGGACTACCTTTCTTCATCAGAAAATGCCTTGGTGACTATCGGAAATCTGAAAATTAACCTGGGCAGATTGACGGATGATGTTGTTGGCGAAAAGATAGTCGTTGAAAAAGCATCAGAACAGTTTGGAGTATGCCTCAACACAGAATATCGCGAGGATGGGTATTTAGATTCCCATCCCTTGGCCAGCTATAATTTCTATCAGAATGTGGGGACGCATTCAGATCCGGAATATAGAGCGTGGATTCGCTCCAACTCTGACCCACAACCTGGTGAGGTGTTCACAGCTAAAATTGACAGGATAGGGTGGAATGATATGGGTGTCGTTGATGTCAACAATGATTACAAAATTCTTGTGAATGGTGTCACACAGGGTGATGTGGGAAAGTTGGTTGAAGCTAGAATGCGTGATAATGGACGATCGACGAACAAGGCTGAGAAACGGTCTGGCGATTTGAGAGTGATTGATACCCTGCCTTCGGCCCATTCTGTAGAAAGTGTAGAACGAATTGAAAACCATGAGGACTCCTCTGAAGATGCTCTCACCAATGCATCAGAGGAAGGTTCCTCGTCAGGAGAGGAAACGGTTAGTCCTCAGAATGACTCGGGATCACAAACGCTCAGCTCTCTCCGAAAGAAAGCAGAGGAAGATGCTATCGAAACAGTCCCCGAGGAATCTTCCACAAGTAAAGATCAACCGTCAGAATATACGAGGTCCGAAAAAGTCAAGAAATACGCAAAAGCTCGTGCCGAAGGCGTCTGTGAAGGATGCTCCGAACCTGCTCCATTCACGAGTAAGGCTGGGACTCCCTATTTGCACGCTCACCATGTCCATGAATTGAGCGAGGGGGGTTCAGATACGCCAGAGACCGTCATCGCACTCTGTCCCAACTGTCATTATCGGGTACATCACGGAGAAGACGGCAAAGAGTATAATGAGAAGCTAATACAGCGGTTAGCAGATATCGAGGGTCTTTCAGCCAAGTCGGTTCAGTCACAGACTCGTTAGTTGTGGAAACTGGGGAGCTGGCTGGTACGACTCTTATTTAGTATTCAGTTCACAATCTCGCCGAGCGACTGATCCAGTATTGGGAGATTTGATCTACTCCTCTGCGTAAATACGGACGAATAACCAGAATGCTATGCTGACTATATCTTCTGTATTAACCGTTATTTTGAGAGGGGGGGCTGCATCCGATTGTGACCGGTCGAATCAATAATTCTTCAAGGATTTCAACATATCCTCGAAACCAAATTTCACTCTGAAGCGGCCCAATCAATGCAGCCCCACTCAGAACCGGTTTCCTTCCAGTGACTCCGTCAGGTCCTGAACCGCGTTGATGAGTGTGTCGAGTCGGGCAGGGTCGAACGCAGTGATTCGCTGCTCCGATTGGTCGTAGTCAATGACCGCCGTTTCATCCAACGCAGGCAGATGACGATGGTGGAGTGAGCGTTCCAATTGATCGGGGGATAGTGGCGGCACGCTCGGCTGTGCCGAGAGCTCAGCAGCCAGTGTCGCACACTCCATCGGCACTTCCTCGGTCGAAAGTAGTTCGACGGCCCCGATCCGAACCTCGTGCCGGAAGATCGTGAATCCGTGGAGCGCGTCCTGTGTTGGCGCGTCGGCTGTCATTGTCCCCTCCTGGATCCCTGAGCGATCTGTTGACCAACCCAGCTGGCAGCGGTTGTAGAGCACATATTTGCCCATTCGGTTTGGCCTTCAGCGATCTGGAGTCCGGGGAGGGTCTGTTGATACCATTCATCCTCGTCACATGGCGACTGTGTCTGAGACCCCACATCTACTGCGAGCAGATGTCAGTTCATGAGTGTTAGTACGGGAGTATCGTTACAATCATTACTATCTGTTTGCTCGAACGTACTACTGGACCAATCAGGGGATCGCGGCCAGCGATTCGGGTTGCGGCACGGATCAGGCTATTATGGACTTTCCAGAGAACATTCACATCATGCCGTTCGGGTTCGAGAAAGACCGTATTGTCGAGACTGCGCTGCGGTCAAACGCCGACAAGGTCGTTCTGTTGGACTGGCTCGACGATATCGAACGCCCGTCGTACCACAACGACGTGCGCACGGCATTGGCAGACAGCCCATCGGAACAACGGAGATCGAGTGCAATATTTTCGACCTCTACGAGACGATTTCGGTGATCGCCGATCTGATCGTCAACGAACGCGAGGCCGGTAACGACGTCTATGTCAACCTCGCGACCGGGAGCAAGATCACCGCAATTGGTGGGATGATCGCCTGTATGGTGACTGGTGGGGCCGAACCGTACTACGTTCGAGCCGAGGAGTATTCGACGGGTGACGAGCCGGTCGGCCATGGGGTTGAGACGAAGATGGACCTCCCGCAGTACCCCATCGCGAAGCCAGCACCCCAGCGCATCGCAGTGCTCGGGTATCTCGTAAGTGAGGAAGACAGCCTGCGCGAGGGCATCAGTTACTCCGTCAACAAGAAAGATCTCATCAAATTCGGCAAACAGGAGGAGCTACCGTTTGCCGCCCACTACGATGGCAACTCGTACAACGGCTATTACCGCCGCCTCGAAACCCACGTGCTTGATCCGCTTCTGGAGAAGGGATACATTGAGATCGAAGAGCGCGGCCGTCGTAAGCTCGTCAGACCGACCGAACTCGGTCGGCAATCGTACGTGGCGTTTCAGTACGTTGATGACGAGCAGACGGTATAACAGCGGTTCGGGCTTTCATGACCTCCTGAGCACCCTCCATCCATGTAGTCCAGAGATTATATTTCGAGACGCCACATGAAGAGAGACAGGTGGCGCAAGCCCTCAGAACAATTGGGGCCTAATTTCACTTTCACTCTGGTTTCCATTCTTTTATTTGCATATCGACCATAATTATAAAGGCCATCTATTGATGGTAAAAGAGGAACCAATTGATGACAAGAAACAACCGCTTGGATGCCCACGCGAATGGAGAGAGCAACTATGCTAAACGCGACAATTCAGATACTCAGACCTCCTACTCACAAGAGACGTATTCAAACGAGCCAGAGGAGGTCGTTTTTTGTAAAACCTGCCGAGATAAAGTGACATCCTCCGCGCCGTGAACGGCGCGGCTTCCCACGCATGGGGAATACCAGCTAAGTGCGGCTATCGCTGGCAGAGGGTTCCGACCCGTGGAAGGCCGAGAGAGTCATTTGCGAGTGTTTCTCGCTCGTCTCACGGTGGGTCGTGGTGCTGTCACAGGCACTCCCATCCCGAGGCGAGTCATTGCCTGCCGGTTTCAGCGGCACGCTCTCTCCCCACGGGTCAGCCCGTTGTGCAACGTTGATTGCGCCGTTTATATCGCCCTGAAACGCCGTGATGTGGCACTCGTCGTTGGTACACCGGAACGTGGCTTGTGCGGCTCTGTTCCCGATGTGACCGCACTCGTGACACATCTGGCTGGTGTACTCCGGTCGGACGTACTCGACCGGGATACCTGCCTCTCGCGCTTTGTCCTCGACGCGGTTCTGTAAACGAGCGAACGCCCACGCATGGAGTCGCCGGTTCATGTACGCGCCGTAGTCCAATTCTTCGCGGATGTACGTCAGATTCTCCATCACCAGAACCGGCTTCTCGAATTGCCGGGCGTACTCCACGGCCTGCCGAGAAGCCTTCTCGACAATATCGGTGAGGGCGTTCTGGTAGTGGTTGAATCGCTCGTCTATCCGCCACTCAGCGGCGTCACGCTCTTGGAGTCGTTTCAGGGTGGTGTGCATCTCTTTGCGGAGATGCTTCGCACGGCTCCCGTCACACACAAACGGGCCAGTTGGTGAACCGTCCTTGAGGGCACAGCCCGTTATCAGGGCGGTTTCACCAATATCCAGACCGATGTGAGTTACGTCGTCGCCGTCTGTCGCGTAGTCGGGTTCTTCGACCGGAAACTCGACAGTGACGTGTAGTGTCCACGATGTACGATTCCGTTGCAGGCGGAGTTGGCCTGCCGACACCTCACCGTCTACGAGGTCGTGCCACAGACTGTCTTGTTCAGGATTGATACGAAGCGGTATCCAGAAATTCGTCCCGCGACCGGGTTGTGGAGCCCACCACGTAAACTCGTAGTCCCGCACCGGAGAGTGGTCAAACTCGGCGGCTTGGTTGGTGAGCCGAACCGGGTGGTCGTCGTCTAACTCCTGTGCGTCGTAGGTGTCGTGAAGTTGCGGGACGTAGTTACACAGGGCCGCTTTCGCCTGATACGGTAAGTCGTAGGGCGTCACCACGTCGCTGGTTGCGCTCATCGTGTCACATCCGGCGTCGAACGCCTCGTGTAGCCCCTCACGGTAGGTTTCGAGCAGGTCACACAGTTTCCGCTCCTTGTGTGCTGTCGGCGGGGCAAGCGTGGCTTCGAGCGTCTTAGTTGTCGTTTCCATCCGTCTCTAACCCTTGTTCGATTAGCTCGCGGTAGGCACGCGGATGGCGGATACCATTTTCACGAGCGTACTCTTTGACCCGCTCGTGTAGGTCGCCACCGCGCTCCATATCTATCTCTGTTCGCACAAGAATTTGTACGTTTCTGTCCTACTAAATACCTACGTTGGGTATTCAGTCAGGCAACAGCCACGGCGATTGTGGCACGGAGCTTACGCGATTCACTCCCGCCCTGCTCAGACCTCGGTTCCGACAGAGCGTCGGAACACTCGTCCTTCGCGGGAAGGGCGGGATTCTCTCGCTGTTAGAAGATTGCTGAGTACTATGAGCGGTCGCTCTTGTGAAGCACGTTGTTGATTTTCAGAGGGCGGCGTCGAGAGCATGTTTGAGCGCTTCGTCACCTGGTTTTCTGTAGAGTTCGCAGCGGAGCTGAAAGGCTCTGAAATACGGTGTTAGCTTGTCCTTTGACACTCCTCGATGGGGCGAGAGCCACGCGTCGCTGACGCGACGGTGGCTCTCGCAACCGTTGACGTGTACTTCGCCATCAGCGTATTCACCGTCGCCGTGGACGACGTATTCGCGGGAGAACGCGTCGTCTTCTTCGAGCGGCTCGTACGCCCGAAATCCGTCCGTATAGACGGTCAGCGACTCCTCATCGTGGTCAGCAAGCAGGAGTCGAATAGTCGATTCACCAGCGGATTTCGCTGGCACGACGTATCGATCGTCCGAGCCACGATCGACCAGCGTGAACACCGGCGGTTTGTCGCCGTCGTACGAGCCTCGTCCACGCGTGGACAGGCCACGCGAGCGCGACTTCTGGTCGCGCTCGCGGCCTTTGAGACCGGCAGAGACGTACACTTCGTCGATTTCGACCGGTCCAGACAGTGTGATCGAAGGCGCGTCGAGCGCGCTGGCGAAGCGCTCGACGCGCCGTCTCACCGTTCTGTACGAAAGATCGAGCTCCGCCTCGATCTGGCGAATACTCGTGTTGAACCGTAAGAACACGTAGATCGTGAAGTACCACTCTTTCAGCGAGAGCTTCGAATGAGCGAAGATCGTGCCGGTCTTGTCGTTGAACGTCCGGCCGCAATTCTTACACAGATACCGCTGATACTCCCGATAGCTGCCGTTTCTGACCGTCAGGTCAGAACGGCAGCGGGGGCACTCGACGCCATCACGCCAGCGAACCTGCTGCAACAGGTCCGCTGCAGCCGATTCCGACACGAACCGGCTTATTGGGAACATATCGGGCACCGCTGGCGCGGTGCCCTTGCCCTCTTCGACTTTCAGCCGCAGCTCTCGCTATCAACAATCTCCTTCGCAAGAGCGAATGTGCTATTGAAAGATCGGCGTCATCGAAGCCGGCGTCGAAGGTGGCCTCAGGGTACGCCGGCTCTCGGTCCACGTCAGTTGGCAACTGCTCCAACTTGAGCGTCCCACGGATGTCCCGTCGCGTTGTCTCGTGGCAACCGAGGTTGTGTCGTCATTCGTTCTTGAACAGACTGACGACCTACTGTTCCTAGAGAATTTCGGCAAGACTGTTCGTCAGCCACCGGCGTTAGTCGTCAAGGAATTCGTTGAGATCGCGAGCGGGGGACCGAAATCCAGCTTCGTCGATCCAGCGTTTGAGATACATATCTGCAGTCGTTACCGTAATATGATCACCTTCGACAAAACGGACAAGCAGCCCGATTGAGCCAGTTAGCTCAATACCGCGCTGGTTCGCAGTCGTACGTGCATCACCATCGTCAGTGATGACCGTTCCAGTAACGGCGTCTGCAACTGCCAGTGCCTGGGCTTCACCCGGGTCAAGCGTCTCCAAGAGAGACTGTTCTATTTCGTGTGCCTGCGACGACGGGTCAGCGACGGGGATATCCTTTTCAAGCACAGCAAGTGCGTGTTCGAGGTAGGGGTGGGTTTCAACACCCTCTGCGAGTTCCGTTTGGACAGCAGGAACCGTGACGAGTCGGGGGAGATCAACCAGCAGTTCGACGTGATCCACCTGCGCAAAGTTCGACAGGGCAGTTGTATTGAGAACGGTCGCGTTGTCAGGTGCCTCTGTCATTCGAGATTCCGGGCTACGTCGATTTCGTCGCGTGCGGCGTCCAGATCCTCGGGCCCAAATCGGAGTTCAACTCCCTCTTCTCGGAGGATGTCCCGCATCTCAAAGCGATTCACCTCGGCAAGCCGGGCAGCGGTTCCGAGAGTGATTTTCTCCTCTTCGTACAGTGAGACAGCAGCTGCAATCCGTGCATTCTCGTGTTCCTCGAAGTACTCACGTAACACATGGCGGATCGCATCGCTCTTGTTTTCGAAGATGCCCGCTTTGACAGCACCCTCCATGAGATCCGTGAGATCGTCCGGAATGGTGGCAGTAGTTCGGGACATGGCTTACTAGCTTCTAATTCTGCATACATCATATGAATTGCGGCGGTGCACCGGTGAATCGAGACTACGGCGCAGCAGTACCAGTGTTCCTGTCCAACCCAGTAAATAGAATATCGATCCTCGGCCGACCAAGTCAGCAGCTTCACGACTACTCTCGGGTTCGTGTACGGAAATTGCCTTCAACAACACCAGCTAGATGACAACGTGTAGCTGACAGTGCATTAGTTGAACAACCCCTCTAACTCGTCGCGCATCTCTTCCCGCCGATGGCGGCGCTGCTCAGCTTCGGAGAGGTAGTTATCGAGGACCACTCCCTCGTCGGTGGAGCCCTGCTCCTCGGCCACGTCGGCAAAGCGCTCGGCGACACGCCGGACAGCATCCCCGTAGGCCGTGTACCAGAACCGCCGTCCGAGCTTCGGGGTCGGTCGGCCGCCGTCGACGGTAACGTCGGCCTCTTCGGCAAGGCTGCGGAACCGGCGACGAATGGTCGACGTGGAGATGTGGCCACTCTTCGAACGCGTAGAGGGAAACAGAAACCCGTCCCAGCCGTCGCGATCGGCGAGATCGTCGAGACGCTCGTCGACGGCATCCAGCCCCGTCAACAGTGAGACGCTCCCCGGCCCGTTCTTCCGTTCGCCTTCTTCGAACTCGATGTGTGGGCCGCCTTCTTCGTCATCCGCTCCGAGGACGAGCTGATCTACGCGCAGCGCTGCGGCCTCACTCGGACGCAGGCCCCAGCCACAGACCGCGATGACGAGCAGACGGTCCTCGTCGGTTTCTGCAGCAGCGTGGAGCGCACGGACCTGGTCGGCGTCGAGAGCAGGGTTGTCCCACTCCGGTTCGGAGTCCCAGCCCATCCGTTTCTCGAGCCGGTAGGTCGGGTCAAAATCGGCGAGCCCGAAGTCGACTTGGTGTTGGTAGAACTGCCGGACTTCCTGGACGTATTTGAGCTTCGAGGCGTGCGTATTCAGTGCATCATCTTGCCGGCGGAGTACGTCGAAGGTATCGGCGACGCGGTCTTTCTCGTCGGCTCTCGAACCCTCACAGATGCCGCTGAGGAGGTCGTCTTCGCAGTGGACGTTCTGGTAAGCGCGTACGTATTTCCGGAGGACAGACCGGCGCGTGCTGACGGTCGCTTCGGCGCGACCCTGTCGGGTTGCCAGTTCCGCCAGATATTCCTCCAGCGCTTCGCGGGTCGCGTCGTCCTCGACGAACCCAAAGGGTTCCTCGGTCGATGGCTCCTCGAGCGGGACGCCGATCTCCTCGTAGAACTCGCCGGGCGAGAGGTCAAACTTCCGGGAGAGGTGACCAACGAAGCCCGCGTAGCGGTCTTTCAGCCACGCATAGGGTGGGGTTTCGGTCCGAGGGTCGAGGCCGTCGGCCCGCATTTCCGGTTCGATTTCATCCTGGTAGAACTCCTCGCAGTCGGTGAGGCTCATTGTCGAGTACCGCGGTGTGTCGGTTGTGCTGGACATCGTTTGGATTGCTGGCGTGAATTACCTCTTAGAGGGCGGTTCCTCGAGGTCGGGCCGATTCTAAGAGTGCTGTTTTCTCGTACGACAGTAGTACAGTCTCTTTACTGATAGTTCTTCGTGTGCAAGTTTCTGAGTGAGAAAACGCCGACAACACAGATACCACCCAATTTTGGCCTATTTGCCTGTAAATTGTATATCGCTATACCAAATATATGGTAACGAAGCTGAGGCTATATCGGGTCCAGCAAGGCTGTAATGCATGTATTTGGACGAATTGTTGAGGGAGAAGATTCCAGAGTGGAAACAATATTAGACCATCATCAGTAATTCAGGCCCACTCTATGTCTCCATCTTCAACATGATTTGTACTGAAAAGAACATCAAATTGGTCCGCATAGTACCGATAATGAAAGACTGCGTCCCCGTTACCTGAGTCAGGACGAGTCACACTAGCGGTGTAGCTGATAGTACTCCCATCCACACTTGGATTACTGAGTCTGAACGTATCTTCTTCCGGCAAGACTCCAACTGCCACATATAGCGAATAAGTACTAAAATTTGTACTCAGCCTTTCTCTGACCCGATCCAGCGTATTTGGTGATAGCGACTGTTCGAATTCGTCTTCAGAATCCAATAATACTGCCCAAATCGTGCCAACTCCATCGTCTAACTGAGGCTGTTCGGAAAAATATCGGTCCTCTGCCTCAACTAAGCGGCCAGATGTTTGCTCACTTATATTCTTTCTATTTGTAAACTTAACTGTCGCAGCACTCCCGACCACTGCACCACCAGCAGAAAAGAGGAAATCTCGACGAGAGATCATATTATACTAATATATCCGAACGTTCTCTATGAAATATCTGACGTAAAATCCGGCTATTCCCGTGCCTCTAACACCAGATCTGCCAGCCGATCTGGCTGTTCAGTACCCAGTCGAAGTAGTGCGTCATGGAGCTCTCGTTTTGGGACGTCACGGACACCTTCGTCTCTGAGTGCGCGTTTAACCTCGAAATCCAGTGCATCCTCGAAGGCCTCAATCGTCTCTTCGCGCGCGTATATGGCCTCCTGTTTGCTTTGGTCGAACGAAAAGGCCGGACGGTCGCGTGATTCGGGTTCTGTACGCTCGCTTTCTATACTCTGAGCGCGCGAGTCAGTGTCAGTGGCTTCGGGCATGGATTGAGGCTCCGCTTCGTCATCGTCATCCGCGTCCTGCTCGGCCGCCGCGTCTTCGAGATCGTCAAAGCCCATCAGCGGTTCACCTCCCCCGTCTCGACAATCTGGGCCAGTTCGTCATAGCATTGAAGCTGATCGCACTCTGCGTCGTAGTCACGTAGCGGCACGCCCTCGTCGTTGGCGTTATCGATGGCCGCTCGGTGGCGGATTCCCGGCAGATCGACATCGTACGAGCCGTTGTCGACGGCCTCCCAGTCCTCTGGAGAGAGATACGCGTAGTTCGGGACGTGCTTCGCGACGGCCTCGCGCGTCGTCATTTCCCGCAAGAGTCGCCGATCGCGGGTGTCGTGGTCGATACGCCCGCTGAGATCTGTCGGTGTAACCGCGAGAATGTCGAGATCGAAGTACTCGCGGGCCTCCATGACGAGACGCTGAACCGTGTTCGTGAGCCCGGTTTCGTAGCCGTTCTCCGGTCTTAGCGGGATAATGATATTGCCCGTCGCATACATCGCGTTGTCGTTCAGCTTCCCGCGATTAGCTGGACAGTCGATGACAATGTAGTCGTACGTCTCACCGAGTAGCTCTCCCACTAGTTCCTCTTTGAGTCGAGTCGTCCCCATCGTCGCCTCCTTGAGGCCGGACTGGACGTCCTCCAGATTGACGTGTGCCGGGAAGAGGTCGAGGCCATCGCTGACAGACGCGATGTACTCGTGCGGATCCGCCCCGTCGAGCAAGACATCGGCAGCGTGGTTCGTATTCCAGCGCTCACCGCGGTATGCGTCATCATGACCAAGGATGAGCGTCATGTGTCCGTTATCGTCGAGATCCACCAAGAGTGCACGTTCGTTTCGGTGCGCGAGCTCGCGACCGAGATTGATTGCGGTCGTCGTCTTGCCGAAGCCACCTTTCAAGACGCCGACAGCGACTGCGCGTGGCGTTGGTGAATCAGTATCCATAGCAAACGGTTTTACCTTAGGTGACTTAGCTATTGTGCCTAAGTAACCTAAGGTGAGTAAGATACCTAATTTGTCTAATTTTACTAAGTTACCTAAGGTAGAGAAGGTGCCTGAGCTACTGAGTGTGACTAATTTGACTAAGCTATCTAAGATACCTAAGGTACCTCATCTGTCTGAGTAGCAAATAATAGTTAACGTCAGCGCTGTGGGAGACAATACAACTCCAGTAAAAGGCGGATCGGGGAACAGTGTAACCGACGGTCCACAGGATCTACGAAAGCAGCCGCTCGATATCTCGATAACTCGGAGGAGATGGTTCGTGAATGGTATTCACATATTTAAGCTGGCGAGTTAAGGGATATTGCAACGGAGGCTCTCTCTAATCTTGATGGGTAAGATGTTTCCATTTGGACACTACTTCGCTTTTCACTTTCCAACCTTCAGCTTGGGAAATTCGTTGTACTTTTTCCCGAGAACGTCTGTGTGAACTGTATGTTTCGATCTGGGAGTGTCTCGTGTTTTTTCATTAGTATTGAGCGTATAGACTATTAGAGTAGAGGTGTTCGACGAGACTTATCTAAACATGCTGGGATACTAATATCATTTCACAGAAAAAGAAACCAACCAGGGGAATATATGACTATATTTGATTTTTGTGGGTTTAACACCCATATTTCGAAAATAAATAGTCAGGTATTCTACCACACGCACTCATGTCGGTTATTATAGGTTTTGAAATTAGATATAGAAAAGTAAGTACTATTAACCTATATTTGGAACAAAATTTGTATATAATCCGAAATTTTAGTGGGCTGGGTCCGCTGTACTTCAGCCATCCGTCCTCATCCGTGCTGCCGCCGGTTTGACAGTAACGGACGAGGAGTCCTCTCGCAGAATCGGATCAGCGACCGCTGCGTGGAGGTATACCGATCCTCGGCGTACGTCGGCATCGAGAGTCGCGTTCGTTTCAACAGCGGAGCTGTCAGTTGAGACGAGCACCGTATCGCCCGGTTCGATGCCTCGTTCGCTCGCGTCGTCCGGGTGGATTCGGAGCAATCGGTCGTCCGGTTGTGTGTTACCGTAGAACTCGCTCGTGCGGCCGCCGGTCACCAATTCGAGTCCGTCGGTTCGGCTGGACTCCCCAATCGGCTGTGGTGTCCCGAACGCGGCCAGTCCGTCGACAGTTGCGAAGCTCTCGCGATACAGTACGCCGTCATTGGACGGCCACTGTCGCCCCTCGTCGCCGATTTCATCAAACGAGAGCCGCTCGTGTGTCGGCGCGACTCGAGTCAACTCGTCGAACACCTCACCGATGCTCGCGTACTCGAAGTAATTCTCGTCCTCGGCTTCGAAGAACCGCTGTCCAATGGCCGCGAGAGTGGCGGCGTCTGACTGGGCCGCACCTGGCGGTCTCGATCCGGGGCGCAGTCGCTGGACCCGCCGTTCGAGATTCGTCACGGTCCCGGCCTTCTCGACGCCGGCCGCGGCCGGGAGTACCACGTCGGCGTGGCGCGTCGTCGCGCTCGGAGTGAGGTCGAGGACGACGAGCACGTCGAGCGCGTCGAGTCGCTGCCGAACCCACTCGCGGTCTCGTTTCGAGATGGCGGGATTCTCACCGACGACGAGCGCGCCTCGGACGCCCTCGCCGAACGAGGAGAGGAGTTCGAACGCATCCGCTCCCGGCGTCGACGGTGGTTCGACCCCCCACTCAGCGGCGATGCGAGCGCGTGCGTCGTCGTCGGTCACCGACTGGTGGCCGGGGAGCCAGTCGGGAACGCACCCAACGTCAGTTGCTCCCTGTTCGTTGACGAGGCCCCGGAGGACGTACAGCCCGGCCCCGCGGCGACCGATGTTCCCCGTCAACAGGAGCAGGTTCAGGAGCGCTTCCGACGCGTTCGCTCGGCCGTTCGTCCCTTCGACACCGGTCCCCACCATCGCCGCAACGCAGTCGGCGTTCGCGACTACATCACCGACATGACGGATCCGCTCGCTGTCGACATCCGCGACGGCCGCCGCGCGCTCCTGGTCAAACCCCCTCAGCGCGGCCGCGAACTCCCCGTAGCCATGCGTTCGGCTATCGACGAAGGTGCCATCGATGCCACCGCGCTCGAGGATTGAGGCGCTCAGTAGGTCGAACACGTGCGCGTCCGTGTCCGGCCGCGGCGCGAGGTGCATGTCGGCTAATTGTGTTGTCTGATTCCCGACTGGGTCGACGTGAATGAGCGTCGTTCCACCGTTAACGGCGGGCCTGACGAAGCTATTGAATGCGACTGGCTGTCGCTCGGCGGGGTTCGCGCCGGCCACGAGGATGACATCCGCCTCGGACAGACCTTCGAGGCTGTTCGTCGTCGCGGGATAGCCGAGCCGTTCCGAGAGCGCTCGCGCGGTCGCGGAGTGGCAGTGTCTGGCGCGGTTATCGACGTTGTTCGTCCCGAGCGTCCGCGCGAGCTTCTGCAGCAGGTAGTTCTCCTCGTTGGTGCAGTGAGGCGCACCGAGGAAGGCGAGCGCGTCGGGGCCGTGTGCGTCGACGACGGCCTCGAACTGCTCGACGACGCGGTCGTACGCTGTCTCCCAGGAGACGACGCGCCGGCCGCCACCCTCCCGGACGACCGGCTCGGTGAGTCGCTCGTCGGCCACCTCGAAGGCGCCCACGCCGCTCTCGCAGAGCCGACCGTTCGGATTCGGTGGGGCGGCGACGCCCCGAGCACGTGACTCGTCGGACCCCGGCCGCAGGCGACAGCCGACGCCACAGAGCGGGCAGACCGTCCCTGTCTCGGTAGGCGTGTGATCGGTCATCCTAGCCGTCGTCGTTCCTGAGTCGGCGTCCCTGGGCCTTCAAGACAGTGATGACGTAGCCGAGGCCTGCACGAGCGTCGCGGCCGCCGAGTTGCCTGAGCGCGCCGAGCAGCCCGACGGGCTCGGACTCGCGACGCGCCTCGCCCACCGCGCCGAGAAGGTCGTTCAGTCCGCGGGCCGCGTCCTCGTCGATTTCCAGCGCCGAGAGCGTCTTCGCGAGGTCGACGAGCGATTCGAGGTGTCCCTCGCGCTGGAGTTCGAGGACCAGGTCCATCGCCTCGACGATTTCGGTCCCGTTCGATTCGAGCATCGACGACAACTCCTGGACCTCCGTGGGGGAGAGCGACTCCGAGAAGGCGGCGGCGATGGTCACCAGGTCGTCGAGCTGGCCGTCTCGCTGGAGTTCGAGGACCGAGTCCAGCGAGTCCAACAGGTCGTCCGCGTTCTCGCCGACGGCAGTGGCCAGCGCTGCCGCGTCTTCGGTCGAGAGCCCGTCGAGCGCGTCGACGAGGTTCGCGGTCGAGGCCGTGATGTGGTCGAGTTCGTCCTCGTCGGCTGCCGCGGCAATCAGTATCGCCGTCGTGAGCGCGTCGTCTAGGTCGTCGGTGCGCGCGACGATGTCGGCGATGTCCTCGCCGTGTTCGGCGAGCGCCTCCCGGAGGGCCGCCTCGCCGTCTTCGTCCATCGCTTGCTCTCGGCCGCCGTGCGTGGCCGACACCGGGTACGACTCCTGTGGTTCGGCCATCTCAGTCGTCCCCCCGTGCGACTTCGCCCTCGACTGACGCCATCGTCTCCGCCTCTCCCTCGTAGGGCCTGATGCGCACGGCCGACACCTTGAACTCCGGCGTCGCCGCCGCCGGGTCGAGGTGCTCCTCGTCGGTGAGGCGGTTGACGGCGCTATCGGCGAAGTGGATCGGCACGAAGACGTTCTCGGGGCCGACGCGGTCGGTGACCTGCGCCGGCACAGCGATCTCTCCGTTCCGGGATTCAATCGTGACCAGCTCGCCGCTCTCGACGCCGAGTTCGGCCGCCGTCTCGGGGTGGATCTCGACGAAGTTGTTCGGCGAATACTGCATGATGCCCGCTTCTCGGTGGGTCATCGTCCCCGTGTGGTACTGATAGAGGACGCGCCCAGTCGTGAGCGTGAACGGGTACTGCTCGTCGGGCGTCTCCGCCGGTTCGCTGTACCCGATTCCCTGGAGGTTCGCCTTCCCGTTCTCGGTGTTGAACTCCTCGGTGTAGAGCCGCTCGGTTCCCGGGTGGTCCTCGTCCCAGCAGGGCCACTGGAGTCCGCCCTCCGCGTCGACGCGCTCGTGGCTCACGCCCCCGTACAACGGCGTGAGCGAACTGACCTCTTCCATGATCTCCGCACTCGAATCGTAGTCCCACTCCCACCCCATCCGGTTGGCGAGGTCCTGCAGGATTTCCCAGTCGGGCCGGGAGTCGCCTTTCGGCTCCATGACCTGCTTGACCATCTGGACCGTCCGGTCGGTGTTGGTGAACGTCCCCGTCTTCTCGACGAACGAGCATGCCGGGAGCACCACGTCGGCGTACTGCGCCGTCTCGTTGACGAAGAGGTCCTGGACGACGAGGAACTCCAACTCCCGCAGCACGTCTTCGGCGTGGTTGACGCCCGGTTCCGAGAGGGCGGCGTTCTCGCCGATGATGTACATTCCGCGGACGTCATCGTCGTCGGCCGCGAGGAACATCTGGGTCGTGTAGTAGCCGTACTCCGGCGAGATGTCGCAGTCCCAGGCGTCCTCGAACTTCGCGCGAATCTCGTCGTCGGCGATGTCCTGGTACCCGGGGAAATTGTCGGGGAGCGGCCCCATGTCGCCGCCACCGCCCTGGACGTTGTTCTGCCCGCGGAACGGCGAGACGCCCGCGCCCGGCTTGCCGAGGTTGCCGGTGACCGCCGCGAGGTTCGCCATCGCCATGACGTTCTCGGTCCCGTGGGAGTGCTCGGTCAGACCGAGCGTCCATCCGAACACGCAGGCGTCGGCCGCGGCGACGGTCTCCGCCGCGGCGGCAATCTCTTCCGGCGGGACGCCGGTCACCTCCTCCACTCTCTCCGGCGTGAACTCCTGGACGGCTTGCTTCACGTCCTCGAACCCGGTCGTCCGCTCGGCGACGAACTCCTCGTCGTGGAGGTCGTTGTTGACGATGTAGCGGGTGAGGCCGTTTATCCAAACTGCGTCGTAGCCCGGTTTGACTCGACTGTACTGGGTGGCGTACTCGGCGATCTGGATCTCTCGCGGGTCGAACACCAGGAGGTCAGCGCCGTCCCGGACGTTCTGCTTGATGCGCGTCGCGAGCACCGGGTGGGCCTCCGTCGTGTTCGAGCCCGTCAAGAGGATGCAGTCCGCGAGTTCGAGGTCTTCGGTGGTGATGGACGCCGCGCCGTAGCCGTACGTCCGGGCGAGGCCGGCGACCGTCGAGGAGTGACACAGCCGGTTGCAGTTGTCGACGCTGTTGGTTCCCAGCACCTGCCGAGCGAACTTCCCCATCAGGTAGTTGTCTTCGTTCGTCGCCTTCGAGGACGCGATCACCGACAGCGCCTCCCCGCCGTGTTCGTCCTTGATCGCGCCGAGTCCCTCGGCGACGCGCGACAGCGCCTCGTCCCACGACGCCTCGCGGAACGCCCCGTTCTCGTCACGGACCAGCGGCGACGTCAGCCGGTCGTCCGAGTTGATGAAGTCGTAGCTGAACTTCCCCTTCACGCAGGTCGAAATCCCGTTGACCGGGGCGTCCTCTTCGGCCGTCGGTCGGGCCGCCAGGACCTCCTCGCCGTCGGAGTAGAGGTCGAACCGACACCCGACGGCGCAGTACCCACAGGTCGTGTCCTCGACGTTTAGCTCCTCGAGGCGCTTGTCGCCGATGGACTGGGCGATCTCGAACAGTTTCCCCTCGGGCAGCGTCTCGGCGGCCACGCCCTCGGCGACGTGTTCGACGTTCTTGAGCGCCTGCTGTTTGGCTCGCTGCATGTAGCCGGCGACCCCGTCCAGGTCGTCGCTCACGGCCAGTCACCCCCGCTGGCACCGTCGTCGTCCCAGACGTCCGTCGCAGTCGCGTCGTCACTCGGCGACGGGTCGTCCGTCTCTCGCTCCTCGCGTTTCTTCGGCGTCATCGGGCCCTTGGTCGTCCCGGAGCTCTCGTATGCGGTCCCGACGCTGTTCTTCTGATTGAAGCCGGGGAGGGGAATCGTCGTGGCGTCCTCGATGCCCTTCTCGACGAGCGACCCGGTCGGACAGACGGTCGCGCAGTGACCGCAGGAGACGCAGGCCGAGTCCTCCATCGTGTCCGCGTCGCTCTGGAACCCGATACGGGTGTCCTGTCCCGAGCCTTCCATCCGGAGGACGCCCTCGACCTGCACGTCGTTACAGGCGTCGACACACCGGTTACAGAGGATGCACTTGTTGCGGTCGATCTGGATGAACGACGAGGTGTCGTCGAGGGGCTCGTACTCGCCGCGGTCGTCGAGGACGCCGTAGCGCGGTTCCTCGACCTCCTGCTCGATGGCGGCGTCCTGCAGCTCACAGCGGCCGTTCTTCCCGCAGGTCGTACACCGGAGGTTGTGGTCCGACAGGACCAGATCGAGGTTCACGTCCCGCGCCTCCGACGCGGCGCCGGCGTCGGTCCGGACGGTCAGCCCGTCCTCGGCGGGGAAGCTACAGGCCGGTACGACGCCGTGGGCGTCGGTCTCGACCATGCAGGTGCGGCACTCGCTCCGGGGACCGATGTCCTCACGCCCGTAGTGACACAGGGCGGGGACCGACTCCTCGGGCTCGACGCCCTCGATGGCGTCGATGAGCGTCGCGTCCGCTCCGACCGACACCTTGGTGCCGTCGACCGTCACGGTCGCGGGACCGTCGCCCCCGACGGGCGGGTCGGTCGCCGTCCCCGGCGCGATCTCTTCTGTCAGCGGCGGTGCGTCCGCGGTCTCGTGTGGTTCCGAACTCATGTTATGACGCCTCCAGTGCTTCCGTACAGCTCCCCGCTGGACACCGACCGTCGGCGTGGGCCTCGAACTCGGCCTCGAACGCCGAGATTGCCGTTCGCGTCGGCCGGCCGGCCCGAACGCCGAACGCGCAGATGCTCGACGTGTCCATGACGCGAAGCAGTTCCTCGATGCCGTCTCGGTCGTATGCGCCGCCGTAGATGTCTCGAAGGAGTTCCGCGAGCTGGGTCGTTCCTTCGCGACACGGCACGCAGCGGCCGCAGTTCTCCTCGGACGCGAACGTCGCCTGCCGGCCGACGAACTCGACGATACAACGGTCGTCAGCGAGAACGCGAACGGCTCCCTCGGTCCCCAGGTCCGCCTCCTCGAGGGCGGCCGGGTCGAGTGTGACGTCCGTCTCGCGGGTCACGCCGCCGAACTGCCCACCGACGCAGGCGGCCTTGAACTCCCCAGTCGCGTCGGCCGCGTCGACTGCTTCGGACAGCGTGGCCGTCTCGGGGAGTTCGAGCGTCACGGGCGCGGCCACGTCGCCTGTCACGGTCAGCACGCGAGTACCGGGTGCTTCGTCCCGCCTGAGCGTTACTGCGAGATGCGCGAGCGTCCGCGGCGTGTGCAGGAGCGTCGGCCGTCCGTGGAGACCCACCTCCTCGGGACCGGGCGGCCGGAGCCGCGCCTCCAGGCGGTGGTTCCCTTCGACGGCTTCGAGTGCCATCGTCGGTTCGGCGGCCTTGTACTCCGCGGGACCCGTGACCACGTCGATGGGGGCCGGCGGCTCGGGGTACGTCTCGGCGGCGGCGCTGACGGTCTCGACCGAGCGTTCGTCGTCGGCAGACGCGTAGACGACGATTCGGTCGGCACCGACTGTCCGGGCGACGGCGACGGCCCCGTCGAGAACCTCGAACGGTGCGCTCGCGAGCAAGAGCGCATCCGAAGCGGCTCCGTGACCGTTCACCACGACCGAAGACGCTCCGTCCGCCTCGCGGACCGACTCCCACGTTCCCGCGACGGATTCGTCCTGACACACGTCGCCCCACCCTCTCCCGTGAAGGGATTCCCCGACCTCAAGGACCCTCGCCGGGCTCGGAGTCCCGAACCCACCTGCGGCTTCGTGGTCCGCTGTGCTCGTCGGTCGACGCCAGCCGCAGGCACCGAGCACGGTGCGCTCGCCCGCACCGAGTCCGGGCAACTCCGGAACCGGTAGCTGATCCGTCTGGGGGTCGTGGTCGGCGACGGCGTCGTAACCGCCGGAATGCGCCGTTTCGGCGCTGTCAGCGTGTGCACAGAGTTCGGCGACGCGTTCGGGCGAACACCGCGTGTGGAACGCGGTCCGGCCCTCGTGTGTCACGGCGACGAGTGGCTCGAGTCCCTGCGCGCCCGTCGACCCGACGGTGACGACGCCGTCGCGAGTCGTGTTCGTTTCCGAGAGGACCCCGTCCGGGTCCGACGCCGAGACACGAACGATTGGCCCATCGCCTGTCATGATGGCTGTCATTTAGTGCTATCTTTATAAGAGATGCAGTCACACAATGATAAATCATCGGGACGCGGAGATCCGACGGTTCGGATCCGACCGCGACGCAGTACAGCCCTCGGGAAACCAGGAACGGTAGGACCCTACTGGGACAGAGGCACGATACGACTCGAGTGTACCGGGATGTAGTGATTACTCCAGAGCTGGGCTCGACTCTTCCCGACGGAGCTGTTTCGCTTGGCAGATGGTACGTGTACCGTTCCTGTATCATATGCATAACTCAACACAAACATAAAATTGTCGCATTTTGCTACGTGCTCCGTCGGCTCGGGTATCTCTGTGTTACACAACGATGTCACTTGCTGCCGTGGTGCAAGACAGTTTGTACGGCTTAGCGACCATGCCACTCCGGCTCTCGTTCCTCGAAGAAGGCGTCGATACCCTCGTTTTTGTCTTCTGTGGCGAACAACTGCGCGAACAGCTCCGCCTCGTAGTCGATGCCGTTCTCGATGTCCATTCGCGACGCTGCGCGGACGCTCTCTTTGGCGTATTGGAGTGCGACGGAGCTCTTTTCGGCGATGGACTCGGTGATGGCTGTCACCGCCTCATCGAGGGTTTCTGGGTCGCTCACCTCGTCGACGAGCCCGATGTCGTGGGCCTCCTCGACACCGATGAGGTCGCCGGTGAGAATCAGCTTCATCGCCTGTCCCTCACCGACGAGTCGGGGAAGTCGCTGCGTCCCGCCACCGCCGGGGATGATGCCGAGGTTGATCTCCGGCTGCCCGAGTTTCCCACCGCGCTGGGCCACCCGGATGTCACACGCCATCGCCAGTTCGAGCCCGCCGCCGAGCGCGTGTCCGTTGATACGGGCGACGACCGGCGTCCCGAGGTCCGCAACGGTCTCGTACACGCGCGGTCGCTCGCTCGCGCGACGCTGTTCGAGCATGTCTCGCTCGCGGAGTTCGCTCACGTCGGCGCCGGCGACGAAGGCGTTACACGCCGCCGAACCCGTGAGGACAGCCACGCGCGCGTCCGAGGCCTCGATGGCGTGCAGGACCGTCGTCAGTTCCTCCCGGACGGTGGCGTTCAACGCGTTCCGCGCGTCCGGTCGGTCGATTGTGGCGGTGACGGTCCCGTCGCCGTCGCGCTCGACGCGGACTGTCTCGTACTCTTCGTCCAGCGCCTCGGCCGACACCTCGGTCATCGGTCACCCCACTCGCCGCTCGTCGCGACGGCCTCGCCGTCCTCCCAGACGTAGAAGCCCTCGCCGGATTTCCGCCCGGTCTTGCCCGCGCGGACCTTCCGCTTCAGTAACTGCGGCGGCTTGAATCGCTCGCCGAGTTCCTCGCGGAGGTACTCGAGAATGTCGAGGCGCACGTCCAGCCCCACCATGTCGGTGAGTTCGAGCGGGCCGACGGGGTGGTTGTAGCCGAGTTCCATCGCGGCGTCGATGTCCGCCGGCGAGGCGACGCCCTCCTCAACCATCCGGATCGCTTCGACGCCGAGGGCGACGCCGAGCCGCGAGGAGGCGAACCCGGGCGTGTCGCGGACGACGACCGGGGTCTTGTCGATGCTGTCGACGTAGTTCGCCGCGAACTCGCGGGTCTGGTCGCTCGTCCGCTCCGCGACGACCGTCTCGACCAGCGACATGATGTGGACCGGATTGAAGAAGTGCAGCCCGACGAACCGCTCCGGGCGGTCGAGCGCGCTCGCCAGTTCGGTCACCGAGAGCGACGAGGTGTTCGTCGCGAGGACGACGTCCTCGTCGACGGCCGCTTCGGCCTCCGAGAGGACGCTCTTCTTGAGGTCGACCTTCTCCGGGACCGCTTCGACGAGCAACTCCGCCCCCTCGGCGGCGGCGTCGAGGTCCGTCTCGCCGGTGATCCGATCGAGCGTCTCGCGCTTCTCGGCCTCGGTGACCTTTCCGCGCTCGACGCCGCCGTCCAGATTGGACCGGATGGAGTCCAGCCCGCTCTCGATCTGTTCGTCGTCGATGTCGCGTAGCGTTACGTCGTGTCCGGCCATGGCGCTCACCTGTGTGATACCATGGCCCATGGTTCCAGCGCCTAGTACGGTTACCCGCATATGTACGGACGGTACAGGCGACGACATAAGTGTTAATACTCCGGGTATTCCGTCGCTCGCCGCGGCGACCCTCGGTCGGAGTCACACGCGCCGACGGAAGAGCAATGTGGCTGGCCCCTGTGAGTGGACCCGTGCAGGAACCAATCTACGGCAAGTCACCGGAGGTGGCGGACTCCGCGTTCGTCGCGAAGCAGTCGGCGCTCATCGGCGACGTGACGGTCGGCGAACGGAGCAGCGTCTGGCCGTTCACTTGTCTCCGCGGCGACGACAGCGAAATGCCGACCGTCGTCGGTGACGAATGTAACGTCCAGGAGTTCTCGATGCTCCACGGCGCGACGCTCGAAGACCAGGTGTCGATCGGCCACAACGTGACCGTCGACTACGCGACGGTCGGGGAGCACTCGCTCGTCGGCATCAACAGCGCGGTACTGCGTGGCGCGACGGTCGGGTCGAACTGCCTCGTGGCGGCGGGGAGCCTCGTCAGACAGGGCCAGACCGTTCCCGACGGCCACCTCGCCTACGGCGCTCCCGCCGAGACCCGCCCGCTGAGCGAGACACAGCGCGAGGAAATCGACATGGTCCACGAACACTACGTCGAACTCGCTCGCGACTACGGGGAGACCGGCCGCTTCGAGTGACGGCGGAGCCGGTGTTTTATTGTCGCCCCGCTCGCTAGCGTGAGTGACGCGACGATGTTCGATACCCCACAGTGCCCGGAGTGCGGTGACCCGCTCGAAGACGACGACGGCCTGCCCGACAGTATCGAGGATGGGGCCCTCCGCGTCGCGATCGACTGCCCGTCCTGTGGCGCGCCCCTCGCCGTGGAGTTCGACGACCTCGACCCGCGGACGGGCGACGTCGCGATTTCGATCCGCATGCGCGAGACGTAGCCGTGCGATGCCGTCGAGCGGACCAGCAATTATAAGGTGATTTCCACCCACCTCAAACACATGACCGATAGCTCGGCTGTCAGCAGCGAAGCCGATCGCGTCATCGACGCGCACGTCCACATGAACCCGTTCTGGCGGCTGGACGACGACGCGCTGGCGCTCCTGCGCGAACACGGCCACGGCTTCGAGAAGAAGGTCGACCTGGCGAAGAACCCGGAGAAGTTCGTCTCGTATCTCGACGAGCAGGGGATCGAGCGCGCGGCGATCATCAACTACGTGACGCCGATTCTGGGCTACACCCACGACGTGAACGAGTGGGCGGCCTCGTTTCGCGACGCCGCCCCCGACCGCGTACTCGCGTTCGGCGGCTTCGATCCGAACGAGGCAGACGACCCGGAAGCGGTCCTCGACCGCGCGATCGACGACCTCGCCCTGGACGGTATCAAAATCCACCCGCCCCACCAGAACGTGCAGGCGAACGACTACCTCGACGAACCCGGTTATCGGGGTCTCGACGGTCTCCGACGCCTCTACGAGCGCTGTGCCGCGGCCGATATTCCGGTGATGGTCCACACGGGAACGAGCATCTTTCCCGGTGCCCGCTCTCGGCTCGCCGACCCGATGCCGCTCGACGACGTGGCTGTCGACTTCCCCGACCTGGACGTCGTCATGGCACACGGCGGTCGACCGATGTACACCGACGAGGCGTGGTTCCTGCTACGTCGCCACGAAAACGTCTACTTCGACGTGTCGTCCATCCCGCCGTCGAACCTCCTGGAGCACTTCCCGCGACTGGAAGCGGTCGCGGACCAGACGCTGTTCGGGAGCGACTGGCCCGGCCCGATGGTTCCCGACATCGGGGAGAACGTCGCCGACATCCGAGCGCTCGACGTCCCAGATGAGGCCGTCGACCGAATCCTCTACGGGACCGCTGCGGAACTGTTCGACCTCGAATGAGCGCGTTTCGCATCGCACACCCCCACGGCAGTCCGGAGGGCGAGAACAGCACGTACGTCTTTCCGGACCGTGGCGTCGTCGTCGACCCCGGGCCGCCGGGCGAGGACGCGTGGGGAGTTCTCCGAGACGGCCTGGACGCCCACGGATTCGACCTCGGCGACGTCGAGCACGTCGTGCTCACGCACTGGCATTCTGACCACGCCGGCAACGCGCCGCGACTGGCCGCGGCTGCGGACGCCGAACTGCACATGCACGAGCGGGACGCCCCGCTGATCCGGTCGTACGGTGAGGAGCGTCGCCGCCGCGTCGAACGTGACGCCGAGACGCTCGAACAGTGGGGAGCGCCCGAGTCAGTCGTCGACGTGCGCGATAGCGACGCCCCGTCGCCGATACCCGATACCGTGCCCGTGACCGGCCACACCGACGGCGACCGCGTCGCCGGTCTCGAACTCCTGCACACCCCCGGCCACACGTGCGGCCACCTCGCGGTCCGGGACGAACGGACGCTCTACGTCGGGGATGCGGTCCTGCCGATGTACACTCCCAACGTCGGTGGAAGCGATACCCGAACCGCCACGGAGAACCCGCTCGAACGATACCTCCGGGTGCTCGACCGCCTCAGTGACCTGGACGTGGACCGTGAGGCGCGCCCGGGACACGGCCCGACGGTCTCGCTCGACGACCGAATCGAGGCCATCCGCCGCCACCATCGCGAGCGCGTCGACGCCGCCGTGGCGGCGATACCGGCGACTGGCACGGCGACTCCGTGGTCGGTCGCACGGACGCTGTTCGGCGAGATGGTCGGTATCCACGCGAAGATGGGCGCGGGAGAGGCCGCCGCACACCTCGCTCACGCCGAGCACTCCGGACGAGTGGTGCGGGTCGGGGACCACCCCATCACCTACCGCCGGTCTTGAGTCGCAGTGCGCGCCTGCGTCCGGGACCGGAACTCGGCGTGTGAAAACACCGGGAGAATCGAATATAGATGATTGAACATTAATTATATATACTACCGTTGTTTACACCGTCTTAGCCCCAGAGAATCGGTTCCACGGCATTTCACTATGACACAATACAGCACTGCCGAAGAAAATTTGCCAGACGACACCGACGGTGAGATACGCCTGCAAGTGACCGATACGGACACTAAGGAGATATTCGTGACGCGGGCCCGCGTGTCCCGGTCGGCGACCGACCTCGACGACCCGGAACCGCTGACGGTGGTCCGCGGGCCACACGAGAACATCAAGGAGGACTGGCACATCGAGATCCTGGAATCGAACCCGGAACTCGACGACATCGACGACGAGATACTCCGCGACTGTATCGAGTACAGCCGCAACGAGTCGAACGTCATCAACGCCCGGTCGGAGGACGCTCGCGCGCTGTTGCAGTACCTCGTGGCAGTCGGGGAGTTCGAGTCGGTTTCGGACGCCGTCCGGACCATCATCAACGCGTACATGCAGGACACCTACCCCGAACTCCTGGACGCCTACCTAGACGCGAAGGCCGAGCAGATCCGCGACGAGATGTCGACATCGTTCGGTGAGAAGCGATGACGGGCGGGGCGTCCGAAGCCGCCGACAGCTTCCGTGATTACCTGGCTCGACTCGAGGAGCGAGACGCGTGCAACCGAATCGACGAGCGCATCTCGTGGAATCTCGAAGCGGGCGCGGTCACGATGCGCGCCAACGAGCGGGACGCCCAGATTCCGGTGTTTGAGGACGTGAGCGACGGCTCTGACGCCCGGCTCGTCGGGGACCCGTACCGCGGGCCGCGCCGCCAGCCCTGGAAGCGAATCGCGATGGCACTCGGGGTGTCCGACGCACGGACGACCGACGACTTCTACGAGGAGATCATCGACCGCGTTCGGTCGCCCATCGCACCGACGGTCGTCGACAGCGACGACGCGCCGTGCAAGGATACCGTCAGGACGGGCGGTGACGTCGACCTCCTCTCGTTCCCGTGGCCGTTCCTGCACGTCGGCGACGGCGGCCGCTACTCGAATCTCCACACGCTCATCGCCGACGACCGGAACACCGAGTGGACCGACTGGTCCTCGCACCGGGCGATGCTCCATGACAACACGCGCGCGAGTGTCCTCCTGCTGGCCGGCGAGCAGACGCCGAACATCTACTACTACAAGTACGAGCGCCACGACGAACCGATGCCGGTCGCCATCGTCATCGGCGCCGAACCGGCCGTCGAGTGCGTCTCGATGATGTGGATTCCGACCGGGCGAAACGAGGCGGAGTTCGCGGGCGGCCTCAAGCGCGGCCCCGTCGAGCTCGTCGAGTGCGAGACGAACGACCTCCTCGTCCCGGCGACCGCGGAAATCGTCCTGGAAGGACGCATTCTGCCGAACAGTCGCCTCGACGAGGGGCCGTACGGGGACTACTTCGGCTACATGCACGGGCCGCGCCGGTCGATGCCAGTGCTGGAGATTGACGCGGTGAGCCACCGCGAGCGGCCGTTCATCCCCTTCCGCGTGGAGTGGTCCGAGGTCGGGTACGCCCACAACACGACGTCGTCGATGGAGGTCGCGTGCGTCGGCCCCGACGCGACACTCGGTCTCCGCGCGGCCGGGTTCAACGTGGAGAAGCTCGCGCCCTGGCCCTTCACGCCGCGGACCGTCTACGTCATCTCGACCGAGACGACGCGGCCCGATTACCTCCACGAACTCGCGAATTTCATTTTCACGACGTGGGGGATGCTCCACGTGGACTTCTTCGTCTTCGTCGACGCGGACGTCGACCCGTTCGACCAGCGTGCCGTCCTCGAAGCGGTGTCGCTGTACGCCGACCCCGACGCGGACTTCCATCAGTTCGGTGCGGAGTCGATGCCGAAAGTGCCGCTCAACATCTACCAGACGCCCGAGGAGAAAGGCGACGTGCAGATGGGGACCTCGAAGGCGAAGACCGCGAAGACGTACATCGACGCGACGCGACCCGAGGGAGAACCGCTCCGGAGCGGAGCGCGGGTCGGCGACAGCGAACGCCGGGAGCGCGCCCGGGCGGTTCTCAGAGACGCCGGACTGTCCGAAGAGACGCTCGACACAGCGCCGGTCGCTCCGAGGGGTGAGCGCTGATGACCGGCGCACGTTCGTTTCGCGACGGTGTTGCGGAACTCGACGACGCTGACGACCTCCTGACAGTCACGGAGCGCGTCCGGAGCGAGGATGTCGCCGCAGTGGCGGCCGAGGCGCTTCGCTGTAACGGGCCGGCGGTGCGGTTCGACGACACCGACGGCATCGTGACGCCCGTCTCCGGAGCGCTCGCCGGCCCCGAGCAGGTGACACAGTACCGGGAGAAGCCGTGGACGCGCCTGGCGCTCGCACGCGGCCTCGGCGCCGACGCCACGTACCGGCGCGTCGTCGACCACGTCGCCGGCCCCCTCGACGGACCCACCGACCCGGCGGAAGACGGCCTGCGCGCCGACCAGTCGACGGCGAACTGTTCCGACCTGGGCCTGCCGCCGCTGGAGCCCGGCACGCCGCCGGCATTCACGCTCGGACTGTTCGCCATCGACGACGGTGAGACGACACAGTGGCTCCCGGCCCGCGGGACCGTCCAGAGCCCGAACCGGCTCCGGGCCGTCGTTCCGGCGGACGGCCTCGTCCCCTCGGCGGAGACGGCGTCGCTCTGTCTCGGCGTCCCGGCGGCCGCGACGACGAACACGCTGTTGCACTGGCTCGACCGGACCCAGACAGGGAGCATGCGTCCGAGTACGCGCTCAGAAGACGTCTCGGTCGCGACGCTGGACGGGCGGACTGTCCCGGCGACATCAGAGGTCGTGGTGACCGGCTCCATCTCGGAATCCGAATCCGTGGCGGCAACCGGGACAGCGTCGATGTGGGAGCGGGCGATGGAGACGGCGGTCGTCGACATCGACGTGGACACTGTCGCTCACCGCGAGGGTCCCCAGGTCCCGGTCGTGCCCCTCGGCGCGCCGTTCGCGGACGACATTCACCTCGTCGGGATCACCGAATCGGCGCGGCTGAGCTACCGCGTGAACAACTACTGGGGCATCGAACCCGCCGAGTGGATACGGCTCCCGGCGGAGACGTGTCTGGGCATGTGCGTCGTCGCCTCGGAAATCCTGTACGCCGGCTTCGAGTGGCAGCTGGCGAACACGCTGTTCTCGTTCTCGAACCTCTTCGACAAGGTGCTGATACTGGACGAGAACACGTCGGCGGCCGACCTCTCGCGGCCGCTCGACGACATCTGGGTGAAAGCGCACCCCTCACAGGACTGGGTGTTCAGCGAACCGAGCGCGCCCGCCGCGACGGCCCCGCGATACCGGACCGACGGGACGCCCGGGTCGCGGCTCTTCATCAACGCGTCGTGGGACCCCCGGTGGGACGAGGAGTACATCGCCCCCCGCGTCACCTACGAGACCTCCTATCCCGAAGCGGTCAGACAGTCCGTCGCGGAACTGTGGGACAGCTTCGGCTTCGAGTGAGCGCGTCGCCGGTCATTGCGGAGTGAACTTCAGTCCGTACCGCGTGACGCCTTCGGCGCTGTAGATTCTGCGGAACCGCGCCTCGACTCTGTCGCCCACGGAGACTTCGTCGAGGTCGCAGTCGGTCAGTTGGACGGGGAACCGCGCCGAGTCGCCCGCGACCGTCGCTTCGACGATGGCAACGCCGAAGGGGCCGTCACGACGCTGCTGGGGGACGAACTCCGGCGGCGCACCGCCCTGTCCGATGACGGTCGACGCGACGATTTCGCCGGATCGGGGGAGCGAGACGGACTCGAAGGTTACCCGCTCATGACAGTCCGGACAGGCTCCCTCGGGCGGGAACGCGACCGCGCCGCAGTCGGGACACTGGCCGGCTTCCAGACGGTAGCGCTGCGGTATCGACCGCTGCCACGAGGGCAAACTCACGTGTGCGCCACCGCCGGCAACTTCGGCTTCGCCGATCGTGCCGCGCTCGCGCAACGCCGTCGCGTAGGGGACATCGACGCCACCGTCGAGCGCCGCCGAGAGGCTGGTCTGAACGGGCTCACGAACCTCGAAGGCCAGCGCCGTAGCGGACGCCCCGCTGCCGAAGCATCCGGCAACGACGTGTGACGCGGATTCGCTCGCGTCGATGGCTGCCAGGAGGCCGAGCGCCGGCGTCGCCGCGCCGGCGTCGCCGACCTCGTCGACCAGCGTTCCGCGTGTGATGGTCTCGGCGTCGTAGGGTAACGCCCTGGCGATACGATGTGGGATGTCGGAGGTGGGCTGGTGGAGGGCCGTACCGGTGACGGCGTCTGCGGGCACGTCGAGCGCCTCGACGGCCTCCGCGACGAGGTCCCTGATGGTCTCTCGCTCGTAGGTCGTGATGTCCAGGCCGTCGACATTCTCGGATCCGGACTCGCGGAACCGGATTCCCGGCGCATCCCGGGAGCGCGTCGCCGCGTCGGTCAGGGCCACGGCACCGCCCGCAGCGAACAGGAACGCGGCGGCGCCGGCGCCGACCCGCTGGCCAGCCTCGCCAGGGTCGCCAGCGGGCGCGTCGGCCACGACGGCCAGGGCGGGACCGTCCGCGCGGGCCGCCGAGCGGAGCGCGTCCGCGCCGGCCACGGTGCTCTGGGTCGACGTCGCGAGCGTGCTGTCCGCTTCGAGACCGAGCGCGGCAACGGCGCGGGGACCGAACTCCTCCTCTTCGAGCGGCGGCGTCGTGGTCGCGACGGCTAGATGGTCGACCGCGCTCGCTTCGAATCGGCTCGACTCGATGGCGTCGCGTCCCGCGGCGACCGCCATGGTGAGGGTGTCTTCGTCGGCCGCCGGCACGGCCGCTCGCGCGACCGGCGCGGATGTCCCCCACGCGGCTTCGATTTCGTCGCCGTCGAGACGCAGACGCGGGACGAACGCACCGGTCGCGACGATACCGCGGTCCGAACTCATCGTGCACCTCCGTCAGCCCGCTCGAAGACGTGGACCGTCACGCCACCGCCCGAGCCGCCGACGTTGTGCGTGAGCCCGACGTTCGCCCCGTCGACCTGTACGTGCGCGTCGCCCCGGAGCTGTGAGAACGCCTCGACCGCCTGTCCGGTTCCCGTCGCGCCGATGGGATGGCCCTTCGATTTCAGGCCGCCGGACGTGTTCACGGGAAGGTCGCCGTCCGGGTCTGTGACACCCTCGCGGAGGAGGCGCGGGGCCTCACCGCGGTCGCAGAATCCGAGATCCTCGTAGGCGGCGAGTTCGGCGATGGCGAAGCAGTCGTGGACCTCCGCGAAGTCGAGGTCGTCCGGCTCGATGTCGGCCTCGTCGTACGCGCGCTGGGCGGCCGTCACGGACGCGGGGATGCCCGTCAGCGACTCGCGCTGGAACAGGCCCACCCGACCGCTGGCCGCGCCGGCTCCAGCGACGCGGACGGGCGCGTCAGAGAGTTCGCGTGCGACCGACTCGCTCGCGACGAGCGTAGCGCTCGCGCCGTCCGTCGTCGGACAGCAGTGATAGAGGTTCAGCGGCGCGGCGACGTCGGGCGCGTTCATCGCGTCTTCGAGCGAGCACTCGAAGCCGAGTTGCGCGTGGGGGTTCTGCGCCCCGTTGGCGTGGTTCTTGACGGCGACCCGCGAGAGGTCCTCTTTCGTCGCGCCGTATTCGCGCATGTAGGCGCTCGCCATCTGCGCGTAGACGCCGGCGAACGTCGTCCCGGAGAGGCGCTCCCACTCCGTCTCGCCGCTGACGCCGAGCCACCACTTCGTGTGGTCGCCGCTCATGTCGGTCATCACTTCGTAGCCGCCGGCGAGCGCGAGGTCCGCCATGCCGGAGCGAACGGCCATCACGGCCTGTCGGAGCGCGTACCCGGAGGCCGCACACGCGTTCTCGACGCGCGTCGTCGGAATCCCGTGGAGTCCGAGGTGTTCCGTCACGGCCGGACCGCTCAGCCCCAGTTGTCGCCCGCCGACACCGAGCGTGCCGAGGAACGCCTCGTCGATTCTGTCGGGGTCGAAGTCGCCGTCGACGCTCGCTACCGCTTCGTCGAACGCGTCGTCGAACAGCGACCGGTACGACTCACCGGGGAACGATCCGAAGTCTGACTGTCCAGCGCCGATGATGTACGCATCGGTCATATTGAGTAGATAATGATGAGCGACTATAAGGTACGGGGGTCCGGCCGAGCAGTTCACTCCTCGGTGAACAGCGGGCGCAACTGGGGCGCGAGCGAAGTCGGGGCACCCGACTCGTCGAAGCACCCGTACTCGGTGACGCCCTCGATGCGGACGCGGCCGTCGCTCTTGAACTGGTGTCCGATTCGGAGTGTCTCCTCGGTGACGGCCCGAACGTCCGACTCGACGGTGAGCGTCGACTCGTACTCCACGGGGGAGAGGAACTCCCAACGCCAGTCGCGCAGACGGAACGGTTTGCAGTCCCTGTCCGTCGCGTCGAGACCTGCCCCCCTCGATTCGATGAACCGTTCGAGCGCCACGTCGGCGAAGCGCGGATACTCCTCGAAGTACGCGAGTTCGGAGCACTCGATGTGGGGACTTCGGATGTCGAACGACTCCGAAAAGTGCGGCAACTCCCCACCACCGTCCGCTCCGCGCGGTCCGACCTCGGGAGGCGACTCGTCGAGCGCCGCCTGAAACTGCTCCCGGGTGTCCGCCGGAAGGGGCGCTGCCCCACCGTCCGGCGCGATGGTGACGTGCGTCACTTGCCCCGTGGCGAGACGGTCGCCGCGGCCGTCTGTCATCTTGTAGCACAGTTCGACACTGCTCTCCCCGACCGATGTCGGCGTCGTCTCGACGGTTACCGTATCACGGAACCCGGGATAGCGATACACCGTCGTCGCTGCGACGACGGGCGCGTAGGGGATGCCACCGGCGTCGACGATGTCTTCGAACGCGTGGCCGAACGCCTCAGTAACGACTTGCGTCGAGATCAGCTCCCAGTCGAAGAACCGTGCCCCGTGGACGAGCGGCCCCGCGAGTTCACCGAACCGAACGTCGTGGCTCTCGATCGTGTGCACACTCTGTTGGGTGTGACAGGAGCTATTAAACGTCTCGGCCCGGCTGGTTTTATGTCGCTCCGGAAACCACGTCGGGTATGGTTCGAGTCGAGACAGCCGACCGCGTCCACACGATCTCGTTCGACCGTCCAGAGACGAAGAACTCCTTCACCGTCGCGGCGGCGAACGAACTCGTCGACGCGCTGGAGGCGGCCGAGCGCGAGGACGCCCGCGCGGCGGTCGTCACCGGCGACGGCGACGCGTTCTGTGCCGGCGGCGACATCGATGCGATGGCCGAACGAGACGAGACGCCGAGCGAGGCCTACGAGCGCGTGCAGTCGACGCTCAACGCCGTCGTCGAAACGCTGCTGACGGCTCCCTTTCCGGTCATCGCGAAGGTCAACGGCGACGCCGTCGGGGCCGGCACCAACATCGCCGCGGCGTGCGACTTCGCGTACGCCGACGCCGAGGCCCGGTTCGGGGAAGTGTTCGCCAACGTCGGCCTGATTCCAGACTCCGGCGGGACGTTCCTCCTCCCGGCGCTGGTGGGTCTTCGGACGGCGAAGGAACTGACGATGACGGGTCGCCTCTTCGATGCCGATGAGGCGGCGGACCTGGACCTGATCAACCGCTCGGTACCCGCCGGCGACCTCGACGCGTCGGTCGACGAACTGCTGGAGACGCTCGACGGCAAGCCGACCGAAACGCTCGGACTGACGAAGCGCGGGATCCACGAGAACATCGGGCGACCGTTCCGTGACGCCCTCGACCGAGAGGCCCACCTCCAGACGCTCGCCTACGGCAGCGACGCCCACGAGACCGGCGTCGAGGCGTTCCGCAACGACGAGCGACCCGAGTTCCGCTGACCCCTATCAGTGACAAAATATAAATATCACGAAAGAGTGTTTCGAGTGTGAGCTACGACGGTCCAACAGACTTGTATATCGACGGTGAATGGACGCCCGCCGCAGACGGCGAGACGATCGACACGCTCGACCCTGCGACGGAAGAAACGTACGCGACAGTGGCCTGTGCGTCCGCCGAGGACGTCAGCCGCGCGGTGACGGCGGCGGACGCCGCCGCTGAGCGCGGCTCGGAGTGGCGGGAGATGGCGCCAAGCGAGCGAGGCGCGGTCCTCGACGCCATGGCGGACGAGATCGAGGCGATGTCGGACGAGATTATCCTCGTCGAGTCCCACGACAACGGGAAGACCCCGTTCGAGGCGGGCCTCGACGTCGAGATGGTCGTCGACACCTTCCGGTACTACGCCGGCTGGGCGGACAAGCTGACCGGCGAGACGATTCCCGTCCCCGGGAACCGGCTCGACTACACCCTGCAGGAACCGCTCGGCGTCACCGCCCACATCGCGCCCTGGAACTACCCCTTCCAGCTGGCCGGGCGCAGCCTCGCACCCGCGCTCGCCTGCGGGAACACGGCCGTGCTGAAGCCGTCGAACACGACGCCGCTGTCGGCGTTGTACTACGCGAAGGCCGCCGAGGCGGCCGGGCTCCCCGACGGCGTCCTGAACGTGATTCCCGGGACCGGCTCCGGCGCGGGCAACGCGCTCGTCAACGAGAGCGCCGTCGACCACGTCGCCTTCACCGGCAGCACCGGCGTCGGCAAGCACATCATGTCCGAGGCCGCGGACCACGTCACGGGCGTGACGCTCGAACTCGGCGGCAAGGGTCCGAACATCGTCTTCCCCGACGCGGACCTCGACGCGGCCGTCAACGGCGTCCACTACGGCATCTTCATGAACTGCGGACAGATGTGCTGGGCGGGCTCTCGGCTCCTCGTCCACGAGGACGTCAGCGACGAGGTCGTCGAACAGGTCGTCCAGCGCGCCGAGAACACGCCGCTCGGGAGCGGCATCGACGACGACGGTCGGATGGGACCCGCCGTGAGCGCGGAGCACCGCGACGAGGTCCTCGAGTACATCGAGACCGGCGTCGAGGAGGGCGCGACACTCGCGGCCGGTGGCGGTGTCCCCGAAGACAAGGACCAGGGGTACTTCATCGAACCGACCGTCTTCACCGACGTGACCAACGACATGACCATCGCCCGCGAGGAGATCTTCGGCCCCGTCCTCTCGGTCATCGAGTTCTCGGACTACGAGGAGGCCCTCGAAATCGCCAACGACTCCCCGTTCGGGCTGAGCGCTGGCGTCTGGACCTCGGACATCGACACGGCCCACGACGCGGCCGCGCGCCTCGATTACGGGATGGTCAGCATCAACGAGTACCCCCAGACCTTCCCGCAGACGCCCTTCGGCGGTTTCAAAGAGAGCGGGATCGGTCGAGAGCAGGGGACCGAGGCGATCAAGGAGTACACGCAGGCGAAGAACGTCAACGTCAACATCGATCGGTAACCGTACGGGACGCGAATTTCGGCCTTCGTTCTGCTGTCAGACGCCATCTTCGAGACGCGCGAGCGGACGTGGCGCGTAATGTTCATTACCCTGGCCCGAGGGGAACCTGTATGCAGCTCCTAGAACGATCGCTGTCCGACGAGCACCGCGACATCAGAGACCGCGCCGACGCGTTCGCCGAGGAGATCCTCTCCCCGCGGACCGAAGAAATCGAGGCTGCCGACGAATTCCCGCGCGACGTCATCGAGGCCGCGGGCGACGCCGGACTCCTCGGTGTCCTGATTCCCGAGGAATACGGTGGACTGGGCTCCGATTTCGTCGGCTACGCGCTCGCGCTCGAACGGATCGCCCGCGAGAGCGGGGCCGTCGCCGAGACGATACAGGGACACACGTTCGCGACGCTGCCCGTGTTGCACCACGGGTCCGAGACACAGCGGGAGACGTACCTGCCGGAGATGGTCGCCGGCGAGTCGGTCGGTTCGATGCTACTGACCGAACCCGGCGCCGGTAGTTCCCCGACGGAACTCGAAACGGTCGCCGAGGAGACCGACGACGGGTACGCCCTCACCGGAGAGAAGTCCTTCGGGACGAACGCCGGCGTCGCGGACGTTCACCTCGTTGTCGCGCGCAAGCGACCACAGCCGGACGACTCACACGGCGTCAGCGTGTTTCTCGTTCCCGGTGCCGACGAGGTCTCCGGCTTCGAGTTCGAGCGCGCGGAGTTCATGGGAATGCGCGGCCACGTCACGGGCGACTCCACGCTCGACGGCGTCGAGGTCGATTCGGACGCGCTGCTCGGTGCGGTCGGTGAGGGATTCCGAATCGCGATGGGGACGATCGATATGGCGCGGACCGGCCTCGGCGCCATCGGTACCGGTATCGCGCAGGCGGCCTACGACGAGGCGGTCGACTACGCGAGCGAGCGCCGGCAGGGCGGCAACGCCATCGGCGAGTATCAGGCGGTGCAGGTCCTCGTCGCGAAGATGGACACCCGGCTCGAAGCGGCGCGCCACCTGGTGTACGAGTCCGCCGCGTCAATCGCCGAAAGCGGCGGAAACACGCGCAAGTCCAGCCAGGCGAAGTACTACGCCAGTGACGTCGCCGAGTTCGTCACGCGGAACGCGATGCAGATCTACGGCGGGAAGGGCTACCGGACGGACTACCCGCTCGAACGCTACCTCCGTGACGCGAAAATACTGAGCCTCATCGGCGGGACGACCGAAATTCAGCAGACTACCGTCGCGACCGAATCGCTCTCGCTCTAGTCGTTGGACTGGGGCTCGGGTGCTTCTTTCTCGCCGATTTCGACGCCGACGAAGTCCGGCTCGCGGTCCTCGAGGAACGCGTTGACGCCTTCCTTCGCGGATTCCGAGCCGAGCAGCGCGTTCTGGAGTTCGCGCTCGTGAGAGAGCGCGTCCCAGAGGGGCAGTTCGAGGCCTTCGTTGACTGCCAGTTTGTTGTGACCGACGGCCCCGGCGGGCTTCTCGACGATCTGCTCGGCGAACTCGAAGACGGCGTCCTCGACATCCTCCGGCGGGTGGATCTCGTCGAAGATGTCCTTGTCGTAGGCCTCCTGCGGCGTGAGCTCCTCGCCGGTGATCATCATGCGGAGCGCGTCCGAGCGGTTGATGTAGCGCGGCAGGAGCTGGGTCCCGGCCTCGCCGGCGATGAGACCGAGGTGGACTTCCGGCATCCCGACGCGATAGTCGTCGTCGTCACCGACGAAGCGGAAGTCACAGGCCAGCGCCAGTTCGAGACCGCCGCCCATGCAGTGCCCGTCGACGGCGGCGATGAAGACGGTGTCCGTCGTCCGCATCTTCATGATGATCTCCTTCGAGGTCTGGCTGGCGTAGCCGATCTGGTGGGCCTCCTCCGTCTGGAGGTCGTTGATGTCGAAGCCGGTCGAGAAAATGCTCTCGTTGGCGCTCCCGAAGACGCACACACGGACGTTGTCGTCGAACCGGACGCCTTCGACGGCCCGCTGGAGCTCCAGCAGCACGTCGATGTTGTGTGCGTTGACTGGCGGTCGGTCGATCCGGAGGATCCCGACGTGGTTTTCTACTTCTGTCTGGAAGTACTCGAGGTCTAGCTCGTCGAATGGTTCCATTGGTGCATTCTGCACATCTCGCCGGAGGTACTTAAATATACCGAAAGATTAAAATTATAGAAGGAGTGCGGCGGCTCTTCGGTGGGGCACGACGCCCCGCGGAATCGCGACGGCGACGCGGCCGGCGACTGCCGCTCGGTTACCGACCGGTATCGGGGGACTTCCCGTCGTATTTGAGGCGTTCGAACATTGTGTTACAGCCGTGGCAGTAGTACTGGCTCTTGGAGATCTCGGAGCCGAAGGCCGACTCCCGCTCGGTCTCGGCGGACCCACAGAACGGGCACTCCGGGCGGATGGGCTCGTCCGAGGAGCCCGTTTCGGATGCGCTCATAGGGTCAGGCTCTCGCGTATTCCGCGTTCTTGACGCCGCCTAACGCGTCGACGACAGCGGGGTCGACGTGCCCGTTGCCGATGCGACGGCGCGTCTCGTTCCAGGACGCTTCGTCCGGCGCGTCCCAGTCGACCGCGGAGAGGTCGACGTCGGTCCCCTCGAAGAGGGACTCGTAGTGCTGTTTGAATCCCTCGCGGATGTCGGCGACCGGCCGGTCGGTAAAGCCCGATTGGACGAGCGTGTCGGCGTCCGCGTCGAGCGTCTCCGGACCGAGCAGGGCGAGCGCCCCTGGGGCTGCCTCGGCGAACGCGGCTTCGACCGCCGCCGGATTCTCCTCGGCCTGCTGGCTGAGGCGCGCGTCGAGGTGTTCTAGGTGGAAGTACTCGTCCTGACCGATTCGCTGTCCGAGGCCGTCGAAGTCCTCGTGGGCGATCGAATCGATGAGATACCACGCCGCGCGCTCGGTGACGTCCGCCGCGGTCACGAACTCCGTCCACGTGTCGGGCGCGTCGTCGAGGCACGCGGCGTTGCTGAATTCCTCGGGGTCGCGGTCGCCCTGGAGCCACTCGAGGTCGCGGCCGTTGTCAGAGAGCTTCTCGAAGAGCTGTCGGACGTGACCGATCTCGTCCTGAGCGGCGCTCGCGCCCGCGATGTCGTCTTCGAGCGCCGGACCGGACAGCATCCACTCCGAGTACCGGTGTGAGAGGACGAGTTTGGTGTCGGCGATCGCCTGTACGTACTCGATTGCGTCGTCGTTCCAGTCGTCAGTCATTGGTCTGTCACCGCCGGTGATTCTGCCATCTGTGCACTCGTCACTTCGATCAGTTCATCGCGGGGAACTGCGACCATCCGGTCCCAGTCCTCCTCGTCGAAGGTGGTCCTCGCGTACGTCTTCACTAGTCTGTCGTCCGGTGCGTCCACGTTACCGACGTGGATCAGGTCTTCTCCGGCTCTGATTCGTGCGAATACTTCGTATTTCATAGCGCAATCCCAGATTCTTGCAGTTTCTCGCGCGCGTCGTCGTCTAGCATGTCCTTCGACCACACGGGGTCCCAGACCACGTCGATCTCGACGTCCTCGATGCCGCTCATCGTCCGGAGACAGCCCCGGATGTCGTCGTGGATGAACTCGTAGGCGGGACAGCCCATGCAGGGGAACGACAGGTCGATGTGGGCGACGGTATCCTCGACGGTGACGTCGTATATCATCGCCATCTCGACCAGGCTCAGCGGGATGTGGGGGTCCGGAATCTCGTCCAGGTTCGCCCAGACCGCCCGCTCCAGTTCCGTTTCGGTACCGTCGGGTCCGATGTCGAAGGGCCCGAACCTCAGTTCGTCTAGTTCCGTTTTCGAACTCTTGCTCATGGTCTACCGCTATTGTGGCATCACGTCGATGTTGCCCGATTGGATCATGTTGACGTACTTCTCGTTGGCCGGTCCACGCGCGCGCCAGCGGTCGATGACGTCGTCCCACGAGATCGGTTCGTCGAAGCGCCACTCCTTGTTCTCCTCGTCGAACGCGACCGGGAACTCGTAGTCGATGACGTACTCGTCGGCGTCCTCGTCGTAGTGCGCGGGGAACTCGAGACCGATCTCCGAGAGGAACGGAATCGCGCGGTCCATCCAGTCCTGCCGGAGTTCGTCGTTGGATTTCCCCTTGATTCTGTAGTCGAGCTGGTCGTCGTGGCGCTTCTTGTCGTCGGGGAGTCCGAACCACTCGAGCGCCATCGGGAACATCCAGTCGACCGCTTCCTGGACCTTCTGTCTGGTCGATTCGTTCTTGTTCGCGAGGCGGCGCATCCACGTCTCGCCGTGGCGGAGGTGGAACTGCTCCTCTTTGGACACCTTCGTCAGTGCGCGTTTCCAGGGCGCGTAGGAGGTGTTCTCGTGGATGTCGCCGAGCAGGGTGATCCCCGCGCGGTCGAACAGGCCGTGCGCACAGACGAGTTCGGCGAAGTTATCGATGTGCTGGTCGAACCCGTACGTGTTGCGGAACTCGTTAGGGTCGCGGTTGAAGATGAGGTCTTCGCGGTCCTCGCCCAGGTCCTCGAGCAGCCGATAGGCGATGTGACCGTGGCCGAGCTCGTCCTGAATGACGCTCACGCACGACGCCCGAGCGTCGAGGCTCGGTGCGTTCAGCGACTGCTCGTAGTACGCCGGCGCGCTCATGAGCTCCGTATCGGCCGACACCAAGAGGATCTGCTTCAGCGCTTTCTTGTACCCCTCTGTCATCTCGTCGACCGACTCGACCATCTTCCCGTTCTGTAGCTGCTCTTTGAACTCCGCTTCGGAGACAGGAGCTGGTTCTGCGGACATTTTCAGTACACTCGAATGTTCGACTCATAGGACATAAATGTTTCCCAAAGACCGAGATATTCCGATCCCAGATAGGAACGCTTTTTTAACAGAAGAGGTAGTATGCCAACTCATGGCAGCTCAAGTAAGACAGGCGAAACGAGACGACGGTTCGGAACTCATCGACCTCTGGCACGGCTTCACGGACCACCTCTCGGAGTACGACGACCGGTACGAGCACAAAGACGAGGCCAACGAGCGGTGGCTGCAGTACTTCGAGAATCAACTGCTCGACTCGAAGTACGGGACGGTGTTCGTCGCGGAAGCGGACGACGAACTCGTCGGTGTTCTCGAGGTCCGTGTCGTGGGCGACCATCCGATCTTCCGGCTCAAGGACCACGGGTACATCAACGGACACTACGTGAGAGACGCGTATCGGGGGACTGGCGTCGGAAAGCAACTGCTCGATGCCGCGGCGGACTGGCTGCAGGACCACCCACGCGGAATCGACTTCTGTCGCGTCGACGTGATTCACGGTGACGAGAACGCGGTCTCGGTCTACGAGGACCTCGACTTCGAACCGATAGAGCACGTCTACGAGTACGAGCTATAACGATGGCCACCACACACACCGTCGAGTTCGTGGACATCGACCGGTCGATAGAAGTCGCCGAGACCCAGACTATACTCGAAGCGGCTGACGAAGCGGGACTCGACCTCCCGTACCAGTGTCGGATGGGGGTCTGTGGCGTCTGTAGCGCGCTCCGACTCGAAGAGGGAGAGATCCAGCAGACCGAGGCCATGTTCCTCTCCGACAGTGAGAAAGACGAAGGCTACGTCCTCACCTGTGTGGCGAAACCCCGTTCCGATCTGAAGCTCAGAGCGAACGAAGGACCGTAGGTTCTAGACTGTCGTTTTCTACCGCTACACCGCGTTTCTACCGGGTACCCCGTCTTCAATCGATGGTGTATACAGTAAACGTATACAGATTGTGGGGACGACGGTGGCTCCGGTGTTCCCCAGAATAACAGATGTACGGAAGTTATTGTAGGGACGGGGGCAGAACCATAATGGTTAATATTATAACACGACGGCAGAAACCCCGTCGAAGCTTGACGAATGTGAATAATACATGTACGCCTGTTATTCCTGTTTCACCTGACGGAACGATCATCGGTGCAGGACGAACGAGATATCGGTAACAGGCGTACGGTCGTTATTCCACTCTGATAACTACACGATTTATCATCGTATACGATACTGTATTCAGCTACCGTATATGGCGGTATACGCCTGTACGGCGTTCCCACTTGCCAGATTTCGTGCTACAAGATACCACACTGGTGACGGCTGGACGATGGGACGGACGGGAGAAGGTGCGGCGCTGTCGAATCAAGGTCACAGGGGAATGCAACAGCGCGTCGGGGGAGCGTCGGTGAGCGTGCGCGGCGGCGTCAGACCGTCTGTTCGCGGTCTCGGAGCTTCGTCCGTTGAATCTTGCCCGTCTCCGTCCGGGGCAATTCATCGAGGAACTGGATCGCGCGCGGGTACTTGTAGGGTGCGAGCGTGTTCTTGACGTAATCTTGCAGTTCGGAGACGAGTGATTCGCTGGCCTCGTACTCCTCGTGCAGTACGATATACGCTTTGACGATTTCGCCGCGCTCCTCGTCCGGAGCACCGATGACGGCGACTTCCTGGACCGCCTCTCGTTCTTCCAGCACCATCTCGACCTCCGGCCCGGGGATGTTGTATCCGCTGGAGATGATGAGGTCGTCCTCCCGGGACTGGTACTCGAAGCGCCCGTCCGCTCGCTGGACGAAGATGTCGCCGGGGAAGCTCCAACCGTCTCGGACGGCGTCTTTCTGCTTCTCTGGCCGATTCCAGTATGTGATGCCGGTCGGACCGCGGACGGCGAGCTGTCCGGAGCGACCGCGCTCCAGTTCTTCGCCCGTTTCGGGATCGACGATCTTCGCCTCGTAGCCTGGAACCGGGAACCCGGTCGCTTGGGGGTCGATCTCGTCGGTGTGGCGGTGTGAGATGAAGATGTGGAGCATCTCGGTCGTCCCGATCCCGTCGAGGATGTCGATGCCGTACTTCTCACGGATCTCCTCGAAGGTGTGGGGCGCGAGCGGCTCTCCGGCGCTCAGGCCGAGTCGGAGCGAACTCACGTCGTACTCCTCGTGGCCGTCGGGGAACTTCGAGAGGATCTGGTTGTAGGCCGTCGGGACGGAGCAGAAGACGGTGACGCCGTGGTCTTCGACGGTTTCGAGGAGCGTCTCGGGCGTCGCGTCCTGGACGAGACTGGTCGTCGCGCCGAACCGGAGCGGGAACGTCACGAGGTCGCCGTAGCCGTACGCGAAGGGGAGCGGGGGGTTCCCGCCGAACACGTCGTCTTCCGTCGGTTCGAGACAGTAGTTCGCGTAGCCGTCGGCCGTCGCGAGGATGTTCGCGTGCGTGTGAATCGCGCCCTTCGGGCGACCGGTCGTCCCGCTGGTGTACAGCATCAGGCCGATGTCGGTCGCCTCGGTGTCGTGAGCCGCCAGTTCGTCGCTGGCTTCGTCGATGAGCGCCTGGTAGCTCGGGCGGTCGTGGTCGACGCCGACGTCGTCGACGACCACGACCTCTTCGACGCAGTCGACCGCGTCGACCGCGTCTTCGAGTTCGTCGAGCAGGTCGTCGTAGACGACAGCGAGCTTGATTTTGGCGTCGTCGAGGATGTGTGTCAGCTCTTTCGCCCGCAGCAGTTTCATCGACGGCTGGGGAATCGCGCCGATCTTCTGAACGGCGAGACAGGACACGATGGCTTCCGGACGGTTCGGGAACCGGACCAGCACGCGGTCGCCCGGTTCGACGCCGAGATTCTTGAGTGCGTTCCCGAAGCGGTCGACCTGTTCCTTGAGCTCGCTGTACGTGAGTTCCTCGTCGCGGAATCGGATCGCCACGTTGTCGCCGCGCCCGTTTTCGACGTGCGTATCGACGAGCTCTTCGGCGACGTTGACGTGGGACGGGTAATCGGTCTCGGGAAGCGCATTGACGGGCTCCGGGCTGTTCGCCGCGTCTGGCAGATACGACTCAGGCAGGTTCTGTTGCATCTCTCAATTCGATAATGAAGAACATCATATTTGTTAGTTTCGGTAATTAAGACCCGTCGTTCCACGGGTTGTCCGGTAAATGCTCAGCGCGTCCAGAAGCCGTCCGGATCGAACTCGCGAATCAATTCCAGTACGTCCCCGGACGGGGGGTCTGTCCGGCCAATGGGGTCGTCAGTTACCTCCGCCGCCGTCTTGAGGTCCCACGGGAAGTCGTCAGCGATCTCGTCGAGGGTAACCCCAGGGTGGAGCGACTCGACGTAGAGTTCCCCGCCGTCGTCGAAGCCGAACGTGGCCTTCGTCGTGACGAGCGTCTCCGGCCCACCGCCTGCGACAGATTCGCGCGCCCGCCAGTCCCCACCGTCTCCGTGACCGGGGCTCGTGTTGTACGTGACGCGCTCGACGAACCGTCGCGGTTCGTGTGCCATCAGGACGACCGTTCGCCGGGAGAGGCAGGCGATGTCGCAGGCCCCGCCGCTTCCCGGGAGGCGGATCTCACTGGATCCCGACGCGACTCGGGTCGTATTCAGGTTCCCGTATCGGTCAATCTCGGCGCCGCCGAGGAAGCCCACGTCGATCTCGCCGCGCTGCAGTCGCGACATGATATCCACCATACTCGTCGTCGACAGCGCCCGGTCGAGGTTCGGCAGGTCACACATCGTATGCAGGAAGCCGCTCGCCGGGTCGTCGCGCACGACGCCGCTCTCGAAGACCGAGACAGCGTTCGGCGCGTGCGTGCTCACGGCGACCTGGAACGCGATGAGCGGCAGTCGCATCCCGACGAACGCCGCGTCGCCGTCGTCGATTTCGCGGGCCGCGGCGGCCACCATCAGTTCCCTGTCGGTGTAGGACTCAGCGTCCATACTCCACCTCCGCAGCGACGGTCGGCTCGGAGACCCGCAGGTCACGGTCGATGTTCTCCATGTAAGCCTCGCGGTCCGGGACGTCGTGGACCCACTCGTTCAGCCAGGCGGTGGCACCCAGTTCGTCTTTCGTCTGTTCGGCGTAGGCGAGGTAGTAGTCGTTGTCCCGGTTGTATCGGCCCGCGAGCGGTGAGGGATGGGCCCCGAAGGGGACCTCGGCGACCGCGGTCACCGACTCCCGCGTGATGGCGGTCCGGCTTGGGTCGCTTTTGATCACGTCCGGATCGACGATCTCCTCGGCAACGACGAGGGTGTCGTCGGCGGCGTTGACTGCTTCGAACGTCACGCCGGAGTTCCCCCAGAAGTGCGCGTCGCCGTACGGCGAGGCCCGCTGGACATGCACAACGGCCCAGTCTGGATGGATGGCAGGGACGAGCGCGAGCCGGTCGCCGGAGTACGGGTCCTCAGCTTCGCGAAAGCGGTCGTTCTCCGCGAAGACGTCGCTCCCGAGCAGCGACCGGGTCGGGAGGTACGGCACGCCCATCGCACCGGCTTTCAGCGACAGCGCGATACTGAAGTTCGAGTGGTTCTCGACGGCCAGGGTTCCGTCCTCGACGGCCCGTCTGAAGTTGTAGCCGGTCCCGGAACTGACGTTGCCGACCCACGCGGCGCGAACCCGGTCGACGAGGTCGGCCGCCACGAGTTGGTCGAACAGGAGGTCGCTGATCGGACCGACGAGCGTCAGTCCGTCCGTTCCCTGCCGGATGAGTTCGTGGCCGGCAGCGAACGGAATCGCGTGCTCCAGTGCGAGCCCCATCGCGACGGAGCTACCCGGTTCGATACGGTCGACTGCCGTTGAAAGGTCTGTCACCTTCGCATCTGGCATACTTCGATAGACTCCGCCGGTGACCAAAAATGAACGGGTTCGGGCTACGAGAAGACCTTCTCTCTGTACGTCGCCAGCGCGGATCGGGCCTTCGAGACGAGCACTCTCGGGTCGGGGTTCGACTGGACGGTGCGGAAGATGCCCGCGAGTCCACGCGGGGCGAAGATGACGATGACGATGTAGACGATACCCAGGTAAATCTCCCAGTTACCGATGGCGGAGAGCGAGTCTTCGAGGAAGACGACGAGGAACGCGCCCGCGATGGGGCCCCACAGCGTCCCCATCCCGCCCAGTAGCGTCATGACGATCAGTTCGCCGCTGGTCGTCCAGTGCAGCATCGCCGTGGTGGCGGTGCTGTTGAACGGGACCCAGAGGCCGCCGGCCAGGCCGGCCATGCCGCCGCTGATGGTGAACGCGACGATCTTGTAGCGGTCAACGTCGTAGCCGATGAACGCGACTCGGTCCTCGTTCTCGCGGATGGCCTGCAGCACGCGACCGAACGGGGAGTTCGCGAGGCGCGTGACGAGCGCGAGCATCCCCCCGAGTATCGCGAGTGAGAGGTAGTAGTACGCCATCAGCGACCCGGTGTCGACGCCGAACAGCGTCAGCGACGTGATGCCGACCAGCCCGTTGTCGCCGTTAGTCACCGCCTCAACGCCGAGCAGCATGGCGGGAATGTCGTTGAACGCGACGGTGTAGAACAGCTGTGCGAACGCCAGCGTGAGCATGGCGAAGTAGATGCCCCGGGCCGAGACGCTCAGCCAGCCGATGAGGGCAGCGACGACCGCGCCGGCGATCACTGCCACCGGGAGCACGACGAGGGCGCTCGCGGTCGCGTTCTGAATCAACAGCGCGGCGGCGTACCCACCGGCGCCGAACATCGCCGCGTGACCGAACGACAGCAGGCCGGCGTACCCGAACACGAAGTCGAGACTGAGCGCGAACAGCGCGAAGATGAACATGTGCGTCGCGAGGTCCATCCAGAACGGGTGGACCGCCTGCGCGAACGGGGCAAACAGCACTGCGACGACACCGGCGACGAACAGCCCGACCCGGACGCGACCGCTGAGTACGTCCGTCTGTTGCCGCGCGGAGAAGTGCCGACCCACGATGTCTCTGACGCTCATCTACGCGCCCTCCGGAGAGCCGAACAGTCCGGCCGGTTTCACCAGGAGCACGGCCGCCATCAGCAGGTACAGGAGTGCGTCGGTGAACTGCGGGGCGAACGTCGGTCCGAACGCGTTGAGCATGCCGACGACGAACGCGCCGACGACGGCCCCGCGATAGCTCCCGAGGCCGCCGATGACGACGATGGCGAACGCCTGGATGATGATGCTCGCGGCCATTCCCGGGTCGACCGCTCTGGACGTTCCGAGGAGGACTCCCGCGAGGCCGGCCAGAATGGACCCAAGCACGAAGACGGCGGTGAAGACGCGTTTGACGTCCGTTCCGAGCGCGTCCACCATCTCCGAATCGTGCGCGCTCGCTCGCATGACGATGCCGAAGTCGCTTCGGCGCATCGCCACCCACAGCGCCGCCGTGACGGCGATGCTCACGCCGAGCAGGAACAGGCGAAACAGCGGGTACGAGAACAGCACGAGATCGACCGATCCTTCGAGGAGCGCCGGCGTCGCGATGTTCTGGACCTGACCGCCCCATATTTCGGTCACCAGCCCGTGGAGCATTATCGCGAACCCGAACGTCAGCAGGATGTGATAGAGGGGGTTGCGGCCGTACAGCGGCCGGATCGAGAGGTACTCGATAAGACCGCCCAGCAGACCGACTAGGAGGGGCGCAACCAGCAGCGCGGCCCACCAGTTCCCCGTGACAGTGACGACCGTGAGCCCGAAGTACGCGCCGAGCATATACAGCGAGCCGTGTGCGAAGTTGATGACGTCCATCATCCCGAAGATGAGGGTCAGGCCCACCGTGACGAGCACGAGCGTCATTCCCATCTCGACGCCGAGCAGTGCCGTCTTCGCGACTCCTTCTATGGCCATGTTACAGGCTGCACCCCCACGACGGTCCTTCCACCTGCGTCAGCGTCTCGACCACTTCGTTCTGGACGCCGTCGTCCGCCTCGACGACCTGCCTGATGTCCATGTCCATGATCGGGTCGTGCGTCGAGGACTTGAACTTGAAGTAGCCGCGTGGGCTGTCCAGTTCCGCGCCGGCGAGGCTGGAGACCATCGAGTCGGTTTCGGTGCCACCGGCCTCGGTGACCGCCAGCTCCGCTGCGAGGGCGGAGTCGTAGCCCTGACACGCGTAGACGTTCGGCGTCGTGTCGTACTGGCTCGAGTACGCGTCGACGAACGCCTGGTTCCGGTCGGTCTGCTTTGTGGGCGTGTAGTGCAGCAGCGAGTACATGTCGAGCGCCGCCGTTCCCTGCGCCGGGAGCGTGTCGGCCGACAGCAGGAACCCGCTTCCGGTCTGGGTCATCTTCTCGTCGAGGCCGAAGGAACTGAACTGCTTGATGTAGTTCACCGCGTCACTCCCTGCGAAGAAGGAGAAGACGGCATCAGCGCCGCTGTTTTCGATCTCCTGGAGGAACGACGAGTAGTCGGACGTGCCAAGCGGTGCGCCGATTTCGTCGACCACCGTCCCGCCGACCTTCTCGAACTCCTCTCGGAAGAGGTTCTTCGACTGCTGCCCGAAGGTGTAGTTCGCGTACGAGAGGACGACGTTGTCGGCGATGTTGTCGTTGATGTAGGACGCGAGCGGCGCGCTCGTCTGCCACGTGTTGAACGAGGTACGGAAGTGATACTTCGTGCAGTTGTCCTGAACGAGCTTGTAGTTGCCCGCGTTGGCGTTGAGCCAGATCGCGCTTCCCGAACTGGCGATCTCGGGCTTCATCGCGCCGGCGACGGCGCTCGAAACTGGGCCGACGATGAAGTCGACGTTCTCCGACTGCAGGAACTCCTGTGTGATGGAGGCTCCCGTTGCCGGGTCGGCACCGGTGTCCTTGCGGACGTACTCGACTTCACGACCGTCGATTTCGCCCTCCGACTGTTGGTCGAGCCGGAGCTTGACGCCGTTGACGATGCTCTCGCCTAAGAACGAGTACGTTCCCGAGAACGGCAGGACGAAGCCGATTTTGACCGAGTCCGAACCGCTGCTCCCCGCGCTGCCGAAACAGCCGGCGAGTGAGGCCGCTACCGTCGCCCCACTTCCCGCGAGGAACTTTCGGCGACTAAACTGGACGCTACGCTTCTCGTCGGACATGCGCTCCGATGGCATACGGATGCGAACGGATACACTATTGATATAGGTTTCGGTAATTCTACCAAATTGTTGATTCAGAACTCGGCCAACAGGGGTAAGCTTTTATACTGTTAGGTCACTCACAAAGGTATGGCAACGCCTCTCTTGGCGTTGGACAGCGTCACGAAAGAGTTCGGCAAGATTCGGGCCGTCGACGAGGTCACACTCGACGTACCAGCGGACGAGGTAACCGCTGTGATCGGTCCGAACGGAGCCGGCAAGACGACGCTGTTCAATCTGATCACCGGCAGATACGAACTGACGAACGGGCAGATCGAACTCCGGGACGAACGGATCGACCAACTCGACCCACAGGACATCGTTCGACAGGGTCTGGCGCGGTCGTTCCAGATCACGAACTTCTTTCCCGACCTGACCGCACTGGAGAACGTACGACTGGCGGCACAGGCACAGCGAACGGGGCTCACCCCGGGCGCGCTGCTCAAGCACTACGACGACCAGTCGGAGACGCGAGAAGCGACGAGGGACGTTCTGAAGCGCCTGGACCTCCTGGACATCGCACAGGAACCGGCCGGGTCCCTCGCACACGGCCAGCAGCGCCACCTCGAAATCGGCATCGCGCTGGCCTGTGAACCGGACCTCCTCGTGATGGACGAGCCGACCGCAGGGATGAGTCCCGACGAGACCGTCGAGACCAGAGAACTCGTCGAGGACCTCGCCGAAGACATCACGATCGTGATTATCGAACACGACATGGACGTGGTCATGCGCGTCGCCGACCGACTCGCAGTGATGGAGAACGGGTCGCTCCTCACCGTTGGGCCACCGTCTGACGTGCGGGAGGACGAACGGGTCCAGCAGGCTTACCTCGGAGGTGAGACGGCGTGACGGTTCTCGAAGTAGACGGAGTGAACACCTACTATGGGCCGAGTCACGTTCTTCACGATGTTTCGCTGGACGTCGAGGAGGGCGAAATCGTCGCCCTCATCGGACGGAACGGGGCCGGAAAGACCACGACCCTTCGATCGATAATGGGCGTCACACCGCCCAAAGAGGGAACGGTCCGTCTCTACGGGGACGACCTCCAGGACCTCCAGCCCAACGAGATCAGACGGCGGGGAATCTCTTGGACGCCCGAAGATCGTCGCATCTTCCCCGATCTGACAGTCGCCGAGAACCTCCAGATCGCGAACCGAGTCACAGCCGATTCCGACGGACCGAACCGAGGAACGACGTTCGCTATCGAAGACGTATACGATAGCTTCGCTCGCCTCGACGAGCGGCGCGACCAGCGTGCGGGCACGATGAGCGGCGGCGAACAGCAGATGTTGGCCATCGCTCGCTCCCTCGTCGGCCCGCCGGTCCAGGTGCTGGCGCTGGACGAACCGTCAGAGGGGCTCGCCCCACAGATCGTCGACGACGTTCGCGGTATGATCGAGGAACTGAACGACCGGGGCATGACCATTCTGCTCGTCGAACAGAACGCGCATCTGGCACTCGAGTTGGCCGACCGGGCGTACGTCCTCGAAACGGGACACATCGAACTGACGGCCCCCGCATCCGAGCTACTGGACGATCAGGACGTCCTCGAAACGTATCTCGGGGTGCGATAACCGTGACAGGGACGCATCTCGACGGGGAGACGCGACGCTATCACGAGGAGGTGTACGTAGACATCGACGCTGACCGCGGCGTGGCCTGGCTCGTGATGGAAGCAGACGAAAACGACGTGAACTCGTTCACCGCGACGAGCGTCGACGCGCTCACCGACGCGGTCAACGACCTGCGGACAGAAATCGACTGTCTCGTGCTGTTCGGTCAGGGGAACTTCTCCGTCGGCGCGGACCTGACCGACGTGCAGGACACGCCACAGGAGCTTCGCCCGCCGAAGATCGACAATACCGCGGCGGCCTCGAACCGATTCATCCAGGCGCTTCGGTCGCTCGACGCGCCGGTAATCGCTGCAATCGAGGGTATCGCCGCCGGCGGCGGCCTCGGGTTTGCCCTCGCCTGTGACATGGTCGTAATGCACGACGAGGCACGTTTGGATACGGCTTACGCGCGCATCGGCCTCACTCCCGATAACGCCACGCCGTTCTTCCTGACGCGCGCCGTCGGACCGTACCAGGCGCGAGACCTGCTGTTCGACCCGCGGCCGATATCGGCGGCCGAAGCGGATTCCCTGGGCGTCGCAGACCGCGTGTTCGCCGGTTCGCCGGCGGCGTTCCGCGAGCAGATTACCGAACTGGCGGAGCGTCTCGCCACAGGACCGACGGACGTCTATGGGAAGATCAAGACGCTGGTCGATAGCGCGTTCCACTCACAGCTCGACGAACACCTCGAACTGGAGCGGGAGATGATCAGGGCGGCGAGCGAGTCGGACACGTTCGACGAGGGGCTGAACGCGTTCGTCGAGAAGCGAGACCCCGAGTGGGACTGAACCGACGGCCGATCACACCAGATTGTCCACCGTTTGCTCGATCGCTGCGACCCGCTCGTACTGATCGGTGGCGACTTCGTTCAGGTCACCGATCTGCTCTTTCAGGTCTTCGAGGTTCGTGACCGTTTCGTCGATCATCGCGGCGACTTCCTCGGAACTCGCGGCGTGGTCGTCGGTCGCCTCGGCGACCTCTCGGGCGCCGTCTGCGGTTTCCGCGATGGACTCACGGACCTGGTGGAACGACGCCACGGTCTCCGAGACCGCGTCGATCGCTTCGTCGATTTCGTCGGTCGTCTCGCCGAGTTCAGTCGCGGTGCGTTCGGACGTTTCGGCGATTTGGGACACCATCGACTCGATTTCCTCGGACTGCTCGTGTGACTCCTCGGCGAGGGATTTGATCTCGTCCGCGACGACGCCGAAGCTGTCACCGACTTCCTCGGCCCTCGCGGCCTCGATGCTGGCGTTCAACGCGAGCATGTTCGTCTGGTCGGCGATCGCCTGGATGATGTCGACAATCTCGTCCATCTCATCGGCCTGCGTCGTGAGGGCCTCCATCGTCGTGGTGACCGTGTCTGCCAGGTCCTGTACGTCTTCCAGTCGATCGATAGCCTCTTCGGCCGCCTCCTCGCCGGCGTCTGCGTGCTCTCGCGCCTCCTGTCCGGCCTGACTCACTTGATCGGCGGTGGCGGCGATCTCCTCGACCGTCGCCGATTGCTGGGAGACTTCGCTGGAAATCTGTTCCATCTTGGCGGTTTCGTCGGTCGCAAACGATTCGATGTCGTCCGTGAACGACGAGAGTTCGTCGACAGCACCGGAGAGTTCGGCCAGTTGGTCCTGAACTGACCCGCTCACGCGTTCCTGGAGTGATTCGAGTTCGCGCTGTCGCTTGACGTGCTTCGAAACGTCGGACGCGATTTCGAACGCACCGACGACTGCGCCGTCGGGGCCACGGAGTGGGACGCCGTAGTTCTGGAAGATTACCTCCGTCGACGGGACTTCGCGGACCTCGTCCTCCTTGATTACCGTATCCGTCCGGGCGATAGTCTCAGCGAGCGTCTCCGCTTTGTTTTCAGTGCCGATCACGTCGTAGGCGTTCTCCCCCAGCGCGTCGGCCTGCGGGATGCGAAGCTTCTCTGCCAGCGCCTCGTTCCAGTGGGTGAGTTTCCCTTCCGCCGTCGTCACGAGAACTCCTTCGGGGAGATCTCTGACGAGTCCGTCGAAGAGTCCTTTCCAGAAATCTCGTTCGCGGCGTGCCAGTTCGGCGTCCGTCGCGTCTGACTCCGCGAGATCGCTGACCTCTTTGTACGCCTCCCAGAGCTCGGCGGATAGCGCTGTCTGTGCTCCACGCTGTTTTCCTCCATCGCTGGAATCCATTGTCAGGTGTAACTGCCCACAATTATTATTTTAATCTTCCTCCCGAAATATCAGTTGTAATTCCGTTTGGGGGACCATCCAGGCCGCGGTCTGTGTCACTGCAAAAACCCCCTACATATTCGCGTCAATCCTTAACCCCGTTCGAGAGAAAGAATTCCCCCATGGACGAATCGACGAACGGGAACAATCCGAGCTGTACTGGCTGGGACAACTCCGCGTGCGAAGGGACGGAATACTGTCCGCCGCGCTGTCCGCGGTTCGTCGACAGCGAGGGCGTCGCTCGAATCGCGCGGCCATTTGAGGACGATGATTTCGAGTCACTCGTCGAGATGTACGATAGCCTCGACAGCTACAGTCGGACGCAGGGAATCCCGCCTGCGACGCGCTCACGGATCGAATCGTGGCTCTCGATGCTCGTGGAGAAGGGCTGGAACCTCGTCGTCGAAGCCGACGAGCGGATCATCGGCCACACGGCGGCGGTCCCGGCGTCCGCTGAGCGTCCCGAACTCGTCGTCTTTCTCCACCAGTCCGTCAGGAACCGAGGCATCGGGACGGAACTGCTCAAACACCTCATCGCGCATGCCGACGACCAGGACCACGACGGGCTGACGCTCAGCGTCTCGTCGGGCAACAACCGAGCGATCACAGTGTACCAGAATATCGGGTTCGACGTCAGCGTCCGGTCGAACCCCGACATCGAGATGGAGTTGTCCATGGACGATCCGATTGCCGATCGGGTCCAACTGTTTCCAGCACAGCGGAAAAATAATCGGTAGCTGGTTGCGGTGCCCCAGTAATCGCCAACCAAGGATCAATTATCGGGTGTGTATGATTTTCCCTGAGAGGTGAAATATGATTGGTCTGCTCGAGACAGAGGGAGTGTGGTTCAGGGGAATTCGATTGGGAACATCTTAGCTCAATCAATTATTCACTAGCTGTTCACTGATTATTTTCCTTCTCAATAGCATCGAATACGTTCTCCGCGGAAGGGAACTCTCCTTCTCGTACGTCGTCTACATAGGATTCCACTGCGTCTCCTATGATTGAATTGAGATCAGCGTACTGTTTCGAGAGTTGGTATGATTCTTCACTCAGACCCAATACGTCGGTAATGACGAGAACCTGCCCATCTACGTACCGACCTGCCCCGATTCCTATCGTAGGGATATCAACCGCTTCGGTGATCTGTTTTCCTGTCTCTTCTGTGGTGGCCTCAAGGATAATCGAAAAGGCTCCTGCCTCTTCCAGTCGCTTCGCGGTCTCAATTAGTGCCTCAGCTGTGGCTGAAGTGTCAGAGCCCCGCCCCTGTACGTATCCGCCACCAATCTGGTTCATCCGCTGTGGAGTTAACCCGATGTGGCCAACAACAGGTATACCAAGTTCAGTAAGTCGAGACACGATCTCGATGGTCGTTTCTCCGTAGGGGGCAGTCTCTAGTTTCACAGCGTCAGCCCCTGCGCCCTTCATGAATTGCCCAGCATTCTCAACCGACTCTTCGAGCGACGTACCGTACGACAAAAACGGCATATCGCCGACTACCATCGCGTCCTCTACTGCCCTGTCAACAGCTGCGGTATTCGACAACGCTTCCTCAAGGGTCAGTGGGAGTGTGTCTTCGTATCCCAGGTGATTGTCACCAGCACTATCTCCAACTAGAATCATGTCCACACCACCTCTATCTACTTGGCGAGCTATCGGAGCGTCGTACGCAGTCAGCATCGTGAGCGACTCTCCCTCATTGTACTTTTTTATGAGATCCGGAATTGACACGCGACTCATACTGAAACGGTCTCACAACGCTTTTTTATATCATTCGTTACAGTTTCGTCTGTACTGACCAAACCGTGATTTACCTGAGTCGTCGTTAAACGTAGCACATTGTCCATTCACACTCAACAACCACAGAGAACTCACAGAACGCTATGAACCAAGCCTCACCTCGGCTGCTCAAAGAATAATCGGATCAATTTCTTAATTGTCCCAGATTCTGGGCAGTTGGGAGAGTTAAGTTGTAAGAAATTGCAATAAGTCGGGCCACAACGGTCAGCACCACACACAGCACAGCAGCCATACCTCCAACAAGCTCAAACGCTTCTACCATCCAGTATGCACTTCCACCAAGGACAGCACAACTCGCATAGAAATCTTCGAAAAGAATGAACGGAGACCTGTTAAGCAAAATATCTGCAAGTGCACCCCCACCGACGGCATTGATCGTTCCAATAGCCACGACACCGAATGCCGACATTCCTGCCGCAGATGCGACGATCGCCCCAGTCGTTGTGAAGGCCGCCAACCCTATCGCATCCGCGAAAAGCGTGAGTGGATGAGTTTCTGGATCTGTGAGGAAGACATTTAGTGCGATCGCTAGCCCGACACCGAGCAATCCCAAACTGATCTCGGTCGGCGACTGTAGGGCTAATGGAACCCTTGTTACGAGAATATCACGCGTTGCACCACCGGCAAAGGCCATTGCTAGCCCCACGATAGTGATACCAAGCAAGTCGAATTCCTCACGAATCGCCTTTGAACTACCGACGAAGGCGAACGCAATCAATCCAATCGTATTCATTACCGCAAATGGATCGCCAAATAAGACATTATAGAGTTCTTGCTCCATTTTTTCGGTGATAGGCAATGTAGTCACTTGAATGCACCGAGACGACGGTTCTCAGGGTCCACTACTTTTTCAGGCACAGCCAAAACCGGAGTGTCAATTCAATCTTGGTATCGCGCTTGATTGGCGCGATTCCAGTCGGAAGGCTTACCACCACTACGATGCCGAACGGTATTCCAATTAAAACTCTAGAGATCATCAGATCGAAATGCAACAAGTCGGAAATGGATGGATCAAAATTTTGCGATAATATTCAGGTTGGAGATTGTAACAGCGATCAATGGTCTTGGACCAGGTTTTAGCTATACTTGGATCAACGTTTCCAGAATGTCTCGAAAGTAGATACTTTCGAGTTATTAATAATTATCTGATATATTTAACAGCGATCTGAATTCCGTGGTATTCTATCTGAAATCGAAGCCAAAAAGTTGAAGTGCAATTTGGAGGTGTTTCAAACCAGGAATTAGCAATAAGCTGGTTCGAGATCGTGATTTTCGGTAGTATTTGGTTAATTTTTATGAAAGCGATCATGGTGGTGGAAGACAACCGAAGATTTAGAGTCTCGTTCGTTTTCGATGGATTGTAGTGTACAATCAGAATTGCTGGTGGTTGATTCGAATCACGGTTTCATTGACCTCAGGATGATTCGGAGAGTTGCCGCTGACTGGTTCAATATCAGCCTTTTTGCGCCCATTCGTCACCGCCTTTTCTGGACTGACCGATACCAAATAATCAGAAATCCAAACAATACCTATTTGTGATAGTTATGGCACATACATCTGAATACCGTGGATGATTGTTCGCTCAGGTTTTCGCTCACACTTCACAAAATCCAGATCAACCCAATCTCAACTATCTTCAGTCGGGCGAGTTCTGGTATTGGGTATCAATAAATTTATCATTTCGCTGTTCACGCTTTACTAAACACCGCCAACTGAAGTCATTCAGAACTAAAAAGTGTCTTGAGAGCTTCTTGTTGGCGCTCAGAGAGCCCCTCCGCGGTATGATTTTGCGACTCTGAAACAATCTGTTCCAGTTCGGCTGCCTCTTGTTCAGTGAGTGTTCCAAGTCCTTCCCGCCAACTGATAGACGTTTCATATAAAAGTCGGTCGATGAAGTCACTGAAGCTCTCGCTATCACGTTTTCGAGCTTTCAGCCGCTCGTAGACATCATCCTGAATTTTGATTGTTTTTCTCCCCATTGTTTGGATTTGAATACTTAAGCACAAAATCGTTATCCTCGGTTGTGGTCAAGTCTCTCCCAAAGGGTGGGGAAAATGAAACCGTCGACCTCAATGCATGAGAGCTAGTTCTACTTGATATTCTCCACCAGCATATATATCGGGGAGGGGAACGACAATAACTAGATTTCTGGAAACCCCATCATCGCGAGAACGATCGTGATCCCGATGTTTTCGACGAAATCAGCGGCAAGTCGTGGACCTGTTCGGGGTGGCCCCCGATTTCGTAATCGGGTTCGTCGTCGACGCGATTTTCCTCAGAGTGTGGCTTTACACGCTGCAATTCGTTTCGAAGAATCTCATCCCAGGGATCGATATTGAGGGTTGTACGTTTTGGTCGCGATTCTGTTGGGTCGTATGCCGTCAGCGCAGTCACATCCTGAGTAGATGACTGGAGGTGGAACGTCTTCGATAAGCGCTTCCAGCGAATTCCGGGGGCGTAGAATGAGCGTCTATAAGATATTGAACTCTTCTACTTCACTAGTCAGCAGACGGCCTATCTGAAGAGTGTTCTCGGCGATATCAACAAAAGGCGGATATTTCTTTCCGAATCCAAGGGAAATTCTAAGCAATAGGCAAAGTAATCCAGACCAAGTGGCGACCCTCGGTCCGGCTGTATTCTGCGTGACCTAATCGCTACTTCAAGAATTACTCGGGAGATTTATCTTCAAGCACAGACGCATTGATTTCACCCGTTAGGTACTGCTCACCGAGATCCGTGATTTCATAATAGGAAGATTGAGATTTTTGAACAAGCCCTGCGTCAAGAAGGAGTGCAAGCCGCTTCGAAACCCAATTCCGAGTATAATCGAGGTTGACTGCAATAACCGCTGGCGACAGCATCAGCCCAGACTCAGATAATAAGGCAAGGATGCGGTCATCGGTTTGGTTCATCCACGATACACGTGGTCGCACAACCGCTCAGTTCCTACCAATAATAAAGTGAATACTGACTCTAATCCAATCAGATACTGATTGGGGTTTATTACAATACCGTACGCTATCTTGAAGTCTCTGCTCGGCGTTTAGAGAAGTTGGAAACGTGTATGAGAGAGAACGCAATCCCGACAACGAACGAAAAGGAGGTATTGGAAGAGAAAATTTCCAATCATCTACACGCTCTTCGAGCACCACGCCGGCGGCTTGCGATTCACCTATTAGCTGGGAGAGGGTCCGCATCACAAACGTCAACACGATGGTTAGCTCGGCGAATTGCAAGTCAAGAAAACAATCTCGACCCGGGTCTCGTAAGCGGGAAACGGTACAAAAACGTGTATAATGCACTATCTCAAAGCCACCTGCCGACACTTTCGGGAGCAGAGATAATCGTCTACGACCCTCATCGTCAGGAGGTACATCTCGGACCATCATTCGAACTCGCTCATTTTCTTCTCAATCTTAATGAGCCGGCTATAGAGATGTTCTACGACTAATCCAGTGAGCAGATCGCAATCGAGATATCCAACAATCAGTGATAGACTATGCTCCATCCTCCCCACACTGGAGTAATGGTAAACACCAAGTCCACTACAGAATCGAACAATACGGGCGGGGCCTCAGTAACCAAGATAGTCGATACACTTACTGCAGAAAATTTCGAGAACTGGTACCGGAGTCGCAAATTTCGACAGAACATACAAGACGGAAAACCGTATTTTAACGGTCCGAGCCCAGTGACACCACCGGAGCGCCACAGCCCGAGTAAGCTCCTCCAGTGCCACCGGAAGATATATTACAGACAAGAAAATGCCCCTGAAGAACAGGATGATGCAGAGGGTGTCCTCTGGACTGGACGGCGCATCGAAGAAGACGTTGTTCTTCCATTCTTACGTGATGTCGTCAGTACTGACCAAACCTACGTGAGGAACTCGATATGGATTGATTTCAACGTTGAGAAGCAGGATAACGAACTTGCGATCAAGGGCATGACCGACCCAGTGCTTGTTGACGAAGAGAGCAGCCCACTTTTGCCAACGGAAGTGAAAACCACGTCGTCGATAGAGTACAAGGATTCACCGGACAGACATCATCGTGCTCAATTACATGCGTACTTAGCAGGGCTATCGGCAGAATATGACCGAAATCTGACTGAGGGCGTTCTCCTCTACGTTTCTCGCGAGACATTCGATATCAAAGCCTTCCCTGTGGAGTTCGATGCCGAATTTTGGAGCGAAACAGTCGTGTCGTGGGCTAACACGCATACCGAATATCGTCTTGGCAATGAACTTCCACCAGCCCAGCCGGAAGCTAACTGGGAGTGTGGGTACTGCTCATATCGTGAGCGGTGTGGGAGAGGCGACACACCCTACACAGACATGAGCCCTGAAGGCTTTCTTCCGAATGTCGACTCGTATCCTCGAAACAAGGTTCGTGAGTATCTTAATGCACATGATGGGGCAATGTTGACACCGACACTCGCCGAAAAATACCCTGACTTGGCCGAGGAACACGGTGTCCAGTTCTGGGAGTGTCCGAACTGTTCCACATCCTTCGAGAAAGAAAAGATCCCGGGAGAATTCGGACCAGACCGCAGTCCTCTGTGTCCACACTGTGCGCAGTCAAAGATACTTGCCGAGTTACGTCTGTCTGTACCGACTGACCGAGGGGTGTAGTATAATGCATGTTGCCCCTCCTCGCACAGGTGGTGAGATAGATGGAGAAGACACGCTTGAACCAGATAAGGACTTAGATGCAGCGATTTACGCTCGAACCTCGTCGAATAGTCAGCGGTTCGGATATTCTATCGACGAACAGGTCCGGCGATGTTGGGAGCTCTGTGAGAACGCCTCATGGGACGTCGCATTCGTGTTTTCTGACGAAGCAGAGTCTGGTCGTGATACCGAACGGCCTGAATTTCAGTCAATGCTGAAGCGCGCACGGGAGAACCTCTTCGACGTCGTTGTCTTCTGGAAACTCGATCGGTTCTGCCGTTCACTCGTTGACCTCGTCAAAACAGAGGAAGAACTCGACGACTTAGGAGTCGGTCTACACAGTGTTACCGAATTCCTCGATACGACCAATCCGGTCGGCCGGTTCAATTTCCGGAATCTCGCATCGGCCGCCGAGCTGGAGTCCGACCTGACCAGTCAGCGAGTTAAATTGGGTATGTACGGACTCGCTCGCGAACGGAAATGGCCAAACGATCACCCTCCATTGGGGTACGAAAAAAATGATGATGGGACCCTCCGAATCGACGAGAGTGAAAGACAGTTAGTCTATTTGATATTTCGCCTATATATCCAAGAACACTCGATGCCACAAGTGGCCTTCTTGCTCAACCAACGTAGTAAGACAACCAGCCGCGGTGATTCGTGGTGTCGTCAATCGGTAGGCAAAGTGCTGCGGAACAAATTGTATATCGGGCACTACCAGATCGCTGACTTCGAAGCGAACGTCGAAGAATACAGAATCCTGCCCGATTCAGTCTTCGAGGAAGCGACGGAGGCCAGATTCCGATTCAAACACGCACAGGCAGAGATGGATAACTCCCGAAAACAGTCGAAGGCAGAGCGGATTGTTGACGAATACCGGACGTATCAGGATGAAGAATCCTCATGAAGGCACCAATCTCATCGACAATGTGTCCACTCTGCGGAGCTTCGGCACTCGAAACGATCAACGAAACTGGTTTGATTTGTTCAGAATGTAGCTACATTGTTACCGGTCCTAGGAAAGTACCTGACGACCGTGAGAAGGAGCACTCCGCTTCAAACTCATCTCCTACATCTGAGACCACTAACGAAGCATGGCAGGATCAGGTAAGCGTTCGCGATTCATCTGACGCTGTTCTAGTCGAGATGATAGCTACCGCAGAAGAGTTCGTTCGAACTCTCAGAGGAGACAGCGACGACTGTATCAAAACAGCCGAGATACTTGCCGAGGCTTGGCAAAGCAGGTACTTTCAGGGTCGAAGTATCTCGGTCGGAATAGCAGCAGTGATCTATGTGAGCTTTCGGCGGCAGGGTGTTCCACGGCCTCTTGGGGTCGTTGCTGAAACCTGCGAGATATCAGAACAAGAACTCCGGACGGGATATCGTGCGCTCAGAACGGACTACAACGTTCAAAGTGAAATTACCCCACCCGCATCGTATCTTCCATTTTTGAGATCCCAACTCGGTTTGGATGAAGCAACTGAAAAACGAGCCAAAGAGTTGCTATCATCAGAAACCGAAGTGACTGGTAGCCCTACAAGCATCGCTTCAGCCTGTATCTATCTCGCAGCCAAAGAACAGGGTCAGTCAGTTACGTTAGCCCAGACAGGTGCTGCTTGTGGTGTGTCAAAAGAAACCGTCTGGAAGAAAACTCAGGGGATTACAAATTGAAGATTTACTATAGATCAATCAATGGTACACACCGGTGATGCTGGTTCGTCGTCATCATCATCGTCATCTGTTTTGTCACTGTCAGAGCAGACATCATCACCACCATCAGACATTATTGTCATCCCCCACATAAACGCGGTATCCTCAGGATCAACCTCATCGGCCTCCTCAGACGGCTGATCCTTGTTTGGATTCCACCGAAAAGCGACTTCGGGGCGCTCAAATGCCCGCTGATACTTGTTGGGTGGGACATCAACCGCGAACTTGTTCTGACAGTGGGTACAAGTGTAGAGATACTCCATCATAGACGACGATACTTTTTCTCCTGATACATCATCCACCGAGACACAGAATGGACACGCGAGTGGAATAGTCGCATCCAGTTTATCGATTTCTCGTTGATCAAAGAGTGGACCAGTGAAGTCACACTCCTCACACGTGTACTCAACGAGGATGCGATTCCGCACAGATGTCGTTGAATTCGTCTCTTCTAACGCTCCATCACAGCCAGACTCAGGACAAATCGTGTTCAGTGTGTCGAAGAGATTCCCAATAAATTCGGATCCAAACCTCTTTTGAGCGCGTTCGATCGGTTCGGGCACTACCTCACCTTCAGACGAAGAACGACGGCGATCCTCCAAAATCTCTTGAGCCCGATTGAATGTCCCGTTTGAGACACACTGGAGTTCTGCCTTCGTGTTAACCACTTCTCCTTTAAGTGTTAGCTGGCCTAAGCAGAGTGGACTCTCGAGGATTGTTTTTGTTTGGCTGTCTGTGAGCGGATCGTCCTCCAGCTCATGGGCCTCATTCACTTGGCGTCTCGCTTCTGCCCTATTTTCCGTTTCTACGTAGTTATCGAACAGATCTGGAATGACACGGTTGCCTTTGTTAGTCAAAGTGATATTTTTTTCATCGTCGGTCGTATAACCCCAATGAGGTTCCCCAAAGGGATATTTACCCTGTTCGAGATATTTGAGTTGACCATCCTCAGCGTTTTCTTTGATCCGGGAGTACCACTCTCTTGAGAAAAGCACTTCACGGACGATAATCTCGAAATCTTTCGGATCCTCCCAATCGAAGAAACCATGATTGTGGGAGTACAGGACTATGCCATGTTTACGGAGTTTCTGAAGGTAGTTGATGCTCTCCCAAGGATCAGATCTGGTTAACCGATCTAACTTCCAGATCCCCAATATATCGAACTCATCGTTCGTGCCCATTTCCAGGACCTTGTTCAGTGACTTACGATCCATCTGGGCACCCGATTCAGCACGTTCTATTTCGTCGACAATTTTACCGTCCAATTCCTCAACTCGTTCTCGAAGATCAGACAGTTGTTTATCTGTGCTAGTATTGTCGAGTTGATCATCACTACTCACACGTGCGAAGAGTACCCACCGCTTGTCTTTCATCGAGGTGGGAGGCAGCATACTAAAAATTAAGCCCCCTGTCTCGATTTCAAGCCCCATATGAAGGGCCAGAATAAGACAGGTTGCAGCCATCGCGAAACCAGCCACATGTTCGATATACGTAGTTAATATATACCGCTCGGACCCACCACCTATAGGTGTGTTGTCCAGGAGGGACTTATTTTTCTTATATATACTTTTTATACTTCTACCGCTCTCAGTTGAACGTGATACCTTGGCTGTGGACTCTTGATTGAGAGAGGCACGTTCGGACGGACTGACCAACTCAATCACCCCTCTTCACTTCGATGTAGTCTACGATGCAGCCAGTCCTTGATCCCTGCTTTCTACTTTTGCCACTATTCGTCTTGTGCGGATTACGAATATGGCCAGTCCAGTTGCCTGTTTGTCGGAACGCCATGACGAAAAGAGAGAGGGGGATGGTATTGAGAATTATCAATTTCATTATATTTAGAGAAATCAAGGTTTTATGTGTTTTCATATATTAATGAAAGCGCATGAGCGCGGACGGACTAAAGTTTCTGTACCAAGTGGAAGTCACGAGCAAAAATTACATCAACATACCATCAGAAGTGTACGAATTTTTTAAGAAAAACTACGAAGACAAAATAAAGTACGCGTGGCATTATGATGAGGACGTAGAATCGCTACTAATAGCTGGTATTGAAACAAGCGAGAGCAAATCGGGCTGGCTCCAAGTGTCGACTCATGAGTCTCCCAATGGACGGACAAGGATCCCTACCAAAGCCGTAGCACAATACAATATTAGCGAAGGAGATAATCTCTACCTCCTTACGCACGAATTGATGGGTCAGACAGAAAGGCCATCTGTTTTTGTGTGGGATCTAGAACGAATTGAAGAGAGTATGTTCGGTAGCAATGGTACCAGTGGAGATCCACTCTCACGATTCCCCAGTTTTTAAATGAAGATTTTTTGCGCAGAGTACAAAGTTAGCGAAAATCCCGAGAAACTAAATTCTATTTTGGCTTCGGAACTCTTGCAAAAGAGCGTGTACGATTCTTATTCTGCTTATATAGATGATGAGTCTGACTTTGGCAATAGGAAATTCAGGTATTTTGAATCGCAATGTAAGCTTGTGGAAGAATTTGATACAGATTACAGTTATCCCCTCTATTGTATACTTGTGTTATCATTCACAGTACTAACACATACAACGAGCGTTTTCACTGGAATCGCAGAAGATGTCGTTTTAGTCACTACCGGCTTGGGCGCCTTTTCACTATTCCTGCAACCACATATTTTATCGCACAAAAAATACGACTTCAAGTATACCTCACATGATGCCAGCAAGAAACTGGGTGTGCCGTATCTATATCGTTCGGTATTGAGAGTATCCTTGCTGAGCTATCTCATGCTCGTTATTAGTTCATTCAATCTCTGGCCTTGGATCTTCCCAGAGGCGAATATACTGAGCTATATTATTACCATAACAGCTGGTTTAGCAATTTTGATCTCAATTCGTAGAGACCCGCATGACCCCGTCACTGTTCGATTTTTGTTTCTTTACGCTTTGGCAATAACGCCAGTAACTGCGGCAGTCAGTAATGTACTAATTTACACACAGTTGTTTGCATATCGACAACAGACGATAACTGTTCTGGAACCCCTCACCAAAGTCGCCCCAGTTCAAATTGAACAAGTAGTGTTTGAATTGATATCTATCCACCCTACAGTTTTTATACTGGCTATGAACATATCTCTTTTTGCGCTGATAATAAGATTATCTCCTACAATCTGGTCAAAGATTGCGGACGCAGAGCCTGACCGTGTAATGACAGACGAGGTTGCACAAGATAGAGTAGTCCGGATATCCATGGGCCTTTTGATTGGAACTTATATTATCAGCGCTCTGGCTATCCCTATTCTCGTTGAGTTTCAACCTGTAAAAATAGGAATTGACACGACTATCAACCTGTTGTGGCTGTATGCGCCAATAATATTGTTCGGAACCCTCCACACTGTCATTAAGTTAGGTCAGTATTTTAGACGACGAATGCGACTGGCCGCAATTGAAGCAGGGGGATCCAGATGTCTACTGCCAGATTCAGAGGTGAGAGTTGTATCGTCAGATGAAATAAAAAGCCCAGCACGTGGTGTAGATATGCTTGGACGTAATCCGGTCGTAGTGATTAACGAATCACTGATTCAAACTCTCAAGACTGACGAGATCAGAGCAATTTACAATCATGAATTGTATCATCTTCAGAACGGGCACGGACGATATCAATCGTTATCTAATTTACCACTGGTGGGACCGCTGTTGTTTTTAATTTTCATCAACCCCAAAAAGGTATTTCAAAGAGAGTATCAGGCCGACCAGCACGCCATTGAGAAGGTCAATCAGCAAGCCGTTATCAGAGCTCTCGACAAAACGAACCAATCAACGAGTGTGACCGACCTACATTACATAATGGAAAATAGTTCCTGGGACAAAATCTCGTTTTTAGTACTTCTAACATCAATTCCAGTCGCATCACTGTATCGCCCGACGAAAACTCAACGAATTCAGACTATTACCGCTAATTGATTTATAAGGTGTTCAGAGGGCCTCGTCGGATTCAAGCCTGCGCCGGTGTTCGACATCTCTCAGACCGAGGGAGAACCACTTCCCGACCTCGACACGGAAGCAACCGGGGATGCCGGCGACCTCGTTGCTCGGCTGACTGGAGCCGCCGACGAACTTGGCGTGACGGTTCGCATCGTCCCCGAACCGGAGTGGACCCACGGCGAGGCGAACGGCATCTGTGAGCAGCTGAGCCTCGTCGACGTCCAGCCGCTCGTCGAGGTTCGCGACCGGGAGAACGATGCCGATCTCGCCCGGACGCTGAGCCACGAGTTCACACACGCCCTGCTTCACTTCGACGTCGAGGACGAGACCGAATGGTCGAAACGCGAGGTCGAGGCCGAGGCGGTCGCCTACGTCGTTGGCCGGTACTACGGGCTCGACACGAGCGGCTCAGCGTTCTACCTGGCCGCGTGGAAGTCGGACGATCCCGAGGTCGTACGAGAGCGCCTCGGCCGGATCAGCACCACGACTGAAGAGATCATCGACGCCCTCGGCAGTTCATTTCGCTCTTATGCAAAGCTGCGGAAAGACCGTATAGTTACACTGAGCCGGCGCTAATTTGGCGATATGGTTTCTGCTCAGCCAGCGTTCGGCGGGATGTTTCGGCAGCTGATTGAGCTGGGCGTCGTTGAAGTCAACACGGAGCCGCTCGATGCGGGCATCGAGCGGCGACTCAAGGAATTCTGGGAGAATACGTCTTGTCCACGATGCGGTCATCAGAGCATTGTGACGTGGGAAGGAACCGACCGAATCTGGTGCCGTGGCTGCAATTTTAAGCCGGTTTTTCACCTACGGAACCCCCTTCCACGAGAAGCACCTCTCCGGCGGTGAGGTGCTTCTCGCGTTCACGCTATACGCGGACACACTGCTCAGTATCAACCAGATTGCGCCGTTCCTCGGACGGGCCTACAGAACCGTTTACACGGCGATTCGAGAGGTGGAAGCCGCGGTTCAGCGCGGCTTCCCCGTGGTTTGGAGCCTCCTCGACCAGACTATCGATGGACCGACGCAAGTCGACGAGTCTGGTGAGGTTTGCTCGGGCTACAAAGGCCAAGAGCCGCCGCGGAACAGCCGTTTTCGCGGCGGCTCGTCCCAAACAGGCCGCTCACGCTGGCGAGGGCGTCACGGTGATCAACTGACGCTCGTCGCGGCGTGCCGCGACTCGCTTCGCGTGATTCGTGATCAACTCGGCATCGATTACAGTGGAGATCTCGAACCAGTAATCCAGGAGGCTGAAGACCTCTCCCAGGCGCTGGGAGAGGTCTGGACCGACGGACTCCAAGCCTACCGAGAGATGGAGCGTGACCACCGAACGGTCGTCCATAAAGAGAGATATGTTTCGCCCGACGGCGTCCATATTAACCAAGCTGAGTGCCTGTTCTCGCTCGTCCATCTGTGGCTGCGGAAGTTCCGCGGCCTGTCCAAGCAGGGCTTGGAGCAGGCCGCTCACACCTTCGGCACCGTTCGCTCACTCAACCTAGCTGGTGAATCCACCGAATCAATCATTGAACGTCTCGTTATCGGGGCTTTCCGCAATTCTACATAAGAGCGACGCAGACAGTTACGGTTCCACTGCCGTCACGGGAGCTCTTCTGTGACGTCGACGAGCTCCTCCTCGGTCTGCCAGCGATACAGCCGTCCCTCTTGCTCGAACAGCTCGAAAACACCGTCCTGCATCCAGCCGAAGGGGTGTTCTTCGTCCTCATACACCCGCTTGAGGACGTGGCTTTTCGCGAAAAACTCCGTCGTGCCGACGAGGAGGCCCTGCTCAACGAGGAAGTCACTCGGTTCTTTCTCGGCGACGCCAACGAGGTAGGTGACGATGTCGGCAATCAGGCAGAACTTCTGGATGCTGTTATCCCATTCTCCTCGAATGTCGACCATCCGGAACGCGTAGGCGTCCTGTCGGCGGTTGAGCCGGTCGACCACCAGGTTCAGCCGCCGAATCGGCTCCCGGTCGTAGTTGCCCAACACGAAGTACGAGCGCTCGTTTTCGTAGACGGGAGTCAGTTCGCTCAGGGTGTGGAGGATCTCCTCGTTGTCCGCCAGCGAGATCTCGTCGTCGTCGAGTTGGTCCTTCGCACTCTTCAGGACCTCCTCGGGGACGGGTGGCTCCTCGTCGGACATATATTGTCTCTCTCAGCCCTACACGATATGGTTTATGGAGTAAATTACCCAATAACTCACTATGGTTTACTCTGGAGTGGTTTACTCAAGAGTAAACTACTTGCCGTCAGGGCGTGTACTGTGTCGTATGAGCACTGACTTGGGGACTGCTGAAGGAATGGAATCCCGCGAACTCGTCCACTTCGTTACCCAACAGACGCGGTTCGCACTGATCAACAATATCCTCCAGCATCCCGAGCAGCTCCCCTCGATGTACGAACTCGAGGAACTCAACCCCAGCGTGAGCGACGCTACTGTCTACAAACACATTCAGAAGCTGATCGACGCAGGTATCGTCAAAGAGGTCGCCCTCGATGACGATCAGCGCCGGCAGGGCTACCCCTGGAAGTTCTACGGGCTCACAGAGGAGGGCCGAACCTTCCTCAACGAGCACAATCTACTCGCTGCGGAGGAGACGCTCCAGCAAATCTACGACACTATCACTGACAAACCCGAGAAGATGGTCAAGTACGAGAACGCCCCCCGCCCGGACGGCGCGTAACTCCTGCAGAATCGGCTCCGTGTCAGCACTCGATGACTGCGTGTTTAGTTTCACTTTCACTCCGGGTATGGCTGACGCCCTTTATACTGCACCTCGCATCGATGCATATGGGCGTTACCAACGAATTCACTCACGGTTCAGGCAGCAATCACTGGACAACCATCGTCCTCCGGGAAGAGACGGATGGCCGCTGGCTGGCGACACAGGAAGGGGTGCCGGTCGAAGGTCATGGAGAGACCGCGGCGGCAGCTGCAACCGAGTACTGCCGCAAAGTCTCGGAGGGGGCCCATGAATAACTCTGTCAGCGAGAAGCTCGGCAAAAAGTGGCGGATGATGTGCCCGGAAAAACATCATTCGTTAGAGGATCAGGTCGGGCCAACGGTGTACTGTGAACAGTGTAACTGCGCCTATCGTTACGATGAGTTGATCGACAAGGTCGAAGTAGACACACTCGATGAGGGCTACTGACCGTTCAGTCAAGGCCGTGGCTGCGACGCTGAACTACTCCTGAGTCAGGCCGGATCGACCGGCCCAATGTATTGACTCGTCACGGTATCGCCCTCTCGCCACTGAAGATAGTAGTACTGGCGGCCGTCGATTGTTTTCGTCGTGACAGTCCCTTTCGAGCGCGAGATCTGGGCTTTTTCGTAGGCATCGTCAATGCTGTCATCCCACTCCTCGTCATCCCAGTCATCCGGGACATCAGGTGCCGTTGCATCCTGTTCCTCATCGGGTGTACCGTCCTCGTCGAGCAGTTCGACAAGTGCTTCGACTTGCGAAACCGCCTGTTCATGAGTTGCTCGTGCTGCCTCGTCGAGTGTAGCCGGGTCGATCGATGTGAGGTGGTCCAGAGCCTGAGTTGCGCTGTCTCGATCACTCATTTGCTAACCAACAGTGTGCGCATATCACATTGCTTTGTTGGTTAGCAATCTATGCCGATCCAATCGGGATTCACTCGATCACACCATCGATTAAGCACCGGTCACACCACAAGATCAGCGATGATGGGGGCATGATCGCTGTATTCCTGTCCCTCGGGGTCGTAGTAGCAGTCGTCGACCGCAAACGACTCCGAGGCGAAGATATGGTCGAATCGTTTGGTCTTCCAGCTGGTATCCTGAATTGCAAGATCACCATATCCGTGTTCCGCCCGGAACACATCCACCAATCCGAGGTGACCGAGTCCTTTCAGAATATTCAACTCGGCGTTGACGTACCGCTGCCGTACTTGTGGGTCCTTGCTGTATCCAAATGGAACTGCCTGTCCGTCAGCGAGTTCCGTATCGGGTGAGTTGAAATCCCCTGCAAGAATCCGAGGGCGAACGGCAGCGTCAGTGAGCCGATTGTACACTGTCTCGAATATTTTGATCTTTTCCTCACCCCACGAATTGCCCGGGACTGCCCGAATGTTCCAGAGTTCCACTGTCTCACCACCAGTGTCGACTTCTGAGACAAGGATCTTCTCCGGAAAGTTCGTAGCGAAATGGCTACTGTCGGCTGTTTCCAGCCGTCCTCGAATCAACTGGTCGTTCAGTTGTAAATCCCACTCTCGGTTGACGGCCGTGATGTGGCCATTGTCATGCCCGATATCATCGTGAGGCGGAACCGATGACGACGCGAGTTCTGCAGCCCAATCCAAACTATCCTCGATCTCAGCCAACCCGATCTCCGCTAATTGGTCTCGCCAGTAGTCCGCCCATTTCAGATCTCTTCCGTGGCGAACTTCCTGAAGAAGGAGTACATCTACGTCACGAGAATCGATGAATGCAATCTGCTCGTCGATGCGTCCCTCTCTGTTGGAGGGCTTATTCACATTCCAAGACAGGATGCGCATAATAATGTCTCAATTATCCAGTCCAATGAGACAAATTTTGGGGTCAGTCGAATCTCTCAGGAGTTGGGAGAATGGGGTCCCTCTCAGCGCCTGTAGTAGATGTTCATATTCCAATCCGGCCGATAGTATCGGATTCGTATCCTATCCGAACGGGTAGAAGAGGGCTTTCATTCAAGCGCTGAACGGTCTCACGCGTTGCACAACTGCTTTGCGGAGTGACTACTCGATTTCAAGCTGGCCACTATCGCTGCTCTGCCCACTGGCGTTCTCGTCCCATTCGAGTTCGAACTCGATACTTAATTCAGTCATATTACCAGCCGGACCTTCGCGTTCAGCTTTGACTTCGAAGGTCGGTCGGGCAGGGGGATCCAGTGTTACAGACTCAGAACCTGCATTGAGGCTGATAGCGTTTCCGCTGTCGAGATTGTCCGCGACTTTCCGAAGATACGATGCAATCTCTTCTCGACTCTGGTCGCTCTCTGATTTGAACAGGATTTCTTCAGGCACAATGAACGATACACTGCCTGCACCGATAAGTGAATCCCTAGCATCGACCGATCCAACCACCCGTGATCGGAAAGTGACTCTATGAGAGGTTCACGCCCTGAATGCACAGCTCCCCTTCGAACTGCCAATTGCCTGTCAATATCGGCGTGACCGACTCAGAGAGTGTCTCGCACAGGGTGACATTTGCTCACTCAATCTAAATAGCCAACATTATACGCGCAACCGTCTGCGTGGACCAGCCTGCGATTAGGCCGCCGGTCTAAGTGAGACACGTTGAAAACTGGAGAATTAGGCTATCTGGCTCGCGTTGTCAGCCAGCCAAGCAGTGCTGCTGCCAGCAGTACAGTGGTGACTCCAAAGCCAGGACCTGAAGCACCAGTTCCACCAGTATTCTCGGCCGTAGTGTCACTGGAGCCTTCCCGTTGCTGGACATCAAGCACTACGTTATCGGTCGTCTCTCGATACTGGAACCGCATCTCCTGCTTGCCTGCCTCCATCAGCGGTATTTCCACCTCGCCATCTGCTCCGACCAGATACGTCCCCTCTCCATAAATGACCGACACCTCCTCAACAGCCGCTGACTCTCCGGAGACCGTCACGAGTGCTATTTCGCCGCTTGTGAACGAATTCGATTGCCCTGAAGGCGCCACCTCAATCTCTAGCACCACCCCCCCACTACCACTGGATGAGTTCAGTTCCCGCTGTAGCTGGGTCACAGTTTCATTTTTGTTCTCCACCTCCTGTTCAAGGACCTCAATGCGATCGCGTTGCTCCTCAACAGTGGCTTCGAGTTCCTCAATCCTCTCCGCCTGTGACTCAACGGTCGACTCCAGATCGTTGATGTCGTCTTGCGAGGGCGACTCCCTCAGACGGCTCACGCTGTTCTGACCCTTCGTCACTGTGAATTCCCATTCGTACGGAAACGATGCAGCGGCGGGTTCAGATTCCGTGGCGCTGAAACAGAGGATTTCATCTCGGTCTGCAATGAGTGAGACATAATTTCCAGACCCGCCACTTGCCGTAGCACCGATGATAATTCGATTGCCTCTCACCGATACATCGGGATCGTCGGTGTTCGAGTCCTGAACACTCGTGGCGCCCGCCCCAAATGCGATTCCAGTGGCGAATTCGGAGTGGCCCTCTGCGGCTCTAGTAGAGTACGTAATGACGTCGCCTCGCGTGACTTTGGTTCGGAACCTATCGACATCGCGGGGTACATCTAGGAACCCGCTGATGGTCGTATCGGGCTCCACGAGAGGTGCGTTCCTGCAGGTATCTGGCCATCTGTCCTCGTTCGGTTCTGACTCTGCTTGCAGTGTCATCGCGCCTGCAACTCCACCCGAGAGGATAAGACAGGCACAGAGAACCAACACGACTCCACCTCCGAACTGTCTTCTACTTACCATTACAGCATTAATGATAAAGTATGATATAGTTATACTCTAATTATCGCTCAAGCACCGGCCAAACAGCGCAACCAACAGGAATGATTGTACCCCAGGTTCGTTCTGATGCTATGTTGTTCGATTAGATAACACTATAACAGTAGATCACGGTTCCACGTTCTCTGACTTGATTGTTCACTTCGCTGGACAACAACTTTAAGGAGTATCGTTGTTGAAAAACTCCGGGTACTGGTTCTCACTCTTACTGAGAGGTCGAATAACTTGCACTGTGGGCCGCACCGATGACCGACTCGCGTGCCGTATTCAGGACGACCGCTGAAACCGGTCACCGTTTGAGGCCTTCAACAAGACCATTCGGGACATAAAGTACCTCGAGCACCCTTGTTCCGGCCCGACTCATTTTGCACATGATGCTCCGTTGAACCGCCTACATGAATAGTCCAGCATAGACCCTGTAGATCGTCAAAGACGCCCGCTAACAGCGGAAGTGGTGGGGTGGGGCTAACAGCGGAACCAGTGGGGTTGCAGGCCCGTCACCCACTATCCAATAACTCCGACAATCCAAGCCTGACAGACGTAAGCGATTGCTCCAGTTCGTAGTGCTTGAACTTCCCACCGCCTTTCCCCTTGTTGATCTCCGTTGACGAGATGATGCCGAGTTGATCGAGTTCACCAAGATAGTCTCGGACAGACCGTTCAGAAACTGGGTCAAGGCCCTCCTCACGAACGATTTGCTCGTACGCGCCGACAACATCCCGAGTTCGCGCCGGCGTTTCACCTGTTTCAGCGAGATGGGTCAGGGCATGGAGAACGTACTGGCCGTGTTCAGAATAATTCTTGATCCCTTTGATTACCTGGTCGGTCTGGAGCCGTTCACGAGCCTGCTGGACGTGTTCCTCAGTGACGATTTCGTCGTTCTGTTCCCGAGCCAGGTCGCCTGCTTCGAGCAAGAGGTCGAGTGCCTGCCGGGCGTCACCCGAATCTTTGGCACCGTAGGCGGCACACATTTCGATCACGCCGTCATCAAGCGTGTTCGGCTGGAATGCGACTTCCTTCCGCTGTTCGAGGACAAGCTTCAGCTCGTTCGCGTTGTACGCTGAGAAGGAGACTTCCTTCTCACACAGCGATGAGCGAACTTTTGACGAGAGTTGGTTGCGGAAATCAAGATCGTTCGAGATGCCGATCACACCCAGCTTCGCGTTCGTGACATCGCCATTTGACCGGGCTCGAGGGAGCTTATAGAGGAGCGAGTCGTCCTCGATGTGATCGACCTCGTCGAGGACAATCAGAACAGTGCCGCCGACGGTGTCGAGTTCATCGAACAGGAATTGATACACGGAGGCTTGCGGATACCCCGTATTGGAGATCTGACTGGCCGGATCACGAAGTTCGTTCACGAGCGCGACGGCAGCCTGGTAACTGGAATTCAGGCCGTCACAGTTAATCTCCACTGTGTGGAGGTCCAGACCATCAACACTCGCCGCATCCCGTTCGAGTGCCTGCAGCAAATACCTCG
>NZ_CP187149.1:0-132408 GCF_049603855.1 Haloarcula salina | reverse complement strand
GCGGGAATGTTATAACCTTTACTTAGTCTAAGTTCCCGATTTGTAGTATGGTAGTTCTTCTATAGCCCCTCCCCCCACTACCCCCTGAATACTAAGTGACTGGGGGTAATCGGTCTACTCACAATGCAAATTAATCGCGGTCCTCGCGACCACCGATATGGGACGTACTGGAATCGTATCCCGGAGTGTATGCCAAGGCACGTCCCGGTAGCAGACCTGGGAGGCTTCTCCATACCCCGTAACGAGGGGGGAGTACCCTCTAGAGAGGAGTTCCCCTATCCAGTAGTCCCGGTCACCGACCAATACCAGTTACATCTGTTTCCGGCACCTGACCATATCCGGCCGATGCTGGTTCGGCTCACCGATGGCGAAGTGCTCACCGATGGTCACGAACCGTACGGATTCTGGTTGACCGTCGATGGGATTGCCGAAGCCCGAGAGACACTCATCGCACAGGCAGAGAACTATACGAACCAGACGGCACCTCGAGAGCTCGGAACCGCCCTCCAAGACGCACTCGCCACAGATGAACTGCTATACGACATCTTCTCAGAGCAACTCACTGAGAAGCTCCGTCCACCGACCGTTCGTTGGCTTCGTGACCGTACCAAGTCTGTAAGCGCAGACACTGTCGAATACACCGGTGGAGCGTACGTCAAAACGGAGTGGACCATCGAGTTGGAACCTGAATCAAACAGGGGGGAGCGATCCCCACGGACACTCGAGCTCCACACCGATGACCTCATTCAGCAGGATTCGCAACGGTTCACGGTTGATTACCGGCAGCTCTTCCGCCAGCAAATTCGATGCTCAAACACCTGGTGGACGGATCTCAGCAGATATTGGATTACCTCGGCAACGGTCGAAGATATTGTAGACGACGATTATCCCACACAAGATGAGTCGGCATTTTCGCTCCGCCAATCTGGGAAGGCGAAGTACCATCTCGTACGGAATGAAACAGGGACGACCGTCTGTGGTCATGAAGCCCGTTCAGGCGACACCCGGCAATTCTCCCCAGATACGCTCCCGATGCCAGCGGCACTCTGCAATCATTGTTCCAGAGAAGTCAAACGACATCTGATTCCCAGAGAATAGTGTCAATCCGGGATGGATCGCTGATCGTGAATAGCTGAACACGATTGAAACAGGCAATCCGCAACACCTGTTTAAACCAGACAAAAGCGGTACAGCACCAGAATATTATGACGTTCCAGTCGTGGTATCTTCGTATGAGTATCCCCGATCTCGCCCCGATACGAGAGTCTCTTGATGCCAGAATCGAGGAGCTGGAAGAGGAGCAAAAACGACAGGAAGAGCGGCACGAAGGAGATGGAAGCACACCCGCAGTCTGGGACAAGGTAGAACCGAAAATTCGGAGGGATGTCGTAGAGGATTGCCAGGAGGATCTTGATGGCGTGGACGAACAAGACGAACTTCTCCGAATATTAGCTGAATGGCGCCGTAACGAAAATCGAGAGTGGGAATTCAACAGAAACAGTTCCACGGTAGAGAACGAACGAAACAACATCAAGACGGCTGAAATTCGGATCTGGAAGGAGGAGCTCATAGAACTAATTCCCGAGTCCGAATTCAAGACCTGCGGCCTCTGTGAGTCTCTTCAAATGCCAAAAAGCGACCGGCGAAAGAGTCGAGGGTACGTATGGGAATGTCCTGACTGCTTCTAGTCTGGGCTCACGAACATCTATTATACTGACGACAAGAGGGGGGAGTATGGGCGCATCTGATTGGGCTGGCAGGATGTGTATGCGACTAGAAGAGGAGTTTGACATAAGCGAGGACCGGGCCCTCCGTATCACGACACTCGTTCGGCCACTCCGAGGAGAAGGATATGAGGATGTCTTTGGCGAGTACGGAAGCGAGCGACACCAGAAACTCCAAGAGCAGCTGATCGACGAACTCGATAAGTCACTCCTCGAGCAGTCCGGCAATACGATCGAAGAACGGTGGAATAACTTGATGGATGAGTTGGACTGTCAAAGTCGCGCTGACAACGGAGTATACCTCATCCCCTGGAGTGAACACGAAGCCGACGACTGGCAAAATCCCTGTGTGACGAGTTCCCGCTCGTGACCTGATTCCGGAAATCCCGGAAACCTTGAGTTTCCACGAACAGGAATCGCGTTACTGCGCGAGGATTTAGTTAGGTTCGAGAGGGGTAAATGGGGTGTTTCCGGAAGCAACCCGGTCACGTTTTTAGTACTAGCCAGAAAACCGGTCTATCAACCAAAGATGATCCGCGATGCTCGCGTTCTCCGCGCCGGGTTCGTTCCTCGGGAAGTTGAGCATCGCGACGCCGAAGTCAACCACCTCTCTAGCGTCCTCGAGCCCATTACGAACGGAGAACCAGCCGACACAGCTATCGTCACCGGACCCAGCGGGACGGGGAAGACATGTATCTCGAAATTCGTCACGGAACGACTTCGGGAAGAAGTCCTCGACGTCGAGGCCATCTACGTCAACTGCTGGCGCAACTACACCCGATTTCGGACGCTCTACCAAATCCTCGACGACCTCGGCGCGACGTTCGACATCCACCGACAGTCGACGCCCCACGACGAACTCGTCGACCGACTCCAGCAACACGACGGCCCGCGAACGGTCGTCATCCTCGACGAGGTCGACCAATTGGAGGACCCCAGCGTCATCTACGACCTCCACAGCCTCCCGCAGTTCGCGATCATCTGCATCGCGAACAAGGAAGAGGAGCTGTTCAGCCGCGTCGACGACCGCCTCGTGAGCCGGCTGCGCTCCAGCGAGCACGTCCGGATGGACAAGTACCACGACGAGCAGCTGTACGACATTCTGAGTTCGCGGGCGAAGTGGGGGCTCGACGAGGACGTCATCACCGACGACCAGCTCTACCGGATCGCCGACGCGGCCGCCGGCGACGCCCGCCTCGCAATCGGCATCCTTCGAACGGCCGCCGGCAAAGCCGATCGCGAGAACCACAAGCACATCACCGACGACGTCCTCCTGGACGCCGCCGAGGATGCCCGTGCGCAGATCAAGCAGAAGAGCCTCGATTCACTCACGCCCCACCAGCGCGTCGTTTACGACATCGTCCGGGACCACGGCCCGGTCGGGCCGAGTGAGATCCACGACCACTATACGGACGAAGTCGACGAACCACGGACGAAACGGACAGTCCGGTCCTATCTCTCGAAGATGGCCCAGTACAACCTCCTCGAGGCCGCGGGCACGAGCCGAGATCGAGAATACGCGATCATTGAGTCACCGTCTGCTGCAACAACCACTTAAAGCATCCCAGAACATCGATACACTATGACCACACTTCCCACACTGTTCGAGACCTTCCTGTCAGACATCCGCCCGCAGGACGAACACAATGATGCCTACAAGGAGGGTCACGAAACCCTTCGCGATCACTTGCAGACTGACGACGACATCGACGAGTTCTACGTTGCAGACTTTCTACAGGGGAGCTACCGCCGGTGGACGGCACTCAGACCGCAGGAAGACGAGAAATCCGACGTTGACGTCGTCTTTGTCTCTGATCTCAGCAGTGACCTTGATACCGACGTAGCGCTGGAAAAATGCGAACCGTTCCTGAAGGAACACTATGAGGGGCAGTGGGAACCGAATGCCCACTCCTACAAGATCGAGGAAGAGAAGGTGGAAATCGATCTCGTCTTGACAGCGGCACCCAGCGAGGCAACACGTGAAGCCGTCAAATCACTGGGTTCACTGGACGTGGGAACAGCCCTGACTCCGGACGACCTTTCGACGGTGGCAGAGGCCCTCAATATCTCGGCAGATGGCGACGACGAGTGGAAGGACGAACCGCTCAAGATCCCACATCGAGATGAGAACGAGTGGGAGAATACCCATCCCCTCGCGACTATCGCCTTCACTGTAAATAAGAACGATATCACGGATGGCCACTACGTGAACGTCGTCAAGGCCATCAAATGGTGGCGGCGAACGAAGACACCTGACGTCGAAGGACCGACAAGCTATCCCCTCGAGCACATCGTTGGCCAGTGCTGTCCTGATGATATCAACAGCGTCGCCGAGGGCGTGACAAGGACGCTCGAAGAACTTACACGGAAGTTCAAGACCGAAGCAATGGCTGAGGAAACCCCTACCCTGCCTGCTCACGGTCTCCCGAGAACCTCCGAGAATGACGTCCTAAAACAAATCGACGGGAAAGATTTCGCGGCGTTCTACGATGAGGCAGAGGATGCCGCAGAGCTCGCGCGGACAGCACTGGATGAGGAGGACAAAGAAACATCGAGGGATTACTGGTACCAGCTCTTCGGCGAGAAATTCCCTCCATTCGGAAGTGACGACGATTCTGACGATGGAGGGGAGAAAGCCATGTCAGTAGGCTCGTCCTCACAGGTAGAGGATCCATCGGACCACCAGTTCGCCGAGTCGGACAGCTAACGTAATAAATGCCACCCCAAGAAATTACAGAAGCCGTCGCAGCCATTGCCGAACGGGATGGGGTCACCGTCCTCAAAGACCCATATCGAGACGATAGCAACGGACGGTGGATTGTCAAGATCAGGCTTTCTCCAGACGACTTAGAACCCCATCCGGACGTCCCACGCGAGACAGACTGGTATCTCCATCTACGGGATACGTACCCCGCCGGTTCAATTGGGATCTACCCTGCGGATCAAGAAGAGAACACCATTACCGCCACATTTCCCCACCAGAAGCTGAACGTTGCTGGGAGCGACGATACTCCGTGGCGAAGAGGCGATATCTGTGTTGCTCGGTATGGGCACACCCTCAGTCAAACGGGAGCCACCGGCGAACCCAGCACAAGCCGTGATCGACTCTGTTGGCATATGGACCGAGCATTGCGGTGGTTAAGTAATGCTGCGAAAGGGGAACTCCGGGAACCAGACGAACCGTTTGAAATCCCGGCCTTCGATACGAACTCGGCTTCGGCCACGACCATCGCATTCAACGAGACGCAGGAGTCGTTCTCAGATTGGATGACGGCGTATGGACAGTGGGGGACAGTCAATCTCCGCTCGTTGCCAACTGCTGAAGAGACATACGCGACTGGTACGTTCAAAGATAGCGACGATGAAGTCGTCTATCAGCCACAATGGGGCGGATATATCGATTCGAATCCTGATGACTCTGTTTCCGGAGCGTGGGCATTGGTAGAAGAGGTGCCGATTGAACCCCCGTGGGAGGCCCCGGAGACGTGGGAACAGTTAGACGTATTTTTCGAGGGTACCGAGACCGACCCGTACGAACTACGGGCGAATATCAAGCCCGTCTTGGACGATGAGCCGGTCAAGATCCTTCTAATTGGATTCCCCATCCCAGCAACGGTTGACGGCGACCCCGAGATCATCTATTGGCAACCAATCGAAATAAAAGAGTTCAAAGATCCGAATGACCTCTCCGGCGGATTTCGAGATACTGGAAAGGGGCCTGAGATAGCCGAACGGCGGGAAGCCGGAGAGGAACAGATTCGGTGGCTGGACTCGGACAACTGGTCGCATGAGCAGCTCACCAGACGCGGGCATATGACAGAGTGGTTTCTGGATCGCAACATCGTGCTCATCGGAGGGGGAGCGCTCGGCAGTATGGTTGCCGAGAACCTCGTTCGAGCCGGCTGTCAGCAGCTTACCATCATCGACAACGACACGTATGAGATCGGCAACGTGGCTCGCCACACACTAACAATCGATGAGGTGGGAGGAAACAAGGCGACAGCAATCGCGGACCGGCTCGAATCCATTGCACCGTACGCCCAGGTCCTTGATGTGGATAGCGCCTTTCCACCGAGCGGTGAGTTGCCGGAGCCAATTAGAGAAGCGGAGGTAGTAATTGACTGTACCGCGTCACGGGGAGTTCGTCGCGCTCTGGATGCGATTAGATGGAATCACCCGGTCGTGTTTTGCTCCGCTGCGATGGGTCGGCGAGCGAACCGGTTGTTCTGCTTCACAGCTTACTCACATACCTTTCCGTACAGCGATTACAACGAAGCGTTCGATCCATGGCGGTTGCAAGAGCAGATCGAATGGGACGAAGACGAGGATGCCATCCCCGAACGAGTGGGCTGCTGGCACCCAGCATCAGTTATCCGAACAGACCGGGTGATGACGTGGGCTGGGACAGTGACACGGCTTCTTGATCAGGCGACGGCATTGAGTCTGCGCGAGAATCACTTCACCGTACTCGAGACCGGTAGTGACGACGAGCTGCCGACTATTTCAAAGGCCACACCTCCCTTCCAAGACGGAACAATATGGCGAGCGCCGGAATCACCCATCACCGTACAGATTCCGGCCACGTGTCTTGAAGCGATGTATGATCGCTGCCGAAAGGAACATCCATGTGAAACGGGCGGTATTTTGGCTGGTACCGACCGTCTCGATGGACCAGCACTAGTGGTTAATGCCCGAGACCCACCGCGGGACTCCATTCAAGAACCAACTCGATTCCTCCGAGGAACCGACAAAGTCGAGGAGTGGCTCAAAGATGCCAGGGAGAGCAGCGGTATCGACTATCTCGGTGAATGGCACTACCATCCCGGCGCTTCACCCGATATCAGTCGGGACGATCGAACTGCGATGAATGAAATCGCCAACGACGACGGCTACGACTGTCCGCATCCGCTACTCTTCATCGTTGGTCAGGACGAAGAGGGTCAGTTCTCGATTAACGCCTATCTATTCCACGATAGTAAGGAATACGAGCAGTTAGAACGGATTGACAACCCAGATGCTGCTTCAACTCTCAACGTCGGTGACGATATATGACTGATCCAACTGGCCGTGTATTTCTCAGCTATAAGCACGAACAGACGGACGTCGCCAACTTCCTGCAGACGGAACTGGAGCGACACGGGGTGCCGATTTGGCGGGATATCTTCGATTTGAAGCCGGAGCCACTCAGAGATGAAATCATCGACCAGCTGGAGAATCCGGAAACAGCCAGTGGAATTGCGCTCGTTAGTGAGGGCGTAGCCGACTCTGACATCATTCTCAACGACGAGTTGCCGGGGTTCAATAGTCGGTGGGATAGGGATGACGAGTTTTTCGTGGTCGTTGTGCCATGTCCCGATATCAGCGTTGGAGAGGCCAAATCGATACTCAACGAGGCACCGGTCCTCCACGACTTTTCCGCTTGGAAAATGTTCCCCCTAGAGGCGGCCACGTCTGACAAAGCTACAGATGTCGTCCAGGCCGTCTTATCAGAGCGGATCGAGCGGATAGATGGGTATTTACCGGACGGCGAGCCTCTCGAATGCTCACTTGACACCTACGAATCGCCGGCTCACGACATCGATCCAGCGATTGCTATTGACTGGTCAAGATCTTTCGAACATGGTCCACCATCCCAAGAAGTATGGAACCAACGTCTACTCCCGGCGTTAACTACGGTAACGGACTGTCTCATTCAAAACGCATCGGGCCGCCCCCTCCGCTTCCGTGGCCGAACGCATCTTCCCGCTGCTTTCGCGGCCGGTTACTGTCTTCCAACCACACGTCGTATCCAAGCAACGTGGATGCAACCCACCGGCCCTGCCGGGATGACAGAATGGAAACTCGATATCGACGAAGAGGAAAGCGGGTTAGAAGGAGATCTCCAGCGACAACCGAATCACGGATCGGAGCTGGCGGTGCTCGTCAACATCGCTGCCGATGTGCAACCGGAGATAGAACAGATGCATAACGACCTTCCGGATTTCAACGGCGTTCTCAGATTGACACCGGAAGATGGGCCCGATGTGGAACTGTCCCCGGCACAGGCAGCCCATGCTGCAGATGTTTTCCGAACCAAGGTACGAGACGCGGTCAAAGAACTGCCAAAAACATCGACCATTCATCTCTTCATAGCTGGCCCGATAGGGCTCGCCTTTCTCTTCGGGCGAAAATCAAACACACTCAGACCGATCCAGACCTACCTCTATAGCAAAGACGAGGGTCGATACTATCCCGCTGGTCGATTACAGGATCAGCCACTTTCAGACGGCTCAGACACCGCCTCGGAAGAGCAGTAGGAAATCAACCGCCGTTGGCATCCAGCAGAGCCTTGATTCGCCCGCCCCTCACCAACGGGTCGTCCACGATATCGTTCGCGACGATTGGCCGCTCGGAACAGCGAGATTCACGACCGCTACATAGACGAGGTCGATGACCCTCGAACAAATCGTACTGTCCGAACCCATCTCTCGAAAATGGCTAGTACAACCTCCTTGAGGCGGAGGGGACGAGTCGGGACCGAGAGTACTCGCTCGTCGATTCGGCAGCTGCGTCGCCGATGCAGTGACCATGACCCCGTCAGCTATCAGGAACTGAACTCGCCGAGGCCCGATTGCTCGTGGTCCAGTGGTTCGATGACCTGGGGATCGTCGTTGCCGGGGTTGTTGACCCGCGTCGAGATTTCGTAGGCGTCCAGATCGTCCTTCGGGTACGGCTGGCACAGTTCCTTGCGAGTGTCCGGATCTGCGGCGAGCCAGTCGGATTCGGCGTTCCTCGGGAGGACGACCGGCATCCGATCGTGGATGGAGTTCATCAAGTCGTTCGGCTCCGTCGTGAGAATCGTGACGCACGAAATCGTCTCGTCGTCGCCCTCCCAGACGTCCCAGAGCCCCGCCATCGCGAACGCGGGGTCGTCCTCGCGGTGAATCCGGTAGGGCTGTTTCGAACCGCCGTTCGGCGCTTTCCACTCGTAGAACCCTGACGAGAGAACCAAACAGGGACGGGTTTCCCACGCCCGCTCGAAGACACGTTTCTCGTCGGCCGTCTCGGAACGAGCGTTGATGATGCCTTCCTCGGGCTCGTCCGCCCAGAACGGAATCAATCCCCAGTGATAGGCGTCGATCTCGTCGGAGGCCTCGTTCGTGATGATGTAGAGATCCTCGCCAGGAGCGATGTTGTATCGGGGTGTGTACCCGCCGTCCGCGACGACCTCGGCATCGAAGCGGGCCTCGAGGTCAGCCTGGTCGATGAAGAGCGAGTTTCGGCCACACATACCTAGGAGTTTGGAGGGAGGCATCTTCAACGTGGTCGCACAGGAATCTCGTCGCCGCAACAAATCTCATTTAATCCCAAGTGATGATGAGGGCTGTTCAGTTGAGCTGTATTTTGTGAACAAGCTTCTAATCACTAGGGAGAGAACAGGATTCACATAGATGGTGTCTCTAAGTACTGTTCTCACCATCGGAGGGATATTAGCGACACTCTCGATAGCTGGCGCAACCTACTGGACTTTGAGAAAAGATATCCGGACCAGGGTGAGAATACGGCATACGAACGACATCCGTGAACAAGTTCTGGAGCCTTGGCTCAATAACCTACCATCTTACAGGGCCTCCTCACCGCTTGGTGCCGACGGAGGTACCGAATCACTTGTTGCTGAGCTCGCAGGTTATGGTTTCAGGCCCTACCCAGATGAAGTCTCGACTACGTTGAAAGATCATTTTTTGGAATATCATTTAGATGAGCAAGCACCGCACGATCTAAATCAACTACTTGATAACATAGGCGAGAAGATCCAAGAAATCCGTTCTGAGAAAAGGGCCTACGTAGACGAGGTCAAGGGGTCTCCTGAGATGGAGAAAATGCTTTCAGACATATCTCGGAACTGGGCTGAAGTCGATCCTCAACAGCTTACAATCTGGCTGAGAGAGGTATTCGTAGCCGAATACACAGGTGGAGACTTCCAAGGCGAAATATTGTGGATGAACCCCGAAATAGCAGAGAATGGGCTGAAAGTCGTAGAGCGCGACGGCCAATATCACTATTACACCCTCACGGAAAAAAAGCGAGAGAGGACTCAGGTAACGAATGCACCGATTATAACGTCAGACACCAGAGTCCCCGATTTCCAAGTCGAAAAGCTTCTACACGAATACAAGAAGCACGCGGAGTACGACTTTGGGGCAGGGAATCGAAATGAGCATATCCGGAAAGCAGGGGAAGCAATGAGCGAACTAATCTCAACCCAGTACCAATCACTAAGGGAAACACTGGAATACTACGGAGCCATGCCCATTCTCCCCAACGACTGCTATCACTCGAAATGAATCACTGATCGTGGACCCGAATATGTACCAAAAAAGGGCCTCTCTCAATACCCACTACAACTGAGTATTCGTCAGCAGGTACTATGGATATCCTGGAAACGTTCTTGGAAACAATCGATTGACCGGGGAAACTCGACGGCTGAGTCAGGGTCAGTATCTGTCTCGTGCCTTCCCTGAAACGCGGAAGCGACACGCCGCGGCTTTTCGGGAAAGTAGACCTCTAGTCGAGCATGGGAGAACACTCAACGTCGAACCGATTAGCGGTGGACCAGCCAACTCGGGGCGCTGACCGCAATCGGTCCCTCGCTGACCAGGCCGATCCGGCTACGGACGAGATGCTGTTACCGCAGCTCGACGACGGCATCACGCTGCTCGACGTCGAGGGTGGCCGCGGCGTCCCGATCCTGCAGTCGCTCGTGCTCGACCATCTCCTCCTGCACGACGGGCCCGCCTTCTGGGTCGACGCAAATGGTCACGCGACAACGACGACACTCGCCCAGATCGCTCCCAGTCAACGGTTGCTCAACCGAATCCACGTCGCACGCGGATTTACCGCGTACCAGCACTACGGCGCCGTCTGTGATCTCCCGACGGCAGTGAACAAGTCGATCCAAATGTCCACCACCGACGCCGGGGCGGCCGGTCGACGGGCACCAAGTCGCGACGAGGAAACGTCCCCCCACACACCCGCCCTCATCATCGCGCCGGCCGTCGATGCCCAGTACCGCGCCGACGATACCCTCGGGGAGACCCACGCGAAAACCCTCCAGGCCCGAACTCTCGCCCGGTTGGCGACCTACGCCGATGGGTACGACATCCCGGTACTCGTTACACGAAACGAACGAAACGAATTCACCGAGTCAGTCGCGACGGTCGCCGACCACCACCTAGAGTGCGAGCAGACGCGGATGGGCCCACGGGTCGTCGGCGAGGACTTCGAGACGCTCGTCTATCCCGTCGACGACGGCGCGTACTACCAGACGACGTTCGCCTACTGGCGGCAGCTGCTCGCTGCACGCGCCACGCAGGTCGGCATGGAGCCGACGACGCCGGCGCCGTCGACGCCGACCCCGGAGGGTGTCGGGACGGGCGTCACCACTGACGGTGAGACGGTGGCGGCCACCGCGGATCCCTTGCTCGATGCGTGGACGGCGAGCGGTACAGGAGACCGATAGCGATGGGGCGTACGAACCCGACGTACCGGGATGCGCTACGGGCCATCGAAGAGCGCTGGGCAGATTTCCGCCGGGCACTGCGGCGTCGCGACCAGCCGCGATTCGACCGGCTGTTCGAGTACGCCCGCGAGCACGCCGACGCAAGCGGGCTGTTGAACCACCAGAATCCGCTCCTGCCGGCGCTGCTCAGCATCAATCTCGAACAGGAGGCCCGCCTCGACGACCACGAGGAACGCCTCGAGGAGCTCGAAGCCGCAGTCACAACGAGCGATGACCAAGAGAGCGCCCCACCGGACGCGAACCCGTGACGATGCCGTTCAGTATCGACTTTCTGGACGACGGCCGCGTCCTGGAGTGGGAGGCAACCGCCGACGGCGCCGTCGCAACCGAGCGCGGTGACTACACCCCACGCTTCTACGTCGCCGCTCGCGACCCTGATGCCGACCTCGGCCTCACGATACTCCAGTCAGTGTACGACCAGCACCCGGACGTCGTCGCGACCGAAATGGTTGCGCGACGACCGGGCTTTCGACGAGACGAGGAACCAGTCCTCGCCGTCGACGTCGCCCACATCGACCGCGTCACCCCACTCGCCCGGCAGGCACGCCAGCTGTCGGACTATCCAATCGGGGATCTCGCCTGTTTCAACGTCGACTTCTCGCGGGAGTTCCGGTACTGTCTGGAGACCGGCACCGATCCGACGCCGGCGAGCGAGCTGTCGACGCTCCGGCTCAGCGTTCCGGTGACCGAAACGAGCAACGACGTCTATGGGAAACTGTCCATCGCCGGCGACACCGTCACCGGCTCGCCGACGGATATCCTGACCGCCGTCCAGGGGGCGCTCGAAGCACACGATCCGGACGTCCTGGTCTGCTCAACCAGCGAGATCGTCCCGACGCTGTACAAGATGGCGACGGACGCCGGCGTCGGCGACTTCTCGCTGAGTCGGTGGCCGGACGTCGACTACCAGCAGCTCGCGAGCCGGTCGACGTACTCCAGCTACGGCCGCGTCGGTCACTCCCCGGCGCGGTACAACGTGCCCGGGCGGGCGATTATCGACGAGTCGAACACGTTCTTCTACGGGGAGACTAATCTCGACGGCGTCCTCGACCTCGTGTCGCGCTCGAAAAAACCCGTCCAGGAGCTTGCGTGGGCGTCGATCGGGAACGTTCTCACGGCGATCCAGATCTGCGAGGCCCACGACCGCGGTGTCCTCGTTCCGTGGAACTCCTGGCGCCACGAGTTCTACAAGCCGATGGGAACGCTCCACGACGCCGACCGCGGCGGCTTTATCTTCGCCCCCGAGGTCGGCCTCCACGAGAACGTCCACGAACTCGACTTCTCCTCGTTGTATCCGAACATCATCTGTACCCGGAACGTCTCGCCGGACGTCATCCGGTGTGACTGCCACAGCGACCGCGAGGACGTCCCTGGCCTCAGGTACTCGATCTGCGACGACCGGGGCTACCTCGTCGACGTGCTACAGCCGATCATCGACGCGCGCGACGGGATCAAGGCGGCCATCCGTCGCGAGAAGGAACGGGACGACCCCGACGAGGACCGCCTGGCTGAACTCGAAGGGCGGTCGGGAGCGCTAAAGTGGATCCTCGTCGCCTGCTTCGGCTATCAGGGGTTCAGCAACGCGAAGTTCGGCCGCATCGAGTGCCACGAGGCAATCAACGCGTTCGCCCGCGAGATTCTACTAACGGCGAAACAGCGACTGGAAGCCGGCGGTTGGCGCGTCGTCCACGGCATCGTCGACTCCATCTGGGTGACCCCAGACCCCGACGTCGACGACGATGACCGCGAGGACCTCGAGACGCTCGCGACGGAGATCACGGAACGCGTCGAGATTCGGCTCGAACACGAAGCCCACTACGACTGGGTGGCGTTCGTCCCGCAGCGCGAGAGCGACGCCGGCGCGCTGACGAAGTACTTCGGGAAGGTCGCCGGCGACGACGACTTCAAGATCAGAGGTATCGAAGCCCGACAGCGTTCGACCCCGCCGTTCATAGAGGACGTCCAACGGGATTGTCTCGACCGGCTCGATGCCACGCGGTCACCGGACGCAGTGCTCGGACGTCTCGAACGAGCAATCGACGAACTGCAGGCGGGCAACGTTGCAGTGGAGCGGCTCGTCGAGCGGAATCGTGTTTCCAAGCCCCTGGAAGACTACTCACAGAATACCCAGAACGTGGCGGCCTTGAAACGGGCTCGCGAGCAGGATCTGGCAGTCCACCCGGGCCAGAATATCGAGTACGTGGTCGTCGACGACGAGAAATCCTCGCGAGACCGGGTCGCCCTCGCCCACGAAGAGATCGAGACCTACGACGCTTCGTACTACGAGACGCAGCTGGTTCGAGCGATTGAGAGCGTGCTGTTGCCGCTGGGGTGGGGTCGTACAGATATTAGACGGAGACTCGCGGAGACACGGGAGGTGGAGCTGACGGAGTTTACAGCAGTCCGGAACGGATGAGTAGTCTCAAATGTCTTCTGAGGTGAGCAAAATCACAAGTGGGCGACGAGGTCGATTCCATTCACACTCTGGGGGGTCCTGCTCTCTGGAACACCCCCCGGAGTGTGAATGGAAGTAAATCAATCACACCGAGGGCGGGCAACCTATATGTGAATGGGGCGAATTGGTCCGCTCATGCCAAACAACGATTCCACGCAAACAACCGTCGACGAGATATTAAATGTCGACGAGGGGGATAGCGAAGACGAATCGGATATTTTTGAGAAGCCGTGGTTGCTCGAGATCGATAACGTCCCTGACGCCAATCGAATCGTCGGACGAGACGACCATATCACGTTCTTGGCCAAGAATCTCCGAAAGATGCGGACAAACAGCGTCCCGGATAACGTCCTGGAGTGGGGAGAAACCGGGACGGGGAAGACACTAGTTGCAAGACACGTCTGCGAGCGGCTCGAAGCAGCAACTGCAGGAACGGACTCCCCGATCGTTACTGCCTACATTAATCCGGACCCCATCTCTACGTATACCTCCACCTTCCGAAAGATCGCAGAGCAGGTGAACGCAAAAGCAGAGAACCCGCTTGATGTCCCCTATCAGGGCCTCTCAGCCGAACATTATCGGGATCAGAAATTGTGGCCCGTTGTTCAGCGGGAGTTTTCTGGCGGCCTCGTCGTCATCATCGATGAAATCGACAAGCACGGAGAAGTTAACGAGGTCCTCTACACGCTATCACGGACACAATCAAAAGACGACGTTGACTTCCCAGTCGTTACAATCGGGATTTCGAACGACATCGAATTCAAAGGAGAAATCGAGTCACGGGTTCAATCGACTCTCCAGCCAGAACACCGAACGTTCACACCGTACGAAGAAGACCAGCTCATTGCAATCCTCGAAAATCGACGGGACGCATTTTACGACGGTGTCCTCGACGACGAGGTGATTCCAACCACAGCTGAACTCGCAGCTGAAGAACACGGTGACGCTCGACGGGCAGTCCGGTTGTTCCGGAATGCAGGCGAGATCGCTGACGAAGAAGGCGACGAGATCGTGACCGCGAATCACGTTCTCGAAGCTGACGAACTCGTCGAAGTTGAGCTCTTTATGGAAATGGTGAAAGGGACTCCGTTGTCCGGGAAATTACTCCTGTTTGCTCTCACACGTCTTGACCGGAATAACCCGGAGAAAGAATGGTTCCGGACGTCAGAGATTCACGAGGTTTACCAAACAGTAGCACGGGACGTCGAAGTAGAGCCCAAGGGGTACAATCGTGCGCTTGAGCTTCTGAACAAGCACGTGACGACAGGAGTTCTCGAATCGAAAAAGAAGGAAGGCGGAGATCAGGGGAAGTTCAGGTCGTATTCGCTCCAAGGAGACGTGGAGAGTACACGAACTGGGCTGATCAACTCAACGCCGGAACTCCAGACGTTGATGGGATGGTGACACCCCCACCCCTCGGTGTGAATGGTCCCCCATAGGTCACGACTGTAGTAAAGACGGAGCTGGACTCAATCCGTAGAAGCTGTGTCGTCTGTCTGAGTCCCATTACGGCACGGAGAGCGGCTTACACGTTCTGCCACGGTAGCTGACCCGGTCCGCTACTGCACCGCACCGCAGTTGTAGTTATCTTTATTATACTACAGTCTAAACAGTCCTTCGAGTAGACGTATTCTAGAAGGCGAGGCCTTGTGCCGAAGCCGAAGCTTCGTCACTGAGGCGAGAACCCTCCCTACGGCGAGAGGACTTCTGCTGTTAAGGACTTCTTAATCGCAGTACCCTGGGTGGTGGACCATTCACACTGAGGGGTGTGGGGGTAAACGAGGCGTAATCTATCCACGTGTTACTTTGTCTCTTCTAACGTAAATTCCCGTCAGAGAGTACCCGTTGGTAGGCCATTCACACTGAGGGGTGTGGGGTAAACCGATCCCATTCACACTCTGGGGGGTGTCATCTGCTACGCTAAGAATCACGTTGAAACGAACATCTGGCTACAGCTGAATCTCGTCTACTCGTCTGGATTCACCGGTCCTTTGTACTTCGACTTCACTGAATCACCTTCCCGCCACTGCCAGTAATAGTAGCGATTGTCGTTGATTTCCTTGATCGTGATCGTCGCCTTCGCAGGGACGTCGTCTGGGAGATCGTCTGGCCGTTCTTCAACCTCTTCTTGATCTGCCGACTCCTCGCGACGGGCCTCTCGTTCCTTGTGCTCGGCGAGCGCTTCAGCGTACGTCGCAACGTCTCGGAGCTGCTCCGGGTCCATCTCGTTGAGCGTGTTGACGATCTCCGTCGGGAAGTTCGCCGGTGGGGCCGGGGGTTCGTCGGACATCGGCTACTCTCGTGTTAACCAACACGGCCCACGAATCCATAGTTTTGTTGGTTAAGACGATGGAGACGGCTCCTGTGCTTGCTGGCTGTAACACTACTCGAAACTTCTTTATATATACGTTTCGTACTATGTTACACCGTGCTCCGGCGCATCGAACTCGAGGTCCTCGCCACAGTCGACCGCGGCGACACGATCTCCGAACTCGCGACGAAGCTCGACCACAGCGAGAGCTACCTCTCTCGTGCCGTCGCCGACCTCGTTGAAAAGGGACTCGTCTACACGGAACGCGACGGCCGCCGAAAACGAGTCATCCCGTCAGATGCTCGCGCCGTCGAACGCTACCAGGACCTCGTCCGCCAGCACTCCCACATCGACTTCCCCGAACTGCTGACCGGCAAGGCACTCGAAGTACTGTACTACCTCGACCAGCCGCGAACCGTCTCCGAGATCGCCGGCCGGAGCGACAACTACCGCAACACGGTCAACCGCGTCCTCAAGCGGTTTCGCGACCGTGGGCTCGTCGGGACCGTCGACGGCTACTACGAGTTCAACGCCGACTTCGACCGCCTCCACGAGTTCGCCCGTGAACTCGCACACCATCTGCATCGTCAACGCCTCGAAGCCGTCGCCCCGAAGGGCACGATTCTCTGGGAAAACTACGACGAATTACTCGCGCAGGCCGAGACGGAGATCGATGCAGAGGGGTTCCACGAAACCGGTCTTGCTCGATTCGCGGCCTTCGACCTCCAGTTTCTGCTCACCGGCCACCGCTACTACGTCTATTCCGAGGACCTCGACGCAGTCTCGCCGGCGGAGCTCTGCTGTCACACGCTGCTGATCGACGACGGTAGCCGCCACCGCTCGTACTGTCTCCTCCTGCTCAGCCACGTCGACGTCGACGAGGCGGCCCTCCGAGAGCAGGCGGCGACGTATGGTCTCGAAGACGAAATCGACGCCTTGCTCCGCTACCTCGAGACCCACGGCGAGGTCGACAACGACCGGCTCCCGGAGTGGGACGAGTTCCAGGAGTTGGCGGCTGACTACGAGGTGTCACTACCATAATGAGACCAACATTCGGACGCGAGTACATCGAGAACGAATTCCAGCGAATCGGGGACGGGTTATCTGAACCGCTCACGGTCTACCTGATTGGTGGTGGCGCGATGTCGCTGCGCGACCTCAAGGGGGCGACGAAAGATATCGACCTGGTCGTCCCGGATGGCGACGCGTACGGTCAGCTGTGGGCGGTCCTGATGGACCTCGGGTATGCGGAGGTTCAATCGCTGGATCCAGATTACCGGGCGCTGGGGGCGACGAGTTGCGTCGAGAACGACGACGGGTGTCGCCTTGACATCTTCAACCAGCAGGTCGCGAACAAGCTCGTGCTCACCGACGGGATGCAAGAGCGCAGCGAGCCGTTCCTCGACACGGATCGACTGATGGTCCGGCTGGTCAGCAACGAGGATATCTTCCTGTTCAAGGCAATCGCAGGCCGCGATGACGACATCGAGGACATGAATATGCTCGTGCAGGCCGGCCTCGATTACGACGTCGTCCGGGATGAACTCGAAGCCCAGATCGAACGCCTGGGTGACGATCAGTTCGCCACGTTCGCGAACGAGGCCCTGGTCGAACTCGAGGAGCGGTACGGAGTGACCACGCCGATCGAGGGCCGCGTCCAAGAGCTCACGAATAGGTACTACCGGGGGCTCGAAGTCCTCCAGGCACTCGATGAACCGATGACCGTCGACGAACTGGCCGCCAAACTGGAGCTGGATGACGAGGAGGTTCACGACCGGATCGCGTATCTCTCAACGTTCGACCGGGTCCGTCGGGATGGCGACACAGTCCGTCCCGTGGAGTAGTCTGGCCACGACTACGGGGAGGGAAGGCGGCCGTCTGGTCGGGGAACGCGGCCCCGTTTGATCTCGTGATCGACGCGGCGCAGGTGCTTGCAGCCGCCTTCGGGTGAACGCTGCTCCCAGTCAGGGCAGGTACACGATTCGTCGATGACGTCGACTTCGTACCTGTTGCCGGACGCGGACTGTACCTCGTAGCGGCCACCTTTCGAGAGGAGCGAGACGTCCATCGCTTCAGCGACGGCACGCTTCGTGCGGGGCTCGAGATCGTCCTGTGACTTTGGGTTCTCGTCGACGACCAGTCGGTCGCGAACGTCGCCCGTTCGGCCACCGTCGGGAGCGACGGCTTCCGCAGGGCCACTAAGCCGCTCGTGGAGCACTTCCTCCACCGGATGGCCTTCCGGCCAGAGGTAATGGACCTCGCGGCGCTCGCGATGGTCATAGGAGCCGCACGCGGCTGCGCTCCCAGTCCAGACACGCCACGCCCCGAGTGCTGCCATCACGTCGACGATGACTCGGGGAACAGCCTCGTGCTTCTCGGGGTAGAACATCCGAAAGCGAGTACATTCCGTCTGCGGCGGAACCGTCTCCCACCACTCGACGTCGTCGTCCCAGCTCTCGCACATCGCCTTATCCTCCCCGTATCCAACGGTCAGGCCGTCGATCTGCGGTATCTCCACCGATGTCTCGTCAGCCTCGTCTTCGAGCAGCCGAAGGACGGCGTACCGAAGATACTCGTGATTCGGATTGTCTGAAGATTGGGCGACCTGCTCGTGGTGCTCTGCGACTCGCTCTGCCTCGTCGAGAACGGTCGTTAGATATTGGTCGGTCATGGGTCGGTGGAGACGGAAGTGCGCCTCCGCCCCTCGGCGGGCGCTGAAAAACTTAACCAACAAATACCGATCAATCGTATCCTCTGTTGGTTAACCCCTCTCTGCTCGAATGCTGAGCCGGATCGGACTACCGGGGCTAAGAATGGTATATCTGTATGGCGATAACGTCATAGGGAATACGGGGGACAAGACTAATACCGTTAGATGCGATACCGATAACTAGCGATGATGGAGTACGTCGACGAGACCGCGGCGAAAATCATGGTCGCGGCCCGGCCGGGCGACTCGATCCGTCGAATCGCTCAGAAGATCGACGGCTCCTACTCCTGGGTCTACGACTGGATCGAGCGGTTGGAGGACGCAGGCTTCATCCGGCGTGAGGACGGCGTCTACATCGAGAATTACGCTGTCAGGGATCGCTACTACGATCTCGTCGCGGCCATTTCTCGCGCTGCTTCCCCCTCGATCGACGAGGGCTACGTCATTCCGCACTTCGCCGGGATGCCCTTTGCGTACACGAAAATCGACGGCGTCTACGTCTGGACCCACGGCGGCTATCAGATCGCCCGCGGCCACGACGACTATCCGATCTTCATCCAGGTCGCCGACCGGGATGTCGAGCAGTGGACGGCATTCTTTGATGAGTTCGGGATTCCGAGCCGGATCGAAGAGCGGCCGGACGCGACCGACTACGACGCGACCGTCTCGTACGTGTTGTTCCCGACGAGTGGGGAGATCACTCGCGAGTGGGTTGACGGCAATCCGGTTATTCCGTTGGACGAGGCAATCGAGCATATGTTGGAGTACCGGGTGAACTACGAGCCGGCGTTGGAGATGATCGCCGATGAGTACGACCGCGATATCGACGCGTCCCACGAGGATCCGCGTTTGAACGTATGAGTCTCGGTGAACGCGAAGACGAGCTGCTGGATACGCTGGAGGCCGTTATTGACGCTGACCTGCCATACGTCCTCGTCGGTGGGTGGGCGATTGCGGCGTTCAATCAGCGCTTCACCACGGACGTCGACGTCGTCATTCCGGCCCAAGCGGTCGACGACTACACGGACCTTCTCACCGACCGCGGCTACGAGAAAACGGCCGATGTCGAGCGAAACGAACTCTACGAGGGCCGGACTATCCGGTTTACGAAAGATATCGGGAATCCGGTTCAGTTCGACGCGATGGTGGACGCGCTGGGCTGTCGCCAGACGGAAGCTGAATGGTCGTATCGCTATCTGGCCCAGCACTCTGTCACCGAGGAACTGCGAACCGGGCGCCCGGTAACAGCCAGGATTCCGGAACGGGAGTTGCTGTTTGCAGTAAAACTTCACAGTGGCCGCAAGGCGGACTCCCGGGATCTGGTGGTGCTGGCTGCTGGCGCGGATTTCGACCGGATCGCGACCCATCTGCATCGCGGGAAATCCAAGAAGCTCGCTGGTCGCATCGAGACTGTTCTCGACCGACTCACGTCGGAAGATTTTGCGGACGCGTTCAAAGGAGTCTTCGAACAGCAAACGGTTCCCGAACAGGATATCGATGCCGTCGTTGAGTTCCTTCGTGACCAGCAGCGCCGAATCGATTCTGAACGATAACATCGACTGTCGGTGGGGTATGTCTTGGGACCGATCGAAACACGCAGGGTCGGACGCCGAACGAATTAACCAACAGAGTGGGCTAGTACCCCAAGGCGTTGGTTAACAGCCGGGGAGGGGGTGTTCAGCCCTCTACAACTGTGTCGATGATCTCCTGAGCGGTCGAACTGATCCGGCCGAGACGCTCCTGAATGCTCTCCGGATCGTCGTCCTGCCACGCGGCAAGATAGAACGCTGACCCGCTCGTATCCAGGTTGAAATACCGCCCGACGATGTACGCAACGGCTTCCGCTTCGACCTCGCGTTCTGCGCGCTCGGGCTCGTCGTCGCCCTCGAAATGGAGCAGCGCGTGGGCATACTCGTGAATCAACGTGACCGCGAGGTCGGCCTGATTCGGGCGGGCTTTCGCTTCGACGACGGGTTGGCATTCGTGGAGGTTCTGGTGTTTGCAGACGCCTTTCGCGTCGCCATGCTCCCATTCAGCAGCGTCGACGACACGGACGTCTATATCGAGCGTAGTTGCTGCATTGAGGAGTGCTGGTACCAGGTCGTCGGCGTCACCAGTTGCCTCGGTTTCCAACTCGGGGAGCGGTTCGCCCTCGGTTTGAGACACATCGAAGACTGCCGTTGGTTTGAATCCAACCAGTCCTTCGGACCACTCCTCGGCCGGTGTCTCGTCGTAGTCACAGTCGCTTTGCTCGTGGTAACTCGGTGAATTCTCGCACTCTGGGCACTGCTTCGTAATAATGGGTGCCCAGATCCAGATCGCCTGTTCACCTTCTTGGACGTGCCGGTCGAACTCATTTCGCCAGGTATTGTAGCCCGCAACGCGGGTCGCCTCGGGACACTGGAGCTTGATCAGGAGTGTGTTGCGATGTGAGTAGTCATGGAACCGGGACTGAACGTCGAGCCACTCCTGGAATTGCTGGCTGGCTTTCGCCTCGTCGACATCAACGACGAGCTCGTCGATCCAGTCTTCGATGGTGCTGTGCATCTCGTTGTTCCGTGTGTCGGTTTCCTCGAACGAGACCGACGTCTCACTGGCAGTCAACATGGATTGCATCACGTCGAGTACGACGGCGCTGCGTCAGGTCAGGACGCGCCGCACCCCTCGGGGGCGCACAATAAACGACGGCGCGACTGCGGGGTTTATGTCGGGGTTGCTATCGGAGGCTGGGATTAACAACCAGTGCGACACAATCACCGGGAGAATGGGTCTCGTCGAAACGCTCCGCGGGGTCGTTGGGACTCGCACGTCCAGCCCGTCTACCCTGTATGAGTGCCGACACTGCGGAACGACCCTTTCCGAAGACGCCGAAACGTGTCCGACCTGTGGTGGAGAAGACGTTGTGTGCTACCAATTCTAAGTGAATGTTATTCTATCTGCACAGGTTGCGGTCAGACTCGTTTCTGTTCGAGATAGTCCCCGGTCAAACACCCCGCAGTGTGAATGGGGGATCGGTTATCGAAGCGCTGTCTTCTCGTCAGCGAAGCCGACCGTGACGAGATACTCGAGGAACGCGTCGAACTGGTCGACATCGCTCGGCGTGTCCGCCGCGAGGTGTCGTGCCCACTCGATGGCCCACTGGAACGCAGGATCGGTTCCGCCCTTGCCATGTATATACCACCAGCGGGCGGCCTTCAGGACGACGAGCGGATTCGTCGGCGGCTGCTCGCTCGCGAGTCCACGAGTGATCGACCGGATCTCCTCGGGTACCTCAGCGGGATCGACCTCGCCTGATTGGGTGTTCGATACGTCGACTGGAATGTCGTTAATCGAGACATCGTTCGGACGCTGTTGTTGACTCACGGAAAATCACCATCTCTGAGGACTCTCTGGATCGAGCCCTCGCTCTCTCTGGAGGGCGCGAAAAACAGCTCGCTGCGTCACGCCGGCGGGAGGTAGACGCTCTGCTCGCCGGCGACTTCCTCAAGGTTATTTCGATGGCGGTGGGCGAAGTAGCAGTCGTAGCTGCAGTAGCCACAGAGAGCCCCAGTATCGTATTCGGCAACGAATGGACCGCGCTGAGTCATCCAGACGTTGGCTTCGCATTCGGTACACGCAGCACCATCTAGATCCCCCGGCGATGGCCCCTCATACTCGATCTCGAAGGAGTCGTCCTGTGGTGTCGATTCGGGCCAAACACCTTGGGCCTGCCAGAATTCCTTGAGACGGGCGAGACTGTGGCGGACCGTCTTGCGAACCGTGACGTGGTCAGTGTCGCGACCGCTGTCGTCCCACCCGTCAGCCGTCCAGAACTCTCCGAACTGCGCCCCGCGATGCAGGCCGTTCCAGTCGAGACCGGCAATGTCGGCCGGTGGATCGTCCGTGAGCGTCGGTCGGGTCAGTTGCTCGATGACGTCGAGCTGTTTCGGCGGGCTTCCACCAAGGATATGAACACGACGGCCCCGCCAGTCGGTCGGCTCGGAGAACTCGTGGGCCAATCGGTCGGCATACCCTCGTGAGTAGCCGAGCACGAGGTCGTCGGGAATCATGTCGATCACCTTGCGGCACTTGGGGACGATGACGAGGTCTGCATCGGGATAGCTCGCCTGGATCTCGCGCGCAGCGGCCACGTACCTATCGACGTCGTCGGGGTCGTACACGTCTCCAATCACGCCGACCTTGGGTTCGTGTTCGAAAAACCGGGCGACGTATCGATCCAGATCGGGATTCCGAAAGTCGTTATCCAACATCCCGACGGGGATGTCCAAATGCTTGAACTGAGTCTGCTGATATCCGCAGTCCTCTCGGAACCCAGGTAGGTAGCCGAGCCTGTAAGCATCCAGAGAGAACGGCGCTCGATGAAGGAACGCCACGCTGTCGGCTTGTCTGGCAGCGGCAATCTCGCGTTCAGTGCTGCTGCTGGGGCTGATATCGAGCGACATGAATGTGGTCTGCGAGGGCGAATCCGCCCGCCCTGCACCCTCTCAGAGGGGCAATAAACGGAGCCGCGGTCCGCTATTAACCAACATTAAATCCCAGAACTCGCACTTTGTTGGTTAATTATCTGGACGGCTTCGATACCTGCCCAGGATTTTCCAACTCACTCGTCGGGCTGACGCCGCCGGCGTACCTGCTCTGGATTCGGCACCCAGGGATGAACATCCCAGCAATGGAGGGCGTGCTCTCGTGCCGTATCGAACAGCGTCTCACACGATCCACATTCGTAGGCTGTCTCGGGCCAGCGTTCCGTGACGAACATCGCCGTCACCGTTGATCTGATTGGGTCTGGTGCAACCGACCGCCGGACGTAGTCGTACCCGATCACCGTCCGTCGACGAAGCGCCGACTGCACCAGCCGTTCGGGCCTGTCTGCTGGGAGATACACCCAGCGGATGAACGCCTGTTCAGAGTCTTTCGCCGACGGTTGGAGGATGAACCACCGATCGTGGTCGTCGCGGAAGAGATACCGCTCGCTTCCCCGATTTTGGAGATAGAGCGGAGTGCCGCGACCGGGAATCACTCGCAGACCGATGGACGGAGAGATCGGGGTGAGGAGTCGCTCTTCCAGCGTGAGCGAGCGGGACTCACCAGCTGAATTCTCGCTCTCGAAGTCGTCAAGCGTCGCTTCGCCAGTCATGATTCGCCGGGATTCGTCTCGTCTGTGTCTTTCCCAGCTGTTCGCTCGTGCCGGTCGTTGTATCGCTCGAGTTCTCGGCCGATGCACTCCAGCGCCGTGACGGCGCGTTCGATGAGTTGGTACGTTGCTCGCGAGAGTCGGATGTTCTCCATCAGGTCTCCCCCTCTGGCTCGACGAGATCGTTACTCTCAGCGACGAGTGCCTGCACGGCTGAAGCAGGATCGTTCTCGACCGGAAGTGTTCGATGGTCAAGCGGGGCGGGATACGCCCGGTCCCCCTGCGCACAAAGTATGATCAACCACTCTTCGCTCCCTTCGGCGAGGACGACGTAGTGGTCGATATCCCGACGTTGGAAGACTGTCCGATCTGTCCGGCTCACCGCACTCCAATTCGCCGGTAGTGACGATGACGGCGTCCCACCATCTGGCGTGAGTGCTCGGTACTCTTCGAATTCGGCGAGTGCCGCCTCGATATCCTCCCCGGTGAGGTGCCAGCAGTCGGCCGGGCCATCACACACCAACTGACTGACCACGTCGTCGCGGAACTGGATATGGTGTTGCTGGGTGATGGTTTCGTCGTCGGTGTAATCGAGGAGGAGCGCACAGGCGAGCTGTGCCGGTCCGCTCCCAACGTAGCCCCAGTCGAATTCTGCCGGGCTATGCCGCACGAGATTGTGACTTCGATTGGGGGTGAGGCGTTCGTGTGCGGTGAGTTTCAGGACAACTGGCGTTCCGTCGACGCGCATCCCGACGTACTCAACGCGGTCTGTACTCGCCTGCCATCGCTCATTTGCATCCTGTACGACTGCTCGTGGGTCGGTGGTCGGATCCGTCTCCATCGGTTGAATGCGGGCGTTCGGATTCCCCGCACCCCTGCTGGGGGTCGAAAAACCACCACCGGCTATTAGGCCCTCAGCGTCGCTTCAAAGTTAGAACTCAGACTATTATAGTTCAGACTATAATATTTCGGCGGATAACTAATCAACAGGGGCAGTTTATTCTTCGAAGAGACAGCGGCTGACCCCATCATCACCAGCGAGGGTCTGCTGGTCTTCGTCTGTATCAGCGAAGAGGGTCGACTGATCACCCTCCGATGTTTGCTCAACTTCGGGTCGGTCGTCGACGCCGAACTCACTCGGCTCGGGGCGATCAAGCCGCGAATCCGGTCGCGGTGATCCACGTCGGCACCGAAATTCTCGAGTGAGGTCTCGACGCTCGCTTCGGTCACTTCGAGCTGGCAATCGTCACCGAACGCTGTCTGTCGCTGAATCTCGATTTCGATTCGATCGCTCATCTGGATTGAGCTTCCACCCACCGAGGCTCCAACAGACACCTCCGGGTGTTGGGTCAACCGTCTTCTGCGCGGATTTCGCTGGCCCGATGCTCGAGTCGGCGCAGGATCTGGACGCGCTGCTGATTCGCGTTCTCGTAGGCGACGCAGGCTCGTAGCGTCTCCATATCGTTGATCGTCACGATGCCGGCGTTGATGAGTCGCGTATTCGGGGCTTCGAGCCGTTGCTCTGGTGAAAGCTCGTTTGCGTCAGTCGATTGTCCATCAGGATTGGTCACAGATGATCGCCTCCAGCACTGCTGAGGCGCGAAAAAACAGCGCTCTCCGCTACCCGTCTTCTCCCGGCTGAATCTGACGGGCGTCCTCAGCGAGATCGTGGATGTACTCTCTGAGGATTTCCATGTCCTTGCGGGCGTCTTCGAGGGTCTTGCCTTTCGCCTTCGCGATCACTTCGTCTTGATCTCTGGTACCGGTTCCCCGTTTGAGCTTCACGGTGAGGGAGACGCCGACATCACTGCGTTCGACGTATTCCGTTCGTGTCCGCTGTTCACTGGCTTCGGTCGATTCGCCGTTCGAACGAGACGACTGGTTGTGTTCTGACATGGATTACTCTCGGTGATTGATACTTAGATGGAAGGTGCGACCGGCTCTCCGAATGTTTCGTGCAGGACTGCGTCGATGTCACTGCCGGTGAGGCGCCAGCATCCGTCGGGGCCTGTACATTCGAGTTGGCTCACGACCTCGGTTTTGAACTCCTGGTAGTGATCGAGGGCGAACGCCTCGTCGCCCGTGTAATCGAGCAGAAGGGCGAGTGCGAGTTGGGCCGGCCCGCTGCCACAATATCCCCATTCGAATCCCGAAGGACTGTGATTCGCCAGCTCGAGACTCTGCTCTGGCGTGAGCTGTTCTTGATCCGATTGCTTCTCGACGATGGCGCGGCCTCGACGGCGGTAACCGACGTAGATGACGTCGGGATCGGCCGAGGTCCGTGACTGTACATGCGAGCGTGGGTCGATGATTCCACTCATAGGTTGGTTCGCGGGAGCCTCGTTCGCTCACCCCCGCACCCCTCTCGGGGATTCAAAAAACAGGACGGGCTGTGTTCGACAACGTATTTGACAGTTGCAACGCACTGTCCAGGTATATCGGGATGGCTGTACTGGACGATCTCTCGGGGTTCGAGTTCGAGGACGTGATGGAGGACGTGTTCCGCAACCTCGGCTACGAGAACGTCCGCCAGGCCGAGAAGACGGCCGACGAGGGCCGCGACGTCCTGATGGAGGATGTCGTCGACGGCACGCGGCGTGCGATCATCGTCGAGTGCAAGCACACGGGGACGGTCGGGCGGCCGGTCGTCCAGAAGCTCCATTCGGCGATCGCGACGTTCGACTTCGACGGCCCCAAACGCGGCATGGTCGTCACGACCGGCCGGTTCACGAATCCCGCTCAGGAGTACGCTGACCGCCTCCAGCAGAACGATGATCCCCATCCAATCGAGTTGCTCGATGGCGAGGACCTCCGGGAGATCGCCGATGAGATCGGCCTCGACCTCTACAACGGTCGCATCGAGATCCTCTGCGACGAGACGCTCCGCCCGCACGACCCGGCCGCCGATGTCGACGCGCCCGTCATGGAGGCGTTCCGCGACATCGAGAATATCGAGGCCGCCGACCTCCCAGACCCACACTCAACGGTGACGTTCTGCCCGGTGGTCGCGGTCACCGCGGACACGAACGCCGTCTTCGAGACGTCGGTGGGCATCATCCACCGAATCAACGAGCGGACGCGGTTCATCGTTCACGCCGAACGCGGGCAGCCACAGGTCGCTGCTGACGACGTCGCGACGCTGGTCACGGAGAACCTCCACGCCACGGTCGACCTCGACGCCGAGCAGTTCGGAGAGGTGTTCGACGATGTCGGGGAACATCGGTTCGGGCAGACTCAAACGGAGTACAAGGAGTGGGCCGTCGACCGGCTCCAAAACCACCACACGACGACGGTTACCTACACCGGCGACAACAACGTCACGTACAACAAGACCTGTGAGCCGAACCGCTCGGACATCTCCGTCCAGTCGATCGAACCAGTGTACCTCCCCGAGGTTCGGCAGACCACTGACATCCAGGAGTATACTTACCCCTACGAGTACTACGCAGCGGGCCCGTCCAGAGTGACCTCCGAGGACGGGATTCATCGGTGCGTTCACTGTGATGAGAGCGGTGTCGAGGAGACGTACACCTACTGTCCCAACTGCGGGGCAATTGCCTGCACCAGCCACACCAAAACGGAGCGGCTGGAAGGCGAGCCGGTCTGTACGGGCTGTGCGGTGACGGAACGGTTCGCGCTGAAGACGAAGTACTTCTACGACGAACAGAATCTCGAGGCGTTCCGCGCGGAGTACGCCGACATGCCGATCCACGAGAAGGCGATGGAGAACAAGTTACTGGCCGGAGGGAGCGTGGTCGCGACGCTGCTGCTCGTCGTCGGACTACTCGTCATCGGCGGCATCATCTGAGCGGGCTCGGTGTTCACGCCGGCTCAGTGACCATCTCTTCGAGCGCGTGCTCAAGCGGGCCGTGGAACTGCCAGCTAGCCCGCTCGAAGGCTTCCTCGGTCGGGCCATCCCAGCGGGGGAACGCGGAGTGACCGCTCACCTTGACCGTCCACTTGGATGGCTCCTCGAACGGATTCTGTGTCGGGAGTTCGACGACGTAGAGGTACTCCTCGTCGCCGTGGATACCGTCGGCTGGATTCTCGACGCCATGCCCAAGCAGGAACAGTGGCTGGTCCAGATGCTCCATATTGGACGCGTCAAGGAGATCCGCTGGCTGTGTTGCGTCGATTGTTCGGTCTGGGTCACCATCCAGATACAGGTCGACTGTCGAGAGCTTGTCGAGGAACACGAACGACGCTGCCGTGTAACCCGGTCCTCGCTCGGCGCGGGTCGCGTCGAGAAGTTCCTTCAACTGCGCAAGATCGCGAAGCACGCTCTCCGGGTAGCCGTCCGAATGTCGGTACACCTGGGCGACGCGGTCGTTATCGGTTGGTTCGCCGTCTTGGTCCACTCGTTCGACGAATCGGAGTTGACTTCGTGTCGACATCGATCATCGCCGGCGCGTGTGCGCCGGCACCCATCTCTGGCGCAGAAAACACCCCACGAACTCGTAGACTGCGTGAATTTCATCCCACTGACTCAGCTGAAGTCCGCACACCCTGATAGAACCGGCTGATTTACATAGAGAATCTATTCAGCTACTGAATTGGGTTCTATCCTACTGTGTTGAATAGCGGGCTCTGAGTCGACTTGAAACGTCGAGGTTTCTGAGACCACCACCATCAGCGGTTGAGATACCGAGTCAAATGGCGGCTTTTGGCGAACGAGTACTTCCTCCGAGAACTATGGACTTCGTGTTTGCCGACCGAACGTTTATCATGAATCCTGAGGATTGTTTACAGGAGTAACGGTATGAAGGAGCATTTCAGCGGGGGAGATCTGAAAACTGCAGCCAAGCTGGTCATCCTTGACGAGTATCTCGATGTCTACACGACTATTATGGACAAGAATTGGCGAGGTGAGAAGTGGTACATCGACTCTCACGCTGGCACCGGAAAAACCGAAGTAAACGATAACGGCGTCACAATCGACGGATCAGCAATCCTCGCAATCGAGAATTACGCTGACTCGTTCGATCGATTCTACCTATACGAACTTGACGAAGACCATTTCCACACGCTACACGAGACTCTGTCGGACCGGTTCGGCTTCGAATTCGATGTTTACCCGACGGCAGTCGATGATGAAGATTTCCTCGTAGCTCGCTGTGACGACCCGTACATTCGGATAATGCAAATGGACTCAAACAGGGGTACAACTTTTCTTGCCGACAAAGCGAACGATCATCACCACTGGTTCGCGTTTATCGACCCGAAAGGCCTGACCGCGAAGAAGGCCACACTGGACACCCTTATCGAAAGATCAAACATGGACATCTTAGTCACGTACCAAACCACGGGTGTCCTTCGAAGTGCTGCTGAAGGCGCTGAGCACGCCCATGGCGCAGTAACTCGAACGATGGGTGATGATGACTGGCCCAATGCTGCAACTGCTGAGGAATACGTCAAAGTGTACAAAGAGAAACTTGAAGAAAATGAATCGATTGAACCGGTAAAAACGAAAGAACTCGTGTCCCCGAACGATGCCCGTCAACGATTCGATCTCGTTTTCGCCTGTACAAACGACCGCGTACGAGAAATCATGGAAGATATAATGGAACAAGACTCCCTGTGGGAGAAGGCAAGCGAACGGATGGGGCAACCAGGGCTGAGTGGGTTCTTCTAAATTTAGTCGGCTGTCGTGAAACTCCGATTGACCGTAGGCGGTTCGTTTGACGGTAAGGTGCGTTCTCCGAATGGTTCCGGGGATTGACGGTTACGCCACGCACGCAACCATTCCCCAATCTCCTCTGGTACGTGCTTCAGCAGCTGTTTATCCGGCCAGAGATGAACTGGTAAATCAAGTTCTTCTCCAAGTTCCTGTACCCAGTACAGATGTTTCACGGAGTACTCAACCCAATTAGAACGTTCACGTAACTCGTCGAGAGAATCCGCTAGTTCCGTTTCACCGGCTTCTCGTGCCGCGTTCACGGTCATTTCGAAATTCGCGCCGCGGGGATTAATCGGTTCGTGAAAGATGACCGACGGATTGCACTGTGCCAGTCTCTTTAATTGGTTCTTGAGATCCTCCCTAGATTGTGTTGGGTACGTGGGGCTCATACTCACGAAGGTTTGCACCCCTTGATCGCTGAATTCTTTCAACCCACGCAGTCTATGCTCAGGTGCTGGTGCTCGTGGTTCAATCGCACCGACGTGGTCAGCATTCATCGAAGGGATTGATGAGCCGATTGTGACGTACTCGTCGGCGTTCTGGAACGTCTCAATGTCCTGGAGCGCGAGTATCGGGTTCCTCGTGAGTACACGAGCATACTTCCCGTGGTCAGCCAGTGTATCCACGACGTTTCGGGTGATCTTCCCCGCCCGGCCGTCCATGTAGCAATCGGTAGAGAACGAAATGCCGACAACGCCACAACCGCGTGGAGTCCGCTTCCACGATTGCTTCCGACTGAGCTGATCATCTAATCGGTCGGCTAGTCCGTCGCGGTAGAGCACGTATTGCCCCCACTCCCGTTGAGCGTCATCGACATCTGCCTTTTCTTTCAGCATCTCCGGCCGGGTTCGAACGCTTGGTGTGGAAGGAACGTAGCAGAACTTGCATCCATGACGGCAGCCGGTGGCGACGTTCACAACGTAGTCGCAGAGATGCTTGCTGTTGAGCCCTGACTCGCTCAGAACAGCTTTCGTTGGGTCTTCACCGGTCGTAACTTCGCTGTTTGGTTCACTCATGAACCGATTATATCGGGGGAGTACTTCCGTTCCCTGAGTTCTTGGTTCGGCGGCTGGATGGGAGTGGTGTGCTTTTCTGTCTGATTGCTAAGTGTCATTATACATGTCTCTATGCTCCATATAAATCACTGTGGGGGGTGGAGAGTGAAACTGAATGTAGATGGTTTGGCTGGCAGAATAACGTTGCAGGTCGGTTAACCGATCGTCCCTTCTACTCCTATCTGTTCTGGGTCACACCCGGTCACTGAAACCTATCACCGATTGAGGTGTCCAACAAGGTACTACGCCAGATGTGACACCTTCTCTGGTTCCTCGATGTCGTCGAACTCGCCGCGTTCGACAGGCTCCCAATCCTCACCTGGCTCCGGACTCCACCAATCGACCTCATAGTCGCCTGGGGCACCGAGGACCTTCACCCGCGCCGACCCATCCGGAAGATCGCGACGGAGCTTCTCGTCGACGTGGAGGTTCCACGTCGAATCGGTGTCGAAGCAGGCGAGGACGGCCTCCTCGTAGCCACGTGTCTCCCGTGACTCTTGCAGTTTAACCTGCGTATTGCAGTTCTTGCAGAACATCCCCTCGAAGGGGATGTGACTGAATATCTCGTGCCCGCAGACCGGACACCAGAGGAACTCGAACAGTGCTTCACTGTGGCGGTCGATGACTTCCAGACTCATCTATGGATCTGGCCCGATTGAGACCGGCCACCCATTCCGGCCCAAAATAAACGTCACCACAGATACGCTCCTATCAATCAGCGCTCGGCGCCGTACACGATTCGCGAGGATGCTTCGTACCCACAGTTCCGACACTCGAACCAGCGCTGAATCTTCGCACCGTCAGCCGTTTTCCCACCGATTGCCACGTCGCTGTTCGGACACTCGGGACAACTCAGTTCGGGCGCTGGCCGTTCCCGGAGCTCATCACGGAACGATTTCGCGTCCTTCGTCTCGTACCCCCGCGACCACACTGGGTAGCCGTCGACGAGGATTACGCCACGCCACTTGTAGCGGTACGAATCCGGTGCTCGGTGTAAGACCGCCCGAGCGCCGGTCTCGGTATTCCGGTATGCGAGTGTGGGCGTGCGGCTCTCGCGTCGCCAGTTGGTGATCCGGGGCATCTGTTAGAAGTGGACGTCTGCGGGCACGACCCAGAGCTCTTCACTCTCCTCCAGCACTCGATCCAGCTGCTCACGGTGACGGATACCGTTCGCATATTCGTTGTACAAGAAGATCGTTGGCCCGTCGTAGGCGCCGACTTGGTGGAAGGCGTGCCGAGCGAGATCTTCGTCGCGCATGATCTCCTCATCGGAAAGTTCGTCAAGTGCCTCCCTCACCCGTTCGAGATTCCGCTCGAACTCCTCTTTCGTCGCCTCCCAGCCACGCTCAAGCAGGTCTTGGCCGTCATCGGAGTCGACGGGGGCTGCAGTCGGTAACTCACCCCATCGCGCCTTCCCCGCAACGGACGTATCCTCCTCGTCGAACGTCACGTGGTAGTCGAAGACGGCGCCAGCGTGTGGGTCCGCGCCGACCAGGCGGTCGAACACCGTCTTTCCGGTGGATAGTGCTTCGTCTTCTGTCGATGCTTCTACCAGACTGTAAATGACCATGTGCATCTCGAACACCTCGAAGCGCCGACGCACCGGGAGTCGTTGCTCGCTCACCCCTGCTGCGCCGGCACCCATCGCCGGCGCTCGAAAAACCTGATCTAGCGGTCGATTCTTAGGACTCGTTCGCTCGGTCGACTGTGATGGTTAGATCGCCCGACGCGTAGTCGGCCTCGAAGTCGACGGTGAACGCATCCGAGTCGTACGCGGCGTGGTAGGCACGGTGCAGTTCGAGTGACCCCGTCGCCTTGAAGTGGAAGAACGCAGCTGAGGTGTAGGGCTTGCTCTGGGTCTCGACCTGCGTCTCGACAGAGGCCGGGAGCGCGATTTGTGGTGTGTCCGTGTCGATACTCGCAGCGAACGCCTTCGCTTCCTCGACGGTCGCCTGCGAATGTGCGGGCGTCTCGCCGGTCAGCACGTTTACCGGCGTCTCGGTATCGTTGGTGAACAGGACATCGTGGAAGGTACGGGTCCCGAGGACTGCGTCGGGACCTAACTCGCAATCGTGGAATGGGTCGTCGTCTGGTTTCTCGGGCATCTAATCACGAGCCTACGGTGGGGCTCAGTCCTTTCTGCCCCAGAAAAACCACCATCTGCTTCGACGCAGATCGGTCTACGAGCGGCTGAGTGTCGCGTCCGGGGACGGTGATTCACCGCCTGGGATACGCAGTTCCTGGCGGTTCCCGACCCACTCGCCGAGTTTCTGCTTGAGATACTGGCGGGCCGTCGACTGGGTGAACACACCCTTGTCGACCATATCGCCAACGACGTCTTTCAGTGCCCGGAACTGCCCCTTCAGATGGCCGTCGCCGACCGGCTTGCCGTCGTGCCATCGGACGGTGGCGAGCGCCCCGTTGCCGACTGTCTCGTCGTGGTCGACTGTCTCCGAGTCGTACTGTAGGCCGAACCACAGTGTCCGGTAGGCAGTCACCTCGAAGGTCGATGACACCACGTAGAACGCCTCGTGATGGAGGTAGTCGAGATGGTCAGCGATAATCTCCTCGAGCGTGAGGCCGGTGGCGCGGGGCTTCGGCTCGACGACCGTCGACGGGAGGTCTTCGCCGGCGAGGTAGCCGTCGACGGCATCTGCTTCGAGGCCATCGGCCAGTTCCGCCAGCAGCTGTTTCGCCCACTTCGAGTCGGTGTCTTCGCCACCGAACGGGGTTTCAGCCGAAATTCGGTGTTTGAGCTTGAGATTCGCTGCACCCCAATGAGAGTAGTGGAGCGTGTACTGTCCGTCAGTTCGTTCGTACGCAACGAGTGCGCGGTGGCCCATTGAACAATCACCTTGCAGGACGACCCACGACTGGATCGCCCCGCACCCCTCCCGGGGGACGAACAACGCTACTCGTCGATCAGGTCGGGGGAACTGAGGTCCGCGTACAGCACCTCACCGTCGCGGACGACGTACCGTTTCGCCAGCACGGGAAATCGGCACTTGGTAAATCCGGCTGTCTGAATGTCGAATTCTTCGTTCGGTTCGAGATACTCCGCGAGCGACCGGAGGAACTCGTGGGTGACGATGCCACCGTCGTAGTCAGGAAGTCCGTTCTCACGGGCCTCGTACACTTCGAAGCTGTCGTAGCCCCAGATGATCAGTTCGCCGTCGTCGTCCACCTCCCAGTTGAGCGTCCCGAAGCAGTGGTTCTCACAGAGCTCGCGGACTGCCTGTGAGTCTGTTACGAGCGCGCCGGTCGATGTCGTTGCGGCTTGGAGTGTTGCCATGGGTTGTTCTCGGGAGCGGTCTCGCGCCCCCGCACCCCTTCAGGGGGCGAACAACCGCTCACGCTGTGTCAGCCACAGGACGCCGCATTGCCGATGCGTCGTGCGGTCAGGCCTCTCCGTTGGTGTCGTCGTCTGCCGTCGCATCCGGCCGGGTGAGGAGTTCTGCCTGCTCCAGAAGCGTCGTTGCTGTGCTGATCCGCTCTCGGTCGGCGGGCTCCAATTGCTCGCCGTCGATACTGGTGAGATTGTTGAGCGCGCGGTGCAGCCGGTAGCCGGGTGTGTCTCGTGGGTCCATATGTGCGCCTCCGCCGATTCTCGGCGCCGAAAAACACCGGCGGGCAGTCAGCAGGTGTGGTATCGTCTGGTGGTCGCGAGCTGGCTTCTGTTAACCAACAACTCCGAGCCGACACCAGAATTGTTGGTTAATTTGACGTCGTCTTTACTGACCGGCTTCGGGTTCGGGCCCGTAGCGTGGCGTGCCGCACCGCTGACAGCCCCACATTGGCTGCCCGGTCCATTCGTCATCGGGGGCAGCCTCGAAATCGCGAAATCGATGCTTAGTCTCCCGATCACACTCCCGACACTCGAGGTGAGTTCTGTTTGGGTGCTCGCGTTGTGGCTGTTCGGTATCGGTCTTGCCAACGGATTCCTGGAGCGCAATCGCCGGCACCAGCCAGAGGTCGTCGTCTGCGTCCTCACGTAGGCTTGCAAGACGCTCTTCGGAGTGAACCCCACTCCCGGTTTCCTCGTAGAGGACCGTCGTGTGCTCGCCGTCGTGACAGGACTGCGTCGTCTCTGTCCACGCCGTCCGCTCACGAGCAGCCGCGAGCAGCTGATTACCACATTCAGACGTGACCTGTGTCGCCGAGGGGAGCGAGGGCCACTGATCGACAAGCTGTGGGGCCGGTTCCTCGTCGAGATCATAGATTAGCTTGCAGTCATCGACTACTGGGTCATCATCTGCCCTCGCGAGGAGGGTGGCCGCAGCAGATCCCTTCCCGACGGCGCCGTAGAACGTCGACGCCTCGACGAGCAGCTGGATAACGTGGAGGAGAGTCGTTTCGGCAGTCGATGTGTCCTGATCGTCGGCTGCTTCGAGATGGTTCGTGAGACAGAATCGGCACTTCGACTGGCCAGCGGGGATTGACGCTCCACAGGAAGCGCACTCGGTCTCATCTGCTGTCGGGCCATCTGGATAGTCCGTGTCGACGCCACCAGAGCGTTGCCGCCGGGGCTCGCCACTACTACTGGCGAGTTGATCGTCGGGAACGTGGGTCGCTTCGCCGAGCGGTCGGAGGGCTTCGTAGTCGGCGTACTGGTCGGTCATAGAGTGATCTGGCCGTATCATGCTTCGTCTTCGGATTTAAACAATGGCTCTCACATCAATCAGCCTACAGACATACAAACGAAAATCAGCAGTGTGGGCGTTAGACAGCCAGTTCGTCCAGCGCATCGCGGTGGGTCCGCACGGTGACTACCGAGACGTTCGCAACGTCAGCGACGTCCGACTGGGTGAGCCACCGTCCGTCTTCGCGTCCGGCCTTGTACAGACAGGCTGCGGCGAACCCGGACGGCCGAACTCCCGTGGTTGCCCCGGTTGATTCCGATGCTTCTGCCAGCTGCCGAGCCCGCTGCCGGATTTGATCGGAGACGTCGAGCTCCGAGGCCAACTGCGGAACGAACGCACTGGGCGTCACCGGCTGGGCCGGCAGGCCAAGTTCCGTATTCAGCGTCGTGTATGCGTTCGTCACCCGCGATTGCTCGACGCGCGCCGACTCGGTGATGTCGTCGAGCGTTCGCGGCCGCCCGTTACACCGACACGCGCCGTAGACACTCGCGGCGGCCATCGCCTCGATCGACCGGCCCTGCAGGAGGTCCTCGTTCTGAGCGCTACGGAATAGTTGGCAGGCCTGGTCACGGGTCGTCTCAGATAGTTCGAGCGCACTACTGATCCGGCGGACTTCACTAAGCCCGTGTGCGAGGTTGCGTTCAGCTTTCGACTGAAACCGCCCACGGGTCTGTTCACGCCGCATCCGAGCGAGCCGCCGTCGCTTCTGTCCTGAGAGTTCGTTCCCGTTCGCATCGGTCCCGCGGCCGATCTCCGTCGATAACCCTCGATCGTGTCGTGCCGCCGTCAACGGAGCACCCGTGCGCTCCCGTTCGTCTACGTCGAACCCTCGCCACTCTGGCCCGTGGTCGATCCGCTGCTCGTCGATGACCAGGCCACAATCCTCGCAGATGGTTTCGACTGCGTTGGTGGTGACCCGGCCGTCGCACTCGGGACACTGGTTCGCACTCGATTCCGTTCGGACGTCTTCGTCAAAGCCAGTTTCGTAGATGTCTCTGGTTGCCATGGTTCTCACCGTGTTCAGGGAACTTGCCAGTACGGCAAGCCCCTCACCTATCGAGGGGTCAATAAACGCTACGCGGTGTCGCACTCAATACTTCCTTAGAATTTCTTATCGCGACCGTCGTTGAATCCTTCCGAATCTAAGTACTGTCGTTCCTCGTCAGTGGTCGTGGCTTCTTCGTAGATTTCGTCCTCGCGTCGCCATTTCAGCCATCGGTACCACAGTCCGCTTAGTTTCGCTTCTGACTTCAGGTCATGCCGCTTGACGGCGAGTTCTTCAAATCTGTCTCGAAGCCATTCCTTGTCCCGATTTCCGTCCTTCAAATCGAGCTCGATGAAATCTTTAATCTCGTCGTGAAGCTCTTGGTAACTCCGACCCATGTCGTGGAGCTTTTCTGCGCGCTGCCCCGGCTTCCGGTTTGCTTTTGCGAGTGAAATAGTGCCTACGAGGAGGGAGAGCGAAACCATGCTCCAGAGTGGGATGGTTCGCCAGGCTAATCCATAGGTGAGGATTGCGCCCATGATCGCGGTGAGGACTGCTGAACCGACGTCGATCCAGCCCCAAAAACTGGCGGCTGTATAGAATCGTTTGAAGTTCCAGAGGTTGCTATTCTGTTCCTCTAATGCCCGATTGTAGATCCGGTTACGGAAATCGAGATCAACGTCATCGTCATCCATCCAGCATCACCTTCGTTGTTGTCTAGCTGAAGTCGTCTCCGTGGACGTCTTGCAGCTTTTCTTTCGCCTCCTCGGTCTTTCCTTCTTCTTGAAGCTGCTTCGCCTCTTCTAGTTTCTTCTTGGCCGACTTCGCTTTTTTCGCGGCTTCTCGACGCTCGCTACGGCTCATTCCCTGGTCGACCCGTTCATCATAGACGGGCTCCTTTGTCTGGCTCTTGACCCGGTTGGGCAGGGTCTGGACAAATTCACGGGTCATTTCCTGGTAGGTGTCCGGGACCGGTTCACCGCGGCGGGCCTTCTCCTCGAAGTAATTGTAGACCATCGTCTCCATGTGGAATGAGCGCACGGGGACGTTGGTGGTCTCGGCCCATTTTTTCATTGTTCGGGTTAGCCCGGAGACTTTCCCATTGTGTGCTTGGTCCCGAGCATCGAACATCTGCTTGTACTTGCGGGGATTGGTGCCCTGCCACGACTGCCCGCCATGCGTATCCGGAATGGCATAACCATCGCTTGCGTCGGTGAACAGGCCGAACATCCCCCGTGGATGGTCCGCATGGGGCACCTCACTATAGTGAAAGGCCGGTGCGATCTCGATGGTCGAATCATGGTACTTGACCTGGACGACGTTCTGATCGACCTTCACCTCGGTCTGTGAGAACCGGGGGTCGTTCTCGATACGCCGCTTGATAGCATTCAGACAGTTGCGTGGTCCATTTTCCTGTTCGATCCATTGCCGGTGTTCGTCAGCATCGAGAACGATCATCACGTCAGCGTCCGAATCCTCGCTCAAGGGAGCCGTCATTGTGCCCCGCGTGTAGGACCCGATTAGTTGGCTGTCCTCTATCTCCATGTCCTCGCTCAGAATATCGACGAGCACGTCGCGCCGATCAGAGATCGTCTCTGTCTGACGGTCAGTGATCTCGGTTTCCTCGACGTGATCCTCGTAGCAATCCTCGACTTCGTCCTTCTCCGATTCCTCTTTGGACTCCGGTTCGGGATCGCCGGAAATGGCGTCATGGAGTGCTTGGCCAGCTCCGCCGGTGTCTCCAGGTTCGCGGCCGCTATGTGAGTACGTCTGTCCGGTGGAATTGTAGCCGCCCCCCATTTATGCCGTCACCTCCTCACTGCTCGACCAGGCCATAATCGGCATCTGTCCACGTCCGAGCGCACCATTGATGTTGGCCTCCATCTGTGTGTAGCGTTCCTGTGATTGTTTGTAGGGAATGTCGCGGAGCTGGACTTCGTCAATCCAGCGTTGGCCTGCAGCGGCCACGATCTGTGGTGGAAGCTGTTCCAGTCGATGCGTGGCTTGCAGGCCGATAAGCATCACTTGAAGATCGGGTGCTTCGGAGACGACGGTTCGCAGATCCTCTTGGAGCTGGTAGAACCCGATGTTCGCCGTAAAGTACTGCGTACCGTAGAACACGCAATATCGGGCCCCGAGATACTGAAAGACCTGGTAGCAGAGCCGGCGCTCATGCGGCGTCTCACCTTTCAGCAGAGGAATGATCCGGGTTTTAGCGCCGTAGAGATTGCTGGCCATCCAGATCGTTCCTTTGAGGCATTGGAGCACGTGCTTTCGCCGAAGCAGCGGGTCGTTCTCCTTGTAAACGGGGTAGTCGCACGGGATGTGAAAGTCCGGTTGGAATTGCTGGATCAACGCGAGTTCGTCGTCCCATCCGAGGTCGGAGAGCAGGCGGTCGTTGATCGTCGTGGTCGTAATGACAGTGATACGCTCTCCGAAATAGGACTCAGCTGTTTCTCCCTTGTTGACTAACGTTTTTACAGCGGTTATCCGAAGCAGCACTGTCAACTGGCGGGGGTGGTCATTGTGGAAGCGATCGTGGGCTTCCTGTCGTTCGATGAGTAAGACAGGCCCAGTTGGTGCTTCGTCTGTCGATGCGATGTTGAATCCCTGGTGATTTTCAGTGGGGATCTGGTGTTGTGTCATTGGTTAGATCACTCTCCGAGGAGCGTCGTCTGATAATGCGGGTCGATGAACCGAGAGAGGACGTTGTCCGCAACGTACTGTAACGCCTCTACCTGTTCCCGCATGGTCAGCGATTGTTCATACAGGATGACGATGCCGCGTTTATCGAACCCGACCGTGATTTCAGTACCCTCGTTTGGCAGCTTTACCTTGACCTTGGAGACGGGTTCGCCTTCGTACCGGTCCCAGAAGTCCGTGGCTTTCAGGCTGCGCCGGTCTCGGCCTGAGATTTGCTCTGGCTCTGAGGTCTGCGTCGGGTTGAGGTCTGCTTTGACAATGTCCGGCGCCTGTTCGATGATCTGCTGGAGCGTGCTTTCTTCGAAGTTGAGGGTTTCGAGGGAGTAGCCGGGGACGAAATTGGTCTCAAGGAACTCTTGGAGTTCGTTTTCGACTTCCTTGTTGCAGTTACCGATGGCAACGAAGTCACCGCCTAGGAACACAACGGGGTGTTTCTCTAGGATCTTCGTTTCGTGTTCACCACCTAGCGTTTCGTATTCAAACTCTCGTTCAATCGCGTACTCGAACCAGAAGACGTCAGTCGCTACGCTGTCTAACGTCTCTGGAAGTGTTCCCCGGCCTAAGTCCGCGTTTGATTCTCGGGCTGAGAGCTGTGCAACTCGATCCTCGACGTCGTCCGTATCGAGATCGTCGTGGGGTGTTGGTATCAATTTGTAACTAGGCATGGAATTCGCCCTCCTGCGCAATGCGGCGCTGCACTAAGGGTTTCACTGGGGCAGCCACCCGGTAAAACACGGACCGACCAGACTTCTCTTTCTCTAACAACGAATCATCGAAGAGATTCTGGAGATGGTACGAGATTGTGGACTTGTCCCGATCTAGGAGTTCGACCAATTCCGAAGGTCGACGTCCCTGCGGATGCCGGGCCAACAGCACATGTTTGAGGATTAGCACCTGTTTTTCCGATAACTCGTAGATACGTTCCGCTGCACCGTCTAGGTGGAGCGTCCGTGCAGCTGCATCAACTGCACCAACGTCACCAAGCTCCAGGTCGTTGAGAAAGGTCTCTTTTAGTGTTTCACGGAGGAGTTGATGGAACAGGCCGGGAATACCAGAACTGTACTCGTAGATACGCTGGTACAGATCTGTGGATACTTCGATTGGGGCTGTACTGAACGCCTGCATCGTCGCATCCAATGCCGCGATCGTGGTCGATTCATCTAGCGGTGAAAGCTCCACCACCTGTGAGACCGTGAGCGTGTCGTTGATCTCGTCTTTCACCATATTCCATCGTTCAGGCGTCCATGTCGTCACGACGAACACATCTGCAATGCGGCTACTAATCGTTCCCAGCGAATGCTCAATCCGCTTATCCTCCTCGCAATCATCTAATAGGATGATGGCCTTCTCCAAGTCGCTGAGTTCAGCAAGAACACCGTCCCAATATGGTTCGCTCTCCTCTGTATCCTCCTTGAATTGGGCCGCGGAATACTCTCGGGACGGTAATCCGGTTTCTAGCTGGTCCAGCATATGCTGGATAGTCGCAAGAAGCTGGGTTTTCCCGATACCGGTTACTCCGACAATAGGGATATGATGAGGTCCCTCTCGTCGAGAGAAAAACCCGAGGAACTCAGCGATCTCCTCAAGCTGAGCGTCGTGGTTGGGTGCGTTTTCCGGTTGCTCCCGGAAATACTGTGACACGAACCCTTCTGTCACACGGTCGGGGCGGATATCTTGGTCCTGTAGCCAGGCCTCGTAGTTGCTGATATCGCCCTGTTGCCCGCGTGCAAATGCTTCTTCGAATCGATGCTGCTTATCGGAATCAACCATGGATTTCGTACAGTACCCCTTCTATTCAAACTGTCGTACTCTCCCCAAAGTAATAAAACACTAGGGTCAGTAACACGTCTAATCACAGCTCATTCCGCAAACACACCACATCACAGACCCAATTTCGCACGGCAGGGGCGATTCACCCCACGGTTGTGGCTGCGCGCGCAGCGACCGCAGGGAGCGAGCACGGAGCGGAGGGTGGGGCGGGGGGGTCAGGGCCGGTCCGGCACACAGCAAAAAAAGAAGGCTGGGCTAACTGGCTATTTTTCCCACCACCGACCGCGCTCTGGGAATTCGATCCTCGACCAGCCCGTGATCGCGAGACTGCACCGGCCCTGGTACCAGTTCTTCTTGACCGCTCTGAATCTGACCGTCTGCCCCTCTCGAACCACCGTTTTCCCGCTCTTCTCCCAGACCGTGAATTTCGTGCGCCCGCTCTCGTCTTCGATGAGCCCGACTTGTTGAATTGAGTTGTCACTTGGAGCCCAGAGCTCAGTGATTTCACCCTGGACCGTCACTTCCCCGACGGGCACGTCCGGCACATCCGCGATGGGCACGATTGCACCGGGGACCGCCTTCTGCTCCTCCAACGTCTCCAGCACCGCCTTCGTCACGTCCTCTCCGCGCTGCACCTTCTCGGCCAACTGCTTCGCGACGACTGCTCTCGACCAGCCGCCCTGCACTTCGTCGCAGATCCGCATCGCCTGCTTGTTCACCGCTGCGAGTTCGTCTTGCGTCAGTTTCTCCCGTGGATCCGTGCGCTCCACCGGTTCGGGCTCATCCAGGCCACACTGCTCGACGACGACCTCCCGCGTCCGCTTCGCGCGTCCCTCCTGTTGACTGAGTTCCGCCTGGGCACTGATGTGCTCCAGCTCGGCTTCCCGGGCCTCGATTCGCTCCTCCTGTTCGAGAGTCTTCCCGAACATGTGATCCGGGCCTTCCTTGACCCGCGCATCTGGGTGGTTGGAATCGACTTTCGCCTGCACTTCCATGTCGACCGTCGCCCGGAACTCCGGGGTCTCGTCGACGACTTCGAACCCATCCTCGTCGACCTCAACTTCATCGTGTTTCTCGAAAGCCTGTTCATCGACCGAAACTACTTCACTGGAGACGTTCTTACTTGACATTGGAACTCACTGGTTCCTGAAGGCGCTCACGCGCCCGACACCGCGATGCTACAACATCGCGGATTTCCTCGACGACAACAACCGACAGAACCATCTGCGCGCTCTCGCTCGCGCCTTCGCGAGCGCCCTGTGGGCGCGAGCGAGAGCGCGCCCGAGGCGGACGATCATCCAGCACCGCGCACCGACCCGCCCGGAGCGAGCGGCCAGCGGGATATGCCCGCTCGTGTCCGGCCCGATGTGCGGGTCCGTGTCCAGGGCGACTGTCGCCGAGAACGCGCGCCGCAGTGTGGCGCGCGACAGCGCAGGCGGCACAAAGCGCTGGAACGCGAAAGCCCGCAAGGGGCGCAACCGACGGGGATACCCGCTGGCGCCGAGGGCACATCCATTTTAGCCCGGAACGGGCGCGGGCGGTGCGGAGAGCGCCCGCACGCCCGGAATGGTCGGTCGCGAGCGACGCGGAGGGCGGAACGCGGCGAGCGGGGCGGGCCATAACGGACACACCAGTCTAGCCGGCCGCGACACTCGGCGATCCAGCTACCGTCCTGGTGGACTCAGAAAGGGCGAGGCCGCCTCGGCCGTCCCCCGACCCCGCAAGCACCGCAGGCACGAGGCGCGCAGCGGTGGTCGCGGGATGCCGAGCGGCCGAGGGCTTTCAGAAACTATATTTCAATCGTCGTGCTGCGCGTTCAATTCTGTCAGGAACTGGCCGGCTGCTGTCCCGATACGAACACCGTCGACGTTACGCATCTCGAGGTCATGCGTGGCAGTCCGAAAGGGGTGGTGGTCGACGAGAACGCGATGGATAACAGTTCGGACGGGGCCGGTCCCGTACCTATCGACGACAGTAGCCATCATCTCGTCGAGATGTGCGTCCCGGTGCTCCGTCCGGGGATGCTGTGCGCGCTCGAGGATGAGTTCGACCACGTCATCAACTGATGCGTGCTCGGGATTCTTGGTTCGTTCACAAACGTCGTAGAGAGCGTCGTTATCGGGCATTCCAAATCACTTCGAAGGATCCTCCACGGTGTCAGGGCTCCTTGAGCAATGAGCGAGCTCGCTGCACGTAACTGTTCGCGCCCCAGCTACGGGCGTCACTGATCGCATCGAGGAGCAGCCGCGCATCGGCAGCTGATAGGTGTTCAGCTCGAACGAGAACCGAGAGCAGCGTCGGTGTCGTGACGAGCCGAGTATCAGCGAGTGAGGCGTGGATCAAGCCAAGTTGGTTGAACTCGTCACAGAGGAAGAGCGTAGCATTGAGATCGTTCGCGAGCGTGACCGCCGCGTTTTCACCGTCATCGAGGGGGAACTCGGCATCGAGGTCGACCGACTGTGTCGTGAATGACTCTGTTTGGTCGAGGACGGCGGACGCGGCGTGTCCATGGACGTCATCGTACGAGGCGATCTCTTGGAGTTCATCGATGACCGCTGTTGGGACGACGACCTCGTACCGGGAGAGACAGAGTGCGAGTGGATCGGGGTCGTCGTCAGTAACGATTCCGAGACTCACGAGGGCGGAGGCGTCTGCGATAAGCCGCGACATCTATGCGTCGGCGACCTCGTCGATGAAGTCCTCGTCCAACTGCTGTTTCAACACGCGGAGGTTTGCCGCCTCCTCGGCACCGACGAGCGCTTTGACCTGCTCGAAGCTGATCTCATCGTCGTAATAGGCGGCGGCGATCTCCTGGGTGAGTGCGTCGTCGTGAGCGGCGTCTTGGAGGTACTCCCGAAGCGCGGTCACGAGGACGTCTGTTCGGTCTTCTCCGAGGACTGCGGCCAGTGCGTCGGCCCGGTCGATGAGCCGATTGGGGGCCCGAAACTGCACGCGCTTCTTATCGGTGCTCATAATGTGTACATTGTGAGCCAACGCACTTAGCCGTTTTCGTGTGTACAATGTGAGCCCACGTGGCCTAGCGTCACTCGGACACGAGATGCTCCTCGAGATCGCGCGTCCAGTATGTCGCGAGCCCGCCCGGACTACAGCGGGCGCACAGACCTGTATCGGGCCTTCCAGATGCCCGAGTTCGACCCGGAACCGGGTGAGCGCCGCGAGCGTGTCGACGACCAGTCCACAGCCGTCACAGGCGACGTGATCGCGCTCGTCGGGATCTGGCTCCGTCTGGATCGCGCAGTCGATGCAGATCGGGTGGGTGACCCGCTCGTCTTGCCCCAAGGTATGGGCCTCGCCAGTCTCGGTACCGGGCGGCGCGTCGCAAAAGGCACAGCCACCGAGGGTCTGCTGCATCATTCGCCCTCCCCGTCGGCGTCGCGGCCGGCCGTCCAGCCACGGTGGAAGACGGCCAGCTGCGTCGATGAGTCGAACGTGGTGACGCTCGGTTCGTGAACCAGAACGTGGTCCTCGGGAACCGGAGTGACGACGGCCGCGTCGACGAGGTCGCTGACTAGGCGTTGGGCCGTCGCGTCGTCGATGTCCGCCGTGTTGACGCTGGTGGCGTCGCGGTCCTGGGCGAGCTGTTCTTTCTCGAACTGTTCGTAGTCGCGACTCGTGTCGTCGTACGGATCAGGACCAGGCATAATGAGTCACGCAGCGCACGCTGTCGCGCGCTGCAAGCCCCGCCTGGTATCATCTGAGTGGCCTGTGGCTACGTCAAGTCCTCCGCCTACAATAACAAACTGATACAGGCGTTCAGGTATCCTCAATCAAGCCTATCTGAGCAGAGAGAAAAACAATCCAGAAAAACATCCGGAATCCCGGACTCCTGATTAGTTTGTAGAGCCGCCAGGCGAAGCCTGAGTCGTCGTTGGATCGTGAACTACCCCTAACACGGCGGATTTAGACGGTGATGACGCACTGATTATAGCATAAGTTCTGGATATTCTGATAAAGCAGAAATATTAAATTATCTTATTAGTTAGTAAACTAATAAATATTTTTGATAGCATTATAAGTCATGCAACTAGAAAATTAAGGCATTGCCGTCTAACACTACATATCACAAAATAGAACCCTATAGTTCGTTCACAGGTTTTTTATTCAGGCCAATATCAATACATGCTGGTGAATTCAAGGCGGAATTTACCAACTGTGTAAGAAAATAAATATAACGGCGACAGCGGATCACCGGTGGGGAATCGGTGGGTAAGCAAGACGCTTCGAACAGAGACATCCATGTCAACCCAAACACAAGCATCGAACGCATCGGCTTCACAATCAACACTCTACACTCACGCAAAGCGACGGTTCGCACAAGCCTGGCTCACGCCCGGCGTGCGACAGGCAACGCAGCTACTGTTGCTCCTTACACTGTTTGCTGGCTCTGCAATGGGCCAGACCGACGTCGGGAACATCTACTGTGATACTGCGGTTGAAGACGGTGTCGACGTCGTCTTCGGGGCACTGGCTGGCCTTGGCCTCCCAGCAACGATGGTGTTCGTCGGTCGCAGTGGTCTTTCGTACATGCGCGCGTCGGGGAACCCGAACCAGCAAAACGAGGCCCGTCGGGACCTCATCCTCTCGCTTGTCGGCCTTGGCGTTGTCGTGCTAGCAATCGTGGCCCCAGAACTCATCACGAAGTTCGGGGACAACATTGGCTTTGGCTTCTCGGACTGCGTGACGCCATTCTAAATACGATGCCAACACTCCGCTCACTGCTGGTGATCGCGGCCCTTTGCTCGCTGTTCTCGACAGCTGCGGCTGCGGGGCCTACGTCTGCCACTGGCAGCGACCCGGCCCAGATTGAGCGGGGGACGGCACACTCTCTCACCGACAGGAGTCTCAGTGGCGTGGGGGTACTCCAACAAAACGCCACTGCACCGAATGGCTCCAGCGGAGAGAGATCGCAAGCGAACGACACTGAAAACGATGAATCCAGAGTCCGAGGGCCAGCAAACAACGGGACAGCAGCCAACGGAACCAAGGGCAACGAGACCGTTGATCGAGGGTCAGCAGCGGACCAAACAGAAGCGAACAGATCCGTCGAAGTAGGATCGAGGCGACAGAACCTCAGCGCGCAGGTTTCGTGCTATGAGAACGCCTCGAATCCGCCGGTCAATGCCTCTGTTGGGGACAACGCGACAGCAGGCGTCGTGCCTCCGAACCGGTCCTACAACCACAATCACACGTTCTTCCGTGCGCTGTGGTCTGGCGACCCAGACCATCCGAACCTCACACGGGCCGACCGGTCAGCGGCTGAGAACGGCACGCTAGCCGTTCTGCCCTCCTGCACGGGAGATATGGTCTCTCGTGAACCATCAAACGTGGCGCTGTGGAATCGGCCCGAACACGATTCGTTCCGGACTGGGATCGAGACCTCCTCACGACCAGTGAACGTCACCGATACTCGCTCTGGACTCTGGATTCGTGACGCCTACGTCGCGTTTTTTAGCGTCGAGCCGTCGACAGTTGTCCATCAGGAGTCGGGGACAGGGCGTCTGGTCCGTCCGAATGGGACTGTCCGTGCGATCCACGATTACCGGATAGACCTCTCGGAGTTCGTCGAGGATGACTATCGGCTGGTGAACACGTCGACGAAGACGACGCTGTACGCTAACGGGACGGAGATGGACAACAGCACTGCCGCCCAGCCCACGCTCAACTATACCGGGATCAACGGAACCACCGAACTTCGTTTGGAGACGATAATCTCGGTGAACCTCTCGAATCGTATTGGTGACGGGGTCACCGAGTATGGGCTGACGGTCACGGACTCACGGACGGTCCAGGTAGAGAATCTCTCCGAGCGGGAGATTACCGTTGAACCCGGCGTCGTCCCCAACGGCCGAGGGGCCACAACCGACGAGTATCGGATCGGGACTGTAATCCCCGGCAGCTGGCAAAGCGTCCGCTTCGATGCCGGATATGGGGTCCAGAGCCAGTGGCGGTTCTACACTCGCTCACCGCCGGGCTGGGAGAACTGGTCGGAGAACACGACGACGCCAGTACGACCACTCGAAACCCACGCTGTCCGAACGACGGAAGGCCCGGAGGTCACGGTCAACCGCGTCCAAAATGAGAGTTCCGACGGCTGGCGGTTCGTCCCATCGCTCGAAGCGACGTATCCGACGAATGCGACTGTGAACACGACGGCGAACGCGACTAACAGGACGACGCTCCCGCCGGAGATTCGGATCAACCGTTCGGAGACGTTCACGACGGCGGACCGATTTACCATTCGGAGTGCGGAACAACTCCGGACGGAGGACTTCGAGATCCGCGGACTCGTCCGCGGGAACAGCATCGAACAGCCAGCGGACTCAACGAACCCGACGCCGATCCGCGAGGTCAACATCACCTCCGAGGTCGTCAACTCGACCCACAACTCGACGGAACTGCTGGTCCGGGTCGAACCGACAGCTGGCTTCCCGATTGCGGCAGGGAACGTCACTGTCGCAACGGGCCAGTCCCGGGTCGAACGGTCACTGTCTGGCGATGATGAGATTACGGTCACCGTCGACCAGGGCGAAGTCTCCTCGGCGATCATCCAGTACAGCCCGACCCAAATCTGGTGGGAGCAAGGGCGTGCTGTCCCGGTACGAGACACCCAAGAGCGGGTTACGTATGAACTCGACCTCCCGGACCTTGCGGAGTTCATCGACCTCGCTGTAGTGACGCTCCTGACGTTGTTGCCGGCTGTGCTGGCGCTGTATGGCTACGACGTCTGGACGAGAGGCAAATTTGTTGGTTGGTATAATCCATGACAAAGCAAGATATACCACAAAACAGCAGTATCGACCGCAGAACAGTGCTTGGGCTCCTTAGTGGGGGTCTTGCCGCGCTTGCAGGATGCAGTGGCGGGCTGTTTGATAGCAGTGACAGAGGTGACGGAAGCGCCGGCCCGCCAGAAAAGCAGTCCGACTACATCGAAGAGACATCGATTGAGATTGTAGAGAACGGCCGCCAATTGGCTCTGGAAGTGGCTGTGACCAATGAGATCGAGCCGTCATCGGTCAGCATCATCACAGAGTCCGGTCGGGAGTTCTCCAGTGACTACTTCAGTCCTGGTGAAACCCGGACACGCCTCTCGCTAACAGAAGGAGAGGACTCGTATGAACCGCTGCCTCGGGGTCAGCACACGCTCTATCTCCGTGGTGATGACGTCGAAACTGAACTCCCACTCGAACTGGGCACCACGTTTGAGTTTGAGGAGGTTATCCCTGGGACTGAATATCCAGACTTCGTCGATGGTAGCTTGGCGATGGTTGTGCGGAACGTGGGCCAACGCACAGACGCAGCATCACAGACGCTTCTAGATGGTGAAACGAGAAGTGATCGCTTTGTACCAGTGGAGCCCGGTGAATCTGCTGCCGTTAAATTTGATTTTCTCCTCAAGGATGGCCCAGGAATATGTGCAAGAGCTGATGAAGCTGGTGAGATAGCTGATATTAACCACCATCTGGCAGTTAACTTCCTCTGGAGTGATACAGTTACAGTTTCTCATACCATCAAATATAACAATACTGATGGGTGCAAAAAGTCGCTAGTTGGTGAGCCAGAGGAAGTCATCACAACCCCGACGAAGACGGAGACGGAGACGTAGCAATGCAGTCGGGAATTGCTGGGGAAATCGTGAAGGAGGTTGTCGAGAGGGTGGTTGGAGAACTCTCGTCGGCAATTACAGCTGGTATCAGTGGCTTCCTTGATCAACTCAGAACAGACATAATTGGGTATTTTGAGGGGTTCTTTGAGTGGCTTATTGACCCGATGGTAGGCACACCTTCTCCCGAAGGACCGAATTCAGCAGCTCCTGTCGACATTGCATTTGAGTCTGCGAGTAATGCTCCGTGGGACGCGTTAATCTCGAATATATACTTCGATGCAATCGTTGGGTTAGCGCTCAGCATCCAGTTTTCTGTTCTGGCGATGATCGGGCTTAGATACGGGTCGATGAACCCGGTTATCCGGAAGAAGCTCCTTCGCCGACTCGGTGTTGCCTTCCTTTCGCTGTTCTTCTGGCTCCCGGTAGCCTCGCTGGGGACGCAGTTCTTCGATGCGATTGGCCGAACACTATACAAGGGATCACACACCCCCACGGAGGCAGCCGCACTAATCGGTTCAGCCGAGCAAATTGCGGAACTCAGCCTTGGGATCTTCGTCGTCCTCATCATTGTCGGACTGTACGTTTACCTCAAGGCGGCGTTCATCTTCATCACCCGATGGCTGCTGGTCTTCCTGCTGACGCTGTCGATGCCACTGGTCGCGACGTTCTGGGCGGTGGAAGTCTGGCCAATGAACCGCTTCTCAGGACTGGCGAAACAGGTCGCCGGCGCGTACCCCGGAGTCCTCGTTGCGGGTATCCCGCCTGCAATCCTGATACGCATGAGCTTCGAAGCGACAAACTGGGGACTGGCTTCTGAGCTGTCGCTGTTCATCAGCCTCGTGACGCTGTACTTGGCGGCGAAGTCCCAGAAGATCCTCATCCAGCGCAGTAGCCGCGTTGCGATTCAAGTCAGCGAGCAGGCGCTTGCCGGCGGCAAAAAATCGGTCGCAAAACCAGCAAAGATTGGAGCGGCAGCTACTGGCGCAGCGGCCACAGCTGGAGCGGGAGCGGTCGGTGGACCTGGCGCAGCAATGGCGACAGGTGGCACGATTCGAGCTGCCTCAAGTGCCGCCAAAGGACGCGTCGGCGGCGCTGCCACGGGTGCTCAGATGGTCCATCGACAGATGGCAGCCAACCCCGCTGGCATGAGGAGCAATACCAGCAGTACCAACGGAGCTGGGAGCGGTGGAAACAGTACTAACGGCTCCGGTGGTGGCGGAAGTAGTATCAACGGGTCCGGCGGTGGCGGCAGCAGTGGTTCCGGTGGCTCAGGTGGTTCCGCCCCACCCTCTGGCGGCAGTGGTAGTAGTGGATCCGGTGGCTCAGGTGGTCCCACATCGCCTTCCAATGGTAGTGGCGGACCCAGCGGTTCATCTGCTGGAAGTGCTCTCAACCGCAAGTTCACTGATTCCAGCAACAGGAGTTCTGCGTCCGGCGACTCCACTGGAACCAGTCCATCTGACGGCGACTCAATCAATGAGCGCCAGACACAGATCAACTCCGGCGATACCAGGGTCTACGAGTCTGACGTCGACCCGCCATTCTCCGACGAGGATTTCGCTGAAAACGACAGTTCAGGGACCGATACCGATGCGTCCGAGTCGTATGACACGCTCAAGGATGTGTTTGCAACTGATGACGATGTATTAGGGCCGGATGTGTACCGAGACGGCCTGCCAGACACATACTCGGAGGACGATAGCTAATGGCTGACTCACAAGAAGACTACAACACGAACATCATCCACGAATCCCTCGGAGATACGACTAACTTCTGGGGAGACTACACGCTCGGGGAACTCATTCTGTTCCTCATCCCGCCGTTTGGCTTCCTCGTCGCGATGGGAATGCCATTCGTACCAGCAGCACTGTTCTTCCCAGCGTTGGGACTGGCGGCGCTCGCCGAAGTATTCCTTTATATCCTCCACAGAGTCCGCCCGGACCACTACCGGCTGACTGAGTGGCTGCGAGTCAGACTGTTCTGGCTCGTCAAAAAGCGCCACTACACCCACGACCAGGGCAATCAGGACACTCGCCAAGTCACACGACTTGAGCGGATCATGCCCCACGGCATTGAGCGCGTCGACGGAGCGTACGTCGGCGCAGTTGAGGTTGAGCCCGCCAACATGGCGCTGCAGGACGACGAGAAATGGGACAAAGCCGTCACATCGCTCACACGGCTGTCTGAATCACTGACTGGGCGAGCGAAGCTTCACGTCACGACGGCCGAGGTCGACAACGAGTCTCATATCGAGTCCCACATCCACCGACTTGAAGATCCCGATGCGAAGAGTCACCCAATCTTCCGGGGGGTGTTGACAGAGTTCGTCAACCGCTATACCGACGACAGCGGCACCGTCGAGACCGAGACTGAGATTCAGCGCAAGTACTACATCGTCGTCTGGGTCACCGACAAGGATATCCATGACCTCCAGACGAACAGCGACTCCATCGCGGATTATCTAGCCGGGATTCCCGTTTTCGGACGGGTTTTCGGTCGCTTCGACAGTGACACGCTCACTGAGGCCGAGCGAGAGGAGTTCAAGGCCAAGAAACTCCACGACCGGCTCGGGACCGTCGATAGGGCAGTCAATAACCTGTATCGGTGTCGTAGCCGTTCGGTCAGCCCCCACGAGCTGGCACACTTGACCGAGGACTACTGGGCCTGTGAAACCCGGTCTGAACGCGAGTACGAAGAGGCGGCCTCAGTCTCCCCGGTGACGTACTCTGCACGGGAACTCATCAAGCACGGGAACGGTGCTGCAGCCCACGACGCTGCGGAGGGCATGGAGACTGACGATGTCGGCGGGACCGACTACGAGGTCGATGAGACTGACTTCGTCTCCCAACTACACAGGCCAGGAGAGAATCATCGGTCACTGGTCGCGCCGACGGATATCGAGTGGGCAGCCGACCATGCCCTCATCGATCAGGAGACGTACACGCGTTGCTTCTGGATCGAGACATATCCCGAGCATCCGACCAATGGGATGCTTGAGCAACTGCTGCTGGATACGGAGCTTGCTGTCGATGTCTCAATCCACATCGACCCATACGATTCTGATGCAGCAGTGTCGGTGATGAAAGAGTGGATCTCCTCGTTGAAGATGCTGCAAAACGACAAGGGAGAGCTTGAAGCGGAAGATATCGAACAGGAGGTCAACCAGGCGAAGTACATCCGACAGATGGTTCGGCGCAATCACACGTCGCTGTTCCGTGTCGGGGTGTTCATCCGGATCACCGCGGAGACCGAAGAAGAACTCCGCAAGCAAACGAACCGGCTCGAAACGCTGCTGCGGGATTCACCATCGAACTGCGGGGTCAAACGAACGACCCGCCGGCAGGAAGAAGGACTGGTGACAGTCTCACCGATCGGGGCCAACGAACTGGGCCAGAACCGGCTTTCCTCGATGACTGGGGACGCCCTCGGATCGCTGTTCCCGTTCTCGTCGAACTACCTCCGGATGGATAACGGAATCGAGTACGGACTGCACGGGCACAATGATTCCTCGCTGTTGATCGACCCATGGGCGCTCGAAACCGGCCACTCGGAGCTAGTGACTGGGATGCCCGGGGGCGGGAAGACACACGGCACGCAGGCTCGGGCGATGCGGATGCTGAAAAAGCGGTCGGACGTCAAGCAGATCTACATCGACCCGGTCGGGGATATGCACGGCAGCGCGAAGATGCTGGATGCAAAGACGATCACAATCAGCGGCGAGACGCCGCTGAACCCGTGCGAGATGCATCCGACGCCTCAGCATGTCCTCGAACAATCGCCGGATATGCAGCCTGTCTCCGCAAAGAAAGACGAAGTCTACGGGGTCATCGAGAACTTCCTCCAATCTCGGGATGTCGATCTGGAGATGCACAGCGGACTCATCACGTTCCTGATCGACACAATCTTCGCCGAGTCCGAGATCGACCCGACTGACCCGTCGACGCATACGCCGGAGAACTCGCCCAACCTGAGTGACTTCCTGGAAGTGGTTGACCGCCTCCAAGAAGAGCCGGGTATGTTCCCGGGAGCGACGACGGAATCTTCCCGGGAGAAAATCCAGCAGTACGCAAATGAACTCTCGATTGCGTTGCATCCGTTCCGGCCGGGGAGTACCTTTGGCAACCTCTCGAAAGAGTCGGACCTGCGGCTGATCGACGATAGCAGCAAGGCCGTGTATCTGGATCTCCAGCAAGTCGAAGGCTCGGGCAGTGGCCTCGGCAAGCAGTCGTTCATTATGCAGTTGCTTCTGAGCACGCTGTACCAGCAGGCGAAAAACATGGAACAGAAGGTGGAGATCATCATCGACGAAGCCCACTACCTGTTCAACGACGACGCGAATTTGGAGTCGCTGAACCAGATTGCTCGACACCAGCGCCACGCCAGACTGCGACTGGTGATGCTGTCCCAGACGCTCTCGGAGTTCGAGGACAAGGGCGCAGCCGAGGAAATCGCGGGGATGTGCCCGATCAAGGTCCATCACCGAGAGCCGGAGTTAGGCGACGAGACAGCAACAAGCGCTGGACTGACGAGCGAACAGCAGTCCTACATCCAGCACGCGGAAGCTGGGAAAGAGTCACTGGGTGACGGTCAAGGCTACTCACAAGCGCTGGTCCGCGTCGACGAACACGGCGATTACCCGCTGACGATCAAGACGTCGTGGGAGGAAAAGCAAATCATTGACCTCGACGCTGACGCGGAAGATGCGCTTGACGTTGTTGCTCACGAGGTTGACCCCCACGTTGCAGACTTCGAAGAGTTTGTGCGCTCCCAAGCAGTCGAGCAGGAGCTAACCAACCACGGACTGTCGCCTGAGCAGGCTGAACACGTCCTCAATGGACTCAGCGAAGAGGAATTGGTAGACATTGTGTCTGTGGCACTTGACCAGACACAGCCGGATGCAGTTCTCGCTGATGGTAGTATCGAGGAACAGAACGATCCAACACCAGTTGACTACATGGACTGATTCACATGAGTGAAAGTATCACATTTTCGATGAGCGCAGAGAAAAAGAAACAGATTGTAACGCAGGCTGAGAAGAACGACGAAACGGTAACTCAGTTCCTGCTTAAAGCGGCAGAACAGCGTATATCTCGTGAACTGCAGGAGCAACGTGCTAACGAACTGGGGGTTGCAGATGAACTGCAAGACCTTGCTGATAGCGTCACTGGCGAAGTGAGCGCTGCAACGGATATCGACACAGATCAAGAACTGTGTCACACTGTAGCACTGTGGGAGTTGATTTCGAGTAAGTATGATGCTGATACTCGGGCTGCCGCAATGGAGGAAGCACCAGAGAAGTTGCAGGAGCAGGTAGCGAAAGTTGGCGGAGGTGATGACTGATGACAGAGCGAGATGAAGTTCTTCAGATATACACGACCAGCGAAAACAAGGAATGGATCACAGAGCGGGCTGACATAGAAGGGAAGACGATCTCGGATATCGGCCACAGTCTCGTTGAAGAGTATATTGACCGCGAAACTGGTGCAACCCAGTTTGAGCGGTACGGGACCGATACGCAACTCGAACTCGTCATGGAGAATATCCGGAGTGACATCATGGATGAGCTAGACGAGTTCAAATCCGAAACGCTAGAGGAACTGAAGATGGTCCAGAAGGTCCGGACAGCATACACCATCGCCATCTGGAAACTGCTGCAGGAGGACCACGATGATGCACACCTCAGATTAGCGATGAAATTTGCGACCGACCGCATTGGACGGGAGCCAGCTACAGAGACAACAAACGGGAGTGACGCAGACTCAGGAGAGCAGGGTCGTGAGTCTTCGGTGGCGACTAATGCTGGGGGTGACGGTGCATGATACTGCCAACGGATTATCAGCGGAGTGGAGCAGGGAATCTCGTTGACTACATCCGGCGCGACCGGGACCAGAACGCCGGCGCGACAGTTGACCTGCGGAATCCGGCCGGGCGAGAACTGTCCGACCCAGAGGTGAATCGGTTCGTCGACAAGAGTCAAGAGTTCGGATTCCAGCGGCACATGATCGTCTCTCCTGACCCCACCGGACAATACTCACCAGAAGAGGTGAATGCCAACACTCGGGAACTTATGAACCGCGAGTTCGCCCGGCAGCCGACAACTGACTACGTGTACGGTGTCCACCAGAATACGGAGTTCCCACACGCACACGTTGCGGTGACCGGGGAACCAGCAGAGTTGGAACTAGATCGAGAGGATATCCAACAACTACGCGAACAAGCAGCGACCGTATTTGAAGAACCCACTCGAACACGAGACCCAACGGCAACTGCTCGCGATGCTCCGGAGAATCCCGGCCGGGTCGTGGATCGAGAAGCTCGGGAACAGTACCACGAGGCAGAACTGTCGTTGAACCCCCAAGCGGAAAAAGCACTCAAGCGGGCAACTGAGAAGGGGCAGCAGAAAGACGTCGGACAGCCCACGGCTGAGAAAGCGCGCGATGAGCGCCAAACTGACCCACTCTCAGAGCGTGCTGCGGAGAAGGGTGAAGAGCAAGCGGCAACTGAACGCGAACCCGAAGCTGACCCCGAACGCAAGCGTGGGTGGTGGCAGTGAGTTCTAGTTCCTCTGCACCACCAGGACAACGCTCCGGAGAGGTCCCGAATAGTCTCAAGTACGACAACGTCGTCGGGTTCGTCTGGGCCGGGTTCATGCTGCTGTTCCCGCCGATGATCGTCGATAGTGACAAGGTCCTCCCGAAGCGATTCTGGGCGTGGCGCTACATCTACCTCGGCTTCGGACTCATCAGCGCGGCATTCTTCTACGACGTGCTTGTTCAGACACCCAGCTCAGCGCTGTTGTTCCCGTTCGCACACGTTCTGGCTGCCATCTCGGTCGGGACACTATTCGCTGACTTCACAGTCCCCGGGCTATCACTGCCGATGGTCTCATACTCGACCACGGTGATCCTGTATGCCATCTCAATCGGTATCGTGTTCTCCGGGGAACTGCTTCGTCGAACCTCGCCGGAAATGCTCGCGATGAACCGGTGGGATCACGACGACGGGGAGTCGGTTGTCCCACTGGAAGAGGTCTCTCACGAACACGAAGAGGCCGAGATGCCGTTCACGCTCGATCAGGATGTCTCTACAGCCGTCGTGGGCGAGACTGGTTCGGGAAAGACGTCAATGATGAAGCTGCTGGCCTACCAGTTCCCGTACTACAGTAACACGGCAGTCATCGCTCACGATACCGGGGAGGACTTTCAAACGTTCTATGCGGATCTAGGATTTGAGGTTCAGCGCATCCGCCACGAAGATAGCGATGTGGTCTGGAATCTGTTCAAGGACGCCGATTCAGAGTCGGACTTCCGTGAGGTCGCCGGCGCGATCTTCGGCGAGGCTGACGGCCACGACCCATTCCATCGGCCCGCAAAACAGACCTTCGCGGAGATGCTAATGTACCTCCATCTCAGCGCACAAAAGAACAATCGCCGTCACGCGCTCTGTCATGCTGATATCGTCTCGTTGCTCAAGGAGGGCCATATCGCGCTCAAGAAGGCACTTGATGAGTTCGACAGACTGGACTCGGGCCATATCGACCCTGAGAAGGGGAAAGGCGCACAGAACGTCTACCAGACGATCAAGGAGAACGTCGACCCCGTCTTCACCGGTGACTTCGGAGAGTACGGGGAGTTCTCCCTGCAAGAATACATCGAGAACCCGGAAGGCCGGGTCCTCATTATCGACTCGAACCCAACCGAACTGGAAACGCTCGGGCCGATGTATCAACTGCTCGTAGACTGGTCGATCCGCTACGCGATGAATTCTTCAAACTCGACGGTCCACATCCTCGACGAGATTGACGCGCTGCCGGCGCTCACTCAGGTGACGAACCTTACGGCCCGAGGGCGGAAACACAAGGCTCGGGCACTGGTCGGCGTACAGACAATCGGCCAGCTCAAGGACACATACAGTACAATCTCTGGGATTGTCGGCAACTGCCCGCAAGGCGTTTACTTCGGACCTGGTGACAGCGAGTCGACGGACTTCATCCTCGACGAACTCGGCGAGAGCCGCCAGTATGACCGGTCCGAGATGGTCTCAATGAGCCACCAGGGGCGCGGCGAGAACCCACGGACACAGGCTCGGGACACCTACCGAGAGAAGGACAAAACGCCGATTACCTCCGGCCTGCTCCGAGACTTCCAGCCCGGCGAGTGCGTTGCCGTCTCCCGAACGACGTGGGTCCACGGTCAGTCCTACGAACTGGCGGATGTTCGCGATAGCCTCCCGGCGCAGGGTGCGGAGTCGCCGGGCAGTTCGGAACCAGAGCCCACTGCAGATGACACCGACATAGAGAGTGACAGCTGGTTCTCGTTCACTCGGGCGCGACTCCATGATGTACTCCGTGGGTCCGTTGGTGAGACCCACGACGATGCGTCCAGAGATCGTGGCCTGGATCGTGACCCCGAAGTTGAGCCGACCGTCGACGCGACAGACGGGTTGGGCGACGACGGGTCGAGCGACCCACTCGACCAGACAACAGCAAACACTGCCGTCACATTCCCGGACACGGACGACCCAGATATATCAGATAAAGAAGATGAGTACGACGGTGGCGATCACGACCAGCAGTCGGACGACAATGGTGGTAACTTCTCCTCTGACGAGTCACCGAACCCCACCGATGATGAGACGGAATCCGCTGAGAAAGTAGACCCTGAATCGTCCTCAGAATCAGACGCAACTGAGACTGATGATCAAGACAAAACAGAGTCAGAAGAAAGAGGGCACGACCCGGCTGGGTTCATGTGACTGCTTCTCCACAGAGTAGCGAGAGAGTCTTAGAAAATCTATACTTTTGCGGATGCCCTCTCGATCTCTCGTTGTTTCTTCACTGATAGAGTCCTCTGACCGTAGTACCTCAATAGAGCCATTGTCAGACCTCCAGTAAAGTATCTCCAGCTAACTGATTCTGGATAAAATCGCAAGATAGCGCCGGTTTTTCTCCTATCTGATTCTATTAGCTGAGTGACCAATTCACAAAAAATCGCAATACGTGGGAAGTGTGATTCACAAAATAATCGGTTCTTTAACTTGCCGTGCTTTGCGGGGCGGTCTGAGAGCGATTTTCGCGAGAAATGTATAGTCAATCTAACATTGGGTGCGTGGGTCGATAGGCCCGATACAAACAGGGGTGAAATCCGTTCAGGCCACCTGCACTCACACCTATTGGGGAGCAGATATGTCTCGACTCACTCCCCAGAGTCCGATCGGGACTGCACACGACGGGCCAACCCCACCGAGCATCATGTGAGTCCACTGCCCCAAGCACGGCGGCGGCCACCGACGTCCAAGGCCACGCCGATCACGACCACACTCGAACTGAGCCAGAACTGGCAGACCCACGCTCGACCCTCGCTCGCTTTGGGCTCCTCATGGCGCACACCTTGTCGCTCACCGACTAGGAACTACACCACCTTGTCCGGAGATTTATATCCGATCTCCAACAGGTACAATGCACCTTGTTTTCGCACTTTACAAATACTATAATTTAGTGTAGCATTCAGCCGAGAACCAGCCGATTCCCGGCGGGGATCGCGCCCGCCACTGCAGGCACGATGGACCGGCGTGAGGCGCGCGATAGCGCCGAACGGAGCGTTCCGTCGTCCTCGTGAGCGGTAGCGAACGAGGGCTCGACAGACGACCAACGGGAGTCTGTCAGTGGCATCGCGCGCTGGTGCGCTCCACCAATCACCCATCCCAGATGCGCCCCGGCTGGCAGACCCACGCCTGCGATTTGTTCAGGAGTCCGTAGAGCATAGTTGGTTGCCAGCGTCTGCGAACCCTGTTTCGAACATTACGAGACTGGAGTAGGATTTATTAAAAAACGCGTCTATGTTCGTACAATGCGCGAAGCGATCGTCACGATGAGTGACGAAGCACTCGAGGAGATGGGGCTCGGTGACTTGGTTGCCTACACCAGGGACGCCGGTGTCCGTGAACTCGAGGAACTCGACTGCCACGGAAACGGCGGCGTGATGCAACTCGAAGTCGAGGAGAAACTCGATGGCGAGCGCCTCTCAGCGTTCGAGGCTGTCTCCCAGTGGGAGTTCGTCGCAGAGAAAGAACATACCTATCTCTATCTGATCGAGATAGTCGCGCCGGATCTGACCGACGAGATTACCGACTACGGCGATGAGCTGGTCGGGACCTGTGATCCCTCGATGACCGAGCACGGTGCCACGATGGAACTTGTCGGTCCCCAGCAGACGATCAGCGAGACTCTCCGAGAGTACGAGGCTGCCGGCATCTCGCCGGAACTGGAGAAACTCGGCGACTACGACGGCACCGAGACAGACCTCGATGCGCTCACAGAGCGCCAGAGAGAGATCGTGTACGCTGCCTACGAGATGGGGTTTTACGAAGTTCCCCGTGAGGTGTCGACAGAAGAGGTGGCCGCTGAACTGGATTTAGACGCCTCGACGGTGGCCGAACATCTTCAGCGGGCCGAACGGAACCTCCTCTCTCAGAAATTCGGAGCGCGGTGATAATCCGCTGACTGTGGTCGTTGTTTCGTGAAACGGTCCGGTATTCTCGGCTATCCTACAGTCACACGTTCTCTGTCGTGTTCGAGGACTCCCCGCAAGAGGGGACTGCGATCGTAACTGTGTAGATTCCACCGAGGAACGATGTCTCGGTAGTGAGTTCGAGGTCGGTATCGGCCGTCATCGGTTCTAGACGACGGGTGAGGTCCGCAAACAGAAACCGAGCAACTGGATTGATCGCACGACGCAGAAGCGACGGCTTTGTGCCCTCGGGAACGAACTTGTCATAGATGGAGACACGTCCTTCGGAGTTGAGAACGCGTGCTGTCTCGGCGAGGACTCTCTTGGGATTTGGAACCACTGACAGGATGAGATGGAGCAATACGACATCGAAGGAGTTGTCTTCGAAGGAAAGCGACCGGGCGTCCCCGACTCGTGCGTCCACGTCCAGCCCTACCGAGTCGCCTCGCCTCTCTGTCCGTCGCACCATCGCTGGCGTCACGTCGATGGCGGTGACCTCCACTCCGGCTGGCAGGTGTTCGAGATCCATGCCGGTTCCGGATCCCGGGATGAGGACGCGGTCGCCGGGCTGGATGTCAAGCCGTTCGATAGCACGTTTGCGGCCCCGCTCCAGCGGTTTCGCACCCCAGTCGTAGACTGGCGCGTACAGTCCGTATCTGGTCCGATTCCACCAGTTTGAGACCGTCATACTGTGGTTTCCTGTTGGGCTTCGGAACTATCACGATACAGCGTGACGCCCACGACGAACAGCCAGACGAAGCTAAGTGCCTGTGAACCGATAGCCACCAGACTCGCCGGGGACCGGACGGGCGCAAACGTTACGAGTGCCACGACACCCGCAAGCGCAGTCATCACGCCGACGAGACAACCGAGCCAGAGGAGCGCCCGATGGGTCAGTCGCGTCCTTGCCAGCGCCACCGCGAGTGCCGTGATCGCACTTCCGACTATGATCGCGAACATGAGCATGTGACCGGTACCGAAGGGATGGAGCAGCGGCAGTGACAGCATCTCGTGAGCGTTCTGCTGATAGGCGATCACATCCACATACACCCACGTCGCCCATTGGAGCGTGTGGAGCACGCCTAATCCGACGAGGCCACTAGCCACATAGCCGACGATACCAGTCCGCGACGCAGGACGGGTGACGACGAGCCGTACCGTTCCGATAGCGACGAATGCCGTCGCCACGATCCAAAGCACGTGACTCAGCATCCACGGTACTGGTGTGGATGCGCCTGGCTGACCGCTCTGTGTCAGGACGGCACTCCCCGCGAAGAACGCACTCGCCCCACAGAGAAACGCCGTCCCTTCCCTCCGGGCCATATCGGCGATCAGCTCGCTGGTCGTCCGCTCGGTGCCTGGTCTGATTGATTCAGTTGCCACGTTGTCTCACCGTAGTCCATAACTCGAACGGGAGTCTAATCGGGATATCTGCCCATCTGCTGGGCAGATTTAAGTCGTGTTGATGTCCGAGCCGCTGGCGTTACGGCCGGCAGACGTATCTGATGAAGCGTTCGAGGCTTGATTCGACCGACTGCGCTGACAATTTCTGTCACTGGAACGTACGACAAGCACTACGGCTATTCCGCCACTCAGCCAGAGCGCACTCACAACGAGTATTGGGTGCGTCGGGAGGGCCGAGACAATCAGTAGCGTCGCAGGGACGATAGCCGCATAACTCAGCGATGTCAGTAGCGGAGGAGCACGTTGACTGCTTCTCTCTTGTGTGTGCGTGATGGCGCGCGTTCTCTGGGGTGGAGGTTGGATATGCACTGGTTATCCCCTCAAGAATACAGACGCCGTACTGGGGTGTTTCTCTGACGCCCACTGTTCTGGGTGGATTTATTAGACGCTCACATCGGTCATACGGAGGAATACCGTCCTCAAGGATGGTGACTACGTGCCGTGCATTTTGCACAGAGACGAGGCTGGCTCCAGCCAGAATCCGCCGACATTTACCCCGCTCTGGACGAAACTGGTTGTACAGCGGACCGAAACGATCCCACCGGGTGTTCGTGGATACAATAGTTGGTATGGATACCGTGACATGAACAGCGGAATGTCCTGCTTTCGTCATCCCGCGCAGTATGACACACTATTGCTATTGACATCCTCCTCCGCGTAAACGCGGAGAAATCCCGAGCGGTGAGAGTTTCAGGTTTGCAGTCCAATCGACGGACTACCAGACCTTTCGAGCACGGGTAGTCCCATGGTATCGGGCTGGTGGACTGCTGGCGGTGCCAAGCTGCCGTTACCCCTATCTTCGACCATGAACGGCGTCCCGGTGTTGTTTTTGCCACAGGGACGCCAGCAGGCGTCGGCAGAGTTGGGGATATCGTCTGATTCGCTTTGAGCAGTCGGCACAGACACACCCTTCAAGGATGTGCGTTCACCGACTACCCTTTCGGATACTACCTCGTTACGAGGGCGGACAGGCCGCCTCCGAAGGACGGTTCGGAATCCGCTCCGTTCCGACCGATTCCTACCTACTGAGAGGGGTTCCTGTCGCTTAAACGCCAGTATTCTGAAACTCAGAGTGCTCTCAAACGTGGATGCGCTCCCGCGACGGCGCGTATCCACCGCGTGAACGCCGTGCTATTGCGTCTGTTCAGTATAAACCAGCCCAAATCACGGGGAGCAAAGACGACGCTGTAGCTTCTCGTATCATTAACTGCGATGTGTGACACAGACAGCGATACCACGACAGTCGACGTCACCGATGGATGCTGTGGCGTCAACGCACAGAAAACGAAAGCCGGGGGTGGCTCCGGTCACTGGCTTGGGGAAGCCGGGCTTGACCAGCGGCTCCCCGACGACTTGCGAACCGCGCTCGGACGCTTCTTCGGCGTCGAATCAGTGGATACGCTGGCCGAATGGAGCGAGCAGATCCATCGGCAAACCGGCGGTGGCTCCATCGACGTCGATCAGCTTTGCCACACCGATGAGGAAACAGACCACTGGGGTGAGGTAACTGGCGACCGTCACCACTTCCGGTGTTTCTACGACGCAATCATCCTCGCTGCATTGGAAAACGAACCCATTGACGTTCACACGGTCAGCCCCGACGGAGTGGTTATCGAAGCCCACGCGGTGGGTAACGAGGAGCTGTCGGTCGACCCCGAAACGGCTGTCTTCTCACTGGGAATCGGACTGGAGGCTCACGAAGAGTCAGGCGGTGACCCGACGCTTCAGGACAGTTATGCTGCTATCTGTCCATACGTCAAGGCCTTTGCCGACCGCGATGCGTACGACACGTGGGCCGATGCCGTCCCCGCCGCAACCGTAGCCACGCCGATGTCAGGTGCGACAGCGTTCGCTCGAGCACTGACCACGGAGGGTGACGATGAGCAAAAATAACACTAGACCGTCCATGCTCACCGGATATCGGGACCATACTCTTGCCGATGTCAAGGAGACCTACCGTGAGCAGGCTACGACAATGGCCAATATGGACTGGCTCAATCAGGCGTTCACTGGTCGGTATCGTCGAGCCCTGTTTGGCGATGCGACCGGCCGAGTCCTCGACGTGGGCTGTGGCGTCGGGACCAGCGCCCAGTATCTCGGCCGAGATACTGAGTATGTTGGCATCGACATCAGTGATGCGGTGCTCACAGAGGCGGAGCAGCGTCTTGACGACAGCCCACAGGAAACGACACTGTACGAGATGGATGCCCAAGATCTCGACTTTCCAAACGATAGTTTCGATACCGTCATATCCTCACTGTCGACGTGTACGTTTCCCAACCGGGTCGAGGCGCTCTCGGAGATGGGGCGCGTATGTGCGCCGGATGGACGAATTCTACTGTTAGAGCACGGTCGAAGCAGCGTCGGACCCATCGCCCGTTTCCAAGACTGGCGGGCAGACGCACATTTCGAGAAACACAGCTGTCGGTGGAATCAGGATCCACTCGCCGTTGTCGCCGAGTCACCACTAACGACTATCGAGTCATCGTCCGCCTTCTTCGGTATGATTACTGCTATCGAAGCCCGTCCAGCGTAACGATCGCATTTGTGGGGACAAGCGAGGGGATCGACGCATGGGATCGAGAGGACATCACGTAGTTGCCCCGGACAAGTGCTGTGTCGCTACTTTGTTATTTGTTTGGCTACGAATCCGTAGCGGCAGTACGAGTTCCACCGCACATGTGCCCTGTACTGAGCGATTCGAGTCGATGAAATCGGGTGAGGAACTGGTGAGCGATACGCGCCCTCCATCTTGCACCCAAGTCTTGACAAGACTCGGATAGAGAGACTATGAGATCCGTTCTGTGAGACGCTCTTCTCGCTGCTATCTCAGATACCTGACTCCAGTTAGGGTCGCATACTGCCGAGAGACTAGCGAAAGAGCAGTCTCCTCCACGTCCCAGCGACAGGCCGGGATCGCGCCCGCTACCGCAGGCACGATGGACCGCCGCGAGGCGCGCGATAGCGTCGAGCGCAGCGCCCCGTCGGCGTCGCGCGCTGTCACGACCTACTAGCCACTCGCCCGACCTTGTTCCGGGCCGGCTGGCCCACGGCCACGCACACACCAGGGCATCAGCACTCCCACAGCCTCTGCCAGACTGACCCACGTCGACCCGCCGTCGCTGTCGTGCTCCAGTCCGTGCGCGTGGTTGTCTCGTCGCCGCCCGGCGTGCCGGTGGCGGCGACGAGGCCGCGTGCGCGAGCACCTCCCACAGCGTCCGAGAGACCCCCTTCGGTGGGGGAGGTCCCAGCCGACGCCGGGCGTTAGTTCGCCTTGGAGTGGGCGTTGCCCAGCGTCACAGCAACCGCCCGATCAGTATCTCGCTCGTTGGCCCACTGATGCGTGTCTGACTCTGCATTCCACGAGGCCACCGTCGGGCTATCACCGGCGGAGCCGAACATGCTGCTCCCGTGTCCGGTCGGTGCGGGACCGTCGCCGCGCTCAATGACACACAGCAGGGTGTCACTCGTGACGGCCACCGTTGTCATGCCGTTGTACTCGCCGGGCTTGCCCCCGCAGATTCGCACCCGGTCGCCTTCGTGGAGCGTCCGCACCATCTCACCGCCGTGGACTGACTTGCCCCAGACCGTGACCTTCGCCGTCGTACCCTCGTCATCTTCGATGTAGGCCACCTGGTACTGATTGCGGGCGTCTGGCTCCTCAATGAGATGGGTAACCTTGCCTTCAACGGTACACTCCCAGCCGTAGGGCGAGACATCCGCGATAGGCGTCGGTGCGTCCATTGCGGCCCGGGCATCTAGCTGGGTGGAAAACGCAGCGCTACACAGGTCTTCGCCGTCGTCAAGAGACTCTGCAAGGAGCCGACTGGCAGCCGCTCGGGTCATGGTCGTCTGCTCTGCGATGGTGTCGGCCTGCTGGTTGACCTCGGCCAGCGTGTCGGCGTCCATGTCGGCCCGTGGATCGTCGTGGTCGAAATTCTCCGGGTGCTGGCTAATCGCGTCTGCGAGCTGTCGAGTGCCCGCTTCTCGGTCCACACCGTCGACGTGAGCGCGTGCCACCTCGGAATGTCGGGCTTGCTCGGCTTCGCGGGCGTGGCGTTCCTCTTGCTGTCGCAGCGTTTCGCCAAAGCGTCGGTTTGGTCCGACCTCGGTCGAGCGGGTCCAGTCGTATGCTTCTTCCTGACGGGCGTAGTAGTTGCCACGGCTATCGCTGCCCTTGTTCATCCGGAAATCGAGTTCGTCGCCGTTTTCGGTCTTTGCGACCTGTTCTAGAAGTTGCTCGGGGCCACCCTCGACGTGGGCCGAAAGGGAAACCGTCTGGTTGCTTGCCGATGCTTTCTTGCCGCTGGAATTGCTAGCGTACATTGTCTTTCACGTCACCACGGAAAGACACTTGTCGGGTGTACTATCACCCGATTTCTGCGGCGTGAAACTGCTTCATCAGCGCCGCGTGTGTCGCGTCTTTCCGTATCTATTGACAGAAGTGTCTACTACTTAAAGACACCGAAGAAATTGGATTGTTTCAAGTGTAGTTTTCTGGTGTTTGAGTGGCTCTAAACAACGTATTCTTGTTCGCATTTCGAGGGAAATTAGTATATAAAAGACGGTGTGAGATTGACACCTCCGACGGGCGGTCTCATCGTGTGCGGTTGCGGTGAGCCAGCATCCCGAGGGGCCAAGCGAGTGCCGGATGGGTGAAAGCCCGGCAGCGCAACGAAGTGAGCAGCCCGGAACACAGGGCACGCAGTGCCCGTCCTCGTTCCGGCGAGGGAGCGCCGGCCCCACGGGTTCCTCACCCAGATCGCGCGCGACTTCAACGTGCGCGTCGAATCCTGCTGTGCCGTGCTGTAGCAGTCGGGTGGGACTGAAAGGGGCACGCCGCTGGCGCTTGCTGTGGTCGTGTCAGCGGCCCCTATCCGCGGGCGGTTTGCGCGGATATGTCGCTGAGCGACCGCCAGCGGCGTGGGGATTTCAAGATGTGCTGAGCCGACACCGCACTCGTCGCCGCGATCCCGTTTGGAGTGGTTTCAGTACCGCAAGCCCCAGCAGTCCCGCTACGGTCGGTAGTTTCGCCATCAGTAGCTCCATGCGTCCCGCCGCCAACAGTGCCACGAGTCCTGTTGTCCGAAGTGTTGCCGCCCTCGACACCGTCACGAGTGTCATAATACTCGACTCCAGGCCCAGCAGCCGCAGAACTCTCCGCCCATCGCACACGAGACACACCCTGCCTGCGCTAGCTTCGTCCACTCTCTTCCCACGTCCCGGCTCCAGCAAGAGCGAGAGTGCCGCCCAGCGGCGGCTGTCCGCCGGTCGGGCGTCACACCAGCAGCCATCCGGTCCTGCCCGGCGGTCAGTCCCACGCCGACTCACACCGGTCTCTCGGGTTCTCAGCCGGCCTGCCAGCCCCACGCTGCTATCCACCAAGCGTCAATCCGTTCCGCCCGGCCGTCTGCCCCACGCTGAAAGGGACCGACTGCCAGCGGTAATAAGTCGTGTCACTCTCGTCTCTAACCGCGTATGGCTCCGATATGTGTCGTTTTTCCTGGTGGAGTCCCGTTTCAGTCCCGTCAAGACTGATGGTACAAGAGGACTGAAGGAGTAGCGCTATCGACGAACGCTGACAAAGCTGGAAACGTACGATCTGATCGAGGTCTCGGAGTGCCTTGGCACAGAGATTACCGTATCTATGTCAGTATTGTTGCTTCAGGGGATATCGAACCGCCTGTCCAGTGAAATTCTAGTTCTACCCCAACGCTTATTCAATGATAACTGGTATACCAACTATATGAGCGAGGAATCGGCACGAATTTACAATCGAGCACGCCGAAACGGAATTTCCTCAGTCGAGGCATGGGAGGACCTGCAATCTCTCTCCGAGGATATCGACTGGGATGTTGAGCGGATGCTGTCTGAGTCTTCTACATCTACTGATGCGGACCGTGAACTGCCACAGTAAGTTCTGAATGGATGTTTTTGACTCGAATATCTGGATATTCGGCCTGACACAGACGTGTGAGGAAGCGGTTTTGCTTGTTGACAAAGCGATTCAAAATGCCTATCACGTCGGTGTGAGCGCATATATTTTCGAAGAAGTGATGCACAATCTCCAACGTTCTGACCACGACCAGAAACTAATCGAGCGAGTGCAAACCCGCTTTGCTGACATCGTCTACGGAAACCCAACCATTCACGGGCCAACTCAGACAGAAATCCGCGAAATGGATCTGAATTCAGTCCGCCAGGACCCTCGTGTCCAAGCAATGGGAGAGGCATTCAATATTCAAAACAAAGACGTCCCGATCGTCGTCTTTGCCCGGCAGTGTGCTCATCCACAGGATACCCCAGAGGTAGTAATTCATACGGCCGACCGCGAATTTTCTCGTTTCAACCCGCAGCAATACTTTGAGAACATCGCAATGCAATATGTGGACTGCTCATCTTAGAAACCCGGCAAACACTTATTTTCGAGGCAATTAGAATTTCCACTGGAAGGAACAGTGCCACACGCTCCTTCCGTCCCCTTTCCATGCCAAACGACACGCAACGTCTTGGTCGCTGTCCGGACTGCGACAAACATATCACGACCGCGTGGATTCTGGTTGAATACGAGAAGGATGACGGCACAGAAGGTATCTGGGCAGAGTGTCCGTCGTGTGAAGACGTTGTTGCGCCGGAGTGAGTTCAGGCAGAATCAAGTACGTCTACCCGAGTGTCTCGTACAGAATACTCATGGATATTCCTACCCAGCTACGGTGTCTATTTGCTGCGACTGTCGAAGAGCGAGACGACTCCTACGTGATCGAAGTGCCAGCTAAAGAGCTTCGGCTTGGTGACCTGCAGCAGGGTGAGACGTACCGTGTCGCGCTGCTATCGGCATCGACGGATGATGACACCGAACAAGCCAATACGGAGTCACAGCCCGAACGTAGACCGCCGAAACCTCCGGTCGAAGAGGGAGAGCAACGCACTGTCGAAATCGAGGACATTGGCGACCAGGGCGATGGGATCACCCGAGTCGAACGTGGATTTGTGGTCATTGTTCCGGATACCGACGTTGGAGAGCGTGTCGTCATCGAGATTACTGACGTTGGAGAGAGCGTCGCCTTTGCGGAGGTTGTTGAACGGCTGAGTTACTACGAGTAGTCGGTACTATTGGAATACGGTTCTTCAGGTACAGTTTCGCCCAAAACAGTGATGCATAAAAGTCCGGACTGAACAATCAGATATTTACAGAATCGATAGAATGATTTCGTATGGTCTGGGATGTTATTATCGGATTTATCCTCCTTGTGGCCGGCACCTATATCGGCTGCGCAATGGCACTACGCGGGTTTTTTGGTCAAGATTACTATGATCCAAGAACCGGGGAACCGGTTCAAGACGACGAACCCACTGAGTGACTTTTTGTTGTGACGCTTCTTCATTGGCTTCACTCTATGGACCACCAGTTACCACGAAGCGAATGAAGACTGTGTCCTGATAGAGGATCAGGTCGTAGCCTACCTATCGAGATGGTACGCTTCTAGACACGCTGCCGCTGTTTGGGGACCGGTAACAATCTAGGGTATCATCGCTCACCGTGAGGGCGGCCTTGGAAGACTTCACCACTGGCCTGTGCCTGGTGATGCTGGGAACGAATGTCTTGTCCCTCGTCGGCTTCGGTGTCTGAAGACTGTTCGTCAACGGACTGCTGTTCGGTACTCATTTCTGAAAACCCCTCAACCCCTGGGGGGACACAAAATTGCCTCAGTATCGTCGTCAGACTAGGATTGCTTTAGCGGCTCGACCCACTCGGGAGCGCAATCGTGTGTGCCGCCGTAGATCGAGTGTTCGGGATACTGGTCGTCGTCAGCCTCGACAGAGACGATCACGTTGCCGCCGGAACGCGAGATATCTGCACCGGTTCCGACAACTTCATCCAGAGGGCCGTCGCCGTCTGTCCAGTCGACCCGGACGCGATCACCGCGGTCGAAGTCATACTTCTCGAAGGAAGGCGCTGTGGTACTCATGATCTCCTTCGGCCACGAGGAGGCACAAAATCACCCGTACCCCAGCCAGGGCGCAGATACTGCTTTCCGAGAGAAGAAGAACTGATGACCGAATTGCGGGTCCGGAAACCCAATAGCTGGACAACCGTCTCGTTTCCCGACACAGTTGCGTCGATCTCGGCTGTCGGTGGGAAGGTCGACGGCCAGCTGTGCCCGACCCTCACCGCCGAACGAGAGGACGGTCCCCGTATCGTCGAAACCGGTATTCTCGACGTCGATGAAAATGATGAGCACTTGGTGGAGAATACAGTTCCCCGGACCGAGGACGGGACGAATGTCGTTTTGGATCGGCTACTGACGGATTAGTAGCCGTTATTCATACGGTTTCTTTATTCATCAGCGGATGTGAAATAACTGCTTGGTGAGTCAGAGGGGAGATCATTTTGTCCCCTTTCCGTGAAAAATAATGTTCGAAAATTTGCCCCGGATAGAGCGCGAATGTGCATTCTGGACTGAAGCACTACCAATCCCGTAAAGAGTTAACAAAGAACATTCCAATATACAAAGGGGTGTTCAAGACAGAGAAAAGTCGGAACATCAGCCGAGGGGGATGGATACTGGACACGCGGGAGAGCCCAATGTCACCCAACGAATCAGATTCGAACTACAGACGATGCCGAATCAATCGCCGTCGCCTGCTACAGATGGCCGGAGTTGGCATAGGTAGTCTCACGATGGCCGCTACTGTCAGTGGTACGGCACGCGCAGATAGCGATTGCGTTTCTGGACCGTTTGAGCGGACATACGAGGCGGAAACGATCAACGTCTCAAAAATCGCCAACGGTCGGAAGGAACGGGAGGAAAGTGATAAACCGGTAGAAGATCCTCCATCGGACGAACAGCTTGAGAACATGAAGCAGGGGAATGAGGAGATCCCCCCAGCCGCCAGTGCGCAGCAAGTCCCGGATTCAAACGGACTCCTCGACATCGGTACCGAGTATGACGGTATCGGAGATGCGTTCGTTTTGAGTGGGGCGGAGGGGAGGCGTGTGGCGATGCCATCGGACGCCCAAGTCGCTGTGGGTCGGAGCAAGACCGTCCAGGTGGTCAACAGTTCGCTCGCTATTTTCAATCAGCGATCTGGGAATATCGAACTGCAGGTACCCCTCGAAAATATGTTCGACCCGGTTATCACCGAAGAGAGGTTTTTGGACGGCATGCCGAAGGTGGTTGATCCACGGGTACGGTATGATCCAAACGCGGATCGCTTTGTGGTCAGTACCCTCTGGCGACACTATCCGACAGTCTCAGGGGCGATGTTCCTCGCTGTGTCGGATAGCAGTAATCCAAACGGACCCTGGCATCTCTATCGGATCTCCGTGCCCATCGATATTCCTGGCTTCACTGATTACCCGGTGCTCGGCCTTGATCGAGATGCCATCTACCTGACTGAACTGTTCATCCCTGATGAGTTCGCACTCGGTAACTTCGATGTGACGTTAACCATCCTAGACAAGCAGGCGGCGTATCGAGGCGATAATCTGCCTGCAAGTAACTTCACGGGCCTGTTTCTGGTGCCGATTACAGGTGGAGTTCCACTCCTCCACCTCACGGTCCAACCAGCGTTCCAGCCGTTCTCCGGTGGGGACTCTGGAACGTATTACCTCATGGCCAGTCAGACGCACAAGCAAGTCTTCTTCGATATCTTTGATACCGGACTTACTCTCTGGAAAGTGACCGATCCACTCGATGAGCCATCTGTGACGTGTTCGGTCATCACTGTTGATCCGTTCAGTGGCCTCGGGGGATCGGACCCGGCGATTGACGGCGTTCGACAACCAGACACCGATGTCAGAGTGGATCCGGTCGGAGACCGATTAATGAATCTCGACTACAGTGACGGGTCGCTCTGGACTGCCCACGCGACCAAGTACAATTGGGAGGACGGACCCGATGAGTACGTCACAGCTATCCGATGGTACGAGATCGACCCCACGACTACCGAAGTTCTCCAGAGTGGTACCTACGGGGAGCCCGGGACGTCCTATTTTATCCCACGTATCGAAACGTCCGGAGATCGGACGCTCCTGGGATATAACGTGAGTGGGCCGGATACCTATCCGAGCATCAAGGCTGCCGGTCGGACGACAGACGTGCCGGATGGCGAGATGGAAGATGTCGTTGTCATTCAAGAGGGGAAATCACCGATGGAACATCCCACGAAATTCAGTGACCGAGATCCTGTTAAATGGGGTGATTACATGGGGATCTCAGTTCATCCGAAGACCGACCACTTCTGGATGACAGGGCAGTATTCGCCTGATTACGATGTGCCTCAGGACAGTGAGAAACCAGATCAATACGGGACGCGGATTGCTGAAATCACGTTCGAGGACGAAGACGCAAGAGGTGACAGGTCCTAATGCCAGGATAGGTCCTCTCTTCTCTTGGTTCTCCAATATCGGTCTCCGTATACAGCAGGCCACTCTTGACAAGTGGTTAGTAAACCGTCGGTCGGCGTGGTATCTGGTTCCTCTGGATCCCGCACACAGTTTCTGACAAGGAGTGAGAGTAGTACACCCCGTTGCGTTACATCCTTCGTCTGTACTGACCGGACAGCAACTTGTCTGAGAAGTCGTTATTGCAGATGGAGATTCGTTTCAGCCTTGGAGAATCGAATACGCCGGTCAGTAGATGTGCTTATCAGGCAGCTGTGGCCACTCCTCTGGAAGTTCGTCCTCATGGTCGTCCATGAGTTGGACGAGCGGCTATATCTGCTCGCAGTCCGGGCCGTGTGTGATGGTGCTGGAGTCCCTCTCCCACTCGATGAATCCGGCCTCTTCCAGCTTGGGAAGATGGGTATGATAGAGGTTTACTGCGAACTGTTCGACCTCTTGGTCAGCCGGGACGAAGTCGGTCGGGCCAAATTCCTCTTTACCACGTGGGTTATGCTCTACCAGCGTCGTCAAAATACGACGGCGAGGGGACGCACGCAGACACTAAAATATCTGGTCGAGGGTCCCTTCTTCACTCTCTGTGTCGCTGTTGGAGCGAGTCATGGCCCGGTTGTTACGGAACACACGTCTGTGTGATGCGTCCCGCCCAACTCCACGCGGGGGGAACAAGGAGACTGCCTGCACGCCCAATATCCGGTCCAAACGGCCCCTCATAACTGGGGCACGAACGCACAGTGTGCAGTCGTGGCTCCTCAACTTAAATAGTGACACCGGGGATTGACAATGGCTTGTCATCCAGTGACATGCCATTAGTTGGTGTCGGTAAATCCTTGTTCTGTACTAACAGTACGCTCGCAAATGACTGACCCAGCCGCCGTTCTTCATGGGCAGCGACGGTGACGGCGCAGCCCATTACTGGAACAGCTACGAGTTCGCCGTGGCTGTTGTTTCGGCGGATGGTAAGGCTGAGAAGGTTGTGTTAGCCGAGATGTCCTTCGAGGTACTTTCTGAATTGGGACATTGGGCCGCACGCCGTCGGGTCGTTGGTCGGCGAACTCGTGCGAGGTGCTGGGGCGTGAGCTGCACTGTGGAAGACCGGCGGCGGGTGCGGCGGGCCGCTTGGGCGATTCGAAACGGAGTGGCTACTGAGTCGGTTGATGTGCTTGCGCCGAGTGCCAGTCAGTACGGTGAATGGACGCTCGATGCAGTGCTACGAGGTGTGATGGGGTTCCCCCTGAGGTACTTCGGGAATTGGCGTTGGCCGGGTTGACGTTACATCTGACGCCGTTGCAGGCCAAGTATCAGCATATCGTGGCGACAGTATAGCGAAAAGGGCTAACCAACAATAGTTGACCAATACCTGTAACCGTTGGTTAGCTGGGAACCGATTGGCTTCTGACCGACGTTTGTTTCACACCCTCTCACCAGACATACCTGCTCATTGGGTATACATACTAAGCGAGATCACCCGTATTTTCGTAAAGAGGACTGTTTAGTATGACACTCTGTACTGGCAACCCAGTACGTAAATCATTTTCCGCGTGTATCACCGTTGGCATGGTTTCGGAACGCGAACGCCAGAGACTGATTAACAAGGGACAAGACAAACAGACAGTTGGATATAGCGATCCGACCAAGCACAGTGAACAGCGGTATCACGATACCTACCAACCAGTGGAAATCAGATCCTAGAGAGTCGAGTCATCGTGCCACCCTTCTCTGTCGCTCCCTACCCTATCCACTATGGAAACCATATTGGGAAAGATTGATACGATAACCGTATCAATATCTCAATCCGAGCAGTTGAGGGGCGGCTTCGGATTGTGAAACCAGACTCTCAATCGTACATACGTAGGAATCAACAGGGGTGTTATCGACGTGAGCAAAGAATGGGAGCCAGAGAACGTGTTCGACGTGCTCGGGGGCGAGGTTGCTCGGCAAATTCTTGCGTTAGCCAGCCTCAAACCCCTGTCAGCCACCGAACTCGCCGAATACTGTGATGTTTCGGAGCCAACGATCTATCGACGGATTCACGCACTCCAGGAATACGATATGCTGGACGAACAGATGGACCTCGACGACGATGGCCACCACTCGAAGCAGTTCAAAACGACTCTTAAAGAAGCACGGTTCCGGGTTGACGACGGGCAGTTCGATATCGATATCCAGCTCAAGAAAGACTATAGTGACAAATTCACGGACTTCTGGAACGATTTGGAGAAGGGAGCAAAAGACATCTCGAAAGATGCGAACGTAAACTCGCCTCACGGTGATGATTCATCTTCTGATCTCAGTGGTGGGTGAAAATGGCTGAGCCGCCGGAGTTCTGGAGTTTCCTCGTAGCGAATTCACTTTTGTTCATCGCTGGAGGAGCATTGACGGCACTCAGCTATCGAGCCTACATTCGCGTCCAGGAACGCAGTCTCCGTCTCGCATCAGGGGGCTTCGCACTCATCACGTTCGGTGGACTCCTTGATATCATCTATCAACTCGGAATTCGTCGAGATTACCATCTCGGAGGGCGTGAATCACTCGCGCTGCAAACGATCGATAGCCTGCTGATTACTGCGGGACTCGTTGTGATTTTTTACGCGCTCTCTCGATACTGACAGGATACGTCGAAAACGAGATGGGGATCCACTTCATTTGGGGTCTCCTGTTACGAGGCTTCTCTAAACCTGTAGCCGATAACGCGAATGAAGGCATCGTCAGTGGTTCAACGGGAGTACGTTCGCGGATCAAGTTCGGCGGCGACTGTCGAGAGATTCGGGCTGTGGATCTCATCGCGATCAAATAGCCTCGAAGAGAGCCACACTGTGAGAAGGTAACAATCCATTTCAATCCTTGAAGCTAAGCTATGCTACCGGATCGTGAGCAGAGATGATCACACTCCTTCGTTACAATTCTCATTCCCCGAAAGCCAGGTCAGCATAAAGTACGTAGCATCTCGGTGACTCCCCACAGTTTCGCCATTTGTAACTCTCCATCTTCTTCCTTATCGGTGTACCGTAATGTTACACATAGACGATGAACGGACAAAAACTGGTTACCAGTCTTGTTGTAATAATGCTCCTGATGGGCGCAACGCCAATGGGCGCCCTTGCGCAGGGAGCGTCAGATCCCCAGCCAGTACTGCTGGACCAAAATACGACCCATATTGCGGACATCACCGTTGACGGACAGCAGTACAGCGTCTACGAACACAAGAACGTCTTCTCCTGGGCCAGTGGCATCGACATCTACACGAATGGTGAGCGTGTCACCTCGGAATCGACTGCTGAAGCGGTCCTGACAGCACTCGCACAACGACGGGCCGTTCAAGACCTCGGAGCGGAGGACATCAGTCAACTCCGTACGACGTCACAGAACACCAGCACGGCAGCAACCAACGTATCATCGACGGCCACTGCGATCAACGAGACGCTCGTGTACATGGAGCGGATGAAAACGGTCCGCGAAAACGGGACGACGGTCTATAACGCGTCAGTCGAGGCAGCACCCCAGATCACCGAATTCAACGAAACAGCACGCGAACTGCACCCGCAACTTCGCTCCTTCGAGAACGCTTCGGCCGCGTACCGATCGAATGCGACAACCCTCATTGACCTGCTCGAGCAGCGGGAGAACGGAACTGATGTCGATCCGCAGCGGCTCTACGCTCAGTACGCGGCGACACTCAACGCGAAAAACGACGTTTCGGATCATCTCGGATTCGACAGTATTGCCGAGCCCCTCAGCGAGGTGGCCAGCACCAGTGAGACCATCGCGATGAACGTCTCGTCTGTCCCTGAACGCGGAAACGAGACGGCACAACACTTCTGGCGGGTTCATAACGAGTCGACTGTCGCTGCAAACCAAACCGCAGCACTTGGTCTCGACGACTTTGCGTTGGATGACGTCCAAGACCGGTCCGAATCACTCGAAGAGGACTGGATGGAAGACTGGAACTCACGGAGGAATCCCGCGTCAACAGTCTATCAGTCGATAGCTGCCATCGTGGTCGGTATTGCTGCAGTAGGTGGATACATCGCCTGGCGTCGGCGCTGATTTCGTCGCCCTTCCACTCGATCGAAAGTTGGGTGAATCAGGGCAGTAGGACACAGCTCACCCTGGTTGAGTGAATTCGGGTTCATCAGGTCCACCATCGAAATCCTTTCCCAGAAACTCCTCGAGATCTGGTTTCCAGCACTCTGCACAGGGCCGTTTGAGATACGGCGGCTGGAGAGTGTTGACGAGATTTCGCCGGACCATCTGTGTATCTTGAGCGAGCCGTGGATCCCCTGTACTGACCGCACCGGAATAGAACCCATCACTCTTTAAGGATTTCAGCAGAGCCATCTAATTCAAAAAGCACGCCGGCGAGCAGAGCGTCTACCTCCCGACAGCGTGACTTCGCGACCTGTTTTTTCGTGCCCCTAGAGAGGGTGAGGACTCCTTCGAAAGCTCTCAGAGGTTCCTTCCAGTGAGTCAATAACAGAGTCCAGACAACGTCTCGATCGACGAAATCCCATGTATAATCACCTCGAGAGGCGACTGCACCTGGATCGCCCCGCATCCATCTTGGGGGGAGATAAACTGACTCTAGAGGTGCCCCTTGACGTGGACGGCCATCCAGCTAGGAGTTTGGGTGGGTCCTGTCCCGTTTCTGTTGTCTGGCCGTGTGAGGAGACTCACTTCTTCTAAGAGGGTTCCGCAGTTTCGACTCGCTCTTGATCTGCATCGTCCAACTGGTCGACGTCAAGCCGTCTGAGATTGCTGAGCATACGATGCATCCGGTAACCCTGCTTGAACTGTTGATCCATTGGAAGGCGCCTCACCGCTCGCCGGCGCGGAAGGCCACCACACGTGACTGACTTTGGACTTGAGGATGAATCCCATTTGGACAATAGTGTGTATGAACGCATCAAGACGAACAAGAGCAACGAAATTCATTTACTGACACTGTGAAGCGGTTCATCGGTTGGTCTCACTCGGAGACTCAGCGATTACATGTTGAATACTAATATTTATTCACCAACTCTTAATAGTCAGGGAAATATCGCTTCATTCGGATATGACAAAACCGCTCAAAGCAAGCGGATTCCTCGGACTTGCAACGATGATGGTGGTTGGTCTGTACCAGTTTATTTTACTCTCAGATGGCACCGGTGTCCCTGGCTGGATGATTGGCGGGCACGCACACCTCGGAGTCATATCCATTCTCGCAATTGTGATGGGGTTTGCTGTCCCCGCCATTGGAGTCACAGGTCAGCTCCGCACCGCTGTTACAGCCCTGTTCATCGCAGGTCAGTGGGGGGTTCCGGGTGTCGTCTGGATCGGCGAAGGAGCTGGGCTAAATTTCCTGATGCCAACCGCGTTCCTCTGGGGACTTGCGCTCATTACCTCCATGCTAATCATGCTGTACAAAACGCTCACCCAGGAACAATCAGCACCAGGAGGCGGTACCGCTCGGGATTCTCTGGCTGACGACTGAACAATCAACAGATCGTGTGTGGTTACCATAGGTCGGCACTGACTTGAATCATTAATTCCCTCAGATCGGACTGTATAACTCAATACACTTGATACAACTACCAAATAATAAAAAAAGGATGTCATAACAAGGATAACCTTCACACATAACAGAATAGTAATTATTGTGTGGGGGAAGGAGATTGCGATTACCGTGCCTCTGACAAGCATGGTTTCGGGGACAGTTGACCGCTGCTCCTTCCCCAATAGGGAACCGATTCAGAACTCATCCGCTCCAAGTGGGGTTCTGGGTGGGATTTTCCGGTTCGATTCTCTCAGGTCAGCAGAACGAAGCAGTGTTGGCACCCTCCGATAGATCAAATCGGCCCGCGGACGTAGTGTTGATACACCTCACTGAGTGAGCGACTCGAATGTCTGGCGCTCACCTTTTACCAACCCTGCGATCTCCGTCTTGAACTCTGTCTCGATGAGTGAACGATATTCCTCGGCAGTCGGACCAAGTCTGACGATGTCGTTGCCCTGTTCATAGGTGACAATATCAGCAGATTGCAGGACCGGAAGGTGGTCGTAGTACAGGCTATCGTAGATGTCAAGGCGTTCTTGGAAATAGTCGTCACCCCGTCCACTGTATTCCCAGACTGTAGGTTGATCAGCGATATCTGGGAGGGTCAACGGCGGTGTGTACATGTACAGACAGTACAGAAGGTGGCGATGTCGTCTGTCAGCGAGCGACTCCTTGGAACACACTTGTTCGTCCATTGGTATTGACATACTGATATAGCTACATAGGATGGTATCAAGCCAACTGTTGGAACAACCTTGTTAGAACAGGCTCTCAATCAAGGCCAACTACTCGATTTCGATGTGGGGGATGTTGAGTGCCGAGTGAATGACTTCCTCTGTCGCACGGCGGAGACGTTGTGAGAATGCTTGTTCGCTGATGTCGAGTTCATCCCCTAATTCCGTGAGCGTAACCTTTCGGGGTGTGCTAAAATACCCGCGTTGGGCAGCGAGCGTGATTGCTTCTCGCTGTTCGGGTGTGAGATCAAACACCTTGCCACGTTCGGATCGGGCTTCCAGTTCGTAGATGCTGTCAATCTGGAAATCCGTGATATTCTCATCGGTGAGGTACTGATAAAACTGCGCGACCTGTTCGTGATCAGAAAACCGAAATCGGAGTAGCCAGTATCCGTCGGTATTTTGTCCTTCGAGAATCGCGCCATCGGCGTTGATGATTCCCCTGATGATGTCGAGTTCAGGAAGCACCCAGTTGATGCGGAACAATTGCTGACGTTTGTCAGTTCCATTAACAACCAGCTCATCAAGTGCTGTGAATGATGACACCTCGTCGCTCTGACGCAACGTTTCTTGTAACTCATCCAGCTGTAGCGGTGGTCCTGTGACCCAGACATACGGAATGACGCATTCTTCGGTTGGAATAATCCGTTCGAGTTCAGCATCTAACCCACTCTTTTCACTGATCATCTGTCCGAGTTCAAACCGCTCAGTCGCGATGGTGAATTCAACCATGATAGACATACTCTACCTATCATTGGGGTGAAGGTAGTAGTACCGTTGTAGCACGCGAGGGGTACCCACGCACATTGAATGCATAGTCTACCGAGTGGCTGATTCATTCTCTACTGTTGAAGCCAACACAATGTGAATGTTGTATAACCCTCCCAAATTCGATTGTGACGCCGCTTGAACCACTAAGAAAGTACTTATCTAGCTCAGCTCTTCAAAAGATATGGGCTCTGATCCGGTGTTCGCCGATGACGCCCATCTGATGCAATTCTTTACCGAAGAGAAAACGAAACTCCTGACCGTATTCGTTAACGAACGGAAGAACGGCCTCTCGATTTCTGAGGTGTCTCGGCAGGCGGGCATCGCACGTTCCACGACCTACAATCATCTCAAGTTCCTGATTAACCACGGATCGTCAGAGAAACACGCGAAACCGGTCCGAATACCTGGTACCAGCTCAACGGCGACAGCCCGATCGCAGAGTGTCTCTACAAGCTCGACGGACTGATTCTCCGGAAGCTATTAGAATTAGATGACAACGTGGAATGACCACACCACCAGCATCTGGGAAGTTGCTCACCTACGCTCTCCCCGCATTGGAGCGAGCGATTGACCACCGTGGGAAAACACCCCTCAGTGAGGCGCATGAGGGAAATGCACTTCACCCTCCCCAGTAAATCAAATTAGTATGTCTGATCTGAAGGGACACCGATGTACGTCGTAATTGTGGGTGCGGGTGAAGTTGGGTCAGCAATCGCTGCCAGTCTTGCTGACAACCACCATGTCGCCGTCATCGATATCGATGGTACTCGTGTGGAGAACCTGATGTATGATACTGACGTTCTCGGTATCGAAGGCGATGGGGCGGACCTTGATACTCTAGAGGATGCCAACATCGACGAGGCAGATATTCTCATCGCCAGCACGGACGACGACGAGACGAACATCGTCACCTGTAGCACCACGATGACGGTCTCCGAGACATTCACTATCTCCCGAGTCAAGAACGCGAAATATCTGCGGACGTGGCAGCGATCGGAGCGTGCATTTGGTATTGATCATATGGTCGCGACGAATCTTCTGACTGCTGAGACTATTGCACGAGTCGTCGGTTTACCGGCAGCACAAGACGTTGAGGTGTTCGCGGATGGGGTCGTTCAGATGGCCGAATTCGAAATCTCGGAGTCGAGTGCGGTCGCCAACGTAACTGTCAAAGAAGCCGATCGCTACGAGTCACTTACGTTTGCGGCGGTGTTGCGTGCAGACAGCGTCATCATACCTCGCGGAGACACTGTGTTAAAGCCGGGAGATGATGTGATCGTTATTGGAAGTCCCGAGAGTGTTCAAATCTTCGCTCACGAACTTGTCCCCGACACCGAAGGAAAACCCAATATCCTCATTGTTGGGGGGAGTGATGTTGGCTATCACACCGCTCGTCTCTTACAGGAACGCGGACTGAAACCTCGACTTGTCGAACAGGATCAAGACAGAGCTCTGGAACTCGCTGAATCACTCGATGGAACTACGGTACTAGAGGCTGACGCAACCGACCGTGTCTTCCTCCAACAGGAAGGAATCGATGACGTTGACATTGTAATCGTTGCACTCGATAACGACGAAAAGAATCTACTTGCGGGCCTACTCGCCAAGCGACTTGGCGCCGAGCGAGCTGTTACCGTCGTTGACTCGGGTGGGTATGTCGATTTGTTTGAGGAGGTTGGCATCGACGTTGCAGTCAATCCCCGTGAGGCAACTGCTGAGGAAATAACACGTTTTACCCGGGAACACCAGGCTGAAAACGTCGCAATTATCGAATCCGACCGTGCAGAAGTTCTCGAAATCGAAGTCGATGAAGAGAGCGTTCTTGTGGACAGGCCAATCCGTGAGTCAGTCAGTGATCTTCCAGATGGCGTGGTTATTGGAGCGATCACCCGTGACGGAGAATTGATCAGTCCTCGGGGCGATACTATTGTTAAGCGTGGGGACCATGTGGTGATATTCGTTGCAATCGCCTCACTGGAGGAGGCTAGCAATAAACTGTGAACCGCCTCGGGGCTTGTCCCCCAGGCATTCGGCCTGTTCCGCCTGTAGAAGAACGACGTCAATCTCGCCATCGTCATGCCATTCCGCTGGGATACAGCTACCTCTACGGAGAGGCTATTGTTGTCTTTCTCCTGTCCATCGGTATCACGGTCTTCATCGATCCGGACTGGAGCGAGTGAGCGGTCTTTGTCTCTCCAATTTCGGTTCAGCACACTCTCTGTGGTCGGCAACGTATTATGTATGTCAAGAACGAATCTCCTACTATGACTGATTCTTCGGACGCGCCGACCCCTCCGGAAGGGATCCCCGACCGGGTCGTTGCAGAACTAAACGAACTCACCCCCGACGAACTCCGAAACACGATTATTCACGCACAGGAATTGCTCCAATTTCAAGAGGAGAGTAGTTCGCCAATCGAGCCAGGGCCAGGAGAAGACATTATTCGGGTGACCGAACACGAGGGCTACACCGAAGTTGTGAAACAGTATTCATGTACTGAGGGCTGTGACGACTGCCCGCACGGTCCGTATCTTTATCACGTCCGAGAAGAGCCTCGTCCCGAGGGTGGCACACACTTTCACTGGACGTTCCTGGGGAAGGTCGTTTCCGACGAAGAATAAGCTGCACTACCCTGTCATCGGGTTCTGCTGATTCTTTGTAGCAGTTCGGCGAGTCGAACGCCACCCCCGTGACGACACTCTCAAAGCGCCCACAATCGATGGGTTCGTCAGTCACCAGTAAAGGCTTCGAGTGTCTCTTCAGCGACGCCTGAACGGGAATGGATCGTGACGAAATCGTCCTCCTTGATCAACGTCTCTCCCGTTGGAGTGATGGTCCCCTCGTCACGGTTGATCTGGACGACAAGCACGTCGGAGGGGATGAGTTCCGCTTCGTTCGCTTCTTTGAGCGTTTTCCCGGCGATTGGGGCCTGTTCCCTCACGATGATTTCGACGACGTTGGCGTCGCCTGCAAGCCCCGCGACACCAGTTACTGGTGAGGCTCCCTCTTCGTCGCGAGGCCCGAATGGGGCGTACGGGCGGAAATACTCTTTGTGGACCAGGTCCTCGTCGTCAATCTCGATTCCGAGTGACGTGATCCCCTGCGCGATACGCGTGAGGGCATCGGTGTCCCTCCCGACGGCCGTAATCCGGAGGCCACCTTTCCCGGACATAATCTCTCGGACGTTGATCACGCCCGGGACATCGAGAACGCGCTGGGCCATCTCCTCACGGTCCCGATTCCCTGTACTACAGACGTAATGGTTGGTCAGCCGCCCACCAACCTTCTGATAATCAATATCGGCGTGGTATCCTCGAATCACTCCTTCTTCCTCGAGGCGTCGGATCCGGTTACGCACCGTCGGTGCCGAGACGTCGACTTTCTCTGCGATGTTCGGCGCAGAGGTGTGTCGAGCCTCCTGGGACAGATAATACAGGATCTGCTCGTCGACTGAATCGATTTGAATGGGCATATTTATACTGCGCCATTGACTCCGAAGACTCTTTTATATTATCGATAAGTATCTGTTTGTGATATTGATGTTGCCTCATCACCCATCCTTTCGTATCTTCTCTTCAACCACGGAAAATCCGCGATAGAGCCACTAACTTCCTATTCGAACGAATGGAAAATTATGTAGGTATGTAAGGAGACTATCGTTTGCAAATACGGAGATTATTTACCAATTCAAAATATATTCCTGTGTATGACTCCAGAGACAATCTTCACCGCACCAGCTTCCATAACGAAGTCGCTGAATGACTCGGGGAAGAGAATGGTCCGCCGGCATACCTGTAGGGGATCCGGATGCAAACAGCTACTATCGCTTCTCTTGACTGGATGGGCACACAGACCGGACGACTTCACAGTTCCACCCGGGCGGAGGTAAGCCGATGGAAAACTCGAATGAAGGGCCCACACCACCTGACGATCTGTCCGAGGAGTTGATTCAGCGGATCGACGCGCTGGAGCTCCCGGAATTGAAATCTCTCCTGTCGTACATCGATCAGCGCATCAACGCGCTACGAACTTCTATCGAAGAAGAAATCGAGGCGAACGCGGCAGGGGAGATTCTCGCCATCGAGAACCACGGTGCATACGCAATCGTAGAAAAACACCCACCCGACCCAGATGGTGACGGCGTGAATACGGAGATAACCTCCCTCTATCACGTGCAACGGGAGGCTCAGCCCGACGGCTTGGAATCGCTGCACTGGGCGTATCTTGGGGATGTCCACAATAGCGCACAGACTCGATGTGAATCCTGCGGACGAACGCTCGCCGACGATGTCGATACCTGCCCGCATTGTGGTAGTGACGATATCGCCCATTCTGACACAGAGGAATAACCTATGCCAGATTCACTCACAGCACATCTCGTCGTCCCGGTTGCGAACGAAGCGGATGCACGAGAAACCGCACGGGCACTCGACGCGTACGAATATGACCGCGTAACTGTTGTTCACGTCATCGAGAAAGGAGAGGGGGTTCCTGACAAGATTTCCGTCGAACAGGCCGAGCAACGGGCAGCGGACGCGTTTGTGGCGTTTCGAGAGATCATTCCGGAGATCGAAACGGAAGCCGCCTACCGCCGGGACGTGGTCAGTGCCATCGTCGATGTCGCAGCTGACGTCGATGCCAGCGCTATCGCGTTTCGACCACGGGGCGGCAGCCGCCTCGTCCAATTCCTGTCCGGGGATACGGCACTCAAGCTCGTCACAGACGCAGATCGGCCGGTGATTGCACTTCCAGAAGAGCCCACACACGAATGATGTCTAAGTTGAAATCACCGATGTGCACAGTGATCGACGCCCCCGGCGGTGGTGATCCCGGATGAGTGAGGCTGATCAAGAACTCGCGCGCGACCTCGGCTTCCTCGAGGCGTACACGATAGGCCTCGGGACGATGATTGGGGCTGGGATTTTCGTCCTCCCGAGCATCGCTGCCGAGCAAGCGGGCCCCGCCAGTATGATCTCGTTTTTCGCAGGAGGACTCGTATCGTTGTTAGCGGCACTGTCCCTCTCAGAGCTGGCGACAGGGATGCCGAAAGCCGGCGGCAGTTACTACTACGTCAACCGCGCGCTCGGCCCGTTCTTCGGGAGTATCGTTGGCTGGGGAATGTGGGCTGGACTCACTTTCGCGTCGGCGTTCTATATGATCGGCTTCGGCCAGTATCTCCTCCCCGGGCTCGGCCAGTACGTCGGCTTCCTCGCTGGCTGGGGCCAGGTCGGGATTACTGTCGCTGCCCTCGTGATGGCGGCACTGCTGACCGCTGTCAACTACTACGGCGTCAAGGAGACCGGCTCGCTGCAGAACGTCATCGTCCTCACGCTCGTCGGCCTCATCGTGGCCTTCCTCGGGCTGGGTTTCATCAGTGGCCCGACCATCGGCGAATTCAATCCGAACGGGTGGCCTGCTGTCGCGGCCACGATCGGGACGGTCTACGTCACGTTCATCGGCTTCGAGGTGATTGCGACGAGCGCTGAGGAGATCAAGAACCCGAGTCGAAACCTCCCGCTCGCGATGATTGCGTCGGTGGTGACGCCGACGCTGATGTACGTCGGTGTGATGTTCGTCTCGACGGGCACATTATCGATTGAGGCGCTCGCAACGTCCGAAGTCCCGGTAGCCGACGTTGCAACCGAATTTATGGGATCGCTCGGCGCGCTCGCGATGATCGTCGGTGCGGTCCTCGCGACTGTTTCGAGTGCGAACGCGAGCATCCTATCGGCCGCTCGGGTCAATTTCGCGATGGGGAGGGACCGGATTCTCATCAACTGGCTCAACGATGTTCACGAACGGTTCCGGACGCCCTACCGAGCAATCTCGGCAACAGGAATTATCACGCTCGTGCTGATCGCTATCGGCGTCGGGATCGGGACGCTCGCCGAGGTGGCGAGTTTCATGTACCTCGTCACGTACGCTCTCGTGCACGTCACTGTCGTCGTCCTACGCCGAGCGAATCCAGAGGCGTACGATCCGGCGTTCAAGATCCCGTCGATCCTGTATCCAGTCGTCCCGGTCGTCGGGATGCTAGCGTGTTTGGCCGTCCTCGTCCAGATGTCGGTCGAGTTCGCCCCGGCTGTCGTCACGCTCGGACCGGTCGAACTTGCCCTGCCCGTCACACCGACGCCAGTCGGTGCCATTGGGACGGTTCTCGTCGCCTTCGGCATCGGCTGGTACTATCTCTACGCGCGAGATCGTGCCCTGAGTGAGAGCCTCGTCGGCGAGGCGATCGCCCCCGAGCCAACGGTAGTCGCGAACGGTGACGACCGCTACCGAGTTGTCGTTCCGGTTGCGAACCCGGAGACCGAGCAAGACTTGCTCCGGATGGCGGCGGCCAGCGCACACGCCCACGAAGACGAAAACGCCGAGGTCATCGCCGTGAACGTCATCGAGGTCCCCCGCCAGACGTCGCTCTCACAGGACCTCGAATTCGAGGAAGAACGCGTCGAACGGCAACAGGAGCTGCTGGACTCCGCTCGCGACATCGCTGCCGATCTCGATATCGGTCTCCAGACGCGGGCGATCGTCGGCCGCAATGCTGGGTCAGCCATTCTGGATGTCATCGAGGAGGAGAACGCAGATCATGTTCTCCTCGGTTGGCAGGGGACCCGGAGTCGGCGTGAGCACGTTCTCGGATCGACGATCGACCCCGTCGTGGGGCGTGCACCATGTGATGCGACGCTCGTGAAGCTCGGTCCCGAAGGTGGGCATGGCGAGGATGAGATCATGGTTCTCGCCGGACGAGGTCCACATGCGCCGATTGCAGCTCAACGAGCTTCGGAGTTCGTCGCAGCGGCTGACGACGCCTCGCTGACACTGCTTAACGCACAGTCACCGGAAACCGATCCTGACGAGGAGAACTCCCCTACCGAGCGCGGTGAAGCGGTGATCGAAGAATTAGCTGAACGCGCAGGAATCCAACATATGTCCTACAAAACCGAGATTAGAGTTGCAGAGGATACCAAACAGGCAATTCTCGACGCGGCAGCGGAATACGATATGATCTGTGTTGGGGCAACTCGAACCAGCACGATTTCGCAGGCAGTGTTCGGATCACTTCCGGAGACCATCGGCGAAGAAGTAGACAAGACGGTCGTGATGGCTCGCGGCCCAGCGGAGTCGGCGATGTCGGTCCGTGAAGCGCTCCTGCGGCGACTGGAGGTGTAATCACGATGTACATCATCATTATCGGTGCTGGGGATATCGGCACGCCGCTCATCGATATTGCGACCAAGTCCGGGAACGAGGTCGTCGTCATCGAGCGCGACGAGACCAGAGCAAATCGAGCTGCCGACGAATTCGACTGTCTCGTTTTGAACGCCGACGCCACGTCGAAGGACACGTTGGAGGATGCCGGGGCAGCCCAGGCTGATGCCCTCATCTCGACGACCGATCAGGACGCGACGAACGTGATGACTTGCCTCCTCGCAAAGGAATTCGAGGTGCCCGCGATCCTCTCGGTCGTCCACAATCCCGAGCACATGGGGCTGTTTGAGCAGATTGGCGTGAACACGATGCAGAATCCTCAGCAACTCATCGCTGAGTATCTGTACCGGGCCGTCGCTCGGCCTGCGATTGTCGACTACATGCGGATCGGAGAGGACGCTGAAGTGTTCGAGATTACGGTCACTGACGAGGCGCCAATCGCGGGGAAGACGCTCCATGAAGCCGCACAGGCGGGCTTAGTCTCCGACGAGATACTAATTGTAGCGATCGAACGCGAAGGAGATTCGAAACCGATCACGCCGCGGGGTAACACGGAAATCAAGGAGGGAGATCTACTGACTGTATACTCCGGCGTTGGTGCTGATCCGGAGATTACTGATATCTTTGGTCACTATGAAGACAGCGGCGAGTGAGCTGACGATGATGAATGCTGGGATAACTGCAACCTGTCTGATCGCTACCAAAGAGAACGTATGAACGGCTCTGTCGAAACAGTCGGTCGGGACCTCGGTCGCATCCTGGAGGCGCTTGGGGGGGTGATACTCATTTCGCTCGTCGTGCCGATCGTCTGGGGCGAGTTGTATGCGCTCCCGGCATTGCTCGTCTCGGCGCTAATCCCGCTGGGACTCGGATGGATGCTCTATCGACGATTCCAGAATGCGGAAGCCCCGGGTCGGTTCCATGGGATGATCGTCGCGGCGTCAGGCTGGTTTTCCGTGGGCCTCTTTGGTTCGCTCCCGTTCCTCCTGATCGCATGGAGCGTTCAGCTCGGAGTTCCCGGGTTCGCGACTCCCACGCAGACGGCGACCCTCGCAGCGTTCACCGAGCCGCTTAACGCCATTTTCGAGAGTATGAGCGGATTCACCGGCACGGGACTCACGATGACCGACAACGAGGAAGTCCTTCCACGCACACTCCAGTGGTGGCGGACGTTCACCGAATGGGTTGGCGGCGTCGGCGTGATTGTCCTGACGACGGCGATTCTCTCACGGCCCGGGAGTGGCTCGCTGACACTCTACGAGAGCGAGGCACGCTCGGAGAAGATCCACCCGAGCATCGTCTCGACAGTACGGACGATCTGGTGGATCTTCATCCTGTTCACGTTCGTTTCTATCCTCGCGCTGTGGCTGGCGGGCATGCCGATCTGGGGAGCGATCAATCACGGTATGACCGGCCTGGCGACCGGCGGGTTCTCGATCACGGACAACTCGATTGCCACCTACGATAGCGTCGCAATAGACTTCGTGTTGATCCCGGTCATGCTGCTAGGGAGCATCGCGTTCCCCGTTCACTACCTCATCCTGCAGGGTGACCTGCGGAACTTCTACTCGGATCTCCAGACCCGATGGGTGTTCGGCTACATGGGAATTGGCTCGCTGCTTCTGTGGGCATTCCTCTACTTCGCTGGCCCTTACGAGACACCCTTTGCTGCTCTGCGCTACGGCCTGTTCCAGTTCGTCTCGGCTGCCACTTGTACCGGATTCCAGACGGCCGTCGACACGACGAACGTCGCACTCGGCCGGTGGCCGTCGTACGCCCAGCTGACGGTAACGTTCGGCATGTTCGTCGGCGGGGCGGCTGGGTCGACGGCGGGTGGCATCAAACTCATCCGAGGGCTGACGCTCGCAAAGGGGATTCGGCACCAAATCGCGGACGTGTTCTATCCCAAGACTGCCGTCCGGCGACTGGAAATCAACGGCCGCCGACTGAACGAGGAAGAGGCGAGTCGCGAATTCATGGAAGCGGCGATCATCGTCGTCCTCTGGATTACGTTCCTGATCGTCGGTACCTTCCTGTTGCTGCTCATACTTCCGTCCGAGAAGTACTCACTCGCCAACGTCGTGTTCGAGGTTGCTAGCGCCCAAGGGAACGTGGGACTTTCGTCGGGGATTACGGGCCCCGAGTCACTCCCGGCAATAGGGAAGATCGCGTTCCTCTTTCACATGTGGATCGGGCGGCTTGAAATCATCCCGGTTCTCGTGATGCTCCGAACGATCTTCAAGCGTGGGGGGATCTACCGATGAAACTCCGTGACATCCCAGTCATCACTTACGTGTTCGAGGTTGGTGCGGATGACCGGATCTTCGACTCACTCCTTCTCGTTGGGCCACTCGTCATTGGGTTGATCGTCGTTCTTGGTCGGTCGCTATTCACTGAGGCCCTCGCGATCGTATATCTCGCCGTATTCGTCACGTACACTCTGTATCAAGGGATACAGGAGGAATCACCGACCTCAACAGATGACCAGTGAGCGACCCCCGCGTTCGAACCGAGCCCGCATGGCTGGATTCCTCGAGCGCTGGCTTCGGTTGTCGGCTATTTGGAGTATCCGGGGAATGCTCATCAGCGCTATTTTCTTTGTGGGGTACGTTGTGCTTGGGTGGGTTCTTACAGTACTCGAGAGTCCGTGGGCCCCATCAGAATACCTCTCCCTGACGGGTGACCCCAGATTCGTCATGACAGGGTCCCTCGTATCGCTATTCGTCGTGCAGGCAACCACGTCACTTATCCTGTTTCATTTCCTTGCCGGCTTCGACGGCGAACAGTCACAGCTTGTTCTCCTGATGAGCTATATTGGGCTCGGATCTGGAGCGGCTGCATTACGATTTCTTCTCCCGCATAGTCTCGCGTTTCTGTCGAGCTGGCTCTAATGTACTTCTCGGGGTGCGTGAGCACTCTAGGATACACTCACTATGGAGTTCTCGGGAGAGATGTGGGAGGGATACCGACCCCTTCTCTCACGATTCCGTTTTACATGCGGCGATTTTTGAACCATCGAGTCACGCGTGACGTGATTCCGAGGTCCCGTTTTGCCATGATGACCGTACTTTGTGCTCGCTGACCGACCTCTTCAGGAATGGCCCCGAACACGACTTGCTGGAGGAGTCCTTCTCGGGACGCCCCGATGATAGTGAGGTCGTGGTTGGCCGATTCTTCGACGATGGCATCAGCGATCTCTGTCCCATCGATGATCTCCGTCGTTGCCTCAATGTTCTCTAGTTCCGCGGCGGTCGAATCGAGAATCGATTGCGCATCGCCGTCACGGTCTGAGTCATTCGACCGGACGTAAATCACCTTGATATGAGCATCGTTGCGCCTGGCAACAGCACGACCAATCTCCGTTGCAAATTCGGCGTGCGGACCGCCAGCAGTCGGCACGAGGATTGAGTCTACGCTCCCGACAGACTCGCTGTCAGCGGCAGGGCCGACCCGTTCGACCAGCATGTCACAACGGGCCTTGGTCACCACCTCGTCCACGTTACTCCCTAGGACGAGGTCACGACGGCGAGGACGGCTCCGCCAGCCCATCAGCACGAGGTCTATGTCGTCCTGTTCGATCGTATTGAGGATTGCCTGGGACACGTCGTGGCCGATGCGGATTTTGCCACTCACCGGGACGTCCGGGCGCGCTTCGTCCGCAAAGTCGATCGCCTGGTTGATCACAGCGTGTTCCTCACCGACGAACTGGCGACCCTCCGAAAGCGGCGTTTGTTGCGGAACTGTGGCGACGCTCACCACTTCTATCTCGGCGTCTCGCTCTTCGGCGAGATCCAGTGCTGTTCGCATCAACTGCTCGACGGTCGCCGGGTTCGCCACTGGGACGAGAATCCGCTGCTCGCGTCCCCGTCGTCTTTCGGCGGGCGCCTGCTCGGTCGTGACAGTCGGTGTCTCCTCTTCGATTTTTTCCTCCTCCTTCCGCTGGGAGTAGCCGTAATACAGGAGGAGTCCCAGCCCCATCCAGATAGCGGTCGTCACAAGGGCGATGAACCCGTGCGAGTCCGGTCCCACCCCGATTTCCATGCCCAGCGCCGACAGGAGGAACGGCGTCAACAGGAACTGGAGGACGATTCCGATGAGCGGGGGCCACGGCATATACGGGACTTCGTACGTGCGTGGCAGGTCAGGGTGGGTTTTGCGCATCTTGATGACAGTCCAGTTGACCTGCACGAACAGCAGGATGAACATAATGTCCGCCGACGCCGCAACCGATTCGATGGGGAGTGCGACCGCCATCAGTGCGATGAGCACGGCCGAGAGGAAAATCGCCCAGTGAGGTGTTCGCTTCTCGTGGTGGACCTCACTGAATAGTTCGGGAAGCGCTCTGTCACGCCCCATTGCAAACGAGACGCGTGACGAGGAGTAGACAGTCGCGTTCAGTGCACTCATCGTTGCCGTCAGGCCAGCGACCAGGAGTAGCGGGACGCCGTAAGGGACGAACTGGCCGGCTGCCTCGATGATGCCGAGTTCACCCAGATTCCCGAGCAATTGCCACGTGGGCGCACCGGCTGGGACGCCCGCCCGTTCGGCCAGTTCGGGGATCGTCTCAATCCCACCAATCGCAGCGAAGGCGACGAGAATGTAGATCGGCACGACGATTGCCAGTGAGTAGAAGACCGCCTTCGGGACGTTCTTTCCCGGATCGACGACCTCCTCGCCAGACTGGACAATAATCTCGTACCCCTCGAAGGCGATGTACGTGAAGCCCATCGCGCCAATGATACCGACGATACCGTTCGGTGCGAACCGAGGACTATTGAGGAATTTTGCGGGCCAGTTTGGTGTCTGAATCGTCGCCAGAATGCCGAACGCGACGAAAACGCCAAGGATAGCGACCTTGATGAACGTCACGATGACGCCGGCCTTGCCGGTTTCCTCGGCGCCACGGTAGTTGATGTAGGCGAACAGAGAAATCATCAGGACTGCCAGAATCTTATCGAGAAGTCCACGACCGATGAATCCGAGGAGCTGGAATTCTTCTGCGAGAACACCACCGTAGACCAGAAACTCGGTGAGGAACACGCCGAACGTCACCGCGTATAGCGAACAGGCGACGGCATGGGCGAACCAACTCATCCAACCTGCGTAGAAGCCGTTTGGATCGACGAGTGCTTCTTTTACCCACAGATAGCCCCCACCTGCCTCCGGGAACGCGGCTCCGAGTTCGGCGTAGGAAACAGCGGTAAACAGCGCAACGAACCCATTGAGAGCGAACGCGAGAATCAATGCGGGCCCGGCGAGTCCCGCAGCGAAGCCCGTGAGGGCGAAGACACCGGCGCCGATCATCGCACCGACGCCGATGAACGTAATGTCGAAGAGACTCATATCCCGGGAGAGTTCCGTCTCGACGTCGCCGGATCCCTCCTGCGTAGTATCACCCGCCGTTTCTTGGGTTACATGATCCGAAGACTCATCATCCATATCGAACACAATCAAACGCGATATAAAAAAAGCGGGCGGCCCAATAGTGAAGTCTACAGAATCGAGGAGAATACCTGACCCATTAGTGTCAGGATGGATCCGACAACGTCATCACACAGAAGATTCAAATAGTTGAGGTCTACCGCACGCACCGAGCGAAAATCGGTAGTTCTCATCATTTCTGATTGCTGACTCAATTTCTGGAGAGACATGAACGAGATCAGAGCGACCGATTCATCGAGTCGAACAAAGACGGCGTTCTCACTGGCGTGAGAGCGCCGTCAGTCCAGATAGGAGGCGAAGCTGTCGCTCACGTACAGGGCTGCCGCTGGACGCGGGCGGCCTCAGCCCGCGTCCAGCTCGCTGTAGGTCGCTGGGATACCGACACCGTTGGTCGGTGCTTCCCACTTCCGTCACAACGTGTCGTCGAGGGCGTGATCGATCCACTCCCGGAATACCTCAAAACGGAACCAGACGGGCAGTGCTCGCCCGCCGCGTCGCGGCGTGGCGAGCACGCCCCATCGAACGATCATTCAGAGATTCCGCAACAGGAAGCTCACAAGGATGAACAGCAACCGAACGACTGGATCAGTTGTACTCGTGCGAGCACGTGCTTCACGCATCGTCCGGAAGGCTGTCTCGATGGCTGAGCGTTTCTGGTAGAGAGCTTCGACTTCCTTCGGCGTGCGATCTGACAGATCGCACGCCACGCACGGAAGAAGCAGGCCATGTTTCCCGCGGTTGCCCTGCTGGTAGGAGACACACACACCGCGAGCGGGAAGCGCAGCTCCCGCTCGCTTCCCTCGTACATCACGTACTCCGTCCAGTAGGAGACTGTCGTGTCCAGTTTCTCCGCCATCTGTTTCCCACGGCAGATGATCGGAAGAGCGACTGGGGCAATTGCATCCAGTCGCTCAATCGACGTTCTGTCGTAGAATCCGCGGTCAGCAATCAGGCCAGAGATATCGAATGGAAGGGCCGCGTCGTGGTCGAGCAATCGCTCGACCGCGTCGCTTTTCGATTCATCACCACGGACGGATGTGACTGCGACAACGAGTGGCTTGGCTCGACAAAGGACGAATCCAGCGAGGTAGCGATGGCACTGAGAGGTCCCATCGCGGGGTTTCGTGTGGCAGAGTTCACCAGCGTTAGCGTGTGGACAGCCGTGGTAGTGGATGTCGACGAAGTCGAGTCAGATGATCCTCGGGCCGGGGCCGAGGATCATCGCCGTCTGTTCGACGAGAAGATCGTTGACGATGACTTCGAGGTCATCAGATGGGACGGTATGAAGCTGTGCGAGCGTGTAGTCGTCAGAATACGTTCCACGAGTGGTATCGGTGACGGCCTTGATAGACTTCTGATCAACGGTGGCTTGGAGAAGTGTCTACCGGACAATCCCGGAGTCGAAGGCTGCGGCTTCGACTCCGGGGATTGGTATCTCTGCGAGAAGTCACGCGGCTAACGTTTCAAGGTCAGAAGCTGTAAGAACAGTGTCTGGATGGTAAAGAAAATTCAAAACACCCATCTAGACGCTTCCTGAGAATCTAACCTTGTCAGTTGTGACTATCTGCTGACTCGATGGGAACTACCGAATTTCGGCCTTGTTGAAACCCTTCGTTGCTGACATTCAGTAGAAATGGTCTCTTCGCCGTTCACGAGCAAAGCGGCTGAAACTCATCCGTATACGAAACCGCAAGACGTGAAGAGGGTTTCAACAGGGCCTATGCCGACAAATTCAGACGATACGCGACTTGTTACGCTCCCCCTCGTTATCATCGGTGCCGTATTCATCTTCCCGCTGTTCTTCATGGGCTTCGGGATGATGGGGTTCGGCCCAATGATGGGCGGGATGTGGGGTGACGGGACGATGCCTGGCTGGATGTTCATCGTCGGCGTCGTGATGCAGTTACTGTTCCTCGCCGCCCTCGTCGGCGGTGGCTACCTCATCTACCGTGCGATTACGGGAAGTGAGCGTAGTTCAGACCAAGCCCTCGAGGAGCACGGGCTCGCCTACGCCCGCGGTGAGCTGACCGACGAGGAATACGAACAGCGCCGCGAAGCACTCGAACGAGATACCTGATTCCCGTCCGGCAAACTTGAACGATGACCGACTTCCCCGACCACCGTCAACAGTCGACGCGGCCGGAGCTTCCAGCGTGGCTCGACCGATACACGACGCTGGGAGTATACGGACTCCTCGTCGGGACGGGACTCTGTCTGGTCGCGTTCCTCACGAATCCCGTCCCCGACCCCTCGTTCCCGTGGGCGACTCTGCCCGAGTCTCTACGATTACCGATTGTACAGCCCCGAATCGAGCACTGGCCGGTGACCTACACTATCGGCATCTGGCTGTGGGTCTTCTGCTTTCCCGCCCTCTTCCTCGCTGGATACCGGCGATACGGTGACGGGAACCGAGGGGCAGCGGTGTGGCTCGTCGGGTTGCCGACCCTGGCGATGTTGGGCTGGACCACCTACTGCCGGTTCTTCTGGTCGAAGCTCCATCCACCGACCTGGAACGCCCCGGCCTACACGTTCGTTTGCTGGCTGTACTGTTCAACTTACGACGTGCTCTGGAGCAACACCGCATACGTTATTGCGCTATTCGGCATCGTCGCGACGATCCTCGTCGTCCGATACCAGGATACAGACCGATATGCCCTTCTTGGGTTTGGGTTACTCGCACTTCCACTCGGATTACCCGCCCTGTACGAAGGCTATCGACGGATGTCGCGACGCCGGGGCTGAGGAATTGTAGCAGCTGGCCGTTTTCAGCGATGCTAGAAATCGCGATGAGAATACTGCTGACTGGAGAATGGGTGATCGAGATCGCTCACGTATCACAGCCCGAAGAAACGTTTTCTGTCAGAGTCCCTCAGCACAAGTATGTCAACGACAGTCTCCACACCCGGCGCAGACGAGACATGTATGTACTGTGAATCCCGGATTTTCGACCACGAGCCGATCTGCGTCCGCGATTGCGAGAACGACTGTGGCTCACCAACGTATTTCTGTATCTACGCCTGCCTCTCCGCATATATCGACGAGAACGACCTCACTACTGGGAATGTGCGAGTGGGCTCCCGACGACACCACTTGTTGCTGATCGGTGATCTCAGTCCATGCACAGCCTTCAGCGACCGGTTATTTCGTATTGTGGCCTTATTGATGCAGCCCAACAACCCCGGGTTTTGTCGCTTAGGACTCTAGGTGCGCACGAACGAACGCCCGGCGGAGGACAGTCAGGAGCACGTAGGTTTCGTACTTCTGGGTCTGACAGTGCTCACACGGCTGCATATCTGCGACGATCTCCGCTATCGCGTCGTCGTGGTCTTCTGTGAGAGTATCGAGTGAGTCCCTGATCTGGGGCTGAACGGCCTCGATCAGCTCCTCGACAGCGTCATCGGCTGACTCCGGCAGCGAGTACGAGAGGACGATCGTATTCGCGTGGTAGTACTTCGTCGTCCCACCGCGCCCTTCTTCGAAGCGGACGACGTCGACGAGACCGGCATCCCGTAACTCGTTGATGTGATGACGGACCGTGTTCTCCGTGCGGTCGACGCCGCGGTCCTCTAAACGGTCGTGGACCTCAGTTGCGGTCAGTGCCTCCTCAGAGAGGATGTCGAGGATCATCGCCCGCATCGGTTCGTCGATGGCGTCCGAAACCCGCGTGTCTCGCACCGCGATGTCCTCAAGCCGGTGGTCGGTGCTGGAACTACTCATACGAGAACTGAGTATGAGCAGGCGGGAAAAGCTAGCGGGACGCTGCTTAGAACTCAGGTCGCTGGGTTCGCGATACCGAAAGCCCTAGACAACCCGTTTGACTGTTCCAATCACCTATATCCGTATTCAAACATATCATCTAAAAAATACTTATTGAGGTACGGGCACTACCTCAAACTGTTATGAGCGACACAACCCAGTTCCGTGTCCTCGACTTCGACTGCCCGACCTGTGCGAGCACCGTCGAACGCGCCCTATCGAACGTCGACGGTGTCCAGCACGTCGAAGTCCACTACACGACCGGCCGCGTCGAAATCGAGTACGACGACAGCGTCGCTGACCGCGACGCCTTTGCACAGACCATCGAAAACCAGGGTTACACGCCCCAGCTCGCCTAACACAATGAACAAACAATCGATCACGCAGTACTACCGGAAACACCGGAAGGCCATCGTCACGGCGACGAGCGGCCTGCTGTACAGCGGTGGTTGGAGTCTGGGCTACCTCACGAGTTTCGAGATGGCAAGCACCGCCATCCTCGTCCTCGCGACGATCGTGGGTGGCTACGACATCGCCAAGACCGCCTACCACGAGGTCACGAACCGGACACTCGGCATCAAGACGCTGGTGACGCTGGCCGCTATCGGTGCCATCGTCATCGGAGAGTACTGGGAGGCTGCCGCCGTCGTCTTCCTGTTCAGCCTCGGCAGCTACCTCGAGGGCCGGACCATGCGGAAGACCCGGACGGCCCTCCAGGAGCTCCTGGAGATGACGCCAGACACGGCGACCGTCCGTCGCGACGGGGAACTCCAAGAGGTTCCTGCCCGGGAGGTCGAAGAGGGCGAGGTCGTCGTCGTGAAGCCGGGTGGGAAGATTCCGGTCGATGGCGAGGTCGTCGACGGCGAAAGCGCCGTCAACCAGGCGCCGGTCACCGGCGAGAGCGCGCCCGTCCACAAGGCCGACGGCGACGAAGTCTACGCCGGGACGGTCAACCAGGAGGGCGCGCTAGAAATCCGGACGACGGGTGCGGGCTCGGACACGACGCTCGAACGTATCATCCGTCGCGTCGAGGAGGCCCAAGAGGTCCAGTCGCCCACGGAGAGTCTCATCGACCGGTTCGCGAAGTACTACACGCCGGCCGTCATCGTGCTGGCCATCGGCGCATATACCGTCACGCAGAACGCGATCCTGTCGCTGACGCTGTTGGTCATCGGCTGTCCGGGCGCGCTGGTGATCGGGCCGCCAGTCAGCATCGTCTCGGCCATCGGCAACGCCGCCCGATCGGGCGTGCTGATGAAGGGCGGCGAACACCTCGAACGCGCCGGCAAGATCGACCTCGTCGCCTTCGACAAGACCGGCACCCTCACGAAGGGCGAGACCACCGTGGCCGACATCGAAGGTTTCGGTATCGCCGATGACGAGGTCCTCACGCTCGCGGCGACCGCCGAGAAGAAGAGCGAACACCACCTCGCCGACGCCATCGTCGACGCAGCCCGCGAGCGCCCGACTGCTGCGACGGACGGTGGGGCGGCGGTCACCCTGGCGGACGATACGGACGCCAGCCTCCAGTCGATTCCCGATCCGGACGATTTCGACGTGGTCGCTGGTAAGGGCGTTATCGCCCATACCGGTGGCACCGAAGTTGTTGTCGGCAACCGCGCACTGCTGGAGGACCGCGACATCAACGTCCCTAGTCGAATCGCCGACTACGTCCGCGAGCGTGAGGAACGCGGCGAAACGGTCGTCCACGTCATCCGCGATGGGGACATCATCGGCGCAATCGCACTGCGGGACGAGGTCCGGGAGGCAGCTCCTAACGTCGTCGCGGCGCTTCAGGAGGTCGGCATCGAGACGGTGATGCTCACCGGCGACAACGAGCGGACGGCCGCCGCCGTTGCCGAGGAGGTCGGCATCGACAAGTACCGCGCCGAACTCCTCCCCGAGAACAAGCAGACCGTCATCGAGGCCTACCAAGCCGACGGACACGTCGTCGCGATGGTCGGCGACGGCATCAACGACGCGCCGTCACTGGCGACCGCTGACGTCGGCATCGCGATGGGTGCCGCCGGGACGGACACCGCCATCGAAACGGCGGACATGGCGCTGATGGCGGACGACCTCGAACGGATCCCGTACGCGGTCAAACTCAGCAAGGCGACGCGCTGGAACGTCCTCGAGAACGTCGGGCTCGCAGTGCTGACCGTGACCGTCCTGCTCGCGGGCGTGCTCACCAGCTACGTCACCCTCGCCGCGGGAATGTTGATCCACGAAGCCAGCGTCCTCGCGGTCATCCTCAACGGGATGCGACTGCTTCGCCACTGACCACTAGATACGATCATCACCACCACTCATGACATCGAACTCGACTGCGACTGCCGAGACCCAGACTAGAACCAATTGGGAGGTAGACTACGACGCCGATCCGATCGAAATTCGCGACCCTGTCGCGGAGGCCCTCGGCGTCCTCGAACCGGGCGACCCGTTCGTCATCACCTATAGAGACGCGGTGAAAGAGGCGGGACACTCCTGTCCGACTGCCTCGGGCGCCTACCGGATCGTCCAGTTGGGGCTCGACGACCTGTATCCCGACGACTATCCAGTCCGGAGCGAAATCGAGATGCAGGCGGCCGGCCCGCAGGACGATGCTGCGTATGGCGTGATGAGCCGCATCATCTCGTACGTTACTGGCGCGACCGAAGACGACGGATTCAGCGGGCTCGCCGGCGGCTACGGTGGTCGCCGCGACCTCCTCGTCTTCGACGCGTTCGACCCGGACACGGCGGATCCGACGTTCCGGTTCCGGCGAACCGACACGGACGAGACCGTCGAAGTGACCTACCAAGTCAGCGACGTTCCTGACGGTGGACCCGCAATCGGGAACCTCCAAGGGATCCTCGACGGGTCGGCGAGCGACCAGCAACGGGAAGCCTTCGTTGACGCCTGGCATCGTCGCGTACAAGTCGTCCTCAGCGACAACTCGCTGTTCACTATCGAATCTTTGTAGCCGAGACATCCTTCGTCTATCCACGGAAATTAGGCAGACGGGGTCCGTTCAGAGGTACGTAGATTTCGAGGAGACCGACGCTCGTGAGATAGACAACCGCGTGAACGACCGTGCTCGCTATCGTCCCCCAGCGATGGCGAACCAAATCCGAGAACAAGCGCCGATACGAGTACCGTCGGCACACGAGCAATAGAGACGTCTAGAAGTGTATGCTTGGCTGTGATGACGATGGCTGTGACGAGGATACGGACAGTATCCCCCCCTGCACGGACAAGCGCTGGCTGGATAACGCCCTGCCAAGCTAGCTCTTCGGTTACCTAACAATCAGGCTCTAATGCCCCGTTCTCAAGGGAGAGAGTCACAGAAGAAGAACTTATCTCAGCAGGTGATCGTCTCCAAAACACTGAGAGATATGGTGGCACTCAGCCGAATACGATCACTCGGACGGTCGATGACACCGTGGGGGTTTCCAATCATCTATCTCGGATGGGCGTACCTGTTCTGGCTCCCCATCTTCGGTTCCGAGGCGTCGGTCTGGTCGTTTCCCAAGGTTCTCTTCTTCCTCGTCGGCGGGGCGAGTCCGTTACTCGCGGGCGTCGCGATGGCGTATGTCGCCGGCGGGCCAGAGCGAGTACGCGATCTCTGGCATCGGATCGTCGATGTCGGCCGGATCGCACCGAAGTGGTGGGCTATCGTGCTCGGATTCTGGCTCGTATTCGACCTTCTGATGGCAGGTGTTGCCGTCCTCTTGAACGTGAGCGATCATCCGATCACCATCGATCTGACCCTCCTGACCGATCCTAGAGCGATGGGATTTGCACTGGTGTTGTCGTTCGTCTTCCCGCTTGTCGAGGAGATCGGACTGCGTGGCTACTATCTCGACGAGTTACAGGACCGCTTCGATCCGACGATCGCTGGTGTCATCAACGGCGGGACGTGGGCAATCTGGCATACCCCATTCGTCTGGTTTCCCGGGTACTACGCCGATCTGACCTTTTCGCCGGAGCTCTGGTGGTGGCTCCCGTCTATCGTGGTCCAGACGATACTCATCGTCTGGGTGTACAACAACACACGGCGGAGTATCCTGGCGGTCCTCCTGTTCCACGGGATGATGAACTTCACTGGCCTGGTGATCGGGCTCGCCCCCGAGATGCAACCGTTCAACCTCCTCGGTGTCACGCTCGTGGTAACCATCCTGGTTGTGTCCTGGCAACAGTCTCCGCCCGACGTTTGACTCACCACTCCGACCTGGTGCCAGTGACTCTGTCTTCCGTGCGGATCCGGACGACAACTCTCGATGTTCTCTTGGGAAATCGCAAATCGTACGGGGTGGTGACAGCTCTCGACGGGATAGCGGACCACTACGTCCTAGCTGATGATTCGGTGAACGGAGAGAGACTGGGATGCACCGAGCGCATTGTTTCGCTGTCTGCGACGATCAACACTCCTGCAAATAGCCAGATAACGAGCGCCGATGCACCCGGACCCACGAGGGCAGCATCACCGCCGACGGAGAAAAGCGCGCCACTATCGAAGACGTTCCACTGTGCGTGGAAGACTGTCGTGAGCAGGACACTCCCACGCGATCGAGTATAGAGCCACGCGATAATGACGGAAAGGCCGATAACACCGACCAGATAGAGGGCGAATAAGCCGCTCTGACGCGTTCCCTGAATGAAAAAGAGCGGAAGATGCCAAGCGGCCCACCCGATGCCGATCAGGAGGGCGGCGATCGTCGTATTATACTGCTTCAGTAGGTGTGGGAGCGCGTAGCCTCTCCAACCCATCTCTTCACCGAATCCGCCCCGAAGGAACAAAATGTAGAAGAAGAGCATCGGATAGACGACAACGATCGGATCGTCGGTTAGCCCGAGCGAAGCACCCGTTAATGCTAGATAGACACCGTACCCGACGAGCGACAGTACGGGAGCGACGACTAGCGCGACGGCCCACCACCGAAGTCCAGTTCGCCACCGGATCGCCTGTTGCGCCCAGGAACGGACGTTTCCATCACGCCAGCTCAATACGCCACTGGCAACGAGTGGGCCGAATCCGGCGAGCGTACTGAGAATCGGCCATATTCCCGAGTCCGTCCCAAAAATGGCCCCCAGTCCCCAGAGCGCCCACGACACGACGAACGTCAAGGCGAAAAATTCCAGCACCCGCCGCTTTACCGACCCTGCGGACCCCGACATACGTCTCGATAACACAACACGTTGTCAAATAGCTACTCCCCACTCTCATCCTAATCGTCATGGCCAGCAGGTTCAGGCTCGGTTCGGCAGAATTATAATTACGTGACGGCTCTTTCACGGAAGTTGACAATGGGCCGCAGTGTTCGAGCGTGGGTCGATCGTCATCGTTTACTGAGTTTCGTCGCGATCGCGTACGCGTTCACCTGGACGATTCAGGGAGGACTCGCGTATTCGGGCATGGAAGCGTCTTGGACGCACTCGATCCTGATCGGCTTCGGCGGGTTCGGTCCGCCGATCGGCGCGGCGGTCGTCATCTGGCCTCCGGTGGCAGCCTCCGCACTTGGATCGGCCAGATGTTCAAGTGGCGAATCGGGGCGAAATGGTGGGCACTCGCGCTTGGCCTTCCGTTCATCATCCTCTCGCTCGGCGTCCTCATGTTCGTCGTCGCCGGTGGCCCGGTCAACCTCTCCGATTTAGGGTCACCGTTCATTTACCTGTTCGCGATGGCGTGGGGGACCGTCTGGGGTGGCGGCCAGGAAGATCTCGGGTGGCGTGGTTTCATGCTCCCGATCCTGCAAGACTCCTACAGCGCGCTGACTTCGAGTGCCATCGTAGGAATCGTCTGGGCCGGGTGGCACCTCCCGCTGTTCCTGAATGCCACGACCACCCACGGCGGCTGGCCGCTCTCCCAGCAACTTCTGTGGATGGTCTCCATCCTCGCCGGATCCATTCTTTGGACGTGGATGTACAACAGCACCGGCGGGAGTGTCCTCGCCGTCGCTGTGTTCCACGCCGGCATCAACTCCATGGGCATTTTCCACCCCGCCGACCCGGACGCGCTCGTCCCTGACGGTGTACCAGATCCCTGGCTTAATCTGCTCGCTGAGGTCACCGGCGCACTTCCCCTCGTGTTGGTCGCGATTCTCCTAGTCGTCGTCTACGGTGCTGATCGCCTCGCGAATCGGGACCCGCCGACCCCCCAAGACGCCGGTCTCTCACCGGAAGCTGATTCGGACCCTGCCGAGTGAACTACCCCAACTATCAGCACGAATACGACGATCGAAAATGCCACGTTCCATCTCTCGTTTCCCGCGGACACGGACGTAGACGCTGACGTCGCATCGAATCTATGGATTTACGACGACAACGGCACGGAGCTTACCATAGAAACGACCAACGAAAATCGGATAGTCACAGCCTCTTATCGACGTGATCGGCAGCCTTCAGTGCGAGCGCGGCAATCGTCAGTGTCGGATGCGTCGCGCCGCCGGTACCGAAGACGCTGCCGGATGCGACGTACAAATTCCTCAGATTGTGCGTCCGGAGCGTCGGATCTACGACACTCTCACTCGGGTCGGCCCCCATGCGGTCGTCCCCAGTTTGTGCGAGGCCTGTCGTGGATTCGCGAGGTCACTCTCTGCGGTAATCGTCGCGTCCAGTTCGTCCATGATGTCCCGCTGTATCTCCCGAGCGTAGGACATCGTCTCGCGAACGTGTGACCTGAGGTTCCATGAGACGTCGGGCACAGGATTTCCGAAGTTGTCCGTTTGGGAGTGATCGAGCGTGACTGTGTTCTCTTTCCTGGGCAGTAACTCGGCGTTCGCCAGCATCCCGACCCGCCGACTACTACGACTACCCCACGCACAACGTCGCGTTCCAGGTCACCGGCGAACTCGATGGAGGTGACCAGTGATGGCCATCACACCCATGCAGTACCGCCGCTCGCCGATCAGAAACGGGGGCACAGTCGGTCAATGCTGTCAGAGGCACGTGTTCACTGGGCAGGTGAAGACCGACTGTTGCCCTATGAGGAACTATGAGGGACTCCCTGATAATCGTTGCTATGGTGGCTATATAGCCGGTTTGGGCCAAGATACAGCCCGCCGCCGAAAGCGACGGGGGCTGTTCTCGTGTGCCTCTGACAGATTACCAGGACAAAGCAACCAGCCCTGTTCTGGCAGTTTCAAGGATAGGATTCCATGTAAATGTAATTATCGATTGATATTAACTCCACAACTGATAGCATACCTTTCAAATCAGGGGGTGCAGTAAGATGGCGTTGGACCATCGCAACGACTTCCGTACTGTCGTTGCGACGGCCTGCCCGTTCTGTGAGGCCCCACTCCCAGAACAGACCTCACTGGCCGTGCATCTCGATCAGGAGTGTCCACACACCACTGGTGGCCACCTGGGGGGAACGGAATGATGGCCACCAGTCGCGTGAGTCATTCAAGACAACGAGTTCCGGATCCCCGGGGGGTAGGTAATCAACCGTGGGTCAGTTGGGAGCGAACCAGGGTCCTGAACTCGCTTAGCAATTCATTGATAGCATATCAAAGTTGTTGCGATATTGTTCGACCCACCCACAACAGAGTCGCAAATATCGACCGCAGCGCTCGACGGAAGATTCAGGCCAGTACGAAACAGTGGACCGGGGCCACCAACGCCGGTGGGAGACTGCGAAAGGGGGTGGTGGGTGTCGGGGTGAAGAGATTCCCAGAGCGCCAGCAGCATAGTCGCCCGCGGCCCAGTATTAATTTTCCAATAAGTTATTGTAAGCTTTTCGCCACCCGATTTTGGGGATTGTATATCACTATTTCTGAACATCTTGTCGCCACTCATCGCGAACCAGACAGCGACCCACAGAGCCAGCTCGCACCGTTGGCCAAGACCGACCCCACTCACTGCCCAGCAGAGGGGATCCGATGACCCGCCCTGACCCTGGCGAGGTCGTTACCCTCACCGACGTTGAAAGCGAGCCGCCACTGCTGGTCTGTCGCATCACTGATGACCACGTCAGCGGCGTGTTGCTGGCTGATCTCGCAGCAGCCACCCTCCAGCGACTCGAACAGTCCGTGGACGATCACGAGCGCCGCGCCGAACTCGCCACGGCGATTCAGGAAGCAGCGTCGCTTCCCACGTTCGAGGTGCCGGTCACGGAGTGTCGGCGTGACGAACGTGATAGCAACCGCCCTGGGCCGTTCGAGGAGGGAGGCCAGTGATGACCCATTCAATCAGTCGCCACAGGACTGACGGCGACTCAGCGCCCGCATGGGCGGGTCCATGGCTCCGGAGTAGCACGACCGGAGAGCAGTGCGCCATGGCGGCTAGTGGTCGCGTCCAGCCTGTTGCCACGAGGTAGACCCACCAGCCAGCGTCGGCTTGCCACGAAGCAACGGCACTCGAACCCCGATAGCGCCAGCCGCGTCACCGATAGCCCGTGCCATGGTCGGCACTGCCCGGTTCGATTCCGCGCACGGGAACTGAGGGCACAATGTCCCAACAGACCACCCCCGCCGACAGCGGGACCGACAGCACAGCCACCGACCAGGCGCTCGCCGATGAACTCGGCATGGATATCGGCCAAGATGGGTAGCCATCGACGCCCTCCAGTCGCTCGTCAGTGACCTCGGTTACGAGGTGTCACCCCCCGTTTCGAGTGTTCTTGAGCTGCTGGTCGCGACCATCGAGGACCTCCAGGAACGCGTCGATGACCTGGAGGCAGATCTCGAACAGACCCATGACGTTGCCACCACGGCGGTCGGCAACGCCGCGACGAACGACCAGCGTCTCGACGAGCTTGAAACGCAGCAAGAGACGACCCACGACGTCGCGAAAAGTGCCATCGCCAAAGCCCATCAGCTCGAAGCCGATAGCGACCACCAGGAAGACGCCGAACAGTTGCCCGAGGGCATCGAGCCCAGCAGTTCGCCGCTGGACTTCTTCGCGAACTGCCGCCAATCGAAGGTCAAGAGCATGTTCATCAAGCGGTCGAACCGCCAGAACACCTACCGCGCCATCACCGTCGCCAAGCGCTGGCCGGAATTTGACACTCACTCGACAGGTTAGTGATCGATGGCGTTCGTACACTCGCATCTGAGTGAAGAGCGGAAGTCACAATCGATGGATTCCTTCAGTAGGCCGGCGGGATAGTTTATAATCCGACCATCCAATTCAGGTACGTATGCTGACCGACAAGACAGCAATCGTTACGGGGGGTTCCACAGGCATCGGGAAGGCAATCGCTGCGAAGTTCATCGAAAATGGTGCCAACGTCGTCATCGCAGCACGGTCGGAAGCTGCGGGCCACGAGACGGCGGAAGAACTAGGCTGCGAGTTCGTGCAGTGCGATGTCTCCGACTACGACCAAGTCAAGGCGCTCGTCGACGCGACCGTCGAGGAATTCGGCGGGCTCAACATCGTGGTGAACAACGCGGGCATCGGCCAGTCCGGATCGATCGAGGAGATGTCCGTCGAGGAGTGGCAGACCGTCCTCGACGTCAACCTCTCAGGGGTTATGTACGGGTCGCGGGCGGCGATGCCACATCTCCGGGAGTCTGATGGCTGTATCGTGAATGTGGCGTCGATCTTTGGACTCGTCGGCGGCCCCGGTGCGCCGGCGTACTCGGCCGCGAAGGGCGGCGTTGTGAACCTCACACGGGAACTTGCCGTCGACTACGCGGGTGAGGGCGTCCGCGTCAACAGCGTCTGTCCCGGGTTCGTGGAGACGCCGATGACCGACGTCTACCTCGGCGAGGAACAGTTCTACGAGTTCGTCCGCGGGCAGACACCGATGGGCCGGGTTGCCGAACCCGACGAGATCAGCGGCATCGTCGCGTTCCTCGCGTCCGAAGAGGCGTCCTACATCACCGGCGCGAACATTCCCGTCGACGGCGGTTGGACCGCGCACTGACGGTCAGAACACGAGCGGCCACGCGACCCGGAACGTCACCAGCATCGCGACGGTCGCGAGCACGGCCATCACGACGTCAAGCCGCCAGCCCGCGCGCAACATGTGTTCGCGGTCGACAGCGCCAGTGCCGAACGCGATGGCGTTCGGCGGCGTGGCGACGGGGAGCGCGAACCCGAAGCTCGCAGCGACCGCACCCGTAATCGCGAGGAAGACCGCCGCGCCCTCACCGGTGGTGCCGAGCGCGCCGGCGTACTGCGGGCCGATGGTGATGAGCACGGGTGCGAAAATGGCGACCACGGCAGTGTTCGACGCGAGTTCACTCAACAGCACTGTGACTGCGACCACCGCAAGGACGACGAGGAGAATCGACGCGCCGGCGAGATTCCCGAACGTAGCGTCAGCGAGCCACCGCGTGGCGTCTGTCGCGGCTAGGCCGTCCGCGAGTGCGAGCCCGCCGCCCAGGAGGACGAGCGTCCCCCAGTCGATGTTCTGGACATCGTCCCAGTCGACGCAGCCGCCCGCGACCAGCGCGGGCACAGCCGCCAGCCCGACGAGCACATAGTAGAGCACACCCTGGTGGGGCGTGCCGACGATGCTGCCGGCGCCGCCGAACAGCGTGTGGTAGTACACCGGCGGGAGCACGGCCTCGAAGGCGAAGTCGAGGCCGCCGAGAATCCAGAGGCCCGCGGTGAGCGCGGTGACCGCGAGCGTACGTCTGCCAGCTGACGACAGCGGCCCCAGTTCGGAGAGAGTCTGTTCAGCGTGGTCGCGCGCACCCGCAACGTCCGTCGCCTCTGGCGGGTACAGCCGGATGAGCAGGTACCACGCGACGGGGAGGCTGACCGCGACCAGCGGCAGTCCGACGACGAGCCAGTCGAGGAAGCCGACGGTGTAGCCGAGGTGGGCGTCCAGCTGGGAGACGACAATGGCGTTGGCGGGCGTCCCGATGAGCGTGCCGACGCCGCCGAGGCTCGCGGCGTACGCTGTCCCCAGCAATAACGATATTTCGAGGTTCGATGGCCCTCGCTCGCCGGGTTCGGCCGCGATCGACTCCCCGGCGATTTCGCGGGCGACGCCGAGTGCGATGGGGACCATCATCGCGGTCGTCGCTGAGTTCGAGACGACCATCGAGAGGCCCGCCGTCGCGGCCATAATCGCTAGTACGAGCCGTTGCGGCGACGTGCCCAGCGCGGCGATCAAGTGGTAGGCGATGCGGCGGTCGACGCCGTGCTTCTGGAGGGCCTCCGCGAGCACGAACCCCGCCAGCAACAGGAAGATGATGGGGTCGGCGAACCCCTGGAGCGCGCTCGCCATCGTCGGGAACACGCCGAACACCGTCAGGAGGATCGGCACGCACAGCGCGGTCACGGGCAGCGGCAGCCCCTCGGTCACCCAGAGGACGGCCGCGAACGCCATCGTTGCGAGCGCGAACGACCCGGCCTCGGACAGCCCTGGAATTGGCAGGGCGGCGACGACGGCCGTCGCCGCAACTGCGATAGCGAGGAATACCGACGATCGCGCAACCGTCATGTTACGTGCCCTTCGTGTAGGACGGTGCTGCTCGACGAGTGAAGAAACATACGTGTATACGTGGCAATCAGCCGGCCCTCAAATAGTGATAGGGGGCACCAATCAGGAGTACCGATATTCCTGTCGGCATTAGTATGAGGTTGGTTAGTTATGAGGCGATACGCCAAGACACAAGTGCTGCGGATGCTGCCGCGAGAAGTGCAATACCGACGGTTACGTCCGTCGAGAGTTCAGACCGGAGACCAGCAAGATCCACGTAACTGACCGCAAGGAGGGCGACAACTGCGAACCCGAATCCAGCCGCGGCGTCTACTGCATACCGCGCTGGACCGCCGAGCACGTCGTACCGTATCGCGACGACGATAGTGACAGCGACGCCGGCGAGCAGTCCTACGGGTAAACCGACGAGCGCAGAAAACTCGACATTTAATAGCTCAATGACCGTGACTGCGACAACCAAGAAGACCGTGATTCCCGCGCCGATCGAGACCCCTACACTTCTACTATCCATAGTGACACGAAATTAGGGATAGGTCATAAATCATCCTGCTGATCGTCTCAATTGCTAGTCGCCGTCGCCATGAGGGGCAGGCCGACGTGAACAATCGCTTTGAGCGTCCTCTCCGCGCTGTGACCGCTGAATCACCGACCTACCCACGGTCCGATTGATTCCGGGACCAGCTATCCGTCGATTTCCGAGAGGGCCTCGGTGGCCACGTCGCCAAGTTCCCCTGCCTCAATGTGGGAGTACCGTTCCCGGACCATCTCCTCCGAGTTGTCGAGATACCGAGCTGCGACCGTGTACCCGAACGCGCGGACGAGGACCTCACCCATCCCGCGTCGACCACCATGTGGGGCAAGATAATCGTGTTTCGGATTGGCGATGTCGATTTCTGCGGCCTCCGAGAGCCGTTGGAGGATCGACCGTGCGCCGTCCGTCGTAATCGACGGCGGCCGGATATCCTCATCGAGCGCCAGCAGAAGGTCGCGAGCGTACTCGTTACGTCGCTCGTCGATTACATCGGGCTGATCCCCTCGATCGGTTAGTTCGTCTTGTACGAGCGTTGCCAGCGTCCGTTGGTCGAATGTCGGAAACACAGGCCAGCGCTCCGTTGGTGGGTCCATCAGCTTACGGTAGCTCCGCAGCGGCGAGATCACCGGATCGGGAAGACTGGCGGCGTCCCATTGCTGTTTCTTTCGGTAGACATCCATACTCCCGTCGTAAAGGGAGAGGTCCTCCCAGCGGATGCCGCGCCGGCGCGGGTCGTTCGGATCCCGGAGCAGTTCCCCGACGCGGACAGCTGTGTACGCGAGAACGAACACCAGCGCCCGGTCACGAGCCGCCTTCAGCGTCGCGTAGCGTGCTCGCTGCTTGTCGAGGGGGTCAGTACCCTCCGGAAGTGTCGTGTACGCCTCGACGGCGTCGCGGGCCCGTTCGTCGACGTGGCGGGTGAGGGCGTGGCGGTGTTCGGACGTCCAAGCCTGCTGGTCGCCCGGCTTGCGGCCGTCGTCCTCCGGCAGCGGCGCCATCGCACTCGCCCGCTGCGCGTCATGCGCTTCGAGATACCCCTCGTTGACACACCACCCGCACCAGGCAGAGATATAGCGGTAATAGGTTTGTACCGTGTTCTGCTTGAGTCCTCGGTCGCCACCAAGATGCCGGGCATATTCCCGGAACACGCGTTCGTCGAGATCGTCGAAGGTCGGCTCTCGGTCGACGTCGTCGGGGCCGATCCCGGTCCAGTCGTCGGCACCGCGGTCGCCGGCAGCCCACTCAGCGAACCGTTCGAGCTCGCGTCCAGCGTTACGTCGGTAGTTCCCACCGTCGCCACCGCGGCCTTTCCCCTTGTCCTGGAGGTAGCGCTCGAAGCTGTCGTCGAGCGGCGTCGAAAGCGCGCGGTCAGGCATCCACCGGCCCTCCACCGTCCTGCGGGCCCGGTCTCGGTGCCTCTACCCTGGGGGAAGTGCCGTTGTGAGGCGGTTGCAGCATTCGTGCTTCACCGACGGCGGCGGGGTACTTCAAAGTGGTCGTGATTACGAGCATAATCAGGACCACTTGCTGTATTCGCCCCATCAGGAGAATACCGGCAACTGGAGCCTCTTACCCCCGGAATTCCGCACCACAGGATATTATATATCGTATATCGATATACAAAATCTCAGGCCTTGTGAGTTGAGACTACAGGGGGTTTAGCGGGACTGTAATGCGTGTTTTCGGCTGTTTCAGTGATCGGGAACTGGCTCAAATTACTCTCCAGATGGCTATTCTTGGTACATTGCCAGTCAAATGGGCAAATTTTCGAGACTTCCAGCAGTGTAGCCACTCAAACACCGCGCTAACCCGAATCAAGCACCCTGCTACCCGATTCCTGTCTCCTTTTTCAACAACGTCAGCGTGTTGTCGGCTGTCACAATTGGCGAGTGTTCGTACTCACCAGTCAACTCGACCTGCACGAGCAGATCCACTGCTCGCCAAATCGAGTACAGCAGGCACGCAAACGCGAAATAAAAGAATCTAAGCCCGAAATCTTTTGACGTGGTGGCAGCCATGAACCGCTTGATCGACCTATAGCCGCTCTCAATCTCCCAGCGATACCCATACTCGGTGAGAAAGGCACTGCTGGTATTCGTCATGAATACCGAGTATTGTCGATAGTCCCCGTGCTCAGAGTCTTCTTTCCGGCGGTAGATCAGTGTCGTCTCGTGCCACTCGTTCTTCCCGAGGTGGAGCTTCCTGTCGGTCTCGTACCGACCCTGGCCTCGCTGCAAGAGTCGCTTTGCTTGGGCTTTCTCGCTCGTCTGCATCCGTTTCGGGACGACATACGAAAGCCCTCGTTGGCTGAGCATCTCCAGAATGTGCTGGCTGTCGAACTCCCGGTCCATCAGCACATTATCGACGTGAACGGCGTCTTGGGCTGAATCCAGCAGATCCTCCACTATCTCTTTCCGTGATTCACCTCTTCGTACAGGACGGGCATCGAGGACAATCGGAACCGCATTGCCGACCAACTGGACCGTAGCCCACTGATAGGCGTACTCATCGGTCTTCTCCTTTGTCCCAATAATCTCATCTTCGTGTCCGGTTCTGTCGCCTGTGAACGGGTCTGCTTCAGTAATATCGATAGCGATGATTCCTGCTCGGAAGAACTCCTCCGTCTCCGCTGCTTCCTCCAACAGTCGAGTCACAGCCTGCCGGTACATCTCCCGAATCTGCTCAATAGAGAGGTCACGAATCTGATCGCGATGGGCGTGGCCCAATGGCGTCCGATCCCGATTCGATTCATAGACGAAACTGCGGGCTCCTTCATTGGCAGCTAACCGCTCACGAAGTCCGAGATATGTTTGTAAGTCCCAGTAGGCGTTCTCGTGGATCTCACAGCCATTGTCGCGATTCAGTGAGAATGCCGGAAAAACGACGTGACTGATGTGGTTCGTAATTGATGCCGCTTCGTCGAGGACGGCTTGATCTTCTGGGACTGGTTCTTCTTCGTCATCTTGCGATGGAAAGCTACGTTCTGGCTCGCGCGGAACAGCAACGCCTGCGTTCTGAGCCTTGATTAGAATCGTCCGCGCAGCTGCCTCAATTGTCTCGCGAAGCTCTGTAGTGAATCGTTCGTGCCAGCTTCGCCACAGCGTCGACTGGTCTGGGACCGTCTCTATGTCTAGTTGTTCACGGAGTTCAGGATGGTGAGTGAGATACGTGAGGAGTGCCGTCTCGTGGGTCCAGCCGTGAATTTCTTTGAGCAGAAACAGTCGGAACAGTTGGGCCATCTCGTACTGAGTAGCTCCCGAATACCAGTCGTGTGATCGAAACTCGACATACGCAACTGGGCAGTGAGATACGAACTCGTCGACGGAGTGGTGAGCCTGGTGGTCGAACCACGTGGACGCAACGGTACGGATGTCTTCTTTCAGGCCGGCGAGAGAACTCCGGTCATAGAGTGGCGTCGAATCATATGCTGGCCATTCAGCGAATGATTGTAGTGCGATTCGCCGAAAGACAGTGCGTTGAAAGTCACAACTCGCAACCACTGCGATAGACTGGCCACGATACGCCCAAAAATCCGTCTAACTGATATTGAGGAGCTCAACGGATCTCATACTCGGCCTTCGCATCTTTGAGTTGGTCACACAAAGTAGTCGAACATTACCGCATCACTTTTTTGTCGCCAATACTTGAAAAATATGCGGTGGACTTCAAGCAGAAACAACAGGTGAGTGACGCTAGGTGGACTTAGCCTGTATTCGAGGGTATCATCGAACAGTTGGCATGATTTTTGGATTCGGTTGAGAGAACAGTTATTGCCGTTGCTGAATACAACGGAGAATAACCGCCGGAGATTTGATTTGTAAAGTTCGTGATTAGTCTCATGTCCCCCACTACCGTTCCCATACCCCCTTCAACGTGAAATTCCGGGAATATCAAAAAGAATATGTATTTAGAATTCAGATTTGGAATGTATGGCACCATTGAACATAGAGCAACGCCGCTTGAAAATATTACAAACACTAGCAGCAGCGCTGATGTTGGCTACTGTAGGAGCATTTTTACTTGATGGGGACCCACCTCTCAATGCCGTAGTAAGAGGAGTAACGTTTGGCGGCATTTCTTTTGTTCTCCTATCTATATTCCTGCTATTGTATTGGAAGTAAGAACTCTACTGTAACGAAACTGAATAAATCACGTACGTAAAGCATAGAGCGAACGGGGCATTGGCCCTTGTAGGATGCTCTGTGCCGGATAGAACAACTTGAATCCGTAAAAATGCCTGTAGACGAAAGGAACCGAACGTAGCCGATACCACTCCTCTAAGTATTTTTCAAGTCGTGTTCCTACTTCAGCCTGTAGAGATGAGGTTCCTTATTCAATATCGAGTGTGGTGGTTGACCAAGCCTGTAGAGGATGGTAGGTACCTGCCTTCGCCTCCACTTCCCCAGTTTCCTCTGCTTCCATTTCTGCATCAACAGCTGCATGTGTACCGAGAATATCTGCGGTCCAGAACTTGCCTTGCCAGTGCCAAGCATCTCCGACGGGCGTGTCCTCCGCGGACACCCAGTCTTTAGTGACGTCAGCTTCACCAATGTTCTGCGACACCGTCTCAGGCTGAGAGGTTTTACCCTTTTCAACAAGAATATCAATCTGATACCAATTGGCTGGTGGGATTATGGCTTGGAAATCCCATGAGCAGCTGAGAGTTGTATTCTCTCCTGTTTCGACCGTATACGGGGAGAAACTAGCCTGGGCATTGGTAATAGCCTCAGGCTCCACTTCGGCATCACTGCCCCCAATCTTAGTTTCGTTTCTACTGCCATCCTCCTCTGGAGAAGTTCCTGTAGCAGATGATATTCCAGTTCCAAGAATTGAAACTGATGCGGCGCTGAGACCGATATTCTTTATCACAGTCCGTCTCGTTGAATTTTGCGAATCGTTGATGGTTTCTTTCATATTGGATCCTTTACCCTTATTGGTTCAGCCATCTCAGCTTTTCGACAACGCATTTCCATATTATTTCTGACTGGTATTAAATATGATTCTTGAATGCTTAGGGTTATACCATTTTACATAAAAATAACAATTATTAATAGAAATATCAGAATCGACGCACTCTGAAGTACTGAGCAGACAGGAGCTTAAGTCATATGCATTGAGAGTGCCAGTCTCAACTACTCTCAGGCCTCGCTCTGCACGAGGTCATTCGTCGCCGAGTTCCGAAAGCCGAGCCTTGATTTCCTCGGCATTCGCCTCAGAGAGCGCCTCAACACCGAACTGAACGAGTAGCGGGTAGAAGTGGCGGTTCTTCTTGAACTCGTCCTGGCCCGCCTTGCGGAGCTTCAGTTGGGACTCGAGGTAAGTGTCCTCCATCTCGTCGAGGACATCGTCGGGAATGTAGATCGTCCGCCCATTCCACTCGTCCTTGATGTTCGTCTTCGTTTTGCTCGTTTTGTTCGTTTCACTCGTTGAAGTCGGTTCGGTCGTTTCGGTCGATGAACTAGTTTCCACCGTTTCACTCACCTCACTCGTTTCACCGGAATCGACCTCATCGTCCTCCTCTTCGTAATTGCCCTCGATGCCGGAAGCATCGCCCCAGCCGTCGCTCATGCTTTCACCTCCTCATGCGCGGTCTTCTCGAACGTCTCGTCGAACAGGTCGGCGATCTCGTTGAACAAGTCGCGTGCATCCTCGACGCGCTGGTTCTCCTTGCCGAAGCCGAAGACGGACACCCCCTCGCCGATCGACTGGGAGAGGTCAGTCCGCTTCGGGATCTCGAACACTGGGAGAGAGTACGCCGACTTGATCTCCTCGATAGTGTCGCGATGCTCGGCGTTCTGCTCGACACGGTTACAGACAATCGCAAGCCGATTGATGTCTCCGTACGCCTGTTCGAGGGAGCTCAGCTGCTTTGCGAAAATTTGGAGGCTGTTGGCGTTAAGCTTCTCGGGAATGACAGGGATGACGACGTTGCCGGTCGCGACGAGGGCGTTGTCGGTGAGGACGTTCAGGGATGGCGGCGTGTCGACGATTATGTAGTCGTAGTCCTTCTCGAGTTCGTCGAGAGTCATCTCCAACCGCTCGCGACTCTTCGGTGCCTCAAGCAGCGTCTGGATGTTCTTGTTGTTCGCGAGCTTCTCGCTCGCGGGGAGGATATCGAATTCCTCGTGCTCGACGATAATGTCGTTCACCGACTCCATCTGGTCGAAGTCGAGGACGTCGAACAGCGTTGTACGGTCGGTGTCGTAGTACAGATCGTTGTAGCCAAGCGAGCAGGTGAGCCCCCCGTGGTAGTCGATATCGACCAGGAGGACGTCGTGGCCTCGGGCGGCGAGTGCGCCGCCAGTATGAATGACGTCGGTTGTCTTCCCCGCGCCTCCCTTCTGATTCGCCACGGTGATTCGTGCGGTGTTGGTGTCGGTCATTTCTTTCGTTTACCTCGTTGTGTTCGTTCCGTTCGTTTTGGTCGTTCTGTTCGTTTGGTTCGGTGAGGGTGTTTCACTCGGTGAGAGGAATACTACGATGTTAAAACCAATTGTTCGTTTCGCTCGTTGAGGCAAACACTATCGTTGCCATCAATGCATTCGTTCTATTCGTTACGTTCGTTTCACCCGTTCTGTTCATCGAGTAGAAGCCGGCCAGCTCATCCTCAACCAGTTCGTTCCTCAGAATGCGTTCAATCCATTCATTTTTCTCGTTCTGTTCGTTTTGCTCGTTGAATTCGTTATAGTCGTTCCGCGTGTTTTCAGCGGGGATCTGGACTACCTTCGAAACAAGTGGGGAGATCGTGCTTTACGGCCAGTCGAGTAAGACTTTTAACTGTTACCGGATTATTGGTAACCACCAGATGTATGAGGTTCTCGACGACACGGCGGCACAGACTATCCTCGCCATCGAGAGTGGTGACTCCATCCGCCGTGTCGCCCAACACCTCCACACGCCCTACGAGACAGTGAGACAGGCCGTCAATCGGCTGGAAGACGCAGGCTACGTTTCCTATGACGACGGCCTCACTGTAGTCGACGAGCGCGTACACGACGCAGCGCTCGAGCTCGTCGCTGCCAGCGCCGGCGTCAGTCCACCCTCCATCGAGGAAACGTACGTCATCCCACAGTTCAGTGACTGGCCGTTCGCGTTCACGCGGATCGACGCCGTCTACGTGTGGACTCAGGGCGGCTACCAGGTCGGTCGCGAGCCCGACGACTATCCACTGTTCCTTGCTGTTCGTGAGCAGGACGTCGACGCCTGGGAGACATTTTTCGAGTGGTTCGACCTCCCGACCGCATTCGAACGACAGCCCCGAGACGAGTTGGACGGACCGCTGCAGATCGTCCTCGAGCCACGCGCGTCACTCGATATCGAGCACGTCGAAGGGTACCCGGTGATCCCGAGGGCAGAGACAATCGAGTATATGCGTGAGAACTACGCCCAGTTCCAGTCGGGGCTGGCGATGCTCGACCGGATGTACGAGGACCTCGACCTCGGCGTCACGTATCGGGAGACCGAACGGGCACAGCCATGAGCTTCACCAACCGAAGTGACGCGCTCATCGAACTGCTCGAGGAGCTCACCCAACAGGGTCACGAGTACGTTCTTGTTGGCGGCTACGCTGTCTCAGCGTTCAATGCTCGCTTCTCCACGGACCTCGATATCGTCGTCGCGCCGGACTCCAAGGCTGACTTCGTCGAGTTCCTCCAACAGCAGGGATTCGAGGAAACAGACAGTCACGCCAAGAAATGGTTCTACGACACCGAAGTAATCGAGTACGAGAAGCGGCTCACGCCGCAGCAGCCGATCGGCTTCGATCTCCTGGTAAACGGACTCGGGTGTCGCCAGACGGAGGCACAGTGGTCGTTCGACTACCTGTACGACCACAGCCACCAACAGGAGGTGAGCGGAGGTACAGTGACGACCACAGCCAGAGTCATCGATGGGGCAGTCCTCGTCGCGGCAAAGCTCCATAGCGGCCGTGAAACAGACCTCCGGGACGTCCTGGCAGTAGCAGAAGAAATCGATCTCGACGCTGTCACGCCTCACCTTCGGCGAGGGGACGACGATGCGCTACGGGAGCAGCTTGAGCGTGGACTGGAGATCATAGAGAGCGATGAACTCAAGCACGGGTATCGGAGTGACTTCGGGGCCTCAGCAGTCTCAGAAGAAACGGTCACCGCTCTCCAAGAGTATCTGTCTGCACAGATTAACCACCTGAGCTGAAGCGGTCGGGACCCCCTTGATCGGAAGTGAAGATAGGGTCCTTCAGCGGTGCTTGCAGTCAGTCAAAAAATTGGAGGGCGGTGTCAGTCGACCGTCGCTAACACACGGACATCCGTAGCTGAGTGTCGTTCCCGTTCAGTACGAACACCGTGCTCGCGGAGGAACTCATCAATACGGTCGGCAAGGGCCTCCGCATCCTCCCTATCGACGTGGACGATCAGCGTCGGACGCTCCTTGTCGCTGTTCTCAATCACGAGCGAGACATCCTTGAATTCGTCCGGCTGTCTATACCCCTCGAACTCATCGGCGACCTGGTCGGCCAGGTCGTCGAGTACCTCAATCGGTTCCTTTGTCATAGATTGAATTTCGGCCTTGGAAGGTTGTGCCATCGCGAACGCGTGAAGACAACGTGACGTGACTTTCAGAACCACCTCCATCAGACAAACTCGAACGGAGCCTTCTCACACCGATGGTTTACCGAGAAGAAGACCGATCCACAGAAGGGACAACAGGTTAGAGTGCTCGCGGATCGCTATCGACAATGCTCGCAAACGCGACGTTCTCCTGAACTTGTTCGATTTCGACTGTTGGCTCGTCGCCGGGCTGAGCGCCGGGAACGATCACGACGTACCCCCGTTCGACTTTCGCAATACCGTCTCCTTGATCACCGACGGTTTCGATTGTCACGTCGCGCACTTCTCCCTCATCAACAGGAGGACCAGATGAATCATGGCTCGTGCTCCCCTGAGAGGCGGGATGCCGTGGGGCCTGTGGAGATGTTGATTCAGCTTCGGAGGATGAATCAAGAAGAGCGATGCGGTAGGTTTCATCAACTGTCAGCGCACCATGCTTGATCTCACTCGGAGGAATCTCGATGACGAATGTGCCATCCTCCTCCTTAATTTTCGCAGTGAACAGCGAACACAGGGAGTCTGAGATTTCTACCATAGCTGGGTTTTGATACTGGATACAATTAATCGGTCTCTTTGAGAAGGAGCGAACTGGATCAGCTGTCCTCAGCTGGTTCTTCCCAAGGAATGTCTCGCTTGTGGACTACAGCGAGCTTCGAGTCGTCATCATCTTCCATTGTACTAAGACCACGCTGGACGAGAGTGTGAACCTGTCCAGCAGACTCCGGGAACGAAAATTGGTCATCCTCCGCGTCAGCACGGAGTTCCAGATAATGGAGGTACAACCTGAACGTCGTATCTGCTCCGATAGGCCACCAAATCGTCCCTATCTGCTCATCTACCTGATTATCCCAATGCTCTATGAGTTCACGAATATCGTCGACGAGCTCCTCCCCGGAGGTGCGAAGGCGGAGGGAGTATTCCCGATCCCGCTCCATATCTTCGATTATATCCTGAAGGAAAGGCTCAGCCTCCAAGGCGGTAGGTGAGGTCTGATCCGCTTCTAGAAGGTGTTCTAACGCCCGAATTTCTTCACGCCGAGCGGCTACAGCATATGCGACATTGTACTTGTCCTCGGGGAAGATTTCGTGCTGACTCGGTTGCTGTGCCTGAGGATCAGTATCCCCGGTGGATGAGCTAAATAAGGTCTCAAAGAGTCCCATACGCTTCGTCCGGAGGGCACCCATAAGTACTTCATGTCAGAGTGGACCTCAGCTCCAGCGACAGTGTACCTTCTAACCAGTCGTTGCGTAATCAGAAGATTTCGTGTGAATCCTGACCGACTTGGGAACGAGTATGGAACTCATCCAAAATATAGAGGATTGAAACATCAAATAATGACGTCAGTTGTTGCTGATATCGGACGATGTCTTTCTTATCTCCGGTCACAACACGCTGAAGCACATCGCGTTCTGCAAGCCCTATTGCGTCAAGAAGCCACTGAGAGTCTACTGGAGGGATCCGAGACTCTCGAATTCCGATGTGCTCCTTGACTAGACTGCGAGCGCGCTCCTGATCGTCATAAGTTGACGACATGACGTGGACAGCATCCATTAGTGCGTCTTTCCGCTCCTTTGCGTCGTGGAGAATACGATCTCGAAGATCTTCGACACACCGTTTCGCATTCCGTGGGGTGATTTCGCGCGAGGAGAAGTAGTTCTGGAAGTGCCGAACAAAGTGTGGCTTGGCCTGACTTCGAACCTCAATATTATCGAAGAAAATCTCTAAGGTCCTCTCAAAGGAAAGCCCATCGTAGCGCTGCAAATCGATTTCTCGGTTGTACATTGGGATATTATCCTCGACATTCTCTTGAAAGTCTTCAAGAACGGTCCCGAACACGCCATCGGTATCGTCAGGGTCAACCTGTAGCTGATCGGGGTCGGACACAACTCGAGGCGCTCCTTGTGGACGGCTGCAATACTCGTAGATCACAAACTCACTCGTGAAGAGCGTGTTATGACCGTCTAGGATACGCTCTGCTTCTACGGCCCACCGGTCGTGAGAAAACGTGAGTCCAATGAGGACGTTAGTGTCTACGAAGTATCGAGTCATTGGCCCGGATGGAGATCTTCGTGCGCAATTCCCCGGCGTTCAAGAATCGGAGCAACAAGTTCGTCAGCTGCACTCCGTTCAGATTCGAGTTCGGTCGCTAATCCAGAAAATTTCGCATCAAGGTCTTCCTCTTCGAATTCGTCAAGTTTCTGGATCGCAGAACTCCGAGCCTCCTCAAACGAGGTTATACCGAGGTTCCCACGGACCTCTTCCGGAGACATTCCCTGGGCATGCCGTTGAGCAAGCTCGAGTGCAAAGATACGCCAGAACGTTACATTCACCGTCATCAATCTGGAGGGGTCAGGAGAATGCGAATGGAGTTCTCGAGTGACCGCGTTATACCACTTGATTAGTGGTCGATCATACTCCGGAAATCGGTCGTTTGGAAATGATTCAAAAGTGTCGTGGACGGAGCGGAGTACCGATTCTCTGCTTGGGTCAACCTCAAAGAAATCGTGATACTCCGTATGTAACGTTCGTATCTTCTTATCTAACTCCCGAAAATCCCGCTGAACCTGATACGGTGCATCATCATACATTCGGTCTGTGAGCCATTCTAATCCATGTTCGTAATATTCAGCGAGAGCCTCTGAGACAACAGAACGTAGGCGATCTTCAAGTCCGGGCTCGTTAATACTGGCTGAGGGGACAGTCGAAGGCGTTGCTGGGGAGACAGTACCAAAGAGATACCAATAATACGGAATCTCGATGTCCAAATCTTGCTCTGTAGATTTGACGTCAATACGATAGAGGAGCTTGTGAAGCGACTTTTTCGGCAGCGCATCCGCGGCCCCTCGTTCATGATTGAGGAGGCGCAGAGTCGTTCCCAAGTCCCCGCGGTTCATTATCCCCAATATATACCGCTCGGATTATAGAAGTACCGTCGGATCCCAGTAGACTATCCAACGACTGAGGGAAAAGTAATTCACACGAGACTTCCTTGTAACGAGGTACAACGTGCCCATCTACAATCTATATAAAGAGCGGGAAGGGACGGCGCGACGCGGGGAGGACTATAAGGAAGTCGTCATCGAGTACATGGAAGGGCTGAATTACATGGTTGAGCGGGATTCAGCCTTCCACTCTACGCTTGACGATATTCAGTTTGTAAACAAAGCTACGGGCGATAAAGTGGTAGCCGAGGCAAAAGCGTATTCCACAGGCCTCAGCCCGAACGATTTTAGAGACGAATTGGCCCGGTATTTCCTCGAATATATCAAACAACCCCAACCCCACCGGTTTGACTTCTATATTTTTACGGAGACACTTTCTAATGACCAGCTCTGGAAAGCCCTGTTCGATCGTGATGTCACCGATAATCAGAAACTGGTCGACTTCTACGAAAAACTCAAAGACAGCGTTAACGATGAGGTCGTAGATCGGCTAGATGATACTGATGTAGATGAGTTCCGGGATTTTGCTATCGATACCCATGTTTTCGTCGGTACATACGATGATCTCCGTCAACAAGCTCATCAACTCGAGAAAACAGAACGGTTCCAGTACGAACCATATCTTCACTCGTACGAACCAGTTTCAGAGGAAACAGAATATGCGACGAATCTGTTTCAGGTAACCCGCTACCCTGAGACACTGTACATCATAGATACGACGGAGGAAGCCGAATCTGCTCGCGTCTATAATTACAACAACGAAGCGTTCCCCATCAAGCTTCACGAGCGGAAATTATATTCGCTCGTTCATCCGGACCATCTTCCGGGGTCTACTCGTCATTACATACATGAGGACCGTTTCGAAACACGAGAGTTCGAGGAGTTCCTCCGAACGCGGGCTCAAGAAGAGGAGCGTGAAAACATCGTAAGATCGCTTCTCAGGGGAATTTTCACTCTCGTTGCGAGAGATAACGATTGTCTCATCGACCGTGAGAAGGGAACAACTGTATACCCGGAACTAAACCGCAGACAGCACGGTTCCAAGCGAAAACTAGGTCGATCGTGGGTTGCAAAGGAGTTAGACTCCTACCCCGATGTCATCCATCGTGGTGTCAAAGTACGAGTGCGGCGCTATGCGGAAGAGTACTACTACGTTCTGCTACCCACACAAGTCTTCACTTCTGACGGTCGTCGGCCTGTAACAGGCGAGCGTAAATCGCGGCTCCAAAACGACTTCTCGCCAAATCGTTTCCACGCCCAGAATAGTAAGTACGACCGCCAGCTGCGTGTCTGGGAAGAGTTGCTGATGTCGGATCAGACCCAGCTTGATCGATTTATGGGTGGAAAGATACCCGTCGTAAAGGAACTCGAAGTGACCAGAGTTGACTCGTTGTCCCTCAATGTCCGCCCGCCCAAAGACGGAGACGAACGTGATGAGCTCATCGAGTCAGCGTCTGATCTCGAAAACACAGGTGGAATTGAACAATGACGCCTGAAGATTCCCCGTTCACGCTTCGTCACCTCGAGGAGCCAGAGATTCAGTTTGAAGGAGGTACTGAAACCTCTCCCAAACGTGGCCTTATCAGATATGGTCCACGGCTCTATGAAGAAGGACACCACACAATCAAACTCGGGATTATCGGCGATCGAGATTCGATCCGCCGGTTGACCGAACTACTTCACGATATGGAGGTCGGGATCCATCCAGGAACGAGTGATAATCCGTGGCAGGTTCCGTATCCCGGCCTTGGTAAGAGTTCCCCGCTCAATCTCTCCATCAATGCAAAGAAGGGTTGGAGACGCCAAATTCGCCGACGAGACATCCAATCTGTTACGAGTAAATCGACCCCCAGAGATCGGATGGAGCGATTCCTGAAGCTAGTGCGGAAAGACATAGAGATAATCGAACGGGATTCGGTTCAGCCGAACGCAATCATCGTCTGTATTCCGCAAGAAGTGATGGACGCGTGTACTCCTGAGAACCAGGACCATGCGCGAATCCAGTCGGAAGGTTCTGACCTGCGAAATCGAATCAAGCTGATCGGGATGGAGGCTCGAATCCCCACACAGCTGATTAAGCCATCCACACTTGCAATCCGTACTGACCGACAGCGAGCATCTCGGGCCTGGAATCTCACAGTTGGACTTCTATACAAGTCACAACGAGGGCATCCCTGGAAAACTCGGCAGATCGAAGATGGGCACTGCTACGCAGGACTCTCGTTCTACAGAGAGCGAGACGAAGGAGATGATGTAATTCGAGCTGCTCTTGCTCACGTCTTTCACGGACGGGACCATATTATCCTCCAGAGCGATCCACTCCCGGATATCACCGAGGACGAGAATGGATCTCCCCACCTCTCATATGAGGCGGCTAGGCAGGTAGGTGAGCAGATTCTGGAATATTACGAAGCTCAGAAAGGGACACGTCCCAGCCGGTTCGTCCTACATAAGCCATCTGTCTTCTGGGAAGAAGAACGTGAAGGGTTGCTTGATGCCACAGACGGTGTTCGCGATTTAGATCTAGTCTGGGTTCGTAGGCGGCCAAAGGTCAGGTTGTTCCCGCCTACGGATTATCCCGCCATGCGGGGAACCCTCCTGAGCGTCCCTGATGACGACGTCCACTATCTCTACACATCCGGATATGTCCCGGAAGAGACGACCTATCAGGGGAGTGGAGTACCATCACCGATTGAGATCCGACCTGACGAGATCTGTGAGACACCCTCGTTAGAGATCTGTAAGGAGATTCTCTTTTTCACAAAACTCGACTGGAATACATCGGACTACGCAATTCGGATGCCCGCAACCGTGAGTGTTGCAAAGCGTGTCGGTACAATCCTCTCCGAGGTAGATACGGAGTCCATTTCAGAGGTTCGGCCACAGTATTTCTACTATATGTGAATCGGTGAGTGAGAGGCTTATTCGTCTGAATCAGAGATTGGATCTAGCTGATAACCAGCAGACCGCAGAAATTCGCAGATATGCTCAACCTCCTGCTTCTCCTCAGGGGAACTCGTCCCGAGTAGTTCTTCAATTACCTGCTCTCCATCTTCACAGAGAGTAATTGATTCATTGAAGGGGGTGTTTTCCAGTGGATCTCGTCGCTCATCAATCACGATCGGCTGCCACCCGCCCTGGTACTGGTATCGGTAGAGGGTGATCGTGCGGACGGTGTCTTCGTCGACGAAGAAGCTCGTTTGTTCGCGTTTGCTGGCGACCGCGATCTTCCCGCTGTCGAGATCCGCAGCAAAGTCCTCGAAATTGTGGAACTCAGCGGGAACCGGCCCATCGACGACGTGAGTGATAACTCCCGGCCAAGTAAACCCATAGACACGCTCGAAGAAGCTGACACTATTGTCGTCGGGAGAATCAAACACGAGGAGAAGATCGCCCAGCTGGAGTTCTGTACCGTCTACGCTGATATGCGATGAATATGGATAGGCGTCGCCGTCGTCGAGGACTTCAATATCCGGCTTCGGCATATTGTCCGAGTCTAATCGGAGCCACAAAGAGATAGCTAATGGAGCACGCCAGATTTTCCCGAACGCTCAAGAAGTGCATCCCTCCCGCCATCCGGACCCCTCACGCCAGTTGGATCGACGTCGTATCCTTCTCGACCAAGCAAGTCAACAGCTAACTGTTCCAGTCTCGCACCATCCCCGATAGCGCGGAGATTTGCTTCAAGAGCAGTATTTGGCATCTATTGGTTCATCTGGGAAGTCCATGCTTACAAAACTACCCAGCTACTGTGGCTGCTTTGTTGACTTCTCTCGGTTATCGAGGAATTGATCACACCACGTCGGAAGGGAATCCATCGGTCCATTTTCAGTCACAGTCCCATCGCCTGCAATCCGGGTAAACACGCCGTCCCGCCCCCACGCACACACGACTGGCTCTTGTTCTTGGTCGGGTCGTGTCACGATTCGGTGTTGGAGTCGCGACGTATCCTCACTCACATCCTGCAGTACTGTGAGGAGCTGTCCTAGAAGTGGATGACCTGGTGCAAGATGCTGAACCGATGGGAACTCGTCAGCACACACAGCCGAGAACGTCACCGCGACTTCATCATCAGCAGTCGCAATAGCCTGTGCAATCGTCTGTTCCCCATCCCCGGCTGGGACCTCAATCGGTGCATCACCTACTGAGAGGCGATATGTACTGTCCGCAAAGTCGAAGTCCCCGTCATCGTACTCGAAGTCAATCTCGTGAACCGGGGTGAATTCAACACCGGCCTCGGCAAGCGCATCGTTATCGACCAACACTGACTGAAGACTCGGTGTCTCGAACGGGGGTTGATACTCGTACTCCTCCTCGCCGACGTCGACGAGATCCGGGTGACTGTAGGACTGCCACGCATCAAGTTTTGCTTCGTCGACGACGTCCTGAGCGACGAGGTCGTCGACGTCCTCGAGTGACTCTCCGACATCGACGCGGTCGCCCTGATCGCGTTCTTCGAGTTCTTCAGAGAACTCGCGGTCAGCTGATTCGACCGCAGACTGGTCGTCAGCGCTGTCCGCGTTCAAGGTCGCATCCCGAATCTGTTGGCTGACGCCGGAGAGTATGGGTTGCATCTCACCGACGACGTTTTCGAAGAGGCCAATCCGGTCGTCAAGTCGATCGTAGATGTCCGTCTCAACCGTATCCTCGTAGCTGTAGTTGAGAATGCGAATCTCGTCGAATCGTTGGCCGATACGGTCAATCCGACCGATACGCTGTTCAACTCGCATCGGGTTCCACGGCAGGTCGTAGTTGATGAGCGCCCCACACTCCTGGAGGTTTAGCCCCTCACTCGCGGAGTCGGTACAGACGAGGATATCGACCTGCCCATCATCACGTGAGAATTCACGCTTCACGCGCTCTTTCCCGACGTGCTCCCACGTTTCAGAATCGGGGTCGTACAGCTCGCCGCCACGACCAGAGTACGTCGCGATTGTTGCACCAAGAAGGTCTGCGAGACTGTCCCGGATGAAGTCCATTGTGTCCGCGTACTGCGTGAAGACAATCACCCGGTTGTGGCCAGCACGGTCCAGCTCGTCGAGGTCGTTGTACAGCTGCTGAATCTTCGGGTCTGTATCAACCAAGTCTAAGTCGTTGACGAACGCTTCCAGGGCCTCGATTTCTTCCTCGATAAGCTGTTTCCCCTCTTCAGTCACGCTCGGGATGAGTTCAGAGAGGTCCAGGTCGTCGCTACTAGCGTCGAGTTCATCCAGAACGTCCCCGTCGTCGAGGTCCGCGTTTTGTAGCGTTTCGAGGACGACCTGCTCCGCATCACCATAGTCCCGATCACGAGCGCGTTCCCGTCCGGCAAGCACGGTTCGTTGAGCCCGAAGCGTCTCAAGCCGGTGTTTCAGGCTCTGACTGATCGCATAGACACTCGACGTGAGTCGCTGTCGGTACGTGGTCATCACGAACCCGATGGCGCGTGTTTGGGCTTCGTCAGTCTGTTGGGCTCGCTTGTAGAATTCACGTGTGTACTCGTCGATCTGGTCGTAGACCGCCCGTGTCTCCTCGGTGAGTTCGATTTTCCGTTGTTCGGGATTTCGGTTCGGAACGGTCGTATCGAGGAGACCGACCGCCTCGTACTTCCGGAGTGTATCCCGTGTATTCCGGTGGATGAGCGCGTCGACGGGCGTGGACTCTGCGAGAACATCGCGGATGACTCGCCAACCGCCCGGGGAAAGTTCGTCAAGTGCGTCCTGTCGGTCGCTGCGGGACGCCATCAACCACTCGTCGGCGTCTTCAGGATAGAGGAGCCGTTTGAGTTTCGTATCCTCGCTCGCCTCGAAGCGGTCGATGTCATAATCTGCCATCGCGTCGTCGACATGGTCGAGATAGCCGTCGTAGGCGTCTCCATAGGCTCGTGCGAGCCGGCACGCGGTCAGCACACGCTCTTTGGCAATGGCACGGTCCTGTCTGTCCTCATTGATCTCGAGCTCGTCTGCAAGGTGCTGGAAGACTTTTGAGGAGAATGATCGGTCCGTCGGGAGCCGGTCTTGGTGTTCCAGTCCATCGAGCGTGGCTTGCGTGTCCCAGGAAGCCTCCGCTTCGTCGGACTCTGAACTGGGGTTGTCGAGAACCTCGTTGAGGGCCCGCGACAGCCCGTCTCGGGTTTCGAAGAACTCCATGAAGGTATCTCGGTTATCCCAACCACCCGGAATATCTAGCAATTGCATCAGATCGTAGAGTTCGCCAGAGTGCAATTGCATCGGGGTAGCCGTCAGGAGGTAGTAGGCGTGCGTATAATCGCGAAGCTGTTCGAGAAGAGCGTAGAAATTACTGCCACGCCGAGCGTTGTGCGCCTCGTCGACGATGACGGCGTCCCACACGCCCATCCGGTCTTCCGTATCGTGGTCGCGTCCGCGACAGCTTGCCGGGATGACGTCCCGAGACCGGTCGGATACCCGGTCTAAGGGAGCGACCTGATCCCACCGGTCGTCGAGACGAGCCGTGTGCCAGGACATTATGACGACCGTCGGCCCATCCAGCGGCGACGATGCATCGGCATCAGTCGACTGCTGTTCGTAGAGGAACCGCCAGATGGGGCTGTCCGCCCATCCGCGCTTCCCAGTGAGGTCGAGGTCCGTTGCCGATGGTGGATAGTGGTCGCGACCGCGGACGTCCCGGAATACGTGATCGCCCGCTGTATCCCGGTCGAATCGGACGGCGTTGATGTTGAACTTCTCCCAGAGCTCTTCCTGCCACTGCCGCTGCAGACTCGCCGGAACCAGCAACAACCCGGTTTCAAGCTCGCCGGTGAGTCCAAGCCGGGAGAGCGTCAGGCCGGCCTCGATCGTCTTCCCGAGTCCCACCTCATCACACAGCAAGAAGCTCTGTGGATACGTATTGACGAGTGTGTCCGAGACAACTCGTTGATGCGGCCACGGCGTGATCGTGCTCGCTTCCTCGGCCAGTGCGAGCCCACCGGGCGAGAGTGGTCCATCCTGAATGATGTTCGCTTTGTCGCGCTCGGTCGGCGGAGCTGTACCGTTCGCGATCTGAATCGCTTCCTGGAGATCGCTCTCGGTATCTGGGGCTTTCCAGTCGATGATGTCCTCTTCGATCGCCTCGGGGAGGTCATACACTTCGACAAAGGGGTGTTCATCACTCCACAGTCGCTCGAAGGTCTCCTCGTCGCCGGCGACGTAGTCCGCCTGTTCAGGAACCCACGAACGGTGGACTTTGAACCGCTCGTAGTTGCGAGCCCAGCCGCCGACCGTCTCGTTGACGCTGCCCTCGAACGAAATCGTGTTTCCGTCGCTATCGTGGAAGAGTCCAACTTTCGGATGGAAGATCTCCCAGTCGTGAGAGGGAGAGCGTGGATAGGCGACCTTGATGTGGATCCGTCCCTCGCGGAGGAGACGCGCGAGAATACGGAGGTTCGCATCCAGGCGTTCGTCATCGAGGTCCTCAAGATTTTCCTCGAGACGGTCGGTGAGCGTCTCTAGAACCGGACGGTCTGACTCGTAGAGTTCGGTGCCGACGATGAGACGCATTTCACCATCGTTCTCGACGAGGGCATGAATGCCGTTGGCAGCAGCCGCGAGTGCCGTACTGGAGAAGTAGCCCGCAATCCGGTCGTATTGCTGGCTGCGTTCCAGTGCGGGCTCGTAGAAGTCCTTGACTAAGTGGGCTCGCCCCTGCTCGGGCTTGCTCTCGTAGATCGACTGCCACTCGCGGTCACGCAGATTAGTCATACTGGAGGGGTTTCGAGTTAGGCGTGGTCACCGAGTTCGCTCTGTTCTAGGGTGTTTTCCGAGGGGTCAGTGAAATCGGTGGGGGTGAATTCCAGACCAAGCGCATCGTGGGTCCGGCCTAAGGCCAGGTCGCGAGCAGCTTCCCATTCAGAGTGATCCTGGGGGAGTACCTGCAAGAGTGCTTTTAAAGTGGCTTTGAACGGAGCATCCGTATCGAAATTCCGTTCCTTGAGCCAATCAATTGCAACGTCTTCACCTTGCTTCTCGTAAACATGCATCGCCGCGTGAACCGCATCCAGTGCAATTGTGAATGAGATAGCATCTGGATCGACTGGTTTCCGGCTAGACCGGTCCTCTTTTGGGAGAGTTATATCCTGAACTCGATCGTCGTAACCGCGCAATTTGATGTCTCCTCGGCGCTTTCGCCAGAGTTTGGTTGATCGCTTGATATCGTCGATATCAACCCCAATCCCGAGTCCTAATTGGTGCCCCTCGTCGTAGTTGAATGTGTCTGACTCGTGAACAAGCCACGAGAGGACATACCACTCTGTAATGTCGTCCAATTCACCAAGACCTTCTCCCTCTAGATACTCATCGACAAGAATCTGTGTCACCGCTTCACGCGCTTCCTCTAATGCACGCCGCGGTGGTACTGGTTCATCTTGATCATCAACAACAGGATAGGCATCAGCGTACACTTTTAGAGTTGGCCCGAATGCAGAAATGATAACATCAGTCTTCGTGAGAGAGAGGCCTGAATCAAGAAGGTCTCGTGCAGCGTCTTTCGCGGCTAACCTTGTGTCGGCGCGCACATCGCTCCAAAGAGTCGGCACATCGCTATCAAGTGGGGATGAGCCCTGGGTAGTCTTCCGTCCAGTAAGCAACAGAGTACTATCAGCCGATCCGCTATCCTGAGTGTCGATTCTAGCCGGCATTTCACTAGAAATCGGGTGTGTTGATGTTATTGTGAACCCAGAGTTGATTAAGGACTTAGTGAGGGTGTCCCAAGCATCTGTTTCTTTATGAGTGAACATCACGGTCATTACTCCACCAGGCTCGAGAACGCGGTATAGTTCTGAGAATATCTCACTCATTTTCTGCTCATATTCATTATTTGCTAGTTCTCGCTTAGAATCAGAGCCGCCAGCAATACCTTCAAATCGGCTGGGATTCGCGACCGCTTCGTCATCCTTGTTTGTGAGATCTGACTGGAACTGGTCAGGATAGACGTCGTCCAAATATTCCTTCATCCAGACGTAGAACATATCCGATAATTCAGCGTACATGATACTGCTATAATAGGGAGGGTCTATCACAACTGCCTCGATCTCGTTATCCGGATAAGGTAGATTCGCAGCATCCCCCGTAGATAGTTCCGCGGGAGAAGCATCATCGGGAAGATAAGATACTAGTTCTTCATAAGATTCAATTATTTTCCCAATAGCAGATTGATAGCTCCCCATACCACCGACTGACATATTGATATCTGCAAACGATTTAGCAAGGGACAGGTGTTTGCCCCCCATTGCGTTTGAGGGATATCCTTTCCCAGTATGCCACGGTGAAAAGCGGGAATTATAGTCAACGAGTTTACCCGGGACTAAGGAGAGAACAGTCAGAAGCGCCTCTGCTTCATCTTCCGGATGCTCTTCTTGAATTTCGTCTTTCCTATCTTCAAACGCCCTATAATACTCGTAGTGAGAAACCAGCTGGCGTGGAGTGAACATATCTCTCCATTCATGAATCCCATGTTCCCGTGGTTCCCGAGTCTTTTCGCCTTCTGGGAGAGGAGTAGTCAAGAAGGACGCAAGATCAAAATCAGACTCAATACGTTCTTCAGCGCTCTCTAAAGCTTGATAATCAGCTTCATTAGGTGCTCGGAAGCTGTAGTTACCAGAGGAGTCCATATAACGGACACAGATAATGTCATAACTGAACTCCCCGTCTTGATGCATATCTACGATATCCTCCGATTCAGTGACTATCCCACAATTTAGACACTCAGCATCACCACCTCGAGAAACTGTCCCCTGTTTATGATCAAATCCGTCTAGTTCCTCCTCCGTCGGCTCAATGATACAATCGTACTCGATCGAGCCATCTTCATCCACTTCAGGAACAGAGATAACCGTATCTGCACTCCTTCGGGTACGAATGGACCATTTCGAAACTAACGGTATGTCTGTCCCACAATCGGGACAAGTAACGACATGAGCGCAGACATAAGAATCAACGGAGTCATGCTCTCCTTCCGAGGGGAAATACTGTTCCAGTTTCTCCTCCGCGAGATTATCAATACGCTGGCTCCACCGCTCTAAATCGTCCTTTAATGACCCAACGCTTGGTGCGTAATTCAACAATACCTGTAATATTACCGATGGAACGGGGTTTAGCTCGTTAGCTTTAGTCGGCAAACCGTATCTGATCGCCTCGTATGGAATTACACCTCCACCCGCACAAGGGTCTAAGACGGTTGGAAGTTCACCATCCCACGTCTCTTCCAGTATTTCATGGATTTCATCTCTCTCTTTTTTATTCGGAGATTGTGTAAATGGACGTGGATAACCGTAATGGTCGCCCAGAGAACCGCTTCTATCGCCCTCACTAGCTTTCTTTTGTTCAACGTACTCCGAGATATCCCCTTCAATTCCTTCTTTGGGGCCAATTTGAATCCAGCTAAGTATTTGATCAGAATCAACATCTTCTGGGAGGATTGAGGCCAAAGTCGCTAACCTAGCCGCAGGTGTAGGGCGACGGGCAAACCAAGGGTGAAGGTAGCGATGGGGAGGCATATGTTTGGGATTTGCCTCCTTCAGGTTCTCTATCCCTACGGCTTTCAGCGGGAGTTTCCCCTCTATTGCAAGATTCTGTCCTTCAATAGCATCCGGGTTAGACTCGTTCTCGTTCATTGTTCTATTTGATGTGGTCCGTCAGCAACACTCGAAGGGCCTTTTCGCCGTTCGGACTCGACGGAGACCGACACTTTGCGTACCAGTAGTAACACTCCTCATCGCTCATCCGTGCAACGCCTCGAGCCAGCGACCGCATCCGGTCGATACGCTGGATCGGCTTCACGCCACGGAACGCAACAGCAAGCCGGACGCCTGCCGTTTCGGGTAGGAACACGAACCCAGCCCCCCCAGTGAGAACTTCTGATGAATCTCCTGGTGTGCCTTCAATCGCCTCCCGGACGACATCCTGGAGCGCACGGACGCGGGTCGGGTCAAGCCGTGCGACCTTTGCGCCGGCCCACTCATCCCACGTCCAGCCATCGAGCTTGGAAAGGAGGTCGTCCCCAGCGATGTCCGAGACGAGATCCTCAACTGGTGTGATACTCAACGAACGACCATCCCGCTCCAAGCGATCACGGCGGGCTTCAGCCTGTTCGCGAGGGAGTAGTTCATGGAGTGTCCACTCTCCGCCACCGTCGGTCTCTCGTCGGACGAGCGTGAACGTTGGGCGTCCACCGAACATACTCGTCCCGTAGCGAACCAGCCGGTCCTCCTCTGTTCCCTCGCCGGGTGAGGTCTCAAATTTCGAACCGCGACTCGCCATCAGACCGTCACCTCCGAACTCGACCGGATCGGGCCACGCCCTTCGACCCGGACGTCGATGTTGCCCGCATCAAGGTCGTTATCGAGGGCAGCGAGGAGGTCATCACCCTCGTCAGTAATTGGTTCGGGCTCGTCAAACTGGAAGCGGAACTGGATGGTCTCTCGATCATCGCCGAACGAGCCGGGCTGGTCGATCACATTCCGGAATCGGCTCGGTGAGCCTGTGAATTCTGCGCTGTACGTCCCGTCGTCAGTTCGGGTTTCGTACTGCATTCGGACCGTCACCGCGTCCTCACGGGCTTTGAATCCGGGGCGCTGGCTGACGAACTTGGCCGCCTGGAAGGGATCCTCTCCACCGACTTGGATTGTCACTTCTTCGATCAGCGGCGTCCGGTCAGTCCCGGCCTTCGATTCCGCCTCGCGACGGACCTCCGAGAACGCCCGTGAGGCAGACATCATCTTCTTACTCGCCTCCCAGGACTCGTCGGGCTGGCACTCCTCGCAGCGTCCGCGTGCGTCCAGCAACTGCTCGCTAGCGACCTCTTTTCCGCAGGAGCTACAGGTCGTATCGGACTGGTGTTCCTCACAGTAGTAGGGTTCGCTGCCTTCTGGGTTTTCAACCTCCGCCCCACACTCGGCACAGGTAGCAACCGTCTGTTCTGGCCGGTCGATTTCGTCGAGGTGATCGTCGACGAGCGCGTCGATATCTCGATAAACGACGAAGGCACTCCCGATTTGGACATCGCTGTCCCGAATCGAGGTGTCGACATCGGGGGATTTCGCGAATGGTTCCGGATGCGGCCACGTTTCAGGCTCCGTTGTCCCGACCCAGTACGCTGTCCCAGACTCGCCATCCCAGTATGCGTACCCGTGGTCACTAACGAGGGAGGAGACAGTCTCTCGAATCGGTTTTGTGCTGAAGAGGTAGTCCAGCCCCGGCTTCTTCGCGTATTGGTTGACCAGCGCTTCGGTGGACATAGCGTCCTGGGTCTGCTGCCAGAGTTTCTGTTGGACGTGAGCGGACCCACGAGCGCCGGCGTCGCGTTTCACGATCTTATCCTCGAGCGTTGTCTGGACAGCGTCGACCAGTGTCGTCCCGCCGTTTGATTCGGTCGCACCGATGGTGATGTGGGTAAGCCCGTCCCGGTCTGGGTAGTAGAGGTGCCGGTAGACGTTCCGAACGAGCTCTCCGAGCATCAACTGTGCCTCGTCGCTCCGTTCTCGAAGCTCCTCGATTTGTTCTGAGGAGAGGTCGGCTTTCTGCTCAGGGCTATCAAGCAGGGCCTCGATGGCCTCGAGACGCCGAGCCTCGTCGATCGCTGCATCCATTCGATCAGCGTCAGGGGCGAGGAACAGAGCGTAGTTCTTGTAGATTCGCGTCTCAGTCTCTCCGTCGTGTTTTGCGGCTTGCTGCTCGTAGAGCTGAGTTACCCGGTTCGGCGGCGTATCGCCGCCGTCTTCGACAGCAGCGGTGTCCGGATGCATTACCGCAAGCTTCGGCGTGTCCGGTGTATCCGGTAAATCCGCCGGCGATTCAGGGAACTCCACTGGCTGGAAGCCACCATCCCCAATTTCCTTCGAGGTGAGGCGGTTCTCGAAACGCGAATGAGCGCTCGCTTCGGGGGTAGATTCGATCCGCTGGTCGATGATTCGGATCAGGTTTGGTTCTTGTTTGAACCGGAGGCGCTCTTCTTCGTAGAGGAAGTAACACGCGACGTCCATATCGTCGCCTCGGAGGGCGGATAGTGCGGCATCGTAGTCGTCGAAGTTCAGATCGGGATGACCGATGGCGAGGTTCAAATCGGCGTGAGTTAGGCCAGCGGCCTGTTCACCATATGCGAGGCTGTGCCAGAGAACTGTCGTTGTCAGATGGGTTCCAAGGGGCGGGAGACCGTTTTCGGTCCATTTTCGGTCCTCAAGCTGGGCGTGCGCGGTACCGTCGTCGTCGTAGATGTCGGCAGTCACTGCGGGACCGAGATCGACGAAGTCGAATAGGCGCTCACGAAGGATCGTCTGAATCCCACCGCCAGGATCGTCATCAGCGACTGTGAGGTCGTAGATCCGAATCCAGTGGCGGTCGTAACTGTCGGGCTGGTGATTCCAGAGGTAGTAGACGGCTCGAGCAAGCAAGCGGAGGGCATCACGCGTGCGCTGGAATCGAGGGATCGTATCGATCTTGTCCGTGAGAGCGTCAATTAAGGAGGGATGGAAGGGGTATTCGCGAGCGAGGACATCCACGTAGCCAGCGTCGGTGGCTTCCTGTGGATACTGCCGGTCTTCCTGGTCATAGAATTGGAAGTATGAGTCGGCGGCTTCGTGCGCGGCGTTTTCTGGAACTTCCGAGAAGAGTCGGTGCTGAAGGACTTGTCCGATCTCGTTTTCGTCGGTCGGCGTGACCGTCTTGTGCTGCCGCCGGCCAATCTCATTGACCTCCTCGATATGGTCACGGACGCCATCACGAACCCGGTCAGCCTGCTCACCAAAGGCCGTATCCGCGATAGAGTAGACGACCGTGACGTGCTCCGATTCGGCAGCCGCTTCGAGGAGCGCCATCACGAACGAAAGCGTCTGATCGGCGAGTGTCTTGTCGCCGACAGGCGTGCCCGCGGCCTTGTTCATGTAGTCGGCGATTTCGTCGATCAGAATGAGAGCCGGCTGGTCGTACTGAGCGAAGAGTTTCGAGAGCGTCCCTTCACCGGGTGCGTCCTGGTCTTGATCGTAGTCCTTGAGATACTCGTAGCCCTCAAGTCCGTAGAGCTGGTACGCGAGCTCCCCCCACATCGTCCGAGTGTTCGGAGCATTCGGGTCATCGTCGGCATGGCGGGCATCCTTGCTATCAGCCTTCGTTCCGATGAAGACTCCCGTCGCAATATCGAGGCCATCTGCCACCGCATCTTGATAGTCGGCCGCAAGCTCCTCGTCGCCGTCCAGCAGGTAGTGTGAGAGGTCGTCAATATCTGCCGGGTTCTCAGCAAGATGGTAAGAGGCGATGAGGTCGTGCGTTTTCCCACCACCGAACCGTGTGTCGAGACAGAGAATGCTCGAAGTATACGAGCCGGGGTCGTACTTTGTGGTCGCCAAGAAACGCCCCGTGAGATTGGAGAGCAGCGTGCGGAGACCTTCCGTGGGATAGGTCATATCGTAGAACGAGTCGGGGTCTCGATAGACTGGTGCTGCCTTCTCAGGGTTGTGGACCACAGTCGAGAGTTTCGCAGCGAACTGTTCCTCCTGGAGCGAGCCGTCTAAGACATCGTCTCGGGGCTGGCAGCTCTCGAAGAGAGAGGGATACTCACTACTCATCGATTTCCTCCGTGGGTGAGGAATCAGCTTCTGGTTTCGAGACTATTACGAATTCACACTCCGTGCTGTTCTCGATGATCGCCTTGGCGATCCCCTTCGACTCGGCGACATCGACCTTGATAGCGTCTCCAACCTCCGCATCGAACTTATCGAGTTCTGGTCCCGACAGATTCACCCGGCCCGATTGGCCGGTGTTCTGTCCAATTGTCTTCTGCGTCATCTGGATAGTCACATCACCTA
>NZ_CP187148.1:0-412590 GCF_049603855.1 Haloarcula salina | reverse complement strand
CGAGGTACAGTTCGCGCCGCCAGAAGCGACTGAAGAACAGGAGTATCCCGCCGATCCAGCCGGCCCCGTTGAGGTAGAACAGGATGCCCGTCGTCTGACTGAACTCCATCACTTGCGGTGCGAGCAACAGGTGAATGACAGCCGAGGCGAGCGCGGCGAGGACGGCGACGTACCCGATACTGTTCGCCGGGAGCCGGAACAGCTGTGCGTCCCCCGTGGCCGTGGACTGCTTTGACATATCACGACCATCATCCTATTCCACCATAAATATATCACCTGATTGTCGTGTAATCGCACCGATAGCTGGTCGTCCGCGCCGCGAAACGGGTCGTAAGCGGCCGTAGCGATGCGCCGTCTGTACCGATAGATCTTGTATATTCATGCCTATCAGTTATCCTTGCAGCCAGCAACCGATATATATGGGTTCCCAGATTGGGCTGGCTCGCGCCCGCGACGCGGCCACGGAGGGCGACGGACAGATCAGGGTGCTACACGTCGACGACGAGCCCAACTTCGCCGAGACCACCGCGATGTTCCTCCAGCAGGAGAACGAACGAATCACGGTCGAAGCGGAAACGACACCTCAGCGAGTTCCCTCGCGGCTCGATGGCGGTGACTTCGACTGTATCGTCAGCGACTACCAGATGCCGGGACTCGACGGGCTGGAAGTGCTAGAAGAGGTCCGTGCCGAGTACCCGAACGTCCCGTTCATCCTCTTCACCGGAAAGGGCTCCGAGGAGGTCGCCAGCGAGTCGATATCGCTCGGCGTGACCGACTACCTCCAGAAGGAGCGCGGGACCGATCAGTTCGCGGTGCTTGCCAACCGCATCGAGAACGCCGTCGCCCGGGTCCGCGCCGAGGAGGCGGCGAGCGACTACAAGCGACAGCTCGAACACCGCGACCGAGAGCTGGAACGAATACTGGCGGCGACGCCCGACGCGGTCGTCATCGTGGATGAGGACGGCGTGATTCGGCAGCTAAACGAGAGCGCCGCCGACCTGTTCGAGTACGAGCGAGAAGCGCTCCGCGGCAAATCGGTCGAGGACCTCATGCCGGAGCCGTACCGTAAAGAACACGTGACGCTCCGCGAGGAGTACGTCGATGACCCGACGCCCCGACCGATGGGAGCCGGACTGGACCTCACCGCGGTGCGAAGTGACGGCGAAACGTTCCCCGTCGAGATCAGCCTCGGGCCGCTCCACATCGACGGCGAGACGCGGATCATGGCGACGATCACCGACATCACGGAGCGAAAGCGCCGCGAAGAGGAGCTGAAGCGACAGAACAAGCGACTCGACGAGTTCGCCAGCATCGTCTCCCACGACCTCCGCGCCCCGCTCGCCCTGGCGACGGCGAATCGCGAACTCGTCAGCGAGACCCACGAGGGCGAAGCCGTCGAGCGACTCGGTGACGCGCTCGACCGGATGGACGCGCTCATCGAGGACCTCCTCACGTTCGCTCGACAGGGGACGCAGGTCATCGACGCCTCGCCCGTTCCCCTGACGCGAGCGGTCAAGTCGGCCTGGGCCGCGACCGGGGCAGACGACGCGACGCTCGACGTGGCCGACGAACTCGACACCATCGTCTGTGACGAGGCCCGACTGCTCCAGCTCCTCGAGAACCTCTTCAGGAACGCGCGGGCACACGGTGGGGACGAAGTCACGGTTCGGGTCGGCCCGCTCCCGGACGGGTTTTACGTCGAAGACGACGGCCCCGGAATACCGGAAGGCGAGCGCGAGAAGGTCTTCGACACGGGGTATTCGACTGCAGACGACGGAACCGGATTCGGACTGGCGATCGTCGAGCAGATCGTCGACGCGCACGGCTGGTCGATCCGGGCCACGGCGAGTGAGGACGGCGGCGCGCGGTTCGAGGTCACCGACGTGACAGTCACGTGACCCCGACGTGTCAGCGTCCACTACCCACGGAGTTACTCTCAGATAGTGATAACATGAATGCGGTTTTATCTTCTCATGGATCCATTGTCCGATATGCCCAGCCTCTCAGCGGCGGACGAGCTCTCGACGCTCCTGGCACACTCTCACGATATCCTCACGGTCGTCGACGAGGAGGGAACGATCGCCTACGTCAGTCCCGCCGTCGAGACGATTTTCGGGTACGAGCCCGAGAGCCGCATCGGGAGGAACGTCTTCGAGTCCATCCACCCGGACGACCGGGACGAGGTCTACGAGCGCTTCGAGGGGATAATCGAGTCGCCCGACCGGGTCACGCAGCCGGTCACGTACCGACAGCGCCACCGCGACGGTCACTGGGTGTGGCTGGAGTCGGTCGCCGGGAGCCACACGGAGACGGCTCCCTACGGATACGTTGTCAACTCCCGTGATATCACGGATCGCAAGGAGAACGAGCGAGCGCTCGCCGAAGAGCGACAGAAGTACGAGGCCCTCGTCGAACAGGGCCACGAAGGGGTCGTCATCGTCCAGGACAGCGAACTCCAGTTCGTCAATCGGGCGATGGAGACGTTGACCGGGCTGTCAGACTCCGAACTTATCGGCCGTTCCTTCCGGGACGTCGTCGCCCCCGAATACCACGACCTGGTCGCGCAGCGGTACGAGGAACGGATCCACGGCGAGAATCCCCCGTCGCGGTACGACATCGAGATCGTCACCGCCGACGGCGGCCGGCGGGACATCGACCTCGAAGTGTCGTGTATCCAGTATCGCGGTGAGCCGGCGACAATGGCCACGCTCCACGACATCACCGATCGGAAGGCCTACGAGCAGCGGCTAGAGGAGCAACGCGACGACCTCGACCTCCTGAATCAGGTGCTGCGCCACGACATCCGCAACGACCTCCAGTTGGTCACCGCTTACGCGGATCTGCTGACCGACCACGTAGACGACGAGGAGGGAGAAGCGTACCTCGAAACCCTCCGTGAGAGCTCCGAGCACGCGGTCGAGTTGACCCAGACTGCGCGTGACATGGCGGAGGTGATGCTCACGACGACGACGGACGAGCAGCGGGTGTCGCTCCGCAAGGCGCTCGAACGAGAGTTCGAGAACGTCCGCGCGGACTACCCCCGGGCGGTGCTCTCCATCGACGAACCCATTCCCGCCGTGACGGTTCACGCCGACGAGATGCTGAGTTCGGTGTTCCGAAACCTGCTGAAGAACGCGGTCCAGCACAACGACAAGTCGGTGGCCGAGGTCCACGTCTCGGTGGCAGACGGCGACGACACCGTCGTCGTCCGGGTCGCGGACAATGGCCCGGGCGTCCCCGACGACCGCAAGGAACGCATCTTCGGGAAGTGCGAGAAGGGCCTCGAAAGCGGCGGCACCGGTATCGGGCTGTACCTCGTCCAGACGCTGGTCGACAGCTACGGCGGCGAGGTCAGGGTCGAAGACAACGACCCGGAGGGCGCGGTGTTCGTCGTGTCGCTCCCGAAGGTGGAGTGAGTGGGCGGATTCGATCAACGCCTGCATCACTCTCACGGCCCGGTCGAGTCGCGGGGGCCGGTAAAGTTAACAGTGACACCCGATTCCACAAAGTAATGACACCGGACGCATTTTCCGGTCGGGGAGCGAAGTGACACTATGACGCTGGTCGTCCCGTTCGACGGGTCCGAACTCGCCGAGGCCGCGCTGGTCCGAGCGACCGAGTTCGGAATCGTCTTCGACGAAGACGTGCTGGCCGTGACCGTGATTCCACGCGGTAACGCCGACTACGCCAGGGAGCGCGAGTGGCTCGAACCGAGCCAGCCGTTCGACATGGAGGGCGTCGTCGCGACGGTCCACGAGCAGGTGACGGACCTGTGTCCGAGCGCGGACTTCCGTCACAAGGTCGTCGACCGGTACGCGCCGGCGGGGACGATCGCCAAGCGCGTCCGAAACGTCGCACAGCAGGTCGACGCATCGATGGTCTTCATCGGGAGCGACAACGCCGGTCACCTCGTCTCGACGGTCAGCAGCGTCGGCCAGTCGATCGCGGTCGACGACGAGTACGACGTCGTCATCGTCCGCGACCGGAGTCCGGCGAAGATCAGCAAACTCAGGAACGCCTCACCCCACGTCGCTGGGAAGTCGGACTTCTACCTCCCCGATTGAGCGTCGAACGCGACTCCGAGCATGAGCGCGACCGCTCGCATCGCCAACGGGATTACCGGTCGCGATGAACCCCTACTATGACGCGAGTCACGGTCTGGAACGAGTACGTCCACGAGCAGGAGAACGATGCCGTCGCGGAGATCTATCCGGACGGGATCCACGAGACGATCGCGACGGCGCTCGACGACCGCGGATTCGAGACGCGGACGGCGACGCTCGACGACCCGGAGCACGGCCTGACCGAGGCCGTGCTCGACGACACCGACGTACTGACGTGGTGGGGGCACACGGCCCACGACGCGGTCGACGACGCCGTCGTCGCACGCGTCAAAGAACGCGTCCTCGACGGGATGGGGCTACTCGTCCTCCACTCGGGGCACTACTCGAAGATTTTCAGAGAGTTGATGGGGACGACCTGTGACCTCAAGTGGCGCGAGGCCGGAGAGAAAGAGCGCCTCTGGGTGGTCGAACCCGGACATCCCATCGCCGACGGTATCGGCGAGTACATCGAACTGCCGGAAGCCGAAATGTACGGCGAGCGCTTCGACGTGCCTGCGCCCGACACGCTCGTGTTCAACTCGTGGTTCGAGGGCGGCGAAGTGTTCCGCTCGGGGTGTTGCTACCGCCGCGGCGCGGGCCGGATCTTCTACTTCCGGCCCGGGCACGAGACGTATCCGATCTACCACGACGAGACCGTCCAGCAGGTCCTCGCGAACGCCTGCGAGTGGGCCGCGCCCGGGGCCGACCCGCCGGAGACGACGTTCGGGAACGCCGCGCCGCTCGAATCGCTCGGCGGCGACGGAACCGAGCGCTGAGCAGTCCCGGGCGGACCGGCGAGTCCCGACGCGGCCGGCGTTCGCCACTTCCGAACGCTCCTGCCGTGGGACCGTCCCGGACAGGAGTCAGCCGCGTCGATTGCGGCCTGCGAGCGGCCGAACCAAAGAGATATGGGCCTCTCCCGGGACGTCTGGGCCATGCAGGACCTGCCAGCAATCGGCCTTGGTACCTGGGAGAACACGGACCCGGAGACCTGCGCCGAGAGCGTACGCACTGCACTCGAAGCGGGCTACCGACACGTCGACACCGCACAGCACTACGAAAACGAGGAAGCCGTCGGCGAGGGGATCGCCCGGGCAGACGTGCCTCGCGAGGACGTGTTCGTCGCCACGAAGGTCCACCCGGTGCGGTTCGGTCTGGCCTACGACGAGGTCATCGAGGGCCTCGAAGCGTCGCTCGACCGTCTGGGACTGGACAGCCTCGACCTGCTGTACGTCCACTGGCCGGTCGGGAACTACGACGCTGCCGAGACGCTGCCGGCCTTCGACGAACTCATCGACCGCGGCCTCGTCGACCACGTCGGGGTGTCGAACTTCAGCGAGGACCTGCTGGACGAGGCGATGGACCACCTCGACTCGCCGCTGTTCGCCCACCAGGCGGAGACCCACCCCTTGCTCCAGCAAGACGACCTCGTCGCCCACGCCCAGGCGCACGACTACCACCACGTCGCCTACTCACCGCTCGCGCGCGGCGACGTCTTCGAGATACCCGAGATCACCGAGATCGCCGAGAAACACGACGCCAGCGCGGCGCAGGTCAGCCTCGCGTGGCTCCTCTCGCGTGAGAACGTCAGCGTCGTTCCGAAGGCGACCGGCGAGGCCCACATCCGCGACAATCTCGGCGCGCTCGATCTCGAACTCGACGCCGACGACATCGAGAAGATACGGGGGATCGAGCGCCGCGAGCGGTTCGTCGAACGCAACGGCGCGCCGTGGCAGGAACGCTGACCGGACACGCCGGTCGACCGCCGAGCCCCAGTCACGACCGTCGAGAAGAGGCGTTCCGTCTCGCGTTTTTCACCGATGATATTTGCGGTCGCACGTTTAAGTACGGCCCCGAAATAGAGCTACCAATATCCGATGCCACTCGTAGCTGACCGGCCGTTTCCGGCGGCGCGCCCGGCAATGGGCCGGGCGTCGGTAGCTCGCCGGCCCCGCGCCGGTTGGTGGCTCGTGTCGCCGACTGGGAGGTGGACCACCACGTGAAGCTCCGCACGCAGGTCGGTCTGGTGCTGGTGGTCCTCGCGGTCGCCCTCTCGGGGATCGTGTTCACGGGCTTCCAGATGAACAAGCAGTCGGTGACCGACCAGCAGACGGAGTCGGTCGACCACACGAGCACTGAAGTCGCGAACGACCTGAACACGAGGATCGTCGGCCTGAAGAGAACGGTTCGGCTCCGGGCGACGAATCCCGACATCGCGGCCCACGGCCAGCCGCGGCAGCACCGTGCGCTCCAGGCGACGCTCGACGAGAGCGCGTTCAGCGGCGTCTCGGTCATCCACCGGAACGGAACGATGACCGGTATCGCCGCCGAGCTCGACCCCGAGACGCGCGACAGACTCGTCGGCAGCGACTTCAGCAACCGCCAGTACTTCCAGCGGGCCGTCCGCGGCGAGACGTACGTCAGCACTCCGGTGCTCGCCCAGTCCGGGAACCACATCATTACGATAAGCACGCCGATCTACCGGAACGGGACCGTCGTCGGCACGCTCAACGCGGCGCTCCACCTCGAAAACAGTTCGTTCCTCCGCAACGCGACGTACGCCGTCGACGGGTATCAGGGCGTCACCGTCCGGGCGCGGTCCGAGGAGACCATCTACGAGCGCCGGCCCAACCCTGCCACGAACCTCATCGTAGCGAGCGCGACCGTCGAGGAGACCGGCTGGACCGTGAGCGTGCAGGTGAGCCGGGATGTCCTCGCCGACGACCTCCGTGTGGTCACCCTGTATCAGTTCGGCGCCGTCGGGCTGGCGCTCTTGCTGGTCGGTGGACTCGGCATCCTGCTGTACACGCAGACGCTCTCGTACCACGAGCGCCTGCTCGACGGCTTCGACAGGCTCTCGGACGGAGACTACGGCTACAGCCTCGACACCGACGCGACCGAGGACTGGAAGCGGATCCTCACCGGCTTCAACGACATGAGCCGGACGCTGGCGGTCTACGAGCGCGAGCAGACCGAGCAAAACGAGCAACTCCAGCGCGAGCGAGACCGGTTTCGGGCGCTGTTCCAGGGAATTCCGGAGCCGGTCGGCATCGTCGAATTCACCGGAGAGGGGACGATACTCAAGGACGCGAACGAGGCGTTCGAGACGACCTTCGGGTATGACCTCGACGAGGCCGTCGGCGAGGACCTCAACGACCTCATCGTTCCCGAGAGCGAGATGGCCGGAGCGAGGGCCATCGACGAGCACGCGTCCGGCGGCGGGCAGGCGACCGAAGAGGTCCGACGCGAGACGGTCGACGGCGTCCGGGATTTCCTGTTTCGGTCGACCCCGCTGCTCCGCGAGGATGGGACGGACCAGCAGTTCGGGGTGTACGTCGACATCACCGAGCGGAAGGCACAGGAGCGGGCGCTCAGAGAGCTCACCGAGCGGCTCGATATGGCGCTGGAGGGCGGTCGACTGGGCGTGTGGGACTGGAACGTGGAGACGGACGCGGTCACGTACGACGAGCGGTGGGCGGAGATGCTTGGCTACGACCTCGACGAGATAGACAACCGGCTGAGCGCGTGGAAGGAGCGGATTCACCCCGAGGACCGATCCGACGTGGACGCCGCGCTCGACGCGCACATGAACGGCGAGACGGAGTACTACGAGTGTGACCACCGGCTTCGGACGAAAGCCGGGGACTGGATCTGGATTCGAGACGTGGGCAGGGTCGTCGAGCGGAGCGACGACGGCGAGCCGCTCAGGGCGGTCGGGATCCACCAGGACATCACCACGCAGAAGTCGCGCGAGCGCACGCTCCGGGAGACGCTCGAAGGGACGCGGGCGCTCATTCAGGCCGAGACGGCGGCGGAAGCCGCCGAAATCGCCGTCGACATCGCCGCGAACGCGCTCTCGTTCCCGGTCAGCGGCGTCTGCCTGGACGAGTCGCGTCGCCGGCCCGACCCGACGGCAGGCGGCGACAGGGCGGGCGAGCGGATCGGGTTCGTCCCGTCGGGCGAGGCGGGCGGCGACCACGCCGTCCACGAGATCGTCCACGACACGTACACGTCCGGCGAGACGCGCGTCGTGGAGGACGTGGGGGAAACCTATCCGGAAATCGCCGCCGAGGCGGCCGTCGAGAGCGTGCTCGTCCACCCGCTGTCGGACCACGGCGTGTTCGTCACGGCCGCGCGTTCGGCGGCGGCGTTCGACGAGTTCGACCGCAACCTCGCCGAACTGCTGGCAGCAATTCTGACCGCGACGCTCGACCGACTCCACCGCGAGCAGCGGATCGAGTCCCAGCGCGACAACCTCGACCTGCTGAACCAGATCGTCCGCCACGACATCAGGAACGACCTGCAGATACTCCTCGCACGGCTCGACATCCTCGCAGACCGCGTCGACGAGGGCGAACTGGAACACGTCGAGACGGCGCTGAAGAGCGCCGAAAGTGCGGTCGAACTGACGCGGACGGCCCGGGACATGTCGGACGTGATGCTCCAGTCGGAGACGGACAGTCACCCCGTGTCGCTGCGGGGGGTCGTCGACCGGCAGCTCGACGAGTTCCGCTCGACGGAGCCGCAGGCACAGATCTCGGTCGAGGGCCCCCTTCCGCCTGTCACCGTCGCCGCCAACGAGATGATCGACTCGGTCGTCCGCAATCTGCTCAAGAACGCCGTCCAGCACACCGACAAGGAGACGCCCGAGATCGTCGTCTCGGCGGAGGAGCGGGCCGACAGCGTCGTGCTGCGGATCGCCGACAACGGCCCGGGTGTCCCCGACGAGATGCGGGACTCGATCTTCGGCAAGGGCAAGAAGGGCCTCGACAGCAAGGGGACCGGGATCGGGTTGTACCTCGTGTACACGCTCGTCGACGGCTACGGCGGGGACGTGTGGGTCGAAGACAACGACCCGGAGGGCGCGGTGTTCGCCGTGGAGCTTCCGAAGGCGTCGACGTGACGATCCCTCCGGTGGTGGCCGCCGCTCACTCGATCCAGACGGTCTTGCGGTTGACGAACTCCCGGATGCCGGCCCCCGACAGTTCGCGCCCGTAACCGGAGTCCTTGACGCCGCCGAAGGGGACTCGCGGGTCGGACTTCGTGAGCTGATTGACGTACGTACAGCCGGCGTCGATGCGCGCGGCGACGCGCTCGCCGCGGTCCCGGTCCTCAGTCCAGATGGACGCGCCGAGGCCGAAGCGCGTGTCGTTGGCCTTCTCGACGGCGGCGTCCTCGTTCTCGACCCGGAACACCGACGCGACGGGACCGAACAGTTCCTCGGAGTCGGCCGGACAGCCCTCGGGAACGTCGGTCAGTACGGTCGGCGGATAGAACGCGCCCTCGCGGTCGAGCGGCTCACCACCGGACAGCACCGTCGCACCGGCGTCGACGCTCGCTTCGACCTGTTCGTGGAGGTCTTCGAGGAGCGACTGGCTGGCCTGCGGGCCGACCTCGGTGGCCTCGTCCATCGGGTCGCCAACAGTGAGCGACTCGACCTCGTCGAGGAACGCGTCGAGGAACGCGTCGTAGACCGCGTCGTGGACGATGAATCGCTTCGCGGCGATGCAGGATTGCCCGCCGTTCATGTTCCGGGCCCACGCACCCGTCTCGGCGGCCGCGTCGACGTCGGCGTCGTCGAGGACGACGAACGGGTCACTGCCGCCGAGTTCCAGCACCGTCTTCTTGAGATGCTCGCCAGCCGTCGAGGCCACGGCCCGACCCGCCGGCCCGCTCCCGGTGAGCGTTGCGGCGCGGACCCGCTCGTCTCCCAGCACGTCGTCGACGCGGTCGGAGGAGACGAGCAGCGACTGGAACGCGCCATCGGGATAGCCCGCCTCGCGGAACACGTCTTCGATGGCTTTGGCACAGCCCGGTACGTTCGAGGCGTGTTTCAGCAGGCCGACGTTGCCGGCGGTGAGCGACGGCGCGGCGAAGCGAAACACCTGCCAGAACGGGTAGTTCCACGGCATGACGGCCAGGACCGGCCCGAGCGGGTCGTAGCGGGTCTTGACCGTCGCTTCCGGCGGGCTTGGATGGTGGTCGGGAGCGAGGTACGCGTCGGCGAACTCGGCGTAGTGGTCGCACACCCAGGCGCACTTCTGGACCTCGCTCTCGGCCTGCGTGATCGGTTTGCCCATCTCGCGTGTCATCACCTCGGCCAGTTCGCGCGTGCGGTCGCGAAGCACCTCGCCGGCGCTGGCGAGCAGTTCCTGTCGCTCGCGCAACGACACCTCGCGCCAGGACTCGAAGGCGTCGGTCGCGTCGGCGAGTGCCTGCTCGACGGCCGCCTGCGAGTCCTCCTCGTACGTGTCGATTCGCTCGTTCGTCGCCGGGTTGACCGCGTCCATGACATAGCGTTGCAAGGGGTAGTGCATCAGGTTTTCTCCCAGACGCACCTCCCGCAGTGACCGAATAGAAGGTGATAATAGTTTTCGACTGTGAACCCCGACAATGACTTCCGCGAACCGGTGGTGGCTGTCCGATGAGTGACTCACAGACGGACATCCGAGCGTACACGCTACGGCTGGAACTGGTCGACGAACCCGGAGAGCTCCTGCGGTCACTGCGACCGATCGCCGAGCACGGCGGGAACCTCCTCTCGATCTTCCACGAACGCGGGAACGTGACCCCGCGAGGGCACATCCCCGTCGAGGTAGACATCGAGGCGACGCCGGACCGGTTCGAGACAATCGTCGAGGGGCTCCGCGACGCCGGCATCAACGTCATCCAGGCCGGGACCGAGCGATACAGCGAGGGGATGACCATCATCCTCTCGGGTCACCTCATCGACACCGACCTCTCCGATACGCTTTCCCAGATTCAGGAGACCAAGAGCGCGACGGTCACGGACATCTCGCTGTCCGCGCCGGCGGGGGCGTCCGACATCTCGAGCGCCCGGATGAAGCTCGCGACCGAGTCGGGATCGACAGAGGAGGTCCTGTCGGTGATCCGCGACATCGCCGAAGAGAAGGACCTGCGGCTGGTCGAGCCACTGACGACCGGGGGCGCGGAATGAGGCTCGCGGTCATCGGTGCCGGGGCCGTCGGAACGGCTGTCGTCGACCTCGCAGCCGATTTCGGACACACCGTGACGGCCTTCGCCGACTCACAGAGCGCCGTCGTCGACCCCGGAGGGATCGACGCGTCGGCCGCGCTGAACGCGAAGCGGACGGACGGCGTCGTCGGTGACGCCGCGCCGAGCGAGGCGCTGTCGGCCGACTACGACGTGCTCGTCGAGGCGACGCCGACGACGCTGGGTGACGCCCAGCCCGGGTTCGGTCACGTCCAGACCGCGCTCGAACGCGACCGCCACGTCGTGCTGGCGAACAAGGGGCCGATCGCCGAGCGCTACGCCGAGATCAGAGCCCTCGAAGCGGAGAGCGCCGGCACCGTCCGGTTCGGAGCGACCGTCGGCGGCGCGATGCCCGTCATCTCGACCATCGAGGACTTCGGGCCGGAGCGAATCTCCGCGATGCGCGGCGTCCTGAACGGGACGGCGAACTTCGTCCTCACGCGGATGGGGGCCGAGGGGCTCGACTACGAGCACGTGCTGGCAGAGGCCCAGGACCTCGGCGTCGCCGAGGCCGATCCCAGTTTCGACGTGGACGGGACCGACGCCGCGCTGAAAGGCGTCATCGTTGCGAACGTTCTCGACCCGGACGGCGAGTACACGCTCGCAGACGCCGAGGTGGAGGGCATCGAAGACCTCCCGGGAAGCATGCTCGAACTGGCCAGAGAGGACGGTCGGACGATCCGGCTCATCGTCGAGTTCGCCGACGGGCAGGTGCGCGTCGGTCCACGTCTCGTGCCCGAGCACGCCGCGCTCGCGCCGGCCGGAACGCGCAACGCCGTCCAACTGGAGACCGAGCACGCCGGCCAGCTCAGCGTCTCCGGGCGCGGAGCCGGTGGGACGGAGACGGCGAGCGCGGTGCTATCGGACGTCGAGCGAATACAGCCCTGAGAACGGTCAGTCAGAAAGCGTCAGTTCCTGCGGGACGGCGACCTCTTCGGCTTCGAGCATGTCGATGAGATGGTCGCCCGCACTCGCGTTCTTCGTCATATCGATGAGCGTGCGGAGCTTTTCGAGGGGGATCTGGCCCGGCGCGTAGTCGTTGTCGTCGCCTTCCAGCGGAGCGTAGCCGAGCTTCGACCCGTAGAGGTGAGCGATGACCCTGGTGTGGCTTCCGATTTCGCCCATCGAGATGCCGGCGACGTCGATGCCGCGCTGGGTCGCGGTGTTGACGGCGTCGAGGAGCGTGAGGGCGTCGGCGTTGCTCTGGGGAAACGTGGCCACCTTCGCGATGTCGCCGTACTCAGCACACTGCGCGATGATGGCGTCGAGCACGTCCTGGTCGGGCGTCCCTTCGAAGTCGTGATGCGAGATGATCAACTGGACGTCGTTCTCGCGGAACTCGTGGACGATCCACTCCTTGGCGCGCGCGATCTCCAGCTCGATGTCGACGAACTCGACCGCATCGAAGCGGGACGCGGCGAACAGATCGTCGAGCCGGCCAGAGTCAGTCGCTTTGCCGCCGAACCATCGGGTTCGGTTCGTCGCGATGAGGGGGAGTTCGCCGTCGTACGCAGAAATTTGTTCGACAGGGTCGGTCGCTTTGTCCATCCGAAATTCGATGAGGTCTGCCACTCCTCGGGCGTCAGATTCCCGTGTGAGGTCGTTTGTTGTGGCCGCGAGAGCGAACTCGTCGATTTTCATGGTATCCTTTAACATTCCAGCGCATATAAAATTTGGTTATGGATCCCACATAGTTATTGATTCATGTTTGGAAGAAGGAGAACGTTCGGCTTCGATACGCGCCCGAATCGGTTTTCGTTCCTAAATTTGTAGTATATAGGCACATAACAGGATAAGCGACGATAGTACTCGGCGTTATTTACACATATATCTATCCGAAGAAGATGGATGGGGAGACATAGCGGCACAATTGGAACATTTGTCCTGCTCTGTGGGCTAGTTCGGTTCGGACAGCCGCGTACAGGCATCATCGCGAACCGCGTGACCGGCCCGAGCGCACGCCTCGAACCAGCGGTCGAGGATCTCTTGCGCGGGCGTACCGTCGGTGTCGTACGCGGAGACGATCAGTTCCACGCCCCGGTCGCGGAGTTCGCCGAGCACCCATCGCTCCTCGGTGATGGTCTCCAGTTCCACGTCGGCCAGTGCGACGGCGTCGTTCGCGGCGGCCGACACCAACTGTTCCAGTCGCTCGGCCTCCCCGGCGGTTCCGCCCGCCCACGCCGATCGGTTCGCGACGATCAACGGCACCGACCCGTCGTAGGCGGCCAGCTGGTCGAGCGGGTCGTCAGCCCGGTCGAGTCGGAACTCGACGTATTTGATGGCGGACGGTGTACCCGCCACGGCACGCAGGTCGTCCGTCACGCCTACGAGGCCGTAGTCGTTCTCCGTCACGAGTAGCCGTACCGAGCGAATCCACAAAAATTTTGCATGCGTGAACGACGGTCGACTCGATCGGCCGCGAATCGGCCAGTCCATCCCCCGCGATTGGCGGCGGGGGAAAGGGACCCGAAAATGTGCGGGAAAAGGCGGGTAGGGATGCGGTGCATAGGTCGCGATATGAGCGCGAAGCGAGCCTGCAGTCGCTGGGACAACGGCGAATGCGAGGGCACCGTCGGGTGTCCCCCACGATGTCCGCGGTTCTTCGACGCCCGTGGTGACCCACTATTGATCCGGAGATTCGACGAGGACGACCTCGACGGCCTCGTCGAGATGTACGCGTCGCTCGGTGCCGAGTCGCGCACGATGGGTATTCCGCCGGCAGATGAGGACGCGCTCCGACGGTGGCTGACAGCAATCGTCTCGGACGGGTGGAGTCTGCTCGCGACCCGTGACGATCGCATCGTCGGCCACGCAGCCGTCATCCCCGAAGGCGACAGCGAACCTGAGTTCGTGGTCTTCGTCCTCGACGGACAGCGGGGCCGGGGAATCGGCACAGAACTGGTCAGACAGGTGCTCGCGTACGCCGAGGGCCGGGACCACGAGCGACTGGTACTCGACGTCTCGCCGGAGAACGAGCGAGCCATCACCGTCTATCAGAACGTCGGCTTCGAAACAGTAGAGCGGACGGGGATGAGCCGGACGATGGAACTCCCGTTAGCGAAGCCGGTCGTCGAAGAGTGCCAGCGACCACCGGCGGACAGATAGGCTGGAGTGTGGCGCTCGCGACTCAGGACTCCGCTGGCCGACGCGGCGTCGGCGCGTCCGCAGTTCCGGTCCAGAGCCACAGCCCCGCGATCGTGATGAGAAAGAGAAGCGCGACGCCCGCAGTCGACACGAGGACTCGGCCGATGCCGTACGTCGCCGCGAACACGCCCACGACGGCCGGCGCGGTCGCGAGCCCCACGTACGTCGCTCCGTTCGTGACCGCGTTGACGGGACCGCTGTAGGCCGGCGCCGCCTCGACCGCGTAGCCCGAGAGCACCGGGAAGCCGCTGGAGATCGCGAGACCGGCCGCGAACACCGCGGTGAAGAGAACCGGGCCGGTGACACCGGAAAAGGCGACGGCGAGCGCAGGGACCGCGGGGACGAACACGACGAGGAGCAGCGAGAGCGAGGGGACGCGGTCGACGGCGACGGTGCAGCCGAGTCGGCCGGGGATGTACGCGAGCAGGTACGCGGAGAGCAGCGAGTTCGCCAGCGCCGTGGGGTAGAACGAACGGGCGTAGTAGACGAGCCAGGTGAACAGCGTCCCTTCGAGCGCGCCCACGAAGACCATGCCGAGACAGGCCCCGACGACCGCAGGACGCCGACAGAGCGTCCGCAACGCGTCTAGCGAGACCGACCGCTCGGCCGCCATGGACGGCAGTTCGTACCGGCCGGCGAGCGCGAGCGCAGGGAGGAAGCAGACCGCGAGAACGAGGAAGACCGCTCGCCAGTCGGCGACGGAGAACACCACGCTGACCAACTGCGGGGTGAGGACTGCGCCGAACGCCCAGACGAGGGTGTACGCGGCGAACATCCGCCCGCGTGCGTCGGGGTAGACGTGGCTCAGGACGACGCGGTCGAGTCCGCGGAAGGCCCCGGCTGCGGTCCCCTGCACGACGAGAGCCAGCAGGAAGACGGGGTAGCTGGGGGCGAACGCGGCGAAGACGAGCGCGAGCGGTGTGACGAGCGTTCCAGCCGCCAGCAGTCGCCGCATCGGCAATCGGCCGGCGAACAGGCCAGTCACGACGACCGCCCCGAGGAAGCCGACGGTGCCGGCGGGGGCAACGAGTCCCAGCGCCGCCTCGGAAACGTCGAACACCTCGCCGATGCGCGAGAGGATCGGTCCCCGAGCCTGCATCGCCGCGGCGTCGCCGAAGATGAACACGAAGACGGCGAGCGTCCACGCGCGAGAACGATCCATACCGGTGGTTCGCGCGGAAGGAGAAAAAAGCGTACCGATGGCTCCCGTGGGAAATCGCATCGTACCGAGACCGTTACAACATTATCGAAAGACACGGCAGACAGCCGAGCGGTCGAGAATCAGAAACCCCGCGTACCAGTCCAAATAGCGGTAGATTCGGTCGGATCGTTTCAACGATATCGAATTACGTCCTATGACCGGCTCGGCCCGGATCATCAGGAATAATCCTTTTAGACACAGGTGTACGGATGTTATTTTGTACGGAGTTCACGCCGCAAGGATTTCAACATCGTTGAAACTGGTGTCGTGAAGTACCGAAAGCAGGAGTCGTTTTCCCAGAAGTGAGAGTTCTACTAATTTTCCTCCCGGAAACCCAAATTATGGTCGGAAAAGCACGCCACTGTTGTATTTCCGTCGAGAGAGAGAGAACAGATTTCCTGATGAGTAAGTTTTAAATATTATAGTTCCAAACCTTTCCTCACCGATGGCCAAGCAACAGGTACTCGTTACGGGTCCGTTCGGCGAAGCCGGAGAAGCGATTCTCAACCACCTGGCCGAGAAGGACGCCTACGAGTTCACGTATCTCAACCGGACCGAGCACCCCGACTACGAGACGTTCGTGGCAGACGTCGCCGACTACGAGGCGATCAGGCCGGCGTTCGACGGGCAGGACGCCGTGATTCACCTCGCCGCGCAGTCCGACGCCGGCGCGGAGTTCGAGGACATCATCGAACCGAACATCGTGGGCACGTACAACGTCCTCAAGGCCATGGAGGACGCGGGGGTCGAGAAACTCATCTACGCCTCCTCCCAGCGCGTCATGGGCCTCTACGAGGAAGACCACGCGCCGGAACTCTACGCGGAGGACTACCCGAGCGAGTTTGACCCGCTTCGCCTCACCCACGAGACGCTCCCCAAGCCGGACGGCTACTACGGGGCCTCTAAGATGTTCGGTGAACACATCTGTCGGTCGCACGCGCGCCGCGACGGCGCGCCGGAACAGGTGTACTCGCTTCGCATCTCCAGCGTCCGGACCGCGGAGTACGACCACCCGTACGGTGACGCCGAGCGGGGCGTCGACCGCGGCGACGAGCACGTCGTCGACGACGACGAGGTGTGGGACCAGTCCCAGACAGGGTCGTGGGAGCGCGGGAGCGAGGAGTACGAGGAGATGGTCAAGCGACTCAAGGCGTCCTGGACCTCTCAGCGCGACTTCGCGCACCTGCTCGAGTGCTGTCTGGAGGACGAGGACGTGACCTACGACGCCTTCTACGCCGTCAGCGGCAACGCGGCGCGGTGGTTCGACATCGAGCACGCGCAAGCCGTTCTCGACTACGAGCCACAGGACGACGCCTCCGAGTGGGACAGCCCCCCGAACTGAGCGGCGACGACACACGGCCCGGAAGCGACGGCGACTCGTCTCACTCGGCGCGTTTCAACTTCAGTTCGATGATGTTCTTCTTGTTCATCAGCGCCGGGGCGAGGTCGTCTTCGACTCGCTCGGGTCCCATCCGGCTGAGGGGGCCGCTGATGCTGATCGCCCCGATGGCGTCGTCCGGTTCGGAGACGATGGCCGTACCGATGGCCGCGACGCCGGGGAAGTGCTCGCCGCGGTTGATCGAGTAGTCCCGCTCACGAATCGTCTCCAGTTCCTCGAACAGCGTCTCCCGGTCGGTGATGGTGTCATCGGTGCGAGCCGGCAGCCCGCGCTCGTCGAGAATCCCCTCGACCGTCTCCGCCGAGAGCTCCGAGAGGATGGCCTTCCCCGTCGCGGTCGTGTGCAGGTACAGGTGGTCACCGAGGGGTGCGTCGTCGTCGATAGATTGCTGGCTGTGTGACTTGTACAACTGGACCGCGTAGCCGTCCTCCTCAACGGTGATGTTCGTGTGTTCGTCGGTCTGTTCCTGTAAGTTGTCGATCTCCGGCTTGGCCGCCCGGAACAGCGCCATCTCGTCGCGCATTCGGCCGCCCCGTTCGAGGAACCGAAAGCTGCAGCGATAGACGTTGCCGTTGCGCACGACGTAGCCCGTCTCGACGAGCGTTCCGAGGTGGATGTGCGCCGTGCTGGGCGGCATGTCGAGAGCGTCGGCCGTCTCGGAGAGTGTCGCCCCGTCCGCCTCGTCGAGAAAGTCCATGACGGCGAACGCCTGGTCGACGCTCTGCAACCGCCGCGACCCTGATTCGGACTGGTCTGCCATACCGACTGTCCGTCGCCCGCGGCCTTAACGACTGCGGAGTTTTCAACGATGTCGTAACGGACTGGGAAGGACACCCAGCGGTGACCTGGGAGACACTGTCCAGAGAGGGCTCGAAGTCGACTGCGTGTTACTGGATGGAGTCTTCAGGCCCGACGACGTTCAGGTCCTCGAACAGTTCGTCGTAGCCGTTGAGTTCGAAGAGGTACTCGCCCTCGACGAGTTCGGCGCGCACGGTGTCTTCGGCGTCGAGTTTCTCGCGCGAGCGTTCGAGGACTTCCGCTGCCCCCGAGCCCGGGATGACGGCGAGGCCGTCGTCGTCGCCGACGACGATGTCGCCGGGGTCGACGCTGACGCCGCCGACGGAGACCGTGACGTTGACCGAGCCCGGGTCCTGCTTGAGCGGTCCCTGGGGGTTCGTCCCGCGCCCGTAGACCGGGAACTCCATCTCGGCGATCTCTCGGCTGTCTCGGTAAGCGCCGTCGATGACAAGGCCGGCGAGGTTGTTCACCTGACAGGACTTGCACATCAGTTCGCCCACGTGGCCGGTGTCGGTGTAGCCGTCGCAGTCGATGACGAGGACGTCGCCGGGCTCGGCCATCGTGATCGCCTTGTGGATGATGAGGTTGTCGCCGGGGGAGGCCTTGACTGTGATTGCCGTGCCCGCCAGTTCGACGCCCTCGTAGGCTGGTTCGATGCCCGCGTCCATCGTCAGTCCGATGTTCCCCGTCACGTCGGAGACGATAGTGCTGGGCACGTCCTCGAATGCCTCGACGATTTCGCGGTCCGGTCGCTGCACCTCGTGCTCGATCGTGTGCATACCTGGATCCAAGAGTATCGGCAGTGATTAAACTATTGGTCCGGTCACTTCGAACCTGCGCGAACGAGGGACTCGTCGCGACGCTCACGATGCAGTCCCTCAATAACGAGTCGCGGAAGTTGGGAGAGAAAGACCGCTCGGAGACGGGGTTACTGTTCTTCGATGCCCAGTTCGTCGACGAGGTTCCCGTAGTACTCGTACTGCTGTTCGAGGAACGAACTGAACTCCTCGGGGCCGCGCTGCACTCGGATGAAGTCGTTGTTGTTCATGAACTCCACGAAGCCCTCGTCCTCGTAGATGGAGTTGTAGACCTCGGTGATCTGCTGTCTGCGCTCGTCGGAGATGTCGGACTGGACGAAGTGACCGAGCCAGGAGCCGATGCGGACTTCGAGCCCCTCAGCGGTCAGCGTCGGCGTGTCCGGTAGGGCCTCGACCTGCTTGTCGAACGCGACCCCGAGCGCCTGAAGCGGACCGTCGCGGACCTGCGCCGCGGCCTCGGCGGCACCGACCGCGGTACAGTCGGCCTCCTGGTTCACGACGGCCTGCATCGCGGGCGCCGCGCCGTCGTAGGAGACGTGTTCGACCTGCACGCCGGCCTCGCTGGCGATGGCCGCAGCCGCCATGTGCCACGAGGAACCGAACCCGGAGTTGGCCATCTGGTACGTGTTGCTCTGGCCGTACTCGCGCCACTCCTGAACCGTGCTGAACTCGGCGTCCTCGTGGACCAGGAGCGCCGCCGGGAACTCGGTGTACTGCATGATGGGCGTGATGTCGTCCGGGCTCAGGTCGGCGATGCCGAGGTGCTCGAACAGCGCGATTTCGGGGGCTGCGACGCCGATCGTGTGCCCGTCGGGGTCGGCGTTGGCAGCGGCGTTCATCCCGACCGACCCGGAGCCGCCGGTCTGGTTGCTCACGTTCCAGGCGACGTCTGTGTAGTTCTCGCCGGCCGAGGCCACAGCGCGACTCGTTCGGTCGGCCCCGCCGCCGGCGGCCCACGGCGAGACGATCTCGATCGGGCGCGCCGGCCACTCCTGCTGGCCCGAGAGGCTGCTCATACAGCCAGCGGTCATCGCGATCCCACCGGCACCAAGACTCCGGAGGAGATTCCGACGGTTCACAACGGTACGGTCGCTCGTGCCGCTACTGGTGTTGTCCACCATTGTACCTGATAGTTCGTCGTATGTCCCTTAAAAGTTGGGTTTTTTATTGGGATGGTTCCGTCGTGGGAAGTGATATTTTTCTTCTCGTGTGCGGGCTACGCGTGGACACCCGAGTCTCTGCTCGAAAGGCGAGCGTCCGTATACCGTGGATTTATAGTGAGGCAACGGACTACTGCAACCATGCGCGGGTTAGCCAAGACCAGTCCCGAAGCCGGCAGTATGGAACTCATCGACGTCGACGAACCCACACCGGCGGCCGACGAAGTCCTCGTCGAGGTGGACTACGCGGGGCTCTGTGGCAGCGACGCCGGAATCTATCAGTTCAAATCGGCGTTCGAGCGGATGGAGTTCCCGACGATCATCGGCCACGAGTACACCGGTCGCGTCGTCGAGGTCGGCGGTGACGTCACGCGGTTCGACGTGGGCGATCAGGTCGTCGAACGCCCCATACGCGGCTGTGGCGAGTGCTATCAGTGCGAGATCGGGATGGAGAACATCTGCCAGGACACCGAGCTCACCGGGATCGACCACGACGGCGCGTACGCCCAGTACGTCGTCGCCCCCGAGGCGTCGTTGCAGCCGGTCCCGAGCCACGTTTCGCCGCGCCACGCGGCACTGGTAGAACCGACGGCCATCTGCACCCGGGCGGTCATCGAGAACTCCCGGGTGGGTCCCGGCGACCGCGTGCTCGTCGCCGGCCCCGGTCCGATGGGACTGCTCTCGGCCCAGATCGCCGACGCCCAGGGCGGCGAGGTCGTCGTGGCCGGTGTCGGACAGGACACGAACTACCGACTCCCGCTCGCGGCGGACCTCGGATTCCCGACGATCAACATCGAGGAAGACGACCTCGCGACGTACCGTGAGGACCGCACCGACGGCATCGGCTACGACGTGGTGTTCGACACGACGGGGCACCCGTCAGGGCTGCCGATGGCCGCCCGGGAAGTCCGCAAGGGCGGGCAGATCGTGCTCGTCGGACAGACGGGCGAGACCTCGATGGAGTACACGCCGCTCGTCCGGGCCGAGGTCGAACTCCAGTGTACCTACGGGGCGATGTATCAGGACTTCGAGCGCGCGCTCCGGCTGATCGGCTCGGGCGACGTCGACCACGAGACCTTCCTCGACGACCGCTTCAGCCTGCTGGACGCCGACGAGGCGTTCGAGGCGTTCCTCGCGGGCGAGACGTGCAAGCCGGTTTTCGACGTGTCTGTGCTCCGGTAACGACTCGCTGTCCGCGCGTACCGGCCGACACGCAGCGTTCCTTCTGCCAGTCGCTACCGCTCGAAGCACTCAGTACTGACACAACGAGGAGAAAGACCGCAGGAAATGCCAGCGGACCGACCGGGACCGACTTACTCTGTCCGGGGATCCCACTCGTTCCACTCGCGCTCGACGAGGAAGTCGTCGAGCTTCTGCTTCGGATTCTCGAACACGTGCGAGCCGTGGAAGACGAGCAGGGTGTCGAAGTCGTACTCCAGCAGATTGTAGAGGTTGAGTTCGGCGGCGCGGTGGTCGTCGTTGAATAGCGCGGGCGGCGGCAGGAGGTAGCCTGCCGGGAGACCGCCGCGGTCGGAGCCGTCGAGGGTGTCGCCGGATATCAGGATGTTGCGGTCTTCGAGCAGGAGCGCCGACGTGGCCTCGGTGTGACCCGGCACCTGGATGACACGGATGTTCCCGTCGAGCACGTCGCCGTCCTCGTAGGCCACGTCGGGCTCGAAGTCGAGGCCCTCCTCTTCGAGGTGTTCGAAAAGCTTCGACTCGTCGGCCGGCATGGCGAGTTCGGGGTCGAACGCGTCCATGACGTGCGAGAGACCGCCGTGGTGGCCGTGGTCGCCGTGAGTGATGACGACGCGGTCGACGCCGCCGTACTCTTCCTCCAGCGTCTCGACGAGGTCCGGTCCGTTCTCGTCGAACGCCGTGTCCACGAGCGTGATTTCGCCCTCGGGAACGTCTTCGAGGACGAGGACGCGGACGTGTTCGAACTGGATCTGGTCGATACCGTCGACTACGTTGCTGACACTCATGTTCGTCCGAAAGATTCCGTCAGTCGTATGTAAATCCACCGGTTCAGCCGAAAACGGCACCTGCGGCCCATCGGCGACCGTTTCGCGACGTCGATCACAGTCGATGTGTCGGCACCCACGGACCCGGTCGGGTCTACCGATAGATTCCCGATAGTGCCCCGAAACGGGCGGAATCGGGGCCCAGGACGCCGTTTTCCAGACCAGTACATTTATACAGCGCTATGCCATTTCCACACGCAGAAGAGGATACCCATGATTAAACAAAAAGTAGCGGACACTATAGACCAACTCGGACCGAGCAGTCTCCGCTCGAACCCGCTGGCCGTGGTCTTCATCCTCCTCGCTGTCGTGGTCATATTCAGTGCGAGTCAGTTCCCCGACGATGGTCAGGTCGGGCCGGGATTCTTCCCGATTCTCGTCGCCCTCGGCATCGTCGTCTTCTCGTTTGCCGACATCCTGACGAGCACGGAGACGGACCTCGAAATCAGTGAGTTCAGCTTTCGACCCCCGGCGATCGTCCTCGGGCTCCTGGTGGCGTACCTGCTGGTGATGCCGTTCACTGGCTTCCTCGTCGGAACGATGCTGTACATGCCGGCGATCCTCTACTACTCGGGGATCAGGTCGAAACCGCTCATGGCGGGGCTCTCGATCGGGCTCCCGATCCTGCTGTTCTACATCTTCGCCCGGGTGTTCCTGATCCGACTCCCTGAGGGGATCGTCCCGATCTCGCGCCTGCTCCCGCAGCTTCCGCTGGTGGTGATCCCCGGATGGTTGTAGAGAACATCGGCCCCGCACTTGCGAACCTCGCTGATCCGTTCGTCATCTTCCTCATGACGGCCGGGGTCCTCCTCGGGATCATCATGGGGTCGATTCCGGGGATGACGGCGACGATGACCATCGCCGTCCTGCTATCGTTTACCTTCACGATGGACCCGGCACATGGGATGATGCTCCTGCTGGGGATCTACGGCGGCGCGGTCTACTCCGGGTCGATCCCGGCGATACTGATCCGAACGCCCGGGACGCCGTCGGCGGCCGCGACGCTATTCGACGGCCACCCGCTCTCGAAGAAGGGCGAGGCTGGGCGGGCGATCAGGGCGAGCACGGTCGCCTCGTTCATCGGCGGCGTTATTAGCGTCCTCGCGCTGATGTTCTTCTCGCCAGTCATCGCCGGTGCAGCGCTGGAGTTCCGGTCGCCCGAGTTCTTCGCGCTCGCGGTTTTCGGGCTGACGATCATCGCCAGCGTGAGCGGCGACTCGCTCACCAAGGGGATGGTGTCCGGGCTGCTCGGGATGCTGGTCGCGACGGTCGGTATCGACCCGATCACGGGCTTTCACCGGTACACCTTCGACATGGCGACGCTCCTGACGGGCGTGGAGTTCATCGCAGTGATGATCGGCCTGTTCGGCATCGCCGAGGGCCTGCGCAAGTACTCGCAGGGTATCGACGACGACACGGACGAGGCCGCCCAGGAGATGTCCGGCGTGTTCCCGTCGCGGTCCGACCTCAAGTCGATCATGCCGGTGAGTATCGGTTCGGGCGTTCTGGGTGCGTTCATCGGTTCGATTCCGGGTGCAGGCGGTGATATCGCGGCGTTCATCACGTACAACGAAGCGACGCGGTGGCTCAAGGACGCCGTCCCCGCGTTCGGCGACGGGAACATCCGCGGCGTCGCCGCCGCCGAGTCGGGGAACAACGCCAGCACCGGCGGGGCACTGATCCCGACACTGACGCTCGGGATCCCCGGCGACTCCGTCTCCGCGATACTGATCGGCGCGCTGATGGTCCACGACATCAACCCCGGCCCGGGCCTCTACCAGGACGAGCCGGAGCTCCTCTATACGATCTTCGTGGGTTTCCTCGTCATCTACATCCTCATCCTGATATTCGGCTTGCTCGGCGCGAACTACTGGGCCCGTCTCATCAACATCCCGTCGTCGCACATCTGGCCGGTGATCCTCGTCCTCTGTGTCATCGGCTCGATCGCGCTCCGCGGAAACGTCTTCGACGCGTGGGTGATGCTCGGCGCGGGCGTGCTCGGCTACGCCATGCGCCTGCGGGGGTACCCGCTGGCACCGATGGTGCTCGGCCTCATTCTGGCACCCATCGCAGAGGTGAATCTGCGGCGCTCGCTCGTGCTCTCGGGTGGCTCGCTCGACATCTTCTATACGAGCCCGATTGCCCTGCTCGTCCTCCTACTCAGTGCCGCTGCGATCACCGTCCCGGCAGTGCGGTCGGTGCGTGCATAGGCGTCTCGGCGCGCGAGCGAGAACGCGCGGCTCACTTTTCTACGTCTGCACCGAACCACCAACGGGCTCTCCCGTCGACGAGCCCCTCAGCTTGTCGTCTCAACTTGATCAGATCTGCGAACCGACGGCGTCCCAGTCCAGATGGTTTCAACATCGGTGAAACGTCTGAAGCGGGCGAAATCGGAAGATTAGCCCAATCATAACAGGCGTACATCCGTTACGTATACGTAGGTATCCGTCGAATCAAATTTCAATGTTATCGAAAGATAATCCCCGGAACTGACGACTGTCGCCGGGTCGCAATCACGCCACCAAAAGAATAATAATGGATACTACGGTGTCATCAGCCATGGTCATCGTCGCGGCAGTCGACCGATCGGAGAGAGCGTCCGTAGCCATCGAGGAAGCCGAAGCGCTCGCAGAGGCGTTCGAGGACACGATTCACGTGGTCCACGCGCTGACGCGCTCGGAGTTTCTCGATCTCGGAATCACCAGCGCGCAGGCCGAAGAGCCACTCGACATGGAGCAAGTCCGCAGCGCCGCCGCCGAGATGGCCGAGGACGCCGTCTCAGAGCTGTCGGTGCCCTACGAGACGGTGGGGCTGGTCGGAAAGCCTTCCGACGAGGTCGTGAAGTACGCCGAACAGCAGGACGCCCGCTACGTCACGGTCAGTCCGCGAAAGCGGTCGCGGACCGGAAAAGTGCTGTTCGGGAGCGTGGCCCAATCGATACTCTTGAACGCGTCCTGTCCCGTGGTCACGAGCACGGTCCAAGAAGAGTAACATCGGCGTGGAGCAGCAGTCCCACGACTAACCACACGATCAAAACACGAGTTCGGTCCGAGCAGTATACCCGCTAAGTCGCCGGTCTGGGCGTCGAGTCGGTATTGTACGATTCTGGGAATTGACGCCCTCCATTATAAGCTATCCGCGACCACTCATACATGGAATGTCCGTAACAAACTTAGCTGACGGTGTCTACACCGTCCAGTTCGATCACGTCCGCGTGTTCGTGCTCGAAGACCGCCCCAAAGGACAGACGACTCTCGTTGACGCGGCCTTCCCAGAGGACGGGCCGGAACTGGTCGACGTGCTGGACGAGGAGTTTGGCGGCATCGACCGCCTGGTCGTCACCCACGGCGACGAGGGCCACTTCGGTGGGACGCCAGACGTGGTCGATGCGTTCGATCCCGAACTGCTCGTTCCCGGCGGGGCCAGAGGATTCCATGACGCGCTCGATCTGCACGTCGATGCGCACGTCTCAGACGGCGACCTGCTCGACGGGACCCTGCGCGTCGTCCAGGTGCCGGGCCACACGATCGCGACCACAGGACTCCTACTCGAGGACGATGGCGTCTTCATCGCTGGAGACATCCTCGAAGGATCCGATCGCCGGGGACTGCCGGCGGGCTATCTTGTCCCGCCTGCCGAACAGTTCAACGATCTCTCACACGCGCAAGCCGAACGGAACCTCGTGAAACTGTTCGAACACGACATCGAGACCATCCTCGTCAGTCACGGCTCACACGTGTACGAAGACCCACTGGAGAAGCTCACCGACTGGCTCATCGACCGCGAGTGGGACCTCCAGTATTGACGACAAGCCCCCTAGTCGCTCCGGTCGGGTGTCGGAAGTATCGTCGGTGAGGCCGAATGTGGCCACAATAGAATAGCTATACCAAATAACTATATTATTTGGTTCCCTGGCGAGTAAATTTCATCCTCAACGCCGACCGAGGACCAGGATCCCAGAAAATATTCTTGTTCTGATCACCGATACACTTCGATGGTCCCATCTCCGAAGACCGATACGTCGTAGTTCGCGTACTCGAACGTGAAACAGAGACGTCGTCCGGTTCGGTCGAGTGTCTCAGCCGAAAAGAGTGCGTTCAGTGCGTCTACATCGACGACATGCTGAAACGGCGGTAACTCGACCGGGTCACAGTCTGCCGCGTCGGAGATGGCCTCGACAATTTCCCTGCTGACCGCGGTATCGCTATCCAGGGAGAGTTCCGTACGGTACACGAGACGCCGATCGCCTGGGTTTGGAGGCGTTTTCATCTGGGCTGAGTGAGAGTGAGCGAGCGTATCCCTGAGAGTCTATCACAAGCATCGGTCGTCGACCCGAGACAGTTTGAAACGACCTGCTCGAAGTACGGAATCGAGGCCCACCGTGATTGGGAAACCGGAGACACTTCGATGAGCGAGGCCATCGTGTGTGCCAACTATTGGCACTACTACATAATAAATTATCCGATTTGGTATCGCCAAATGCAGACGTCGTACGTCTATAGAACACAGAGATAGCTAACTAATGTGGCAATGCGGTTCCTTTCTCGGCGATTTCAGAGATATATTGCCAAGTATGAGCACAGACCATATGATATGGATTTGTTCTCTATTATATAATATCTACTTCGGGAATCTGTATAGACTTCTCTATCTCGAGTGGTTTCTTTACTGTTGGTCAGCGAGAGATCAAGAATAACTCAGGTCTGACGAGAGACCGTCGGGGTGGTCCCTCGATAGGAACCACAACCGGGTTTCAGACAGTCCGATGACCCGATATTCACACAATTTAGACATTTGGAAATAACATCTGTACGTACGTTATTATAGTAGGACTGTGAGTGAATTGCTACGTGTATATACATAGTGTTTCCGTTCGGTGCTACGACATGTAATACATGTAATCATGTCATCAAGATGTGAACGGCCACCCGGGACCAGCGTGTCGACTCCCAGATTGTCGAACGAAAGTGCGGACCATTGCTGTCACCGAGGGGTACGATGGCCAGCGACGAATACGGTGGACCCAGACTACTCGCCCCGTATCTCGTACGGAGAGGGCTGAGGGATTCGATTCCCTACGTATACGCGACTGCAGAATCCATCCGTCAGTTGGACACTGCTGACGACTTCGAAAGCCCATCCAGAAGGTCGTTCACCGATTCCGAACGAGGAAAAACGTTTCAGGTACTCCGTGACGCTACAGTTCGACGACGTCGCCACTCTCTGCGGCCTCGTGGATCGCTCGAATAATACGCATGTCCTGAAGGCCGTGTCGACCGTCCGGGGAGATGTCGGCGTCAGTGAGAATCCGATCCGCGAAGTAGTCGAACTCCTCACGCATCTCTCGTTGCGCGTCGAAGGCATCGTGTTCGATGGTCGCCGAGATATCGCCCCGGGAGAGGTGAAGTGTAGCCTTTCCGTGGAACGCCGGTCGTAACTCGATCTGGCCCTCGGTTCCAGTGAGTTTGAGTTGCGTGTCTTCGTGGGCGTTCTGACTGTCGGTCGTGACCATCTTGACGCCGTCCTCTAGCGCGAGGAGGGCGCCGGAGCGCTCGTCGGGCACGTCACCAAAGCCGTCCGCATGCGAACTCATCTGCGACTGGACGGCCGTGGGCTCTCGGTCCAGCAGGAATCGAGTCGTGTTGATGGAATAAATTCCGAGATCCATCACCGACGTGCCGTACCCGGACAGATCTGGATTGAGCCGCCACTGATCCTTGTTGGAGTTCATCTCCAAGAGGGGCTGACTGTTGTTACCGTAGACAGACACCGGATCACCGAGGAAGCCATCTCGGATGAGTTCTCGTGCACGTCGGACGGCAGGATCCGTTTGCATCCGGTAGGCGATCATCAGCGGGGCGTCCGCGTCTTCGCAGATCTCGACCATCTCGCGTGCCCGCTCGACCGTCGACTCCATGGGTTTCTCACAGAGGATCGCCTTGTCGAGTTCGGCGGCAGTTTCTGCATATTCGAGGTGGTAGGCGTTCGGAGTCCCGATATAGATCGCATCGTAGGCATCAGCTGCTTCGCCGTCGTGAAATTCTTCGTAGCTGATGCCGTGGTCGACGCCGTTCTCTGCAGCCAGACGTTCGGCCTTCTCCGTCGAACTGCTCACGAACGTTGTCACTTCGCCGAGGTCCGACTCCTCGATTGCTGGTAGCGCGAGATCGATTGTCCACCACCCGAGGCCGAGAAGCGCGTATCGAACCGTCCCCTCGGTCGCCGATTGCCAGTCGCGGTCGTCGTAGGCGTCAAGCCATTCCTTCATGTCGAGAGGGTTTCAACGCCGTTGCTAATAACTTTCTGGTCAGCGACGACGCTGTGAGAGATCCTTTGAGCCAGGTCCCCCACTCGAATCCAGGATGCGAGCGGGAGATGGGTGTAGAACTGCCAAGATTCCAGTGGACGCTCCCGGTCAAGAAGCGGCTGTCGCCGTCTACAGGGAGATTACAAGTTCTACCAGCGACCTGCGAAACACAGGTTCTCGGTCGCCACGGGAAATATTCAAATGCCAAATAAAATCTAGTTTTTATAAGAATAGATATGGTTTTTGCAATTCTATTTTCAAATATGATTTTGTTTTGGATAATAGTATTACAGGACGTTACAATCGAGTAGTGCTCGTCTATAGTTCCCGGTTGGAGAAAACACTCTGTTATCTCACATACTAGCTCTCGGAGAGAAACGACTGTTTGCCAACCGTGGTCGTAAGTAGGCCAGTGATTACCAGCCATCCGAGAACATCCACCCCTCATTTGCCTCGAAGTGACTTCTGGCACGGAACGTCTCGGCAAGCGAGAGCTGACACGAACGAAGCCACGCGGTTGCGATACAACAGTGGAGGGAGTTGTCGTGGAGAGCATACTGACGGGGTTCGTGTTGTGTGAGCGAGTTAATACCCTCCTAAACCCACTGGAGAGTGCCTGATAGTTCCTATCCCGAGTGATAGTAATAGTTGATTACTAAAGTAGGATACACTTACCCCACTGACCTGTGAGTGGCCGTTGCACTCTCTGCAGTAGCGAGTGAGGCGAACCGATTCGGTAGATTCCACACACTCGAGTGGTGGAAGACTAACCGAATCGACGATCGTCGCAGAAAGCTATCTCGACATTGCCGTCAGTCGTCCGCTTCCTGCTCGCGCTCGGTCGACCAGTGATAGACCGAACAGGCTCCGCCCACGCCGATGACGCCCGCGAACAGCCCCAAGACGATGCTGCTCGGGAGAGAGAGTGCAACTGCAGCGGTGAGAACGGCAACTCCGAGTAGCGAGACGCCAGCGTAGTACCGATACCACTGGCGATCAGGTTCCGCTTCGGGGCGGTCGAGATACTCCTCGAAAGCGTCGGCCTTGTCGGTAAGCGTAATGTGACCGCGGTCCTGGTTGAACTCGACGACACCGATATCGTCCATCTTCGGAAGATGGCACTGGTAAAGTCCTACGTACACGCGCTTGCGTTGGCTGGAGGTCAGCGCGTCGGTAGTGGTGTCGTTTTCGATCGCGGCGACGTGCTCTGCGAGCTCTCCCAGTGAGACGCGCTCGTCACGCTCACGGAGAAAGTGCAGAACCTCGCGGCGACGGCTGTTCTTGAGCGTCTCGAAGATGACGTCCAGTGACGGTTCTGCTTCCGTCTGTTGCTGCGTCGTGCCGTCACTGGTACTGGTGTTCTGGTTGTCCGGCGTCGCTGCCGACTGGTCGGACATGTCTTCGTGCGGTTCAGCCTGCGTTCGTGCGGTGTCTTTGACTCCCATATTTGACCCACTTCCTGTGTGCTGCGACATCGTTTACCCGTCTGGACGCATCCACACAGCCCCCCGGCTGTATCGACGGAACGTTACGCTGTCAGCAAGCATTTCAACTAAATGGCACCTTAGCACTTAATACTTTGTTATGTAACAAATTATACAATATCCCCGAGATTACCGCTGGTAGTAGTCACCCGTTGCTTCGGTATTCTTGGAGTACTGCCAGTCTACGGCTGATTTCATCGTCCGTTCTGATCGGTGTATCGGCAGTTGTGAACTGGTCCTGCGACATAAACAATTAATTGTCCTATTTTTGGCACAGGTTTCGAAACGAGTGCTCGCGATACCGCGAGAGGACTCTCGAGAGAATCGCTGGAGATTATATCGGAAGTAACTAATCCTTAAGGCCGTCACAGGGCGACACGTTCGGGCTCTCGTGATTCAGAGAGGTTATTGAGGTTGCAAATCACGCCGCTATCGGACGTGGTCAGCGCTGTGCGAAGGACTTCCAGCACTGGCCGAGCGGATGATCAAATGAGGCTGTCAAAGCGCGAAATCGCCATTTTCACACGGTTCAGGAGTTAATATTCGCCACATCATGTGGGTGGCTACCGGCTGTCGCACATGCGGAACAAAATAACACTAGCGAAACAATTAACCGAAGGCACATGGAATAACCATGTACACGAGTTCGTATCCAGAGTGCGTAGTTGGTACACTCGTGAATACGAATAGATACGATGGCAGACTTTGACCAGTGGGACGAAGTGAGTTACGTGATCAGTTCACGGTATCGGGTCGAAACACTCCGGCGACTTTCAGAGGGGCCTGCGACACCGTCGCTCATCGCAGACGACCGGGAGATGAGCATCGCGCACGTCTCTCGCGCGCTGCAAGAGCTGCGAGAATCGGGTCTCGTTGATCTGCTCGTTTCGGAAGATCGGAAAAAAGGGCGTGTATACGACATAACGGAGAAGGGACTCGGCATCTGGGAGACGATCGAGCAGAAGAACATGGCTTGACCGAGCCGGTCAGCAGCGAAAGTATGCCCCAGTGATGCCGGTACCGTCGGGCCAGAGGTATCTCTATCACTGATCCGCGAACACCTGGCCCGTTTCGAAACGGCCACGCCGTCAGCTGGTTGTGAATTCGACTGTCGACCGCGTAGCGACCGACGATACATCGCCAATCGAAGTGTTTCGCAGCGGTAACAGTCAGTGAGCGTATAACGCGTGGTAAATTGGCCGTAACAATAGTATTGGATTTCCAAAAATAACGCCATGTCCACTTCAGGGTACGGACTGGTACTGGTCGGTGGGGTCCTCGTGTTACTCGTCGTCGGTGGCGTGACGACGGGACTGGTCGGGAACACGGGAGAGACGGGGCCAACACTCGCGAGCGAGAGTCCTGGTGGCGGAAACGCACTGGCTGTCACTGGGGTCGAGAGCCCCAGTGAGGTCAGACCCGGAGATTCACTGCGTGTGCGAGTGCGAGTCGAAAACACTGGTGATCGTGAGATTACCGAATCACTCACATTGCGCGTGCGTGACGACGATGGAGCAGTGTCTGAGACGGGCGCAACCGTCGAACTCGGTCCGGGTGAGTCGACGGCCACCACGATCGTCGTCGATACCGAGGTGCTCGAGCCAGGGCAGTACACGTACGAGGTCAGTTCCGGCGCGAACTCGACGGCGACCGGTGCCGTCGCTGTACTGCACCCGCCAGCGTTCTCGTTGTCCGACGAATCCAGCGGACTGACCGTGGTCAAAGGGACCGCAGCGACACTGACCGCTAACGTGACGAACACCGGGGACTACCGCGGACTCCAGCGCGTCCACTTCGCGGTCGACCGAGACCGAGACGGTAGCGTCTCATCGACTGAGACAACCGAAAAGCGCGTCCTCTCGATAGCAGGTGGTCAGCAACAGACCGTCGAAGAACGTGTCGAGACGGGCGATCTGGAGCCGGGTCGGTACAGGTACCGGATCGCCTCCGAGAACGAATCGGTCAATGGAACGCTGACCGTCCAGCAGCCGGCGACGTTCGACGTTCAGAACGCCAGCGCACCCGCCGCAGTCAGGCGCGGTGACCCGGTCACCGTGTCAGCGACTCTCGAAAACGTCGGTGACGTCGGTGGGACAACGACAGTCGAGTTCAGCGGACCGAACGGGACTGAGCCGACGACCCGCACCGTGACGCTCGCCAGGGACGAGTCGACGAACGTGTCGTTCACCGCGACCACGGCGAACGTGAGCCGTGATACGCACAACTACACCATCTCGACGGAAACTGACGCGGCGACGAACGCAGTGAGGGTAGAGGACAGCTACTTCGAGGTCAGTCATCTGGACGGGCCGAGCGTCCTCTACGTCGGAGACACCGCGGTGTTCTCCGCGAGAGTGACCAACGTCGGGAACGTCACTGGGACACAGACAGTCGAACACCGAATCGACAGCGACGGCGACGACAGGCCGGAGGCCTACGGCGTCGAAGAGTCAGTGACGCTGAAGCCAGGTGAGCAGACTACCGTGCGCTTCGAACTAGAGTACACGCTGCTCGACGGCAAAGATTACCCGGTCGAGCCACTGAAGCTCGAAACCTACGTGTACGGTATCTACAGCGCGGACACGCGAGCCTCGTCCGCGTTGTCGGTCAAGCCGGCGTGGGCGTCCGGCGGGGGCGGTGGGTCGAGCGGTGAGTCCGACGACCGGAGCGTTTCGAACGGTGAAAAGGCGTCGCTCGACGAGATTACGCAGGACAAGTACGGGTACTACTACCACGAGGTGAGCGGAGAGACCCAACGGCAGGTTCGCGAGATCTACGACAGACAGCCCTTCGCGGACGGACTCGTCGCGGTGGAGGTCAGGACCCGCGAGCAGATCGCCCGCCAGGACTACGGAGCGGACATCGAACCGGGCGAGGAGTTCGACTTCACCGCACTCGACATCGAGACCCAACAGCAGGTCGAAGCGGAGTTCGACGCGCAATTCCAGAGCGAGAGCGGCGACAGAATCGAGTCGTGGGACGAGATCGCACAGACGGAGTACGGAACGACGTACGAGAATCTGACCGCCAGTCGTCAGTCGTCGGTGAGAGCTGAGTACCAGGAACAGTTCGACTGACAGACACGACACACGCTCAGAATCGGGTATTTTCGAACCAAAGACGAAATTCAGCGGTTTCGACGGTACCTGTATACTCCCGCTAATTTTGGAAAGTGAGGAATAACAATAGAATGACTTGTCCAAGGTGGTAGCAAGGGGGCCGTGTGTTGTGACTCGGCAAGCGGCTCCACGAGCTACCATGATCATCACTGCAACCGACGCTGATACAGACGCATGGGTTCGGCACCCCTGCCGACCCGAGACGACGAACGGCCGGTCTGGGTGTTCACCCGAGACTTCCGGTGTGGTTCGCCGCTGGACCGGGAGTGACGCAACGAGCCCGGCGGGCCGGCTGACACGTCACGCTACGTCGCTGCCTTCGGGGGGATCGCACCGTGGTTTATAAGGGATCTGAAGTCGGCGTCGTAATCCCGGCGTACAACGAGGAGGGGTTCATCGGGGAGGTCATCGACTCGCTGCCACAGTTCGTCGATAAGGTCTTCGTTATCGACGACTGTTCGACTGACGACACCTGGACGGAAATCAAAGAGTACGTCGACGCAGCGGTCCCGCAAGCCGCCGTCACGGACGACTCCGCCGAACAAGTCTTAGTCGCAGACGGTGCCGGAACGTCCGTCGGCGCGAACCAGTCGTTCCTCGACAGACGTATCGTCCCCGTCAGACACCAGACGAACGGCGGACGTGGGGCCGCAGTGAAGACAGGCTACGACCTCGCGTTGATGAGCGACATGGACGTCGTCGCCGTTCTCGACGGTGACGGGCAGATGGATCCAGACATCCTCGATCGGATCATCGATCCCGTCGTCGAGGGGGAAGCGGACTACGCGAAAGGGAACCGCCTCATCTCGCGGCAACACTGCGCGCAGATGTCCAGATGGCGCCTGTTCGGAAACGTGGTCCTGACGCTCTTGACCAAGGTCGCGAGCGGCCAGTGGAACATGCGCGACCCGCAGAACGGGTACACGGCGATCTCCGCGGAGGCGCTGGACGAACTCGACGTCGACGACCTCTTCGACGACTACGGGTTCTTGAACGACGTGTTGATCCACCTCGACAGCCACGGACTGACTGTCCAAGACGTTCCGATGGACGCTATTTACGGCGACGAGTCGAGCGGAATCAGATACGGGTCGTTCGTTCCGAAACTGTCGCTGTTGCTGCTACAGGGCTACATCTGGCGGATTCAGCGAAAGTACCTCTCTCGAACGGAATCCGAGTAGCAACGCCCCGTACGTTCGTGAATCTCTAGTGGAGGATTCTGTCCGACCAGTTCGAAGTGTGGAACCATCCCACCGATGCGCTTGGTCAGCTCAGCCAGACACTACGGCCACCGTCGGCGATGCGACGCGCACCGCCAGTCGAAGCCCGAGCGCTTCGAGACAGCTCTCGGGAGGGTCGATGTCGAACCAGGCGTCGGCGAACCGAAACGCGCCGATCGAGCTCCGTTCGGTGAGCCATGCATGTATCGGCCCGGTTCGTCAGGGTTGGACTGCGCAGAGAGGTATCCGAATCGACGGGAGTACGGAACCGAGAAGTGCGTAGGAGAAATTGGTAACCAGCGAACTGAACGGGTTTTCGGGTGCCTCCCGCAACGACTCGACCTGCGCTCCATCGCACTCGACTTCCCCCCGTTATGCAGTTGTTACTTATGATGACGGAGGCGTGAACGGAGCGTATGGGTAGGTGGTCGGATACGTCGCCAGCGACTGTCGATTTGCTTGCTGTCGTGGGATACACAGCGATTACGCTCCTCGCAACGCTGTCGCCGCTGGATGGCATCCCCCTCGCAGCCATCGCACTGCCGTTCTTGCTGTTCGTTCCGGGCTATGCCGTGGTCGCGTCCCTCTTTCCGACTCGGAATCCGAGATACGAACAGCACCGGCTAATCGCCACCGAGCGGATCCTGTATTCGGTCGCGGCGAGTATCTGTCTGGCGATCATCGTCGGAGTCAACCTCGAGTTCACGCCGTGGCCGATCCGTCCGACACCGGTCGTCACCGCCCTCGCAATCGTGACGATCGTGGCGAGCGCTATCGCGCTGTTCCGTCGCTACAGCAGGACGCCGACGGGGTCGAGCCAGACCGCGATGCCGTACGGTGACTCACGGACAACCAGCGGGAACTCCGACGGCGACGGGATCCAACTCGGGACGATCGTCGTCTGCCTGGCGATCCTCGTCACGTTTGCGAGCGTGACGCTGGTTGCAGCGCAGCCACAGCGGGGCGAGGCCTACACCGAGTTCGGACTGCTAACCGAGAACGAGACCGGCGTGCTGGAAGCGAGCGGCTATCCCGAGGAGATAACGCTGGGCGAGTCCGAACAGCTGTACTTCTCGGTCACGAACCGCGAGATGGAGACGACGGAGTACGTCGTCGTCGTGCAGTTGACCAGAACCGCACCGACGGGTGAAGTCATCGAGCGTGCGCGCCTCGATACTTACGACAACCGAACTGCGCCCGGAGATCGCTGGCTACAGCGCCACACCGTCACACCGGTGCTCGAAGGCGAACGGCTCCGGCTGACGTATCTGTTGTACAGGGACGGTATCCCAGAGCAACCCACGGCCGAGAACGCCTACCGTGAGGCACACATCTGGGTCGACGTCACCGTGAGCTAGGGTCGACGTGGCGGTCACGGACCCCCTCAGTTCGAGGCTGTTGTATCCATCGTCGATGAGCCAGACGGTCGGTGAGAACGGCGGTTTGAGGGCGATACGTAACGTGACAGCGGGATAAGAGTAAAATAACAATACCGGCATCGGCCGAGAAGCCGCTATGCAGTTCTCCCACGAGCGTATCGACAGTCACCCGCCCTGTAGCAAGCTCAGCGGCTTGCAAACGGGTGATTTCACTGGTAACGGACGTCCAGACCTCATCGTCGTGGGCATGGGCGGGGACCCGGCGGTCACGGTCGCGGGAACAGACGTGCAGCTGCCGACGGTCGGGCCGCTCAGTCGGGTGACACCGCGATTCGAGACGAATATCTTCTGGTACGAGAACCCGGGCTGGGACCGACACGTGCTGGCACCGGAGACCGACCTCCATCCGGGGGTCGGTAGCGACCTCGCCGACATCAACGGCGACGGGCGACTCGATCTGGTCGTCGGACAGGGGTTCGGTCGATCCGACATCTACTGGTATTCCCAGCCGGAGAACCCGAGAGAGTCGTGGGAGCAGTACCACATCTCCAGTCGATTCGAGAAGTACCACGACCTGCTCGTCGCGGACGTCGACGGCGATGGAAACGACGAACTTGTGGGGCTCTCGCAGGACAGCGAAACAGTGTTTTACTACGACATCCCGGCCGATCCGTCCCAGGAACCGTGGCCGGACGCGAACCTCCATCTGATCGACACTGGTGTCAGGGTCGAAGGAGTAGCGGTGGCCGATCTGGACGGTGACGGAGCGCGTGAGATCATCGCCGGAACGAACGTGTATCATCGAGCGGGCGACGACTGGCGACGCGAGGACCTCTGTACGGGGTGGGACGACACGCGAGTCGCCGTGACCGATCTCGACTGCGACGGGACGCCCGAAGTGGTACTCTCAGAGGGGGATTCGCCCACCTTCGGAACACACCCGGGACGCGTCGCGTGGGTCGAGTACCCCGGCGGTGACCCGACAGTACTCCGAGACGATATGTTCTGTCCCCACAGCCTCCAGACGGCGGACCTGACTGGGAACGGGTACCCCGACATCTACGTCGGAGAGATGTCCCTGGGAGAGAACGACCGCCCCGTCCACCTCGTCTTCGAGAACCTCGGCGGGTTCGAGTTTCGCGAGCACGTCGTCGAACGGGACATCGCCACGCACGAGGCGAAACTCGTCGATATGACCGGCAACGGGCGACTCGACATCGTCGGGAAGTCGTACGGCCCGGACCACCACGTCGACGTGTGGTACCGACAGTAAGCGTGCGTTCGAGAAGTGGACTGACAAGTGTCGAAACCGACCGCACCGGTCGACACCGGCTGCTGCATTTTCAGATGCCGACGTGTTCGAAACCGTGTTGCTCCCACGTGTCGGCGTCCACGAGGTCGAGTGGATCGACCACAACCCGCTCGCCGAGGAGCGACCCGACCCATTGGGGATCGAGACCGGCGAATTCGTCGTGGGCGCTGGTCAGCACCGCCGCGTCGGCACCGTCCAGCGCCTCGGCGAGCGGCATCAGTTCGAGGGAAGGACTCGTCACGTGGGGATCACACAGTCTGATTTCGGTCGCCCCCAGACCTCCGTCCGCGACTCGGCGCTCCGCGGTTGCGGGATCGGAGAGAATCCGTGCGATCTCCAGTCCGGGACTGTTTCGCGTGTCGTCGACGTTGCCCTTGTACGCGACTCCGAGAATTGCGATGGCCTTGTCCTCCAGCGTGTCGAGCGCCTCCGCGACCAGGTCCGCGACGTAGCCGGGCATTCGGTCGTTCACCTTCCTTGCGGCGTCGACGAGCTGTGTCTCGTCGGAGCGCTCGGCGAAGAACAGCGGGTCGACCGGGAGACAGTGACCACCGACGCCGGGACCGGGACGCAGGATGTCGACACGCGGGTGGTTGTTCGCCAGCCTGATCGCCTCACGGACGTCGACGCCGTAGTCCCGGGCAGTGAGTGCCAGTGTGTTGGCGTAGGCGATGTTGACGTCACGGAACGCGTTCTGGACGAGCTTGACGAACTCGGCGGTGGTGGCGTCGGGCGCGATCCTGAGGTCCCCCGTCGGGACTGTCCCGTACAATTCCTCGATCGCCGCGGTCGACTCTGCGTCGATGCCGCCGAGAATGCGGTCGTTGGACCGGAGTTCGGCAACGGCGTTGCCTGGGAGCATCGTCTCAGGGACGTAGCCCAATCCGATGTCGGATCCGGGCTCCAGTCCCGATTCGGCGAGGATCGGGGCGAGGACGGTCTCGGTAGTCCCGGGAGGGACGGTCGATTCGAGGACGACCACGTCGTCGGTTCGCAAGAGGGGGCGGACGTTCCGTGCGGCGGCCTCGACGTACTGGAGGTCCGCACGGCCGGCGTCCATGTCGTACGGCGTCGGGACGCAGACGAGGTGGTATTCGGCCGGTTCAGGATGGGTTGAAACCGTGAGATCGCTTTCAAGCGCGCCACAGACGTAGGATTCGAGTTCTTCTTCCGTGACCTCGGGCTCACCGCGTTCCAGTCGGCGTCGGACGCGATCGTCGGTATCGTAGCCGATTACTTCGTGTCCGTTATGCACGAACAACGACGCTGTCGCCAGTCCGATGTATCCGAGCCCGTGGACACAGATCTTCATTACGCTCGACTTGTCGGTTAGCCACTCTGTTATATGTCGGATACCGAACGGTAACGCCGCTGGTCGGTTGCTAACCGCAGTCGCAGATAGACCTTACCACGCGTCTCGCGCCGGGCGAGCGAGGTTCACAGGGACGGACCGAAACGTGTAGCAGGAAGGAAGAGTATTACTATCTAGAACAGTTAGCTAACGAACGACACAGGCGTCGGCTCGCAGACGGTATCGGGACTGGAAACCTCGCCCGGAGACAACAGATGGACACGATTCCGTACGATATTGTCACGGTCGAAGAGGGGTGGCAGTACCGCTGGCGCTGGCTCTCGGGAGCACGCTCGCAAGTAGAACCGGAGGCACCGTGAGAGATTGGTTGAGAGCGATATTCCGGCGAATTCGAACGATCCTCACACCCGGAGAGAGTCTGATCGAGCAGTCGGTGACGGGAGGCATCTGGCTGACGCTACTGAACATCACCGGGCGTGCCTTCCAGATTTTGACGGTGGTCTTTCTGGCTCGTCTTCTAGACCCGCGCGCGTTCGGAATCGTGGGGTCGGCGATGCTGGTCATCACCGGCCTCAGGCGCGTCTCGAAACTCGGCCTCAACGACGCACTGATTTACAACGAAAGCGAGAACGTCGACCCCTATCTGAACACGGTGTGGGTGCTGAACGGGAGCAGAGGAATACTACTCGGAGGCACGCTTTTCGTCGCGGCACCGGGAATCGCGTGGTTCTTCTCGGAGCCAAACATCGAACCAATCCTCCGCGTAATGGCGATCGGCCCTGCCATACTGGGACTGAGAAACCCATCGATCGTCTATTTCAAGAAAGACCTGAACTTCCACAAGCAGTTCGTGTACGACGTAAGCGGTGACGCCGCCTACTTTTTCGTCGCGCTCGCGTACGCGATGTTCGACCCGACCGTCTGGGCACTCGCGTTCGGATACGTCGCTCGTAATCTCGTCCGTACCGGCTTTTCGTTTGTTCTCAGCGGCTACCGGCCCTGGCCGTCCATCGATGTCGCGCGCGCCGCGGAAATGATCGATTACGGCAAGTGGATCACCGCATCGAACGTGTTGAACTACGTGAGCAACCAGGGGGACGACATCTTCGTCTCGTGGTTGCTCGGTTCCTCGGCACTCGGGTTCTACCAGCTCGCCTATCGGCTGTCGAACGCACCGGCGACCGAGTTAGCCCACGTCGTCTCGCAAGTGAGCTTTCCCGCGTATTCGAAAGTCCAAGACGACCCCGAAACGGTCCGATCCGCGTTTTACCGGACGATCCGCCTCTCGATGTTCCTGGTCGCGCCGATGGCGATCGGAATCGCACTCGTGACTGAACCGTTCGTCACCGGCGTTCTGGGAGAGCAGTGGCTACCGATGGTAGTCCCGATGCAGCTACTGGCGATGTATGGGTTACTTCGCGGCTATCTCGCGTCGTTCGGGTCCGTCTGGCGAGCGACCGGCAACCAGGATTACCTCGTGAAAGTACAGTTACTCACCATCGTTCTCATCGCCATCCCGATCTATCCTGCCGCGGTCAGGTACGGAATCTCGGGCGTCGCAATGGTAATCGTCGCCGTCTACGCGTTCGTGATGACGCCAGTGGACATGTACTTCGCCGTCGAGGCTATCGACGGCAGTTTCCAGCGGCTGGCGAAGGAGTTCGCCTACCCGCTCCCCGCGGCCGGAGTCATGGGACTGGTGGGGCTGTGGATCCAGCGTGTCATCACGATAGCGCCGCTACTCGAATTCGTGTTACTCGTGGTCGTCGGTATCGTGACCTACGCCGTCGCAGTGCTCGCGATCGAATCGCAAATCGAGTGGGGAATCGTCGACGAAATTCGAGAGCTCACATCGTTTATCTGACCGACGGAACCACGAGAAAATGCTGGGGCCTGGTACACTCTGTGTCCGCCACTGTCGACGGAGCGATACTCGTCGGCCGAAGGTTACCGGACGTGAGTCTGAATGAACTGCTCGTAGTCATCGAGTACCTCGCCAGGGGAGAAGTCGTCCGCTCGTCGTCGTAGGGCAGTGGTATCCGTCTCCTCGTCGAGCGTTTCCTCGACGGCCGTCGCGATCTCCGTTGGGTCACCGACGGGCGTGAGACGGCCGTACTGCCCGTCCGCGAGGATCTCCCGGGGCCCGCTGGGGCAATCCGTCGAGACGACCGGACAACCACAGGCCATCGCCTCGATGAGTACAGTCGGGAGCCCCTCGAAGCGAGACGTGAGCAAGAAGGCGCTCGCCTGTTCCATAAACCGATACGGGTTGTCGACGTACCCGGGGATCGAAACGACGTCCCCGAGACCCATCTGGGCGGCGGTTTCGCGGAGGTCGTCGCGAAGTGGACCCTGACCGGCGACGACCGCTCTGGTGTCCGGCCTCGCCTCGTGAACCCGCGCGAACGACCGAAGCCACGTCTCGAGGTCCTTCTGCGAGTCGAGTCTGCCGACGAAAAGGATCACCTGGAGGCCGTCGTCTTCGATCCACCGATGATCGACTGGGCGGCGGGCGCGTTCGCGGACCCGTTCGATCTCGATCGGATTGTGCAGCACGGTCACGTCGTCCGCTCGGAGCGACATCTGCTCGACGAGGCTGTCGGAAACTCCCTCGGAGACGGCGATCACGCGGTCGGCCGAGGGGAGCAACCGTACGGCCAGCCGCCTGAGCAGTTTCGACTTCAGCGACCCTGCCGGTTCGACGTCGAACGCGTTGTGTTCTGTCGGAACGACTTTGGTCCGACTGTCGGCAAATTTCGCCGCCGCGAGACAGACCGTGTTCGCGTGCGTTACCTGTGAGAGTAACGCGTCCGGTTCAGTGTTCTCGAGGTACGAGACGAGTCGCGGAACGTGCGCCGTGATACCTGCCACGGGAACACGTGACTGGCCAAGCGTGGCGACCGGTACGTCTTCGTCGATCTCCGTGTGGAGTTTCCCGTACGGGTGAGAGAGGACCAGTTCGACATCGTACCCGCGACGATACAGTCCGTTGACGATGTTCACAGTCACCTGCTCCGCACCGCCGACCGTCAGGTTCGGGATGTAGAACCCGATCGACGGACCTTCCCCGCCATCGTCGGTGGGGCGTGAGGTGGCGGTCACGGGTTCGGGACGGGGCATCTGGTTCGACTGTTTCCGTTCGGCTTCTTTGTTAGAAACCCGCTACGGCGCAAAACAGATCACAGGCGTCAGGCCGTGTAGTGAACGAACCGCTGAACGATGAGATACAGCAGCAGGGCGAACCCGAGGTAGACGAGCCAGTTCAGACGACGCCACCAGTCCGGTTTCCCGTGGACCGGTGCGACCAGCACCCTGGCGATCAGTAGCCCGTTGAGCGAGAGGATGAAATACAGATCGAGCGCCCACATGTCGAAGAGAAGCAGGAGCGTCAATGTGGCCGCCATCCACCCGGTCTGAATGACGACGAGGCTCCAAAAGCGACTGGACTGGTCCATATCTGCTCCGCGATGGCTGTAGTTCCGGTCGACGGGCGAATCGGCCCCATCGGAGCTGTCGAAACGCGCAGTAGTGATTCGATCCCAGAACGACGGTTCGACGAACTCGTCGGTGTCTTCGCTCACGATCCAGTCACCCACCGAGTGCCACGCGTCGAGAGCATAATAAAGGTGTGCGAAACTCCGACATAGAGGTATATGCCGTTTACCCTGGTCGGCGAACGAGCAGGTCGACCAGACCGGGCGGAACCCGCATCAAACGATTGGTAGACTCAAACTAACAATGCAGGTCTGCCTTCGAGAGGCAACACGATGAGTCCAGTACGGGGGACAGCAATCGTCGGCGAAGTCTTCTCCCGGTCTCACACGAAACTATGATTCGCCAAGATCTGTGGGTGCGATCACAGTGAGTCATCCTGACGAGCGAGGCGGCCGGGCCCTCGATAATCTCGATCTGCTCGTTGTCGGTACTGTTTCGGTCGGGACCGCGGTCGTCAGCCTCTGGCTCCCAGCCCTGCTACCGACGCCGCTTCGCGTCGTACTGGGGTTTCTCTTCGTCTTCGTACTCCCCGGGTACGCCGCCACCGCAGCGCTCTACCCGACGATGTACAGACAGATCGTTCGGGGATCGGAGAGCGAGACCGTCTCGGACGACACGCGGCTGTTCGGAACCGAGATCGCGGTGATGACGGTCGGCCTCAGCATCTTCTCGGTCCCGCTCCCGATATTACTCGTGAATCTCCTCGGCTTCGATATCGGGCCTGACACGACGTTCGCGCTCGTGACAGCGGTCACGGTGGTGTGTTCGGCCGCCGCGGTACTGCGTCGAGCACGATCCCGTACGGAACGGGCAGGCGTTCCCGTCGCACGCCTCGGCGAGCGTGTGACGAGCGACCTTCGTGCCCAGTTTTCCAGCGGGCCGACCGTCGGAGCGGTCACCGTCGTCCTCCTGTTGACCGCGGCAGGCGTCGCGGGCGCGACGTTGATCAGCCAGCCACAGGGAGAGACGTACACCGAATTCTCGCTACTTACGATCGACGACGAAACGGGGAACCTCACGGCGGACGAATATCCGACGTCGTTTGCGGCCGGGGACCCCCAGTCGGTGGTCGTGGCGATCACCAACCGTGAGGGGACCGAGACGAGCTACACCGTCGTCGTCGAGCAACAACAGATCGGACAGGAGAGCGACGGTCGACGTGTCAGACAGGCGACCACCGTCGACCAGTTCTCGCTGACGCTCGCTGACCAAGAGACGGAACGGCTCAATCGGTCGATCGAAATCAGCCAGATCCCCGGGTCGGAACAGAGCCGTCTGGCGTTTCTCCTCTATAGAGGTGAGCCCCCAGAGCGACCGAGCATCGAGAGTTCCTACCGCCATACCTACTTCTGGGTGACCGTCACGGAGTAATGATGGTCGGGACCGATCAGCCGCCGAAGACGGCACCATCGAACGCTGGATCCGAGTGGGGAGGTCGCAGATGACCGAACGACGAGAGAGTCGCGCCACGAAAGCGGCAGTCCTGAGTGGTGCGATCGTCGTCCTCCTTCTGACGATCATTCTCTTCCTCACGCCGCCGGCGGACGGCTACGAGTTCTCCGTCTACCGAGCACTACCGGTCGAGTTCTGGATACTGGCGATTTCGGGATTGGTCCTGTGCCAGTTGCTGATCGCTCGCTATGCCCTCTGGGACAGCGACTCGCCGCTTTCGTGGCGATACGGGGTTGTCATCGCACTCTCGATCGAGACGCTGATCCTGTCGCTCCCGTACTTTCGCGGCTATCAGGCCTACGACCGCGCTGACGTCCTGACGCACATCGGCTACATTCGGAGCATCCACCAGTTCGGAACACCGCCGGCGAAAGACATCTATCCGAACATCCACATTCTCACGCTCTCGCTCTCGTACGCGACCGGTATCGAGCCGCTCCATATCATCAACACGATCTCGATCGTCGTTCCGGTGTTCTCGGTACTGGCGTGGTACGCGTTCGTCGTCAGACTGTACGACCGACAGCGGGCGTTGTTGACGCTTCCTTTCGCGATACTCTTCGTCGCTGGGAGTGCCTACACCAACCCGTCGCCGTACACGCAGATATCGTTAGTCGTTCCGTTCGTCCTCTATCTGTTCGTGCGGGAGCGCCAGACTCGGTCCATTCCGTCCCGAATCGCCCTCGCGGTCGCCGCGGTGTCGCTCGTCATCTATCACCCGATAATAACGCTGTTCGTCAGCGGTATCCTGCTCGCATACGTCCTCGTGGACGGAGTACTGAGCGTCCACTCGGGGATCGAGGGCTCGCGGGCATCCGTCGGGAGAGCGGCGACCCTCCAGTTACTGGTCGGACTGTTCCTCTCCTGGTATCACGGCTTCGGCCCAATCATCAGGCGGAGCAGAGAAGCGATCCGTGGACTGTTAGGGACGTCCGGGGGGCAGTCACCGCTGGGACAGTACAGCTCGGCGGTCAGTTCGACTTCACCAGAGCTCTCGGACATCCTGGTCATCGGGTTCGTCGAGTACGGCGTCTCTGCGATCTTTCTGGCTATCGGCGGCCTGTACCTACTCACGAAGGTGTACGATGGACTTGTCGGCCAATTCGACACCGACGTCTACGAGGGGACCTTCGTCGTTTCGTTCGTCGCTTTCGCCGGCGCGTCGGTCTGCTTTCTCGTCTTCGACCTCATCGTCGGATTCGGCCGCCCGCTCCTGTACGTCAACATCTTCGGGACGCTGCTCGCCGGACCGCTGTTCTACTGGGCGTACCAGCGACTCGACTTCCGGCGGGGCATCACGCTGTTCCTCTGTGTCACTCTCGTCGCGTACAGCACGTTCGGCGTTCTGAGCCTCTATCACTCGCCCCTGAAAGCCGAGCCCGGGCGCCACGTTACCGACGCCGAACTGGAGGGGTCACAGTGGTTGCTCGATCACCGGAATCGGTTCTTCGGGACCGTCGAATACGGGATCACGCTGTGGCGGTTCGGTGACACCTATTTCGGGGTGACCAAGGACTCGCGACGAGAGATCGTCGATCCCGAGAGCCCGTTACCGCCACCGAGCTTCGGCTATCGGGACAACGACACGCTGGGGTCGTCGTATCAGACGAACCAGTACATGGTGATCACGACCAAAGGACGCGAGTTTTACCCGTCGGTGTACCCAGACTACCGGGACCAGTGGCGGTTCCACGACCGGGACTTCGAGCAGCTACGGCGCGATCCGACCACGTCGCAAGTGTATCACAACGGGAACGTGAACGTCTACCGCATCAACGGGACCGGGTAGTCAGCGGGTGAGAACGGCTTGCAGCCCCGAGACACGCGTTCGACTCGCGGTGGTGGGTCAATCGAGGTGCTCCTGAATCCAGTACTCTAGAGTCGTAATCTGCGCGAGAAGTGTGGCGTTGTTCGCTCCGTCCATGTGGGCAGAGTAGACCGCTTCCACGGCGTCCGCGTCGAACAGGTCGCGGTCCATCGCGGCGTCGATCAGTTCTGTCACGCGGCGATGGACGTACGTGTCCGTGTCCCTGATCCAGAAGTCCTGCAGTTGTCCGTTGGCGTAGGTCGGCTTCGAGCGGAGCCGGTTGACCACGACGTTGCCGACGAACCCGCCGACGTGGAGATGATAGGGTCTCGAGGGCTTGGTCTTCGTTCGCTCGTAAGTGATCTCCGACAGTTCGGGAGAGATCCGACGGCACAGTTCGAGTTTCGCGATCGACGTGCCGTAGGGTACTCCCCCGGCGTCGGACTGGAAGACCCGCTGGGAGAGGGGAAACGTCCCCTTCCGGTAGTACTGCGGGATCTTTGCGCACCATTCGAGATAGTCGCCGTCGACCTGGACCACCCTGTTGCCTGTCCAGTCACGCATCACCCGATTGCTCGCAAGTCCCAGCCGTGCGTAGTAGTTCTGGAAGTGGATGTCGAGCACCTTTCCACGATGTGTCCGCTCGGGAGTCCGCTCGGCCTCGGCCTTGAACGTCGCCAGCGGATCGACGTCGACGGTAAGGAGGTTCTCGACGGTCTCGACGTCGGTCGATGCCTCGCTGTTCTGCTGGGCCTCGACGATGGACTGGGCATCGTCGAGGTGATAGCGAAGCAGGTGATCGCCGATGAGTTCGCCCTGCATTCCCTCCATGAGAACCGGAACGTCGTCCCGGATGTGGTAGGTCGGCGAGAGGTTCGCAGTCGTGTTCCAGCGGAGCATCCCGTCGGTCGCTTCGATGACGCGCTCGAAGTCCTCGCCGAACGTCTCTGCGGAGAGCGGAATCTGAGAATACTCGATGCCGAGCGTCTCCGCGATCTCGCGGGCGATGCGCGGGTTGTCGTTCGTCGGCGGATTCGCGTCGTAGCCGTAGGCGGTCAGCGACTCCAGCGACCCGTCGGGAGCTTCGTCGAGCAGTGCCGCCGCGGTGGTTCGACTGTCGAGACCGCCGGACAGCCAGATGCCAGCATTCTCCGGGAGCGTCCCGCCAAATCGCCTGGCCGCCTGTCGGTACCGGTCTGCCAGTTCGTCGAAATAGGCCGACCCGGTCTCTGCCGGTTCGTACTCGGGTTTCCAGTAGCGACTCGTCGCGAGCGTGCCGTTCGTGACCTCCATGACTGTCGCCGGCCGCATCGCCCGAACGCCCTCCACGAGCGTTCGCTCACCCCACATGTGTCCCATGAGCAACATATCGCTCGCACCCTGGCGATCCAGTTCCGGCTCGTCGAGAAACGGCAACAGGACGTCGACGTCCGTCGCGTAGTACACCCCATCGTCTGTCGTGTAGTAGCACGAGCGAGCGCCGAGTTTGTCGGTGACGACGACGTGCGAGTCACGGTCGCTGTCGTAACACGCGATCAGGAATTCGCCTTCCAGCGCTCGAGCGGTCTCTTTCGGCCGATCCAACAATCTGTCGAACACCTCGGTCTCCGAAATCCCGAGTTCGCTTCGGTTCGTGACGACCCCGAAGACGACCCCCGCTCTTGAGCCGTCGTCCCAGACAGTCACCCCCTGCGGGTCCGCAGTCGTGTACGACAGTCCGAGTCCCGACCCACCGTGTTCGTACAGCCACGACTTCTCTCGCGTCCGAGCGCCGAGTTCGGACACCGCCTCCTGGAGGCGGGACCCGTTGACAGTCCCACCGATCATCCCGCTCATGATTTGCCGCTAATTTATCATCGTTCGTGATAAGAAAAGGGACCATACTATCGTTACTCGGCGTGTGCCGGGCGATGCAGCTATCGTAACGGCCGTCACCTGCAGGCACTCACGTCGATGGGAGCGGCATTCGAGAGAACACGGTCCGAGCGGCCTGTGCTGTTCTGTGGGTGAGGCGACCGCCAAGCGAGGCGAACGCGTAGACGTAAAACGAAGATTCGAACGGGTACGCCGCTATCGCGCGCCGCGAGTAACGGCGCGCCCCCTGGTAGTTGCCGGCGTAGACGCACGACTGAGCAACCCGGTGGTAGGCCCACCCTCTCATCTTTCGCTCGAACAGGAACCCGTACTGCAACGCGAGATCGCTGTACTTTTCGATGAACTGGTGGACAGTCGTCTGTAGTCGCTCGAAGTCGTCGGAGATCCGATTGCCGGCGTCGAACGTGTAGATGACCAGTGGCTCCGGGACGGCGAGGAAATCACAGACCTGAGACACTCGGATGTACCACTCCAGATCGGCCCAGCGCTGAATCTCCTCGTCGAACGGAACCTCCCGAGCGATGTCCGTTCGCACCACGACGCTGGACTGGGTCCCGACGACGTTCCGACAGAGGAGTCGCTTCGTCACGTCCCCCTCGATCGGGTCGGGAATCTTGCGTTCGGTGACGGTGCCGTCGCCCACGTGCTTCCGTCCGCTGTAGACGAGGCCGACATCGGGATCGGACCGCTCGAACGCCGCGACCTGACGCTCCAGTTTGTCCGGCGCCCAGCGATCGTCGTCGTCGAGGAAGGCCACATACGACCCCGACGCCGCGTCCACTCCGGTGTTCCGTGCGGCGTTCGCCCCCCTGTTCACGTCGTGGCGGATACAGCGGAGGTCTGCCACGTCGGGCGAGAGCTTTGCCACGACATCGGACGCCGGAGTCCGCGAGTGGTCGTCGACCACGACGATCTCGATCGGGCGGTACGTCTGGGCAGAGACGGTCTGAATCGCCCGCTCGAGGCACTCCGGTCGATTGTACGTCGTTATGACGACCGACACGAGGGGAGCGTCCGAATCAGTCTCGCTCATCGGTCAGGGATAATGGCTCGGAGTCAACTCTGATTCGTCCGTGACGTCGTCGGGCAATCTGATCGGGGGGTGCGCTCTTCTCATAACCAAACGGTGACTATCTGAGAGATCCCCGCCAAAGTCGCATAGTTACGCGCAGATTACCCCCGAGAGAGACGAGAGCGGTCAGCAGTCGGTTCCCGAATGCCGTCGCGGTCACCCGACAGAGCAGGTCCGTGACGGGGCACCTGACCGGGACTGCAGGCCAGGGGCGGCGCAGTCAGTGGTTCTTTTCGAGTTCGGCGATTCGCTGGGCGAGGTCGCGGACGTCCTGCTCGATGCTTTCGAAGTTCTCGTTGAGCGGGACGTGCCACTCCAGGCTGCCGGCCGCAGGCTTCGAGTAGCCCCCGTAGTCCGTCGTCTCGGTCGAGTCACCGGAATCGGTAGAGCCGTCAGTGCTGGTCGATCCGTCAGAGTCGCTGGACCCGTCGGTCGAAGAAGAACTGGAGACCGGACCGATCTCCGAGAGGGAGGGCACGTCGGGAGAGACCGGATCGCCGCGGGTCGCTCCCTCCAGGGTCGTCCCATCCGCGGAGCCGACGCCGGAGACGCCATCGTACACGAGCCCGGAGATCGTCCCGCCGCCGTTCCGAATCGAGACGGCTTCACCGTCGCTGTTCGACCCCACGTTGTGGACGGAGAACGGCCCTGAAGAGCTCCAGTCGATCCCGTCCGTGTAGATACCGTAGCCACGCATGTCGCTTCGGTCGACGTTCTTGAACGCGCAGTCGACGACGGTGACCGATCCCGGTGCGGGGAAATCGAGCGCCGGACGGTCGCTCCCGTCGACCAAGACGTTGTCGAGCAGGATCGAGCCGATGTCGTCCGTCTGCGGATTGCTCTTGACGGCCATCGTCCCGCGGTTCTGTGAGATACACCGGCGGATCGTGACGTCGCTTGGACCTGGGTTGATCTTGAGAAGCGCCGAATACTCGGTTCGTCCCATTCCGATACAGCGGTCCATCGTCAACGTCGCACCGGAACCCGTCATCACGTCACCGTCCGTCCCGATCATGTTCTTGAATACCGAATCCTCGACTCGGACTGTTCCGTCAGTGTTCAGGGAGAACCCGTGACCAGCCAGCCCCGAGATCCGGTGGGCCGCGTGACCGCACCGTTCGAACTCACAGCGCTTGATAACGAGGTCACCGGTATCGCAGGTAATGCCAGTGTTGGCCCAGTCTTCGAATCGACAATCGATCAGGCTGGTCGTTCCCTGGATGTCGTCGGCGTGAATGCCGACACCGATGCCGTAGTCCTGGTTGCGGCCGTTCCCGTTGATCGTCAACTGTTCGATCGTGACGTTCGAGATCGGAGTCGAAGGGGTGACGTTCCACAGGCTGTGGAACTTGGTCTGACCCCCAGCGAGCCTGATCGTGGTCGTGGCGTAGTCTTCACCCTTCCAGGTCAGGTCGTCCCATCGGCCATCTTCGGGAAAGTCGAGCGGTAAGCGCGAGTTCGCCCCGACGTCGTAGGTTCCGGCGGGGAAGAAGACAGTGCCGGCCGGTGCGGCCGCGTCAGCGGCCGCTCGGATCGCGGCCGTATCGTCGGTTCCGTCGTCGGGCGTCGCACCGTGATCTGTGACGTAGACAGTCATCGACGGCGGCCCCCCTCGTCTCGCCGAGTGAAACCGCCGGGCCGAGAGCGCGACGACTCCTGAGATCGCTGCGAGTTGAGCCGGTCGCGTGAGCGTGGTTCGATATGTGCGTAGGGTTGCTGGGACATCATACGACCAGAGGATTCGGAGTTGTTCTAATAAACGAACTAACCGAATATCGATGGTCAACCCTGCATCTACGCACGAAGGGATGATGCGTAGATGCCACTTTGTTACCAGTTTGGCGCTCTAGTAATAGGACATTACCGATGGTGTGAGAGTGGTAGGAGCCTCTTACCACGGGGCGAACCACCAGAACAGTCAGGTCAGTCACTCCAATATGCGTCTCGCCGACTGCGTCAGCGAAAGCGCTTCGTCGGTGAACGGACGACCGACTCGCAGGTGGCGTCGTGGTGTCTGATTCCGTCAGCGGGTCTCAGCCGCCGGCCGACTGCCCGACTCGTCGGTCGAGATTTGGCGTTTTTCCAAGTATAACTATATCCGGTTCGTCCGAGTACGGCATCATGCAAACCGATGCTCGCAGCTGGGCGAGCGAGCTTTCTCGGGGGATTCAACAGCGTGACTTGCAAGACGTGGCACGGGCGCTTCGAGGTGCGTTCAACGGACCGTACTACACACTGACGACGCGCTACCCGATCGGGACGAACATCTACGAGCGAGACTGGGATCTGCTGCTCGTGCTCGACGCGTGTCGGGTCGACGCTCTCCGAAGCGTCGCCTCAGAGTACGACTTCCTCGACGAAATTGGGTCGGTCTGGTCGGTCGGCAGCGCGTCACACGAGTGGATCTGCAAGACGTTCACGAACGAGTACCGCGAAGCTATCGCGGAGACGGCGCTGATCACGTCCAATCCGTTTTTCCCCCAGACGTTCAACGACAGGACGTTTCCGCCGAAAGCGTATTCCATTCCGGTGATGTGGCCGGACTGGGACATCGTCGAGAAGTCGGCGTTCGCGAAATTCCTCCACGTCCACAGACACGACTCCGACGAGCACTTCCCCGAAGCGCCACCGGACATCATGACCGACTACGCGATCAACGCGGCCCGGAACGGAACGTTCGATCGGATGGTCGTCCACTATCTCCAGCCACACACCCCGTATATCGCAGACGCGTACGCAGAGAACAGACCGCCGACTGCCGTCGAGGCCGATCCGTGGACGGCGCTGGATCAGGAAGTGGCGACAATCACTGAAGTCAAAGAGCTCTACCTCGAAAACCTCCGGTTCGTGCTGGACTCGATCGAGACCCTCCTGCGTAACGTCGATGCATCGAAGGTGGTCATTACGGCCGACCACGGGGAACTGTTCGGCGAGTTGGGCCTGTACGGTCACCCAGAGGGGTTTCTCCATCCGTCGCTAAAGAAGGTCCCGTGGGCGACGACGACGGCGACGGATCACCGGGAGCGGAGGCCCGACGTCGAGGAGTCCAGACAGGACAGCATGGACGCGGAGACGGAGCAACGACTCGCGGATCTCGGCTACCTCTGAGCCGCATAGTCCTGGCACCCCCATCCCCCGCGATTCGATCACCGAACACGTCGATACTGTCATCAGCGCGCCCGGCCACGGAGCGGTCACCGTCCCTAGACCGAGTGATCCGCGAGTCCGACCTCGGATTCGGTCGGGATGTCGGGTTCCAGCGGTGGTTCCCCCTGTCTGTCGGCTCGGACCGTCACGCCCTCGGTTTGGCCGAGTCCGCCCGTTCCGTCGTGTCTGACTTCCGCGATCGAGCCACTGCCCTCGAATATCTTCAGTGCAGGACCCTCGTTGTTGACGCCGACGTTGTGTATCGAGATTCGTCCGGAAGAGCCGAAGTCGAGTTCGTCGGTTCGGATTCCGCCCCGGTCCCTGCCTCGGCTCTCGTTGTTCTTGTCGACGTTCTTGATCGCGACGTCGTGGAGTTCGAGCGCCGTCGCGTTCGGGAAGTCGATTCCGGGCCAGCCGCCGCCGTCGATGAGGACGTTGTCCAGTTCGACAGTGCCCATATAGTAGTCGTACGGGTTCATTTTGACCGGGATCGTCGTCGACTCACCGCCGAGTATCTGGGTGTTCTTGATCGTTACAGCGGCGGCGGTCGGGTTGATTTTGATGCCGCCGATGCTGTCTTTCAGGACGCACTGTTCGATGTGTACGGTCTGCTTGTCGCCGTTGCGGCCCTTTCCAACGTCGATAGAAACACCTCGCTGATTCGTACAGACGACGTTCCTGATCGTCGTCGTCGTCTTCCGCGTGGCCTGCTTCGGCGAAATCGCGTGACCGTAGGCGACCACACCGTTGTCCTCGAACCTGCAGTCTTGAATATCACCATCCATCCCCCCGACCATCTTGATCCCCGAGTTGCGCGTCCTCATGATCCGGCAATTTCGTAAGGAGAAGGTCCCGTTCGAACCGTTCGTTCTGATCGCGGTTCCGACCGTATCCTGTTGCTCGGAGTGGAGGTCAATTGTCACGTTGCGAATCGAGATCTCGTCGCTCGCTTTCAGACCGTCGCCGGTGACGTGGAACGCGTAGTGGACGTGCTCCTGGTTCGGAGCCATGTGGAGCGTACTCCGTGTCTCGCCGTCGACGCTCCCGCGAATCGTCACGTTCCGGTGCTGGTCTGTGAGTGAGATGGCGGCCCGGACATCTTCGGGGGAATCGATCACGATGTCGCCGGGCGGAAACTGCAGGATACCGCCCGGGTGAACGGCATCGAGCGCGCGGCGGATCGCAGGCGTGTCGTCCGTCTGCCCGTCGACACGAGCGCCGAATTGGCGGATATCGACGACGGACGGGTCGTCCGTCTGGGACTGGCGACTGTCGGGTGTCGACGAGCGCGGCTCGTCAGTGGCCTGTGGCGTCGGCGTTTCCGACCGCGGTCCCGACTCCCGACTTCGGCCACCGTCTGAATACGCTCGAAAGGCCACCGTTCCCACCCCTGTGGCTCCGATCAGAGCGAGCAGTTTCCGGCGGTTCAATCTTTCATCCAGCATCAGTGGGGACTCCAGCGGGGTTCACAGAGGCGCGTGACGCCACCGACGTCAGAGAGAGGGCCGTTCCTTGTCGCGGACGACGGCGTCTGGAGGCCAACGCCACGAAGCGGTGATGGCTGCGTCACTACCACTGTCGCTGGCCGACGGTAGGAGTCGGTGGCTAATAAATAGTAAGTAGTTACCCGCGGAATTAACGCCCACTGAGTGACAAAGCGACGTGTGGGGCGGTACCGGTTCGGGAGTCGGACAGTGCTCGCGGCGAGCGTGTGACAGCGCCGTAGAGACATCTGTTCACTCTCACCCGTTTCGCGCTCGAATCCACCGTTGTGCGTCGAGGCTGTGCGCGGGGGAATCCCGCAGAGAAACGACCGATCCATCCGCCGAACTCACCACGCCGGTGTCGGAGGCAGGCCCGTTATCCCAGCAGTATCGCCCTGGGCGATCGGGCATCTCCTACAGTTCCCTGGGAGCCTCTTTCGCCGGCGATTCGGTCTCTCGTTCCGCGTGCTGGCTTTCGAGTCCGACGTCGTCGAGAATGTGTTCCGCGGCGTGGCCGTCGCCGAACGGTGGCTCCCACTCGCCCGATTTCGAGTCCATCCGACGCGCACCGGCCACGATGTCGTCCGGTCGATGCCCGACGACACAGTTCGCGCCCACGAATGCCGTTTCGGGGCGTTCAGTGCCGTTTCTGAGGGTGACACAGGGTGTCCCGAGGATACACGTCTCCTCCTGGACGCCGCCGGAGTCAGTGAACACGAGCGACGCCGTGCTCTCGAGACGTAAGAAATCGAAGAAGTCGAGCGGATCGATCGCCCGAATGCAGTCCGGTACCGAGAGGTCGAAGGTTTCGAGTCGATCCTGCGCGCGCGGGTGAACTGGATAGATCACTTCGTTATCGCGGTGTTGTGCGGCCGCCGCGACTCCGAAGAGAATGTTCGCAAACCGATCGCGGTCGTCGACGTTCTCGGCTCGATGGGCTGTCAACAGGTCGAACTCTCCCGCGTCGACATCGAGCATCGAGAGCGTCGAACTCGTCGACGCGGCGGTCTCGTCGTACATCTCGACCGCGTCGACGATCGTGTTTCCTGTCACCGTGATCCGATCGCCGGGAATTCCCTCGTCCCTGAGCAGCGCCGCGGTCTCTTCGGTGGGTGGATACAGGTGATCAACGGCGTGGTCGACGATGATTCTGTTGCACTCCTCCGGCATCTCACGGTCGTAGCTGCGGAGACCGGCCTCTATGTGTGCAACCTCGATGCCATCGATTTTACAGGCGGCCAGCGCCCCCGCGAGGGTCGAGTTCGTGTCTCCCTGGACGAACAGCACGTCGGGTTGGGTTTCGACGAGGTGCTCTTCGATCCCGAGTACCATCTCGCCGGTCTGTTGCCCGTGGCTTCCCGATCCGACGCCGAGGTTAACGTCGGGAGGATCGAGATCGAGCTGGCGAAAGAAGACGTCGTCCAACGATTCGGAGTAGTGCTGTCCCGTGTGGATCACGAGCGTCGAGACGTTCCGGCGTTGGCAAGCTTTGATGACCGGTGCGAGTTTGATAATCTCCGGACGGGTTCCGAGTACGAACGCCGCTGTCGAATCAGTCACCGCGTCTCACCCCCCGATTCGGTCGGCCCCAGGGTATGCCAGAACATACCATATTACTGAGTCATAGCCGAGACTGTTTGTTATAGACAACTTGTTACTCGGTAACACTCCTGTTCGGTTATGTCGTCCCTGATCATCGAGAGACGGGCCGTCGGCGGTTCCAAAGCGACAGGCGTAGTATCAAAGCCACAGATTCCTCAGAGTACGGAGAAGATACCGGCCGACCGGATCGACTACCATCGATCTGATAGAATAGCAGCGTTCGCTCTCCTGAACCAGGATTCCTCGGACAGTTGCTGTCTGTCGAATACACCACAGTCACCCGCGGTGAGGGCGGATACCACGGCCCTCCAGGACGGATTGCGATCACTGGTAATCACATGTCCAGAACTCAAGCCGACGGTAGAATGACCATAACTTTGGGTCGAAACCAAGAGGTCAGTGCAAATGAGCGTCTCAGTGTTGGCGAGCGCTGTCAACCATCCTGACGCCATCAATCCGTATATCGGACTCTTCAACCACCGTATCGTACGCTCGCTACGGGACGCCGGGATAGCTGTAGACGTCGTCTCCCCCCGACCGTTCGCGCCCCCGGTCGGTCCGAAATCCGAATACGCGGCGTTACCTGACTCCGAGGACTGGGGAGAGTACGACGTCCACCACCCGCGATTCTGGTATCTACTTCCGAAGCGACTCTTCTATGGTCTGGCCGGCGACTCGTTCGCCAGACGAGTCCCCCGATACGTTGCGGAAACTTTCGACGTCCCCGACGTCGTTCAGGCCTGTCACATCTACCTCGACGGCTACGGGATGCTGCCATACTGCCGGACGCACGACATTCCGTTGTTCGTCATCTCACACGGGCACTTCCTGAACGAATACGAGTCGTTGTCCCGAGGCGTGCGGAGCCGCGTCGACGAGACGCTCGAAGCAAGTGCAAAGGTGCTCTGCGTGAGCGACGCACTCGCTGACGAGGCCGCCACCCACGTGTCGGCGGAGAAGGTCGAAACGGTTCCAATCGGGGCAACACCAAGTCGCTATCCGGTCGATCGGAAGGAGCGCCTTCGAGAGGAGCTATCGATCGATCCAGATGCGACCGTCGCGCTGTTCGTCGGCGAATTCTGTGAGCGAAAGGGGATTCCGGAACTCGTCGACGTCCTCCCGAAGTTGTCGCTTCCGAACACGGAGTTCGTGTTCGTAGGCCACGGCGGTGCGATGCGCCTGGACCTCCAGAACGCACTGATAGAGAGCGATTTCACCGATCGACACGTCTATACGGGAATCACGTCGATGGCGCTCCGACGGTGGCTCGCGGTCGCCGACCTCCTCGTATTGCCGAGCCGGGCTGAAGGGCGACCAACGGTAATTTACGAGGCTATGGCGGCCGAAACAGCGGTCCTCGGGACCGACATCGGCGGCGTCACCGAGCAGGTCTCGGACGGGAAGACCGGAGTGATCATTCCACCGGAGAGACCGGATGAACTCGCCGATTCGCTCACCTCGCTACTTCGGGACCCAGCCCGACTCGACGCCATGGGTCAGCGCGGGAGAGACCGCCTCGTCGAGCAGGGGTGGACCTGGACGGCGTACGCTGAGCGCGTGGAGTCGCTCTATCAGGACGTCCTCGACGAATGAACGCGTGACAGGAACGATTCGAAGGGTGGGTCAGTCGCCACCCGAGGGGAGCCTCCACGTCCGACCGTCGAGGGAGAGCAGGACCGTACCGTCGCCGTCGCTGGACACCGTTACGGCGTCGTAGGAGTCTCGTGACAGAAGATACCCGAAGGAGACGTCTTCGCCCCGCGAGTGTAGCGAGAGGCACGTTCGCGGGACCGAGCGCCCGAACGACGGGAAGTAGCGACTCTGCGTCCGTGAGACGCCGCTGGCATCGATCGGATGACAGTGGCCGAGCGGGGCCGAGCCCTCATCCGATCGGTGGATCTGGAGCCGAGATCGGTCCGCGTCGGGATCCGGTTCGAGGGAGACGGCGGGGTCGAAGTGGAGTCTGCTTCGAATCCGATCGGGGGCGGAGGCCGTGAGCCGATCCCAGACGAGCCACCAGTCGTCAGCGCCGTAAATTCGACGATGGTGACGGTAGCGATCGGTCCGCGAAAGACGCCGGACGTAACTCCCGTCGAAGTACGTGAGGTCCTCGTCGGTCCCGTACCGGACCGTCGGCTCGATCCGTCGCCCGAACAGGTAACTCCCGCCGAGAGGGATCGGTTCGACGTCGGCGTACTGGACGGTGTTGTGTGCGGCGACGCTACGGGCGTACTGCCGTTCACCGGTCGGAAGGTACTCGTAGACCCCCGTGTCACAGAGGACGCGCTGTCCGTCGACCCACCAGAGAACGGCGAAGTGATCGTTGTGCGAGTGCGCCGGGAGATGCGGCGGGCCGATCGCACCGCCGTCGACGAGCAGCCGGTCCGTCCCGTCGCCGATCCAGTAGTAGCCGGACGCGTCCAGTCGATTCGGATCGGAGACCATCGGTCGGTCAGACTCGGGCAGAGCGTCCTCGTCGATGCCGACGGCCCGTGCGTAGTCGAGACAGGCGTCCATCGGGAGCGCCATCCCGAATGCTGAGTCGTTGAGGAGCGGGAGACGGCCGTCAGGTGGCCGGAGCGCATCGAGGTGCCAGGTAGCAGCGGCAGCGACACGCTGGAGTGCCCTCGGAACGTCACGTCCCGTCCGTTCGAGGAGGTCACAGACCGACAGGTAGCGGGTGAGCGTGATCGCGTGGTACATCGGACTCCGTTCGAAGTGTCCCCCGTCGTCGAGGAATTGGGGCGCGGCCGTCTGGAGAACGTCGACGCCCTGCTGGAGGAACGTCGAGCCCTCTGTCTCGAAAAACAGGCCCGCGAATGCGAGCGCCGCACCGTTTTCGATGAGATGATTCCCGCCGACGTCGTGTTCGACGTGCTTCGAGAGGAACCGCGCGTTCTTGTAGATCAGCCGCTTGAGCAGTCGCGCGTGCGCCGATTCGTGATCTTCGACGGACCACGCGTAGTACCGAATCAGATGGAGGACGCGGAGGGAGACGGTGTGGGGCGTCCAGACGCGGCGAAGATAGCCCTCGCGACCGATTTCCGTGCCATCGGCGCTCACCCAGTCGTCGATCCACCCCCGGAGCGTCGACGCTACCGGAGCACACGAGTCGACAGAACCGTAGGCGAGGACCGGCCAGGCCAGAAAGGTGAAGCCGTAAAACTGGACGCCCCAGAGCGTCGACGGCGACGGGATAGTCGCACCGAGCCAGTCGACGCCGCGGGGCCCGCCGACCGCGACCGTCCGATTTCGGAACGTGACCTCGCCCGCGTCGAGACCGGCAGTCAGCGTCCGAAATCTCGACCGCGCGGACGCCGACAGACACCCGCGCAGTGTCGCGGTGTTCGCCGCGATCGGCTCGGACCGCACCGATAACGACGCCGGTATCGCCGACTCGTAGCGCGCGTCGAAGTCCAGGGGTACCGACGGCACGACGAGGTGACGGAGTTTCCGCTCGGCGATCCCCAGGAGCTGCCGGGACTCCATGTTGCGGGCGGTGTGATACAGCAGCGGAAGCCGGCTCGCGTCCGCGAACGCCCAGAGACTCGTGTCGCTCTCACTCATTCCCCGCCACCGCGCTGTCAGTCGCGTCTCCTGCAGTTGTCACACCGCCGTCGGCTAATTGTCGCAGCCGTTCGTGGAGCGTTTCGGTGATCGCCGACCGGTCGTAGCGGGACCGAACGTACGCCTGCCCGTTCTCACCGAGCCGCTCGCGGTAGCTCTCGTCGGCTAGTAGTGTGTCGAAGGCGCTCGCGATGCTCTCGACGTCGCTCTCCGCGTGGATCCCGCCGTTCGAAGAGTCGATGAACCGCTCGACCTCACCGCGCCCGGTCGTCACGACCGGAAGTCCGGCCCCCATGTACTCGTACACCTTCGTCGGCATGGCATACGCGAGTTCGTCGTCGTCGACGAGTGGAGCGATTCCGACGTCTGCCGACGCGAGCAGCGACGGGATTTCCTCGTGAGGCATCGGTCCGGCGAAGGTGACGGCGTCCGAGACATCGCTTGATTCGGCCGTTTCCCGGAGGTCTGGAACAGTGTCGCCGCCACCGACCAGACGGAGTTCCGCGTCGCCCTCCAGCTCACCCATCGCACGAATGCACGCGTCCAGGTTCTGTGCGTGACCGATGTTCCCGACGTACACGATCAGTGGCTCGTCTGGTCGATCGGCGGCGTCGGGAGCGTCAGCCGACTCGAATCGGTCGACGTCGACGCCGTTCGGGAGGAGGAACACCTTCGGAGAGAGCGCCTCTCCGTACTGCGTACAGAGGTGCTCGCCGAGCGTCTCGGTCGTGACAGCGATCGCATCCGCGGCGTGCAGGACGGTACGCTGAAACCGGCGACTGGCCCGTTCCAGGACGCCGCCCTCAGAAATGAATCCGAGCGAGACCGACGCGTCGATCCAGAGGTCGCGTACGTCGACGACCCACGGCAATCCAGAAACAGCCGTCACGAGGCCCGCGAGGCCGGTCGAAATCGGCGGCGTCGTGGTCAGGACAGCATCGTATCGACGGGTACGAATCGTTAGCCAGAGCGCCGCGTGAAGCGCAAAGGTGACGTAGTAGGCGATACGCGAAAGCGTTCCCGGATCCGCCACCGTGGGTTGCCACGCCCACAGTCGCTGGACCCTGACGTCGCCGGCAGACGTCCGGCGAGTGCGGTACCAGTCGCGATCGAACTCGCCGTGGGGAAAGCACGGCGGCGGGGCGAGTACTTCGACCGCCCAACCCTCCTCGGCGAGGTTTCGAGTGACGTCGTTCATCCGCGACGCGTGGCCGCTTTTGTCAGGAGGGTACTGCTGCGTGACGACAGCGATACGGTCCGTCCCGGTCATCGACGTGTTCTCCCCCACGGGAGGCATCGTCGCTTCAGACTCCGTTGAATCGAACGACGACCGGACCGGCCGATACGACAGGTCTCGCTGTCCCCCCCGTACTCAGTGGACGGTAGGCCGAGTTGCAGGACACCGAGCGCGTACTGGTGGGACGGCATCTGACAGTCGAACCGAATCCGACTGTGTTTGTTAGTCACTACCTATACACACGGAGGCGGTACTCGACCGGTTCCGGGAGCAGTCAGCGTGTCGCTACTCGAACGGCGTCGGTTATTCAGACACGTTAACCAAGGTGGCGCAGACGGAACGACCTGAAAATGGTCGATCTCTCGATCATCATCCCGACACTGGACCCCGACAGGGAGTTCGGATGGGAGGGGAAGATAGCAGCGGCAGACGTCGAGGCGGAACTGCTCGTCTGTACCGAGGGGAGCGCATCTGCGGCGAGAAACGAGGGGATTCGTGAGGCCGAAGCGGAGAAACTGGTCTTTCTCGACGACGACTCCGTGCCACAGGGGGAGTACTTCGACCGCGTCGCGGAACTGCTAGACGAGTATCCGGCTGTCACGGGTCCGATTCGAGACACCGGCGCACCGGTGACACGGGGGCTCTCTACGCAGTACGACCAGGGGTCCGTCGGACACCCGACGGAGACGGTGGTGGGATGCAACATGGCGGTTCGGCGCGAGGTCATCGCCGACGTGGGACCGTTCGACGAACGGCTCCCGTACGGCCACGAGGAGACCGAGCTGACCGACAGGATCTGTGAGTCGTACACGGTGTGGTACGATCCCGAACTGACTGTCGAGCACCCGTTCGCCGAATCGATCTCAGACTACCTCGAAAAACAGTACCGACACGGCAAAGAGTCGATACCGTACTACCAGATTCGGGGCACCGACGTCCACAAACAGATGGCGAAGTTCATCTTCGTGCCGAGCTACTACGTCAGTTCGACCGTTCGGAAGAGTATGCTGTCCGCAGTCGGCCAGGTCGTCAGCAACGTGGGGATGTTACGAGGGTACGTACAGTACGAGTTGGGGAACACTCGGCCCATCGGCCGGGGATCATCGGAGTCCGATACCGCGACCGCCGACCGGGACAGCGTACCGTAGTTGCGCGCCAGCCGTCACGACGAAGTGACCGGCTCGGATCGCCTGTCGACACTGCCAGTGGTCTCGACCGAAACGTAGTTGCGGATGAATGCTTCGTACTGATCGATCACGGCGTCCGGTGCAAAATCGTTCGCGCGCTGGATCAACACGTCACTCGGAAGCGGGTCGTCGAGCGTCTCCTGGATGGCTGAAGCGAGCCCCTCGTCGTCGTCGACCGCCACGAGCGGGCCGTACTCCCCGTTTTCCAGAATTTCCGACGGGCCGCTGGGACAATCGGTCGAGACGACTGGACAACCACAGGCGAGAGCCTCGATGAGAACGGTCGGCAGCCCCTCGTGGATCGACGACATCGTGAGAACGTCCGCACCAGCCATGTAACCGTAAGGATTGTCGACGAAACCGGGGAACGAAACCGCGTCTTTGATGCCCAATTCGGCCGCCAGTTCCTCGAGTTCGTCTCGCTTGGACCCGCGACCGACGATGATCGCTCGCGTGTCCGGTCGCGCCGCCTGGACACGCTCGAACGCGCGGAGGAACGAGCCGTAGTTCTTCGCCCGCTCCAGTCGCCCGACGCCGAGGACGACGTCGAGATCGTCGGATTCGATCCAGGGGTGATCGACCGACTCCTCGGCCCGGTCCCGAACCTCGTCGACGGGGATCGGATTGTGGAGGACGGAGACCTTCTCGCGGTCGACACCGACGTACTCCACGACGCTCTGGGCGACACCTTCGGAAACGGCGACGAACTGATCAGACCGCCCGGCGAGGCGGCGCTGAAGCCACTGGACGAGTTTCTCCTTCGATTCTTCCTGCATCCCGAGCGTGTTGTGGATCGTGGAAATTGCGACGGTGTCAGTCCCGGCAACGAGCTGTGTAAAGAGGTGGATGACGTTGGCGTACGTCATCTGAGAGAACAGCATCGCGGGCTCGCGTCGTCTGAGATAGCGTGCGAACTGCGGAACGCTAGCTCCGATCCCCAGCACCGGAACCTCCGGGGTCTCGAGATCGACGAGCGTTACGTCATCAGCTACCTCCTCGCGAAACGCGCCTCGGTTGTACGACACGAGCAGGTCAACGTCGTACCCCCGCTCGGCGAGCCCGTTCGCAACGGATACAGTCACGCGCTCGGCGCCACCGACCGTCAGCGACGGGACGTAAAACGCGATCGGCCCAGATTTTACCATCAGTTCATCCCACGACGTGGACGGGTTTGTTTATAGTGTCCCTACGGGAGCAGACCACTGGTAGTGAGTGGACGTCCCCGAGCGCGTGTGGTCCTCGAAGGGGTTTCGAACATGGATGACGACTCCATCGGCCAGCGGAGTCTCACAGCGTGAGGAGTGGACGTTGGAACGTGACGAGGGAATAGCCGCCGTAATCTGCTGATAGTGGGCCGAGGTATACAAATATATACAACGAATACACAGGGAGTCAGGGACTGCGCGAACCGACATTGCCTGATAAGTACTCGTTTGCTGACGATCGGCAGGCGGGGTCTGGTGGACGGACAGGGGTGCTCACCGACGGTATAGAAAGGTACTACTCGAAAAATACGACTATTAACTAAACCCGTCTATCGGTAAGACTCGGCCGACACAAATGCGTATTCTCCGGGTCGCTCAGGACATCTTCCCTGAAACTGTCGGCGGAGCACCGTACCACATACACGCCCTTAGCCGCGATCAGGCGGCGAACGGTCACGACGTGACAGTTCTGACCGTCGCGGACGAGCTGAACGAGCGAGAGACTGTCGAACGAGACGGGTACACGCTGGTCAGACAGCCACCGAAACTCGAACTCCTCGGCAATCAGCTGTTCACTGATACGATCGGCTATCTGCGAGACGCAGACGATTACGACATCGTCCACGCCCACTCGCACCTGTTCTTCTCGAGCAACGTGGCGGCGGGATACTGCCGCTACACCGATACGCCGCTTGCGGTTACCTGCCACGGACTCAACTCTCAGCGGGGACCGTTCTGGTTCTCTCGTGCCCACCTGCGAACGCTGGGCAAGTGGACGTACGATTCTGCGGACGTGACGTTCTGCTACACCGACGTGGAACAATCGCGGCTGCGAGAACTCGGCGTCGACGCCGACATCGCGGTCGTGAACAACGGCATCGACACCGAGCGGTTCTCGCCCGCCGGTCCGCAACACGCTGAAATCGCAGCGGCAGACGGACCGGCAATCGTCTTCGTCGGTCGACTGGTCGACGGGAAACGCCCACAGGACGCACTCGCGGCGTTCGAGACAGTGCGCGAGCGGTGCCCCGACGCGAAACTGTTCTTCTGTGGTGACGGACCGCTTCGAGATCGGCTCGAAGCCACCGTCTCCGAAGAGGGCCTGAGCGAGTCGGTCCGCTTCCTCGGTCGAGTCCCGTACAGCGACATGCCGACCGTGTTCAGGGCGGCCGATCTGTTCGTCCTCCCGAGCCGAACTGAGGGGTTCCCGCGAACGGTCCTGGAAGCGCTGGCGTGTGAAACACCGGTCGTCTCGAGCAACCTCGAACAGACCGCGAAGATCGTCGACCAGACGGGGAAGACGGTCGAAGTCGGCGACGTTTCGGGGCTCGCAGACGCGATCTCGAGCCTCGTAACCGATCGGCAGTTGCTGGCCGACCTCGGGAACCACGGTCGTGATATCGTCACGACGAGGTACGACTGGCGCGACACCGTCCGTGAAACCACGCGAGTGCTCGGACAGATCGCCGAGATCAGCGATCCGGCCACGAAAGAGCGCAAAGAGCAGTCCAGCAGTTTGCCCATCGCACAGGACGAACTAGACGTGAAATGATGGGACGCGGAACGACGGTCGGATCACCGGCCCGCGTGTTCGTCCCCGTCAGCGACGCCCCAGAGCACGGCTTCGGATGGACTCACCGGACCGATCGGTCGCCGCGTGAGGGCCAGTTCCGCTCGGCGTTAACGAGTGATTACTTAATAGCGAAAGAGCAGAATCGAGAGCAAGACCTGGGCCAGGTAGCGGTTCCGGGAGTCGGCGGTTTACAGGGATAAGATATGGGTTACGAGACAGATCTTGAACGGGGGCTGTTCGACAGCTACGAGTTTGCGAACCGTGACCTCCAGGAGTACCTGGTCATCATACTCGCCGGGTTCCTCGTGCTCGAGAGCGGGATATTCCTCACCATCCAGCCGGTGACGGGCTACGAGACCTCGCTCGTGAACGCGCTTCCGCAGTCCTTCTGGTTCCTCTTTTACGCCGTCCTGGCCGGCGGGATCCTGACACTGATCGCCGCTGCAGTCACCGGCTCTGGATACTGGCGACACGGGATCGCAATCGTCATCGCAAACTACTCGCTGTACTTCTTCCTCCCGAAAGCTCGTGGCTATCGGTTTTACGGGCAAGGGACGGCCGACGCCTTACGTCACTTCGGCGACGTGAGAGCGATCATTGACACGGGGTCGCTGCCCGGGATCTGGTACCCCGGTGAGCACGTTCTGATGGCGGAGATGACGATGCTTGGGGTCCCACTGATCGCGATTCCCTACGTCACCGCTCTGCTGTTCACTGTGCTACAGATCGTCGGTATCGGGGTCCTCGTTCGGACGATCTCGGGGAAACGAGGGAGTCTGGCGGCTGGGCTAGCGGCCGGGAGCCCCCTGGTGTACACCACGTTCCACCTGTCGAATCACCCCGCGATGAACTCGTTCATGCTGATTCCGGCGTTGCTAGCGCTGGCGGAACTGTACCGCCGGAGCAACGACAACGAGTACCTCATCCTCTTTCTCCTCATCGGCATCTTCGTCATCTACTCGCACCCGATGACGACGCTGTTCATGGTCGGACTGCTGTTGCTTACTGCGGTCTACTCGGGCGTCTTCGGACGGCTGTCGACGGCACCAATCAGGCAGTTGAGCCCGCGGATCGGCGTGGCGTTTCTCCCGCTGTTGTTCGCCTGGCTGACGAACTTCGGCCAGACGCGGCAAGCGATCGCGAAAGTCGCGGCCACGCAGAACGACGCGACCCCCGCGGCGAGGGAGTTACAGAAGGCAGGATCGGTCGAGTTCACCGTTCCGCAGCTCGTCAACAAGTTCATCACACTGTACGGGTCGACGACGATTTACTTCGCTATCGCCGGGCTGTTTACCCTGCTGACCCTGTACTGGTTCCTCTGGCGCGGTCCACGGTACGACTGGGGGCTCGGAACGAGCCACTTCGTCGCCGGACTCGTCATCGCCGCGACGTTCCTGCTCGGGAACCTCATCGTCAAAGGAATCATCCGTGCGAACAGGTATTCGCTCCTGTTCTCCGCGGTCCTCGTGGCCCTGGCGCTCGTCTACTGTGCCAGCAATCGGTACTCGACAGTCACGGTCGCACTGACGGCCCTCGTGTTACTGAGCGCGGGACTCGCGGCCGGCGCTGCGTACGAGCCGAACAATCACATGACGTACGCCGAGTACGACGGGACCCAGTTCATGGCGACCCACGACGACCCGGGCGTACCGATTCACTCGATGGACACGTCACACAAGATGGAAGCGTTCGTCCTCGGCCGGAACCACCCGCAGTACTATCCGATGAGCTTCAGTCTGAACAACAACCTCCCGCGGAACCTCGGGTACTACAGCGAAGACATCACAGCCGCGGACACGTACGGACGGAGCTACGTCGTGACGAAGACGCACGACACCGAACAGCACACTGCCTCGTACTACACGGCAGAACAGCAGGAGTACCTCTTCAGGTACGGCGAGGAGAGTCTCGCCCGGATCGACAACGACCCGACGGCAAACAAGGTGTACACGAACGGCGGGTTCACCGGCTGGTCCGTGTCGCCGGAGAACTGATCAACGGGGCATAGTGAGGCACTAACTTTACTCAGGTATCGAGAAGCTATGGGCACCTTGATGTCGAAACCGCTAGTGAGCGTCGTGATCCCGACATACAAACGGCCGGACAAGCTCCGGCGCGCGACGCGCAGCGTCGCAGACCAGACGTACCCGAACATCGAACTCATCGTCGTCGACGATCACTCGCCCCAGCCTGCAGCCGATACGCTCGCGACCGAGTCTTTCGACGACCTGGATCTCGTCTGTCTTCGCCACGAGGAGAACCGCGGTGCGAATCAGGCCCGAAACACCGGGATACGTAAAGCAGAGGGAGAGTACATCGCACTGCTCGACGACGACGACGACTGGCGACCGGAGAAGATCAGTCGACAGGTCGAAGTGTTCGAGAACTCGGACGACGAGGTCGGGGTGGTGTACACCGGCTGTGAGTACGATTACGGCGACTACACGCGGGACGTGATCTTCACCTGTGAGGGCGACGTGACCGAGGACCTTCTCGTGGGGAAATCGTTCGGAGAGTTTTCGACGCTCATGGTCCGCACCGACGTCGTCTTCGAAGCGGGCTTGCCGGACGAGCGGTTCCCGAGCTGGCAGGACCGGGAGTGGCTGATCAGACTGTCACAGCACACCGAATTCCGCGTCATCCGCGAGCTACTGACGCGGCGGCACTGTCCAGAGGGCGAAGAGCGGATCAGCAACAACTACACGGAGAAGCGAGACGTGTCGTTCCCGCTGCTGGTCGAGAAACACCGGGACCTCGCGAAGAGTCACGGGCGCAAGTACGAGCGGGCGTTTCTCGCCTCGCTGCTGTTCATTCTCGGCCAGGAAGCGCTCCGAAACCGGTTCTACGGCGACGCCAGAAAGCAGTTGCTCAAGTCGGTCTACTACTACCCGTTCCACACTGACCGACTCGTCTACGCGCTGGTCGCGCTCGGCGGGCGACTAAGCTACGAGCCCGCGCGCCTGGCGGTCCGGACGCTGCACGCAATCAGCAACGGGACGGTAACCGAGTGAGCGTTCGGCTCCGAGGAACGACGCCGCCCACCAGACATATCGGAAGTATGCGCCGATTAGGAGTTGGTTTACTATGCCGTTCGCTGGTCTGTCCCCCAGACAGCATGGAAGTCGACGGACGGCGACGTGGAACGCGACGATCACGAGACGGACGACAATCGAAAAACCGGAAACGGAAGCGCGGTCATCGTACACTCGAAGCAATAACGAACCAAGCCATTCGTTCCGATACGGCCGAAGAGACGCCGCCGAGGGGTGACTGACCGTGACGACGCTCTGGTACTTCATCGGTGCCCTCGTCGTCGGGGGAGCCGAACGCACGCTGATCGACCTGGCGAACGAGGTCGACCACGACGAGTACGACGTGACCATCTGGACGATCTTCTCGACGAATCCGCTCGCGTCGGAACTCTCCGACGACGTGACCGTCAGGAGCCTCACGGATGCCGGACGCCTCGAAAACGGGGTGATCGCCGGCGTCGAGACACCGCTCGCGTTCGTCCTCGCTCCGATACGATTCTGGCTCGCCGTCCGACGCGAGGATCCCGACATCATCCAGTCGTTTCTCTTTTACGGCAACGTGATCTCGCGAATCGCCGGCCTCCTCTGTTCCGCGACCGTGATCACCGGCGTCAGGTCGGTTCCTGACTCCGATCCGCTCGCACGCCGACTCCTCGACCGGCTGACGATGTCGCTCTCGGACGGAATCGTCTCCAATTCCACGGCCGGTCGCGAGTTCGTCATCGATCGCGGTGCAGACCGCGACGACGTGTCGGTCGTGTACAACGGCCGCGACATCGAGACGTACCGGACGGCAGAGCCCGCGGCGGTGCGCGAGGAACTGGATCTGCCGGCCGAAGCGACCGTCGTCGGGACCGTCGGCCGACTACTGGAGCGGAAGGGGCACTACGACCTGCTCGACGCCTGGCCCGAAATCGCCGCGGAAATCCCGGACGCCCATCTCGTCTTCGTCGGTGACGGACCGGAACGGTCGGGGCTCGAACGACGCGCAAAGGAGATCGGCTGTGCCGAAACGGTCCACTTCCTCGGCACCAGACAGGACGTCCCGGAGCTGTTGAACGCGATGGATCTGTTCGTCTTCCCTTCGCACTTCGAGGGGCTCCCCGGTGCGGTCATCGAGGCGATGGCCGCCGGGCTCCCGATCGTCGCGACGCCGGTCGACGGCAACAGCGACCTCATCGACGGCTATCGATCGGGGCTCTTCGTCGACGTAGAGTCGTCCCCGCAGATCGCGTGGGCGACGATTCGACTGCTGCAGAACCCGGACCTCGCCGAGTCGCTGGGATCGACCGCCGCAGCGCGAGCAGCCCGCGAGTTCACGATCGCATCGATGGTCGATGGGTTCGAGTCGGTGTACCGTCGCGTCCACGAGCCAGGAGTCGAAGGGTCCGTTTACGGCTAGCGATTCGCGAGCCGTCGTGGCGACGAGCATTCCTGAAAGAGTAGCGACAGTATATTTTACTAGGCCTGTGCGGAGTACAGTGTATGGCCGAGGACACTTCGAATCACGGGTACCAGCGCCCGGATCGCGGGGCCCAGGACTGGCACGTCCCGCTCAACGAGAACTTCGCTCGCATCGACACGGACGTCGAAATCAAAGACGCCGCCGAGAACCGGAGCGACTACGAACCCAAAGAGGGCGCGAAGTTCCTCGCCACGGATACGAGACGGATCTTTCTGGGGGATGGAGACCAGTGGCTCGAGTTCGGGAGCGCGGCAGGTCGCGAAACGGTCGTCTCGCTGGGTGACGGGAGCGCCACAGCGACCCGGACGAGCGACGGGACGATCATCGCTCGCCCCGGCCAGCTGCAGGCCGCTATCGACGCCGCCACCACGGGGTCCGAGTTCGGGCAACAACCGACACAGACTGTTCGGATGGTGTCCGGGGAGACGTACGAGATACAGGATACCGTCCGAGTGAGACGCGGCGTCCGGCTCGAATGCAACGGTGCGAAGGTGGTTCCGTCGGGTGACTTCGACGTGTTCGAACTCGTCCGAGACACGCAGCTCGTCGACCCGTTCGTCGACACGCGGGACATGGGCTGGAGTTCGACGCAGATCGTCATCGGTCCAGAGGACGCACAGAAGCTGGACACGGCCAATCGAGCCTGGGTGAAAGACGCGTATCTCCTCGCTGACTCCGGGAGTGGAATCGGGATCCAGTTCCGCGGCGGTTCGAAACCGTGTTCGATGCAGGTCGCGACCGGGACGCTGAATGGATTCGACCGAGCACTCGACTTCTACGCCACCGGAGAGAACACCAGCGGGCAAGGGAGCTGGACGAACGGCAACCAGTTCTGGGGCCGAATTCAGGACTTCCGCATCGGCATCAGTATGCGCTCGGAGGGGGCGGCGGTGAGCGGAAACACGGTTCGCGTCCAGGCCCAGACCAACGAGAACGTGAGCGAGTGGCTCTGGAAGATGGACCGCGATCCGAGAGAACAGCGAAACGACAACAGATACGTGATGAACGGCAACACCGTCGTTGCACACCCCTGGGACGTCTCTGGATATCAGGCCAGCAACGAGTACTACTCGGACGGTGATCGTGACCCGCCGATCTGGCTGATCGGTCGCGGCAAGCGGTACGGCAACTCCCTGGTTGACCTCAGCGGCGTCCGCGGGAACCAGTATCTGGTCAACAACTCGGACAACCCGATGCGAAACGGCATCTTCACCGCACACGGTGGGTTCGTCGTCGGAACCTCGCAGTTCGAGATGAATCCGGCCTACCAGCAAAACGACAGCCGAGTCTGGCACCACGAGTCCCGGAACTCGTAGCTCGCCCCCACTCCGCCGAAATGTGAGAGCGAGAACCGCGGACCGCTATGTAAGTAGAGAGCGTGTTCTCATGTCCGCCCACCGAGATTCGCTTGCATGGCTATTGGGGGACTCCTCCACGACGTCACGACTCGATCGGTCCTGACGGGCCTCAGAAATCCCGACGAGCTGTATCACTTTCTGCGGTCGGTTCGGTTCCGGCGTTCGGACCCGACGGGACGAGCAAGACGGCTACAGGACGCGTTCCGAGAGCGGTCCTGTCGGTCGGCGCTGGCAAACCTCCTCGGGACGAGTGGCCGGGAGATCCAGGAGTATTTCGACGAGTTCGAGTCTGACGTCAAACCTCACGTCGAGTCCTGCCGACGCGTGTTCGACGACAAGCCGTTCGCAATCGGCGGCATCGAAGTGGAAGCGCCCGTCCTCTACGCAGCGCTCAGGACGGCGCGCCCCGAGTCAGTCGTCGAAATCGGGGTCGCCAACGGCGTCTCCTCGTATTACGCCCTGGCCGCGCTGGAGCGGAACGAAAATGGCGGGACCCTCACGAGTATCGACCGCCCGAAGTACGAAGACGACCACACCGGGGAGTGGGAGGACTCTGCGGGAGCCTGGATTCCGACGGGGCGAGACGTCGGATGGATCGTTCCAGCGGAGTATCGCCACCGCTGGGAGATGCAACTCGGGAACATGAATGACCTGCTCCCGGTGGAACTCGACGACCGTGAGGTCGATGCGTTCGTCTACGACGGTCCGAAGCGGTACTCAGTTCGGAAACGGGCGTTCGAGAGGGTCGCCGCCGGCGTGGACGGGTGTCTGTACTTCTGTGACGACATCGCCTGGAACGTCTCCTTCGAGCGGTTCGCGATGGAGAATGCGCTCCGGTGGGACACCTACGGAAACGCCGGCGTCGCCGTTGGCCGCGAAAGCTACGCGACGCGTCGTTAGTTGATAGAGCCCTCGTGCCACATCCGACTGTCGCTGTTTGGCTGGTACGACGGGGGATGCGAGAACTGGCTCGTCCCGGTAACTTTGCCACCGTGGTAGGTGAAGATGCCGTTGCGGTCGGGGTAGTCCGAGTTGTTGACGATGAACTGGTTACCCAGCGTTCCGGACAGATCGACCATCGAATTGGCGTAGTTCTTCCCTTTGCCGAGGTACCAGATCGGCGCGCGTCGGTCACCGCCGTCGTTGTAGTCGTTGTTCTCCATGAACAGGGCCGTGTCCCACGGGTACACCAGCATGGTGTTGCTACCTTTCACGTAGGAGTTGTCGCCCCGCTGGCTCTCCGAGCGCGGGTCGTCTTCCATGTACCAGAGCCACTCGCTCACGTCGTCGCTTGGCTGGACCATGAGCCGGAAGACGTTACCCGAGACTTCCGCGCCCTCGGACCGGTGGTTCACGCCGATGCGGAAGTCGGTGAGCGTGCCGTAGAACCGGTTGCCGTTGGACCAGTCGCCCTGCCCGCTGGTGTCGCTCCCGTTCGCGTAGCAGTCGATACCGATGTCGAATCCGGAGATGCTCCCGGACGCGACCTGCATCGAACACGGATGGGAGCCGCCGAGGAACTGAAGGCCGATCCCTTCGCCCTTGTCTCCGAGGAGATACGCGTTCTCGACGGTCGCGCGGTTCGCCGGCTCGATCTTCGACGCGTCGCTCGCGCCGACAACGACCTGAGCGGAGTTCCAGGAGACGGGACGGGTGTCGATGAACGGATCGATCAGCTGGGTCCCGCGGTACATCTCGACGACGTTGAAGTCACCGTCGGGGACGATGCGAGCGCCGTTGCACTCGAGGCGAACGTTCCGTCGGAGCTTGATAGTGTCCGAGGGGAAGTAGTTCTCACCGGAGACGAGTTTCACCGTCCGGCTCGGACCCTGGGCCCACGTGTGTGAGTTCGAGGCCTGGTCGATGACGGACTGGACCTCGCCCGGCGGGGCGATGAGTGAGCCGTCGTCCGCCTCTGAGACGGATGAGTCGCTCGCGCTGAGGCTTCCGATCCGGTTCCAGTTGCTTCCGTCACCGATGTAGACGGTTCCCGTGTCGGTGGCGAGGAACTTCGCGCCTGCCTTCGGTTCGTACTGGCCGAGGTTCGACTCGGCGTCGCGGAGTTCGACGTGCGTATCGAGCTTGTCGAAGTTTTCGTTGAGCGGGACGTGCCAATCGAGTGTACCCTCTGCGGGCGTGGTGTATCGTTCTGCCATTGTTCTGTGTTACTGGGTACCCCCGTACCCACCCATTCCGTATCCCTGTTCGCCGAAGTCGTCCTCGGTGGAGCCGGAATCCGTCGCCGTTTCGGTCGGCGTTTCCGTCTCCGTCGGCGTCGCCGTCGCTGTCTCGGTCGGAGTGGCCGTCTCCGTTTCAGTCGGAGTGGCCGTCTCCGTTTCAGTCGGAGTGGCCGTCTCCGTCTCGGTCGAGCCCGATTCGAGGAGTTCGAACCAGTTGAAGTCGATGCCCGAGCCGACTGCCTTCACCTGAATGGTGTGTTCGCCGCCGGACGAGACAGTCACGTCACGGAGCGTCGCGGTCTGCCAGGCGGTCCAGTCGCCCGTGGTCGGAACGTCGATGGTCCCGACCGTTGTGCCGTCGAGCGCGATATCGAGCTGTCGACCGCTTCGCGGGGTCGCGACGCGGACGTTGAGGTCGTACGTGCCGGCCGGAATTTCGGCGGTGTACTGGAGCCACTCACCGTCCTGGAAGTACCCGACGTTGTACCCGCCGGAGACGTCCTGCGTCTCTCGAATGTCGACGTCGTCGTCGCGGTAGGTCGTGTCGTACTCGTTGCCCGCCGACGTGTCGTGGTACGCGACGCCTTCCCCGCCCAGGTCGTAGTCTTCCGCCTGGATACGGCCGGGGAGCGTCGGGAGATTGGAAGACGCCGTTTCGACTTCCTTGAACTCGACGTAGTTGAAGTCGATGCCGGAACCGATCGCTTCGACACGGAGCACGTGTTCGCCGTCGGCGTCGATCGACACGTCTTCGACGACGGCCAGTTCCCACGTCGTCCAGCCGCCCGTGTTGGGAACGTCGACCGTCGCCAGTTCCTGTCCGTCCAGAGAGAACCGGAGCTGTCGGTCCGAACGAGTCGTTGCGACCCGGACGCCCAGATCGTACGTTCCCGGCGAGACGTCGGCAGTGTATTCCAGCCACTCGCCGTCCTGGAAGTACCCGACGTTGTAGGTCCCCGAGGTGTCCTGCGTCTCTCGAATGTCGACGTCGCCGTCGCGGTAGGTCGTATCGTACTCGTTGCCCGCCGACGTGTCGTGGTACGCGGTTCCCTCGCCGCCGAGGTCGTAGTTCTCGGCCTCGATGCGGCCGGGGATCGTCACCGGCGTGCCGCCGTGGGGTCCCTGCGTATCGAGGGCCTCGAAATCGATCCAGTTGAGCTCGATCCCGGAGTCGAGCGCTTCGACTCGGAGTGCCGATTGCCCGTCCTGGTCGAGAGAGACCTCCGAGAGCGTGACCGTCTCCCAGGTCGTCCAGTCGCCGGTGTTGGGCACCTCGACTGTTCCGAGCGTCTGGTCGCCGAGCGTCAGTTGCAGTCTGCCGCCGGAGAACGGCGACGAGACGCGCAGGCTGACGTCGTAGGTGCCGGCCACCACGTCGGTCGTGTACTCTAGCCACTCGCCGTCCTGGAAGTACCCGATGTTGTAGCTCCCGGACTCGTCGCCGGTCTTGCGGATGTCGACGTCAGTGTCACGGACGGTCAGCCCGTAGACGTTCCCGCTCGAGGTGTCGTGATAGCCCATGCCCTCGCCACCGACGTCGAAGTTCTGAGCCTGGATGCGCCCAGGAATCGACGACACGGTCCCCTCGTACGGAGACTGTGATTGCGTGGTGGTGTACTCCGTAGAGAGATTCAGGTCGTACGCGCCGCCGCCTCGACTCAGGTCCAGTACCTGTACGTAGTGCGTACCGGCGGTCGAGATAGATTCCGGGAGATAGACCGGAACGTTCGGTCGAGCGTAGGCCTGCGAGACGAGTTCACCGTCGGGGTCGAAGAAACCGAGCGCGGTGAGGCCAGCGTCACCGGCCGACTTGTACGAGATGGTCAGATCCGTCGCGTCGCGTGCCTCGAAAGCGAACAGATCTGATGACCCGGCCGTGAGTGTCTTCGAAAGCGGAGCGTCGAAACCGATCGTCCGTACGGATCGTGCCACCGAACCGAGTTCGGCGATCTCCGTAACGTCTGTTGCGGCCACCTGTTCGGTGACCGCTGGGCTGCCGCCATAGCCGAAACCAGTCGCCGTTTCACCGGCAGTAGGACCACCATTACCGGCACAGCCGGCGAGCGAAGTCGCGGCAAGACCCGCGAGTTTCAGGCAGGTACGGCGGTTAATAGGGACTTTCGACGTGGATCGGTCGGCGCCCTGCAACGATTCATCAGTTGTATGCGAGCGATTCTGTTCTGTGTTCGTCACAGTGCGGTAGTTCCTGGTTACTCTTTTAAGGGTTGTTCCCTGGTGGTTTCCCTTGGAGTTTCACAGAATCCGATTAGAGATTGTTGCATACCAAATTTTTTCGAAATGATGACAGAGAATTCGTTCTCGGGAGCGGTATAATGAGTTATTACCGTCAGACGCGGGCTGTAGTAGGAGTCGATTACACCCGTTGTCGGGACCGAGTTACGGCCCTCCGAGGTTCACTCCCCAGTCGGATCTTCGACGCCGACGCGACAGCGCCGTTGGAGGGAAGACTTCTCGTCCGACAAACAGGAGAGCGAAACGAGCGTGTTGTCATCCAGTAACGAAGTCTGGAACGTGGCGTGATCCCCGATATCCATCCCGCTGTACAGGACCCGTGACGTCTCGTACTCCACTGGCTCTCCGTCTGCCGGCCGACCGAGACTCGACTCGTGGTGCGAGACGGTCACCCGGAATCGGAGTTCGCGGTACTGGGTCCGCAGCTCTGTCGCCGCTTCGGTGGGGACCGTCCCCGGCGACTCCGCCAGAAGGTCCTCGTGATTCGAGGCAACCGACGTGCCGTTCGCATCGACAGCAGCGAGTTCATGCTGCTCGGCTCCCCCCTCGGGAACCGCCAGGAGACGTTTGGCGACGATCTGGCCCTGGTTGACCTGCAAGAGCAACTGCAGTAGCTTCTCGACCGACGGCACCGATACGAGCGCGCTACTCGTCAGGAACGTCCGTCGTTTCATCGTCTCACCTCGGCCCGTACACGTCGCATGTTGTGAGTTGTCATTGATGTCATCCTGCGAGAGTATCAACGATCGATTCGAGGTTCTGCTTCACTTCCCAGTCGAAACTGACCATGAACGTGATCGAGAGGACGGCATAGGTGATGATACCGACGAGTACCAGCATGGCGAACTCGGCGATCGGTACGTTGAGATCCACGGTGTGATACACGTACGTCACCGCAGCACCCATCCCGAGGCTCGCGACGAGCGGATACCCGATCTCCCGGAGGATCTCTCGCGGTGATGAATCGATCGTCCTGGCTATCAGGTAAATGTCGATCGGCATCATCGGGAAGATGTACACACCCGTGATGAGCGCAGCCGTCCCCTCGATACCGTAGTTCATCGTAACCGGATAGATGAATATCGCGATCAGCAAGACACGAAGGGCCGAAAGTTTCGCGATGTAATCCGGGCGGCCGATCGCTTTCCAGATCGGACCCATCGTCGCACCCATCGACCGTAGCAGCCCGTACACGGCCAGCAGTTGCATGACGCGGATCATCGGCCGCCACTCCGGCGTGAAGAACGCCTCGACGAAGGCTGGTGCCACCGCGGCGATACCGACAGCCGCGGGGAACGAGGCGAACGTCGTCATTCGGAGCGTCTGCAGATAGCCGGCACGGAGTTTCTCGGTGTTGTCCTGTACCTTCGAATACGCCGAAAACGTGACGCTCGAAATCGTGTGCGTGATCTCGGTCGCCGGCGCGTTCGACAGCCGGTAGGCGAGCTGGTAGAACCCGAGTGCGCTCGCCATGAGCGCCCACCCGACGAAGGCGTCGTCACCCTGACTGTACAGGAAGTAGAGGATAGAGTTGGCAGTGATCCACTTGCCGAACCCGAGACGGCGCCGTGCGATATCGACCTCGAAGGCCGGCCACGGACGGAAGCCGTCAGCGAGGTACGAGACGGCGAATCGAGTCAGGTCGCCCGCGATGTATCCGACCGCGAGCGCGTAGACGCTCGGGTCGTACAGCGCGTATCCGACAGTGACGATGAAGTACGCAGCCGCACCACTCACCCTGTAGACGAACTCCTTGTGGAAGTCGAGGCTCTTTTTGAAGTAGACGACGGCCGGGTTCTGGAGCCCAACGACCAGCGGCGAGAGCGCGATGATCCTGACGACGCCCGTCGCCGCCGGTTCGGCGAACAGCGACGAGATGTACGGTGCGCCGACGAACAACAGCGCGGCGATCACCACCCCGCGAACCGTCTCGATCGTCCACGCAGTGTTGAGTTCCTCGTCGACGTTGTCCTCCTCTGCCTGGATCAGGGCGTCTTTGACCCCGAGTTCCGAGAACTTCTTCAGCGAAGAGAGAATCAACAGTGCGATCCCCATCAGACCGAAGGCACGAGGCGACAGCAGCGAGGCGACGATGACCAGAAGCAGGAGTTCCAGGCCGCGCTCGGTGACGTTCATCACGCCCACCCAAACGCCGCTTTTCACCGCCTGCTCCATGACGTCGTCGCCGTACGGAAGCAGCCGTCGCAGTAGTCCTTTCAGTTTGTCTATCATAGTCTCGACCACAACTCCTCGTGGCGCGTCCAGCGGAGCCGATAAACGTGGGTTACCGAGGTACGCCCACGCTTCGCTCCCGTTACACACCCTTCCCGTACAGTACTCACGTTGGTAGAGCGTTCGGGTACTATCTGTTTGTTATGCTCGCTGTAACGTCGGTGTCGACGGGAGACGATCCGGCGCAATCGACAGGCCACGGTCGATCACTGCCCACTGGCGCTGAGTAGTTCGCCGTTCTCGACCATTGCTTCGAGTGGGTTGTCGGTGATCTCGAGCGGGAAGTCGACTCTCCCACACCGACGTGCGGACTCCCAGCACCCGAAGATCAGTTCGGTCGCCTGGAGGGCGTTGTCTGCCGAGAGTTCCGGCTCTCGCCCCGTGTCGAGAGCGTCGACCACATCCGCGATCGCCCGGTCGACGAAGGTCTCGGGACGAGCGGTTTCTGTGGACACACCCGGAAGTCGCGCCGAGAGTTTCTGTTTGGCGGCGTCGAAGATCGATTCGCTCGGGCCGTGGACGTCTTCGCCACCGGTGTTGACAGTCCGCCACTTCCCACCGGACTGGATACGAAGCGGCGCCTCCGAGCCACCGATTTCGATGACGCCGTCGTCCCCGAGGAGTCGCATTTGACAGTCGACGATTCCGCCGTCACCCGTCGAAGCGAGGCCGTTTACGCCGTTCGTGTACTGCCACTGCGCGATGGCCTGGTTCTCGTTGTGCGCGCCGAACTGCACGTTCTCCTCGCTGTACTCGATGCCGGCCATCACCCACTTCGCTACGGCCTGGTCGGTGAAGAACCCACAGAGGTCGAACAGGTGCGATCCGTAATCGAACAGATTCTTCCCGCCGAGTTCGATGCGGTCGAGCGACCCGATAGCACCTCCGTCGAGGCGCTTCTTGGCCTGTCGGAACGGTTTCCCGAACCGACGCTGGTGGTTGAACGTGAGCTGGATGCCGGCGCGCTTGCAGGTCGAAGCCATTCGCTGACAGTCCGCCCACGTCGTCGCCATGGGCTTCTCGCAGTGAATAGCGTCCATCACACCGGTTTCCGCACAAGAGATGACGACGTCCGCGTGGACGTGCGGGGGAACACAGACGCTCACGATGTCTGGCTCGATCGCTTCGAGCATCTTCACCGAATCCGTGTAGATATTGTCGTCCGGGATGTCCCACCGGTCAGCGAACTGTCGAGCGTTCTCCGGGATGATGTCGGCACAGGCGGTGAGCGAACACGAGTCGAGTCGACTGTAAGCGCCGGCATGTCTGTAGGCCATCGCGAATCCGTCAGTGTCCGGGTCGTCGGGGTTTGCACCGGTCCCGACGACTGCGACAGTGTAAGTCATCGATGGATGTGGGGCGAGGGGCCCCAATAGTAGTAACCTCGTACTGTCAAACGAACGGAGGACCACTGGGCGGTCCCGTCCAGCCAAGTCGAGCCCAGCAGTCGAGCGAGGGCGCCGTCTCTCGAATCGAAGTGCCGGTAAATCCGAGCCCGACGCGTCCGCCGAAAGTCAGGATATTAAACGGCTGCTAACTGTCGGTGGCTGCGAAAAGTGCAGACTGAACGGCCGGGGTATGGATCGAACTGGCGTACAATAGTCCCACAGAATCGTCCAGTTCGACGCAAAATCACGATGGGACGGTCAGAATCGGCCGCCAGAGCGTGAGAACGGCAACGAAGGAGGGTTGGTTCGGTCGTCTCTGTCAACCGGGTGGGAGTATGCCACAACTACTAAACCCATCTTCCGACGGAGTACATACGAAATGGTACCCCGCTGTCGTCTCGGTGTTTCGCGTGAGATTGTCGGACAGGTCGACGTCAGTCACCCAAGCTACCGATAATGTCCGACGAGTCGACTCCCTCCGAGGAACCTCCGACAACCGAGGACTCGAAGCGAACGACACGGCGAACCGTGCTGTATCTCATCCTCACCGCTCTCTCGTTCGTTATCGCCCTCCTATTCGAGCGGGAGCTATTCTATCGCGGCTACGGTGAAGGCGGGTACGGAGACGAGGACTACGGCGGCTAAACGATGGGTTTCCCTGGGCTTCAACAGTGGTTTCCCTTTCGTGGTCCTGGTCGAAGCATCCATCCATCCTCCCTGCGACCGCACGAAAGTACTGCTCAGAGTCGACTATTCCTGAATCAGTTCCGGTTTCGGATCGGTTTCGACTTCGATCTCCGGGGGCCGGTTCGGCACCCGACTCGGTCGCTGTGAGCCATCGAGGAGTCCTTTGATCCGACCTGCCGCCCTCGCAATCGTCCCGCCGGCCTGTGTGACGGTTGCCATCGGTGTCCTTCGCACGTAATTGAGCGGATCGGACGCGTCACAGAGAGTACACAGGACTTGCTCTCGGAGCGGAATGTCTCGTTTCGACCAGTAGTAGGGCGACTTCTGTTCGAGTTTGTACTGCTTCCGCCAGTAGTCGGTGATCGAATCCGCGTAGGGGTGTTCGACCACGAGGTCGGGGTCGTAACGGATATCGAACTCCTCGATGACCCGGTACGCGAGCTCTTTTTCCTCGTGACCCCACCCCATCTGTTCGTCCCAGCCGCCGACCGTCTCGAATACCGTCCGGTGAACACCCATGTTACAACCCCAGAAGTGCTTGACGTAACAGGGCTCGTCTCCCCAGTCGTAGTGATTGGTGAAGTGCCGAGAGAAGAGATCGTCGAACGGATGAACGGTTCGGCCGGCATAGGCCGCCTCCGTCTCGAGAACGTCACGGGCACGTTCGAGATATCCCGGCTGCGGACGGGAGTCGTCGTCAAGGAAGACGAGTTTGTCCGTCGTCGCTCGTTTGATGCCCGCGTTTCGAGCCGCAGTCACGGGGCTTTCGTCACAGACGATAACTTCGTAGTCGTCGAACGCGTGATGATCGAGGACCTGTATCGCTTCGATCTCACAGCGAGACTTCAGCGTCGCAATAATAACACTGACGGAAACCATTTGAGAGCCTTGTATGTTCCAGTTCTCAGGAGTTGGGTATTAGTATACTCTGCTTGGTACAGGTAAGGATCGTATTCGTCTGGGTCACGCCGGCATGGAAGCGATGACGGACTGTACCCACGAGACCATCGCGTAGATGAACACGACGAACCCGCCCATCGAGAGCCACCGGAGACGCCTGTGGTTTGTCGGTCGATCCCCGTCGGGGTTACTGAACTCGACGGCCAGCAGGAATCCCCCGTACCCGAGTAGGTAAAACAGCAGCGGGCTCCCGAGACCGAAGAATACCATCCCGCCCACCGTCAGAGCGAGCCACGCGACGAAGAACAGCACGAAATGTTTGACCCATGCAGCACTCATACTCCATCCATCTCGACTATAGGGTTTTGTTATGCCACTACTATAGTAGCCATTGAAGCTCAGCGCATACCCGATCACACAACTGTGGCTCGATCGATGTGTAAGCCGTTTCAATTGATGCGAAGATATCGCTTGCCGGGCAGGCGTGACCGCGAAAACCGGGGGTCAGGTCCGTCGTCACCGAGGCAGCCATCTGGTGGGCAGTCGTTTACTGACCATATTCCAGCCCGGGGCCCCGTCCGCGAGCCAGAGTGACAGCGCTGCCGAGAGGAGAAGGAACTCGAAGAGGACGAACCACACCGTCCGCGGATCGGCGAGCAAGGCCTGATATTGTCCGAAGTAATGGCGCACGTTGGCGAGAAATCCGCCGTACGAACTGGTCTGTTTCGGCGCGATCGGCCAGAGAAACACCCGATACGCCGGCGCACTCCCGGACGTGATCGTTCCATACACCGCGTCCTGTGGAAGGTGGAGGAGATAACCGACTCCGAAGGCGGTTCCGAATTCTGTCCGCCCAAGATGTCGCCCTACCAAGAGTACCACCACCGTCAGCGGAACGGCCACGAAGATCGAGTGGGCGACCGAGACGCCGGACGGTAATACGTGAAAGAGCCAGCTCCCGGGTTTGTCGACGAGGTCGGGGAACAGTGCGCCGAACAGGAGCGCGTAACCCTCGACGGCGTTCGGAGGCCGCCGACGGCTCGCTCGGACAGCCACCGAGTAGCAGATGTAGCTGACCGAGAAGTGCTCCCACGGCCACATCAATCGTTACTTGGCGACGTAGGCTCGGTCGGTAGTTGTTTCCCGCCGTCGGGTGTCGGGGTCGGTTTCTCGTCCTGAAGGCGACGTTCGGCGGCATCACGGTCTTCAGGATAGCCGACGTCAATGCGCCAGCCGTCGAGTCGAACCGCGTCGATGGTTCGACCGCTTTCCATCAGCAGGTCGATCGCGTCGCTGAGTTCGTACTCGCCGCGGTCGGACGGTTGAACGAGGTTACACGCCTCGAAGATCGCCGGAGACAGCGTATAGAATCCAGTCATGACGAGATTGGACGGCGGATCGTCGGGCTTCTCGACGACGTTGACGATCTCGCCATACTTGTTCGTCACGCAGACGCCGTACCGCGACGCCTCCGATTCGGGGACTTCCTCCACGAGGAACGCGCAGTCGACCCGCTGCTCCTGCTGTCGTTGCACGACGGTATCGAGGTTCCCCCGGAAGACGTTGTCCCCGAGCATCAGCATGAAGTCGTCGTCGATCTCCGACTCTGCCTGTAACAGCGCGTCGGCAAGTCCGTCGGGTTCGTCCTGCTCAACGTAGGTTATCGGAACCCCGTCGAAGTTGTCACCGTAGTGGTCGATGATCTGATCTTTCTGGTAACCGACCACGATAACGAGCTCTTCCGCGTCGAGAGATACGAGTTCCTCGAGACAGTGCGTCAGGAGCGGAGACCCATCGATTTCGACGAGTGCTTTCGGAATCTCATCGGTCAGCGGACGGAGGCGTGTTCCCTTGCCAGCCGCGAGAACTACTGCTTTCATCGTGTGCAGGAAACCCCCAGTACACCCATTGTAATGGTGCTACTAATGCCAGATCGTACCGTGTTATTCGTTCAGACCCGACACTGCTGAAACGGTACTCGTTCGGGAACTACCGTCGAAGATCACACAGCGAGTCGGAGTGAATGACGATGAACTCCTCCTCGCCGAGCTGGGACTCGTGCTCCGGCAGGAATATCAGCTGGGAATCGGTAGACGACCTGACGACCGTGAGTTCCTCCATCTCGTAGCCGAGATCTGCCTCCCAGTCGGGATCTGTCGGCATCTCTTCCCACTCCTCTGTCGTCATCATGCCGAGAACACTCCAGCGCTGGAGGACCGCGGACCATTTCGGGAGGCTATGCGCGCACGCATGTCATCAGATCGGAGGGCTGTAGTCGATAAGACCATATTAAGTGACTCTTTATCCATTCTATTCACCTGTCCAATATCAGGCATATGATCGAAAGGAGTAATTACTGTATTAAAGCTTCTGCCCGAGAGGGTTCCCTTACCATTTGAATGGTCCAAATATACTTACCACTTACCTAGCGGAGCGATGGGCCCTGATATATCTACAATCGGTCACGAGCTTGTCGGTAAGAACGAATTACTACAAGGCTGCACACCGCCAATCCGAGATTCAGCCGTGGCACGCGTGTCCCACGATCGTCGTTTCGAGGAGGGCGTAGGACCTCAGCACGAGTAGAGCGATGCCACAGGAAGCGATAGGAGAGAGAACACAGCGGAAGAACCGACTCTGACAGTGACGGTAGTGCAAAACTCGGAAACAGGATCGAAATCACCACTTCACGACTGGTAAGCTCCGATGTGGGGAAATAACACGACTATAACAATACAGACCCCCATCTATTATGGAAATGGAGAGGGCAGTTACCCGACACCCACAACACACCGGCCCAATCCTTACCACCCCCCTCAGGGACGCTCGTGCCCTGTAACAGTCGCTGTCGACTCGGACGCTCTCTCCACGTCAGCGGGTGTGTCGGATCGGTAACCCGATCCACCCGCGTTCTACCGACACTCCGCTCTTGAGTCGATACTGATCGGGAGTGCGAGAGTTCCGATGAATAGAGGCGAGGTCTGGATGCAGAATCCGTTTTGAAGTGCCACTATCCAACTCCACACGGGGATGACAATCGGGAGTAAGAGGCGTCTGGCTATCGGACGGCTCAACAATTTCCCCAACGCGCGCACGGGGGAGAGACAAGATCTGGATCTCGCACGGGCGGAGGTGTCGTCCCAGAGTCAGGTAGACAATCAGCTCTGTGTCCTCCGATCGTGTCCACACACCGATCACCCGGAGCGATACCTCTGGAGCCACTGAAAATCAGTTGCATCTCCGATCGCACGACGGCGGAACGATCCGTGAAGATCTCGTTTCGAAAGTTACGATAGACGCCTGGGGGACACACCAACGTCGAGAACACGCCGACTACTCAAAATATGAACTCAATTACTAAACCGACGTAAGGGGACATGTGGGTGTATGCCGGAGCATATCTCTGACAGCGAAATGGAACGAATCGCAGAGTTCGCGACCACTCCGATGTACAAACGGTCGCCGGATCAGTTGCTCCCCGACGGAGCAACTGACGACGACGAGTAACGCATCCCTCAGGGGGGTGTCGTCTTTTCGTTTCTCCATTGCCAACAGCCTACGGCTCACCGATCTCGAACGAGCTGTCGTTTCCACCTCGCCACCGATAGATGCCGTGGACGATCGAGAGGAGCAGAAACGAAGAGATGACGATCGTTCCCAGGGCGATCGGAGTGAGCGCGGTAAACGGCGGGATTCCCGCGACCACGCCAATCAACAGGAGTGCGTTGACCAGCGCGACGGCACCGTAGTACCGAAACCACTCGACGTCGTCGTCACCGTTACTGATGAACGGTTCGACCTCGGGTGCGTCCTCGCGAAGCGAGATCTCGCCGGTATCAGCGTCGTACGTTATTAGACCGGCCTCCTGTAGCTTCGGAGCGTGCGTCTGATACAGCGAAACGTACACTCGTTTTCGCGCCTGCGAAGAGAGTTCGTCCACCGTCGTGTCGTTCTCCCACGCGGCCAATTCCTCAGCCAGGTCGGTCAACTGGACCGGCTGGTCCTGTTGGCGGAGATAGTACAGCGTATACCGCCGCCTCGAACTACTGAGGATATCGAACATCTCGTCGCGCGATAGCTCTGTGTCTTCCTCTACCATCGGTTCGCTCATGACCTCGGTTGCTGCGTTGGTTTGTGTTCAGGCCGCGAAATGGGCATATATACACGAAACCCGGGGTACCGTTTTGTTACACCCCCGTTACCCGGCACACCTGGAGTAAGAAATAGTTACTTGTGTGACCGTGTGTGGGCCGTCTCGTCAGCAGAATACGTCAGTCGCCAACTAATCCGACCGACCCTCTGTGAGAGGTGGTCGCCTGCAGCGTCGAAGTACTATCGGCACTCCACAGAGGATGTGACGTGAAATTCGACGACTGCTCGCTGCAATCCACCAGACCGATCGGGACCGAACACGACCTTAGGGAGAATATAAACTGGGTATAACAGAGATGTTGCTTGCCTCGGAATAAAAAGCAGACTTTCGTCGAACTCAACGGCGAAGTCCAGAATGACCGTCGGTCCGCTGGCGGCCGTAATCGTTCGTGATGCGTCGGTGAGTGTCGATATCGCGTATACCGTCAGTCGATCCGAGACGGGTTGGGGTCCTTCGATGATCGCTTGAACAGGCGCGTCGTCCCGACGCGAGTGCCCTCCTCACTCGAAGGTCTCACGGAGAGATCGCCCACGGCGCTACTCAGTATCCACGTATCCACGAATCAGGAGGGTATACGATCAGTTCGGCGAAATTTCGATTTTGTCGCTGTTCTGAATATGGACGTGAAAGCCGCTATAGGTGAAACTGATCTGAATGCTCGAACCGGCGTAACTGGTGACGATCTTGTCGAGCGCTTCGGGGTCGACCTGTTCGTACAGCGGCGGGAGGTCGGTCTCCGCGACGTGCTGTTGTGCCGCGATAGTCGATACGATCGCTTCGCTCGGAGATTCGTGCTGCTCTGCCCAGAAGACGGTCTGTGTCTCGTTCCACTCCAGACTCATTGTATGTCGGAACGATATACTCCCTTATCAGAGTATGTACTATTAGACTAGGTGTCCAGAACTGGGTAGGCTAGCTATCTAGATCGCTAGCGGTCAGCCCCTCCGTGAACAGCTGTTCGAGGAGCTTTCGAACAGCCACCCTGAGGTGGTGGCTGAACGTCGGCTGGGAGATGTCGAGGGTGTTCGCGATCTCCTGACCGGTTCGTTCCCGGGGCGATTGGTAGAACCCACTGTAGTAGGCGGCCAGTAACACTTCGAACTGGCGCGGCGTCAACTGTGACGTCAACTCAGCTTGGAACGATTCACGCGTCTGAACGCCGCGCTCGCGTTTGTATCGACTGAGGAGTTCGATGTCGGGGCACGAGCGACGCAATTCGGATATAAACTGACGAACGTCGACGGTCTGTGGGACTTCGAGGCGGATCTCGAGCGTCTCGCCGTCCGATCGGATCAATTGCGGAGCACCACCCTGTTCGGCGATCGTCAGTGCGAGCTGGCCGCCTGATACCGTGGCTTCGAAGAGCGACCTGTCCTCGGTGTCAGTCAGGCACTCGAGTCGCTCGAGTCGCGGCAGTGAGTCGGCGCTTGCCAGGACCGAGTCTCGCTCCCCGTCGGTGCTAAAGAACACGATGCAGGTATCGCTCTCCTGTGGAACGATTCCCTCGAAGGTCACCGTCGCGTCGACGGTGCTGGCGATTCGGTGGAGGATGTCGTCGGACTCCGTCGCCTCGAGATGGAGTTCGACCGCGTGGTTCGCGACGAGACCCTGTTTCGTCTCGATACTGTTGATAGCGTAGCCGATCGTCTCGCTGACCTCTTCGAGCACCGACTGCGTCGGAAGGTCGAAGGCGTCCCGAGACTTCGCGTACGCGGTGAGGACGCCGTAGGAAATCTGCTGATACGCGATGGGAATGCTGATAACGGACTGGTAGCCGCGTTCGAGAAGACGCCGGCGCCACCCGCCGCCGCCGCGGAGACCGTCTGCGACGTTGTTGTCGAGCGTCTGTTCAGCCGTGCGCGCCGTCTGGATCGCGGGTGGAGCCGGCGACTCGCCAGTGGGCGAGCGTGACTCTTCGAGGAAGCCTCGATCCGTTCCGGCCCACGTCCGCGGTGTGACCCGCTCGTCGTCGGCTTCGTACTCGCCGATCCACGCGAACGAGCAGATGTCGGACGCGACGAGCTGGTCGCAGACTGTCTGTTCGATCTCCGATCGACTGTCCGCTCTGAGTACCTGCTCGTGGATCTTCTGACTCAGTTCGGTCAGGCGATTCATCTGTTCGAGCTGGACCGTCTGCCGCTCGAGTTCGTGCTGACGGTCCTCGAGTTCGGTCTCGTAGTTCAGCCGGTCGAAGGCAGTTCGGATCGTTGCCCCGAGCAATTCGGTGATCCGACGTGTCTGCGCATCGAAGGTCCCGCCGATCTCGTCTCCGGCCCGAAGGACGCCGTGGTCTCCGAGCGGGACCAGCACCGCCTTCCCGTCCAGATCGGAAGCGTCCCCGGATATGTCGGTCTCCGACCCGTCCTCGACGATTATCGTCTCCTCGGTGAAGAAGGCCGAACTCACGAGGCTGTCGCCGTCAGCCGGAATCGCGTCGTTCGACTGCGCGTCGTCCGCGGTCGCCGCAAGCGGGCGAAACGAATTCGTGTCGCTGTCGAACCCGTACAGCACCACGTCCGGCAAATCGAGGAGGTTCCGGGCCCTGTTGACGGCGATCTGCGCCGCCTCGGTCTCCGAGGTGACAGCCAGCAGATCGGTCGCCGTCTCGTAGAGGTGGGTGAACCCCTCTTCGGCGCGCTGAGTCTGGAGCTCGTTGCTGATCCACTTGCTCAGCAGATCCACGAGAGTGACGTCCCAGTCCGAGACAGTGCCGCTTCCGGCCTCCGTACCGTAGAAACAGAACGTCCCGTAGATCGTGCCACCGACCGTGAGCGGCGTTCCGAGGTAGCGCGTGATACCGCTGTCTGCGAGGGATCCGTCCGCGAACTGCTCGTCTTCGTCGAGGTCCTGGAGGACGAGCGTCTCCTCGTTGGCGACGGTCTCCTCACAGGGTGTGCCGGACAGCGGTATCGATCCCCCGGAGTAGATCGTCTCGTCGGGCGTCTGGAGGACCTCGAACGTGTACTCCGTTCCGTTCACGCGAGACAGCGTCGCGAACTCCATCCCGAGAACGCGCCGTCCGATCTCCATGAGGTCGCCGATCTGCTCGGGCAGCGACTTCTCACGCGTCGTGAACACCTCGGTGATCGTTCGGAGCACCTCTTCGCGATCCTCGAGCTCGGAGCGCGTCGCCGTCGAGAGCAGTCCGTCAGCGACGATCTCAGCGAGTTCCGTGAGGATCGTCTGTTCCGCCTCGTCGAAGGCGAAGGGTGAGTCCGCGTAGATCGCGATCACGCCGTGGACCGATCCGGCGTACTGGATGGGCAGGGCGATCATCGACCGAAAGCCGTACTCGTCAGCGAGGGCGTGCCACGGTTCGAATCCGGGGTCGGAGTGGATCTCCGCCGCGATCTGTGGGGTCCCGGTAGTCAGGGCTCGATCACACGGCCCGCCGTCGAACACTGACTCACCGTGGCGGTCGACCAGCTCCCGAACGTACTCGATCGCGTCGCCGCCACCGGCGGTCGGAACGATCGTCCCGGACTCCTCGTCGCGTTCGCCGATCCAGGCGAACTGGTACGTCTTCGAGCGCGTCAGGATATCGCAGACGGCCTGTTTGATCTCCTCGGCCGTGGTCGCCCGGAGCACCTGTCGGTTGATCTCCCGAAACAGCGAGTTGATCCGGGACAGCCGCGCCGTCTCGAGGCGGAACCGGTACGATTCGACCGCGTTCTCGATCCGGTTCGCGAGTACGGCATATTGCTCCGGCCCGCCGCCTTTCACGAAGTAATCGGTGACGCCGGCCGAGACCGCTTCGCTGGCCAGTTTTTCGCTCCCCTGACCGGTCAGCAAAATGAACGGCAGGTCGCCGTTTGTCTGGCGGACCGTCTTGACGAACTCGATGCCGTTGGCCGACGGCATCTCGTAGTCCGAGACGATGCAGTCGATGGAGTCGCTTTCGGACTCGAAGTACCGTAGTGCGTCGTCGACACTGGCCGCCTCGACGACCTCGATCCGGTCGCTTTCGTGTTCCAGAAGCGTCGAGGCCGTTCGGCGGAAGTCCCCGTAGTCGTCGACCAGTAGCACCGTGATAACCGACGCCTTCGCGTCGCCATCAGTCGGTGCCGTCCCAGCGGCCAGCTTCCGCATGTGTGTGGGTATTGTGCGAAGCCAGTATAAACATGTGACTTGAGACGACACCGACGGAACCGTGACGACGCAGAGATGTGCGGACACCAGTCGTCGTGACTAGCCCGAAAGAAGCACGAGTGCAGTGCCAGGCTTCAGCGATATATTTGAAAGACAGTATGTATTACTATCTGATTGTTTTGCGCACTCTGATCGACAACTTCAGTCGTGGTAGCACCGGCCGTACCGGTTCAGCGACCCAGAGCCTGATCGGAGCCGCCGCGACAGCACGAGTGTATATATAGTTAGTTACTATAGGATGTATAAATTATTGTATAAATATTCCAAATATTACGTACCATATCAATTCCAATTTGTATACCCCGTGTTGGACTCCGAACGTACACCTACAGCCGAGGTCGCAGTGAAACGATAGCAAGAGTAATATATTAATTGATATTCATATCCATAGGTTAGTAAACAATCATAAGTTTCGAGGCAGTGCGAGACGCCGGTGTGTGGCGGTTGTCGGGGCAAGCTATTTCACCGCCTTCGTGCACCTGTGGGTATGCTACGCACACTTCGAGCCGGGTACGCGGTGCTCACGACAGTTCAGCCGGGCACGCCGACGAGCGGGGCGTGGATTCGGGTTCCGTCGGTCCGATGACGGTCGACACGCTCGTTTCGGGAACGCTCGTCAACGTCCACACGGGGACGCTCGAACAACGCCACGTGGCCGTCGAGGACGGGGAGATCGTCGCGCTGGAAGAGCGTCCCGCGGACCGCCACGTCGAGGCGGAGTACATCGCACCGGGTCTCATCGACGCGCACATGCACGTCGAGTCGAGCATGGTGACGCTCCCGGAGTACGGACGGGCGATGGTGCCCCGGGGCGTCACCAGCGTGGTCCACGACCCCCACGAGATCGCGAACGTCCTCGGCGAGGCGGGCGTCCGCGCCGTCGTCGAAGACGCCACGAAGACGCCGCTGAAGGCGCGGTTCACCGTCCCGTCGAGCGTTCCCGCGACCGGACTGCAAGATGGCGGGGCGACGCTCGACGCCGAGGCGGTCGCGTCGCTGCTCGACCTCGACCGGGTCATCGCACTCGGCGAAGTGATGGACATCCCCGGACTGCTCGCCGGTGACGATGGGGTTCACGAGAAGATTCGCGCGGCGCGCGAGCGCGGACTCACCGTCGACGGCCACATGCCGGGGGTCGCTGGCTCGGACCTCCACGAAGCGGCCCGCTTTCTCGACACTGACCACGAGAGCATCACGCTGGCGGAGGCCCGCGAGCGCGCCGACCTCGGCGTCCGCGTCTACCTCCGGGAGGGGTCGTCCAGCAAGAACCTCGTCGACCTCCTCCCGCTGGTCGACGCGGTCGACAGCCGGCGGCTCTCGCTGTGCACCGACGACCGGGAAGTCGTGGACGTCGTCGACCACGGCGGCGTCGAGGACGCTGTCAGGACGGCCATCGCAGAGGGTGCCGACCCGGTCGAGGTCGTCCAGATGGCCACCCTCAACACGGCCGAGAGCTACGACCTCCCGTTCGGGCGGGTCTCGCCCGGCGCGCCCGCCGACCTCGTCCTCCTGTCGGACCTCGAAACCTGGTCCGTCGAGCACGTCATGGTCGACGGGGAACTCGACCCGACGGCCGACGGAGCGGCGACGGCGACCACCGACCTGGCGACGGACACCGTCACCTTCGACCCGGTCTCGGCCGGTGACCTCGCAGTTTCGGTGGCCGACGGCGCCGCCGACACCGCCACCGTCCGCGTCATCGACGCCGTCGGCGGCCTCCAGACCGACCGGATGGAGGCCGCGGTTCCCGTCGACGGTGGCACGCTCGTCGCGCCCCCGGACGAAGACATCCTGTCACTGGCCGTCATCGAGCGCCACGGCGGCGACGGCGGCATCGGACGCGGGTTCGTCCACGGAATGGGCCTGGACCGCGGGGCCATCGGGTCGACGGTCGCACACGACGCACACAACTGCGTGGTCGCGGGCACGGACCGCGATGCGATGGCCCGCGTGGCGAACCACCTCCGAGACATCGGCGGCGGCATCGCAGCGTACGACCCGGCGAACGACGAGCTAGCGGCGCTCGCGCTCCCTGTCGCCGGCCTCATGTCCGACGAACCCATCGAAACCGTCTACGAGGGTTACGAGACCGTCGAGTCGCTGGCCGACGACATGGGACTGGTCGACAGCGGCCTGATGGAACTGTCCTTCCTCGCGCTCGAAGTCATTCCCCACTACCGGCTGACGAACAGGGGGCTGGTCGACGTCGAAGCGGCGACGCACGTCGACGTACTGGTCGAATGACCGCCGTTCACGACGCGGTGGCCGATCCCCTTTACGGACTTAGGGTGTGAATAGAGAGTGGCGGCGTGACGAGCCGTGGACAGTGCGTACACACAACGTCAAAGTCTATTACGCGCAAGTGTGAAACGGTCGGTAATGGCTGATTCGGGCTGTAAGATAGAGACGATCATCGACCAATACGGACTCTCGTCGGCGGACCCTGTTTACCCCTCGCTGAACGAGGGCCTGCTGGCCCGCTGGACGGGAGCAGACGGCCGCTCGGCCGAAGGGTATCGCTCGCTGACGGCGTGGTTCAACAAGCGGCTCCTCAAGCGGGTGTACGACGACCACGGGCGAGAGTCGCTCGACGCGCGCGTCGAGAGCGACTACGAGACGCTCCGGGGCGACGACGACCTGCGGCGCGAAGAGCTCATCGAGAGTCTGCGCGCCGACGGAATTCCCGGGGCCGATGTCGTCGACGACATGGTCTCGTGGGGGACGATGCGGACCCACCTCAACGACTGCCTCGACGGCGAGAAGGCGACGCAGTCCGCGGCGACGGACTGGGAGCGAGACAGCGTCGAGACGGCCAAGGACGTGGCCCGGAACAAGACCGAGTCGGCGCTGTCCTCGCTCTCGACGAAGGGCCAGGTCGACGGCGGCGACGACGCCGACATCGAGGTCCAGATCCAGCTCGGGTGCCCGGACTGTCCCACTCGCGTGCCCTTCGACGTCGCGCTGGAGCGCGGGTACGTCTGTGAACAGCACCGCCGACAGCTCTCCTCGAGCCAGCCATGACCTGGCATATCGACATCGAGCGGATCGCCGGCATTCTCGACGGCGCGGCGACGCTCGATCCCGGGCTGAACGCGGTCCGGGGCTCGAACTGGCAGGGCAAGTCGAGCTTCATCGAGTCGCTCAAGGTGGCGCTCGGTACGTCGACCGAACTGACCGAGGGGGCCGACAGCGGCCGCGTCCGCCTCGACACGTCGGAGGGAACCTTCGACGTGTCGCTCGCGCGGGAGGACGGGACCGTCCACCGCAGCGGGACGCCGTACCTCGTCGACGAGTACGACACCATTCGAGCGGACCTGTTCGCGTGCCTCGACGAGCGAAACGAGGTCCGCCGGGCCGTCCGCGAGGGCGAGAACCTCGAATCGGTGCTCATGCGCCCCCTCGACTTCCAGAACATCGACGAGCAGATCGCGGCGCTCAGAGGGGAGCGCGAGCAGATCGAGACGGAGCTTTCGCAGGCCCGCGAAGCCAAGAAGCGCCTGCCGACGGTCCAGGAGCGTGTCACGCGGCTCGAAGACGAACTCGCCGAACTGCGCGAGAAGCGCGACGCGATAGCGGACAGCGCCAGCGACGACGCCCCGGAGTCCGTCCAGCGTCAGCTGAGTCAGGCCCGGACCGAGCAGAACCAGGCGCGGAGTCGCGTCGAACGGCTCGAGGGGAGCGTCGAGCGGACCGAAGAGCGGCTCGCCGAGCGCCGTGAAGACCTCGACGCCCTCGAGATTCCTGACTACACCGACGTCGAGTCCCGCCTCGAAGAAGCGCGGGAGAGCCTCGAACAGGTCGAGCGCGACGCCGAGGTGCTCCAGTCGGTGTACTCCGCGACGGAGCTGGTCCTCTCGGAGAACCGGCTCGACCTCATCACAGACGTGGAGCGCGACATCGAGGGCGACACGCTGACGTGCTGGACCTGCGGCAACGAGACGACACGGGCCGACCTGGAAACCCGGCTCGACGCCCTCGGCGACCGGCTCACGGAACTCCGGGCGCGCAAGGAGTCACACCGCGACACCGTCGAGGAACTGGAGACCCAGCGCGAGGAGATCAGCCAGGCGCGCCGACGCGAGTCAGACCTCGAAGACGAGATCGCCGATCTCGTAGAGACGCTGGCAGACCGCGAACAGAGCCTCGACGCGGCAAGGAACCGTCTCGAAGAGGCGACGGAGCGCGTCGAGGAACTCGCAGAGCGCGTCGACGAGACAGTCGATGAGCGCTCGGACGTCGAGAGCGAGATCAAGTACCGTGAGGCGGAACTGGAAGACGCCGCGGACGAGCTCTCGCAGTTAGAGACGCGCGCGGGCCGCGTCGACGACCTCGAGGCCGAACTCGAGTCGATACGCGAGGAGCTGTCGGCGCTGCGCAACCGGAAGGACCGCATCAAACACGAGGCGCGCGACGCCTTCGACGAGGCGATGCGGGAGATCCTCGCGCGGTTCGACACCGGGTTCGAGACCGCCCGGCTCACCGCCGACTTCGAAATCGTCGTGGCTCGCGACGGCCGCGAGGCCAGCCTCGACGCGCTCAGCGAGGGTGAACTCGAACTCATCGGCTTCGTGGCGGCGCTGGCCGGTCGCGAGTCCTTCGACGTGGCCGAGACCGTCCCGCTGTTGCTCGTCGACGGCCTGGGCGGCCTCGACGATGACAACCTCCACACGCTCATCGAGTTCCTCCGCGGGCGGACAGAGTACCTCGTGTTCACCGCCTACCCCGAGTACACCGCCTTCGACGGCCGCGAGATCGACCCGACCGAGTGGGAGGTCGCCAACGAGTCGCCGGCCACAGCGGGCTAACCTCAGATGTGACATCTGTGTTTTCCGAGCGTATACGAGAACGTTAGTCGAACGATTGCACCATCCGACACGTATTTGTAAATCCCAGACGACGATTTCCATATGATTGTTAGCGCTGCCTTCGGCCAGCTGACGGACGTGCTCGACGGCATCGAATCCGCCGCCGCCGAGATACAGCGTGTCGAGATCCCCGAGCGAGAGATCGACGACGGCGAAGAACTCACCGCCGAGATGACGGTCAGCGTGCCCGCGTTTGCCGGGCTGTCGCTTAACGAGGGCGTCTCCGTCGACGGTGATCCGCTCGACGACGACGGACGCATCGAACTCGATCTGTCGGTCACGGTCCCCGCGGACGGCGATAGCGCTGCCGAGTACGGACTGGACGACGAACCTGGAAACGGGCGGTCACCGCAGTCGTCGATCCCGGCCTACAAGGACCCAGAAGCGCTCGCGGCGGTCTACGAGGAGTACAACACGTTCCCGGAGATGACGGAGGCACTGGACGTCGACGTTACCTCCGAGACCGTCCGCCGGTACATGGTCGAGTACGACATCCACGATCCGACGGACAACACGCCCCACCCCGACAACTTCGATTTCTCGTCGCCGGAGTCGGAAAGCGACGACGGCGACGAATCGGCGGCAGTCGACGCTGACGAGACCGACGAACCGGTCGCAGACGCGGGCGAAGCCCCATCTGAAAGCGACGAGAGCGAACAGTCTGAGTCGGCCGAGAGGAGCGAACTCGGACGACGGCCCGTCGCGGAACTGCTCACCGAATCTGACGGCCAGGGCCAGGACGACAACCTGGTCGCCGACGGAATCGGCATCTCGGAGGACCTGACCGTCGCCGACCTGGCGACGGCCGTCAATCAGTCCGACTCCGTCCACGAGGTCACCCAACAGCTGGGGATGAGCCGCGGAAACGCCCGCCGGTTGTTGCGCGAACTCGACCTCGTCACGTTCGTCACCCACCCGCTCGGCGCGTCCCAGATTGCCGTCTCCGAGACGGAGATCAAGCGCCGCATCGACACCGCGAGTTCCTGACGACGATCAGCCAGCGCCGTCGCCACGGGCCGTGGTCCGGTCCGAGACGAATGTCCAGTAGCTGTTCGTCAAGATATACGCGAGATATACAGAAAGACTATTAATTTGGCCGAGAATTAAGACATAAATGGCAACGATTCGCGTACGGGACTGGACGAAAGAGCAAATAGAGCGCATCCGGGATGCGGAGTCGCACTCGTCGCACGACTCGGTCATCAAGTCCCTCCTGAAAGACCGTAAGCTCGCCCAGTACGTCGACTACCCGGTCGAATCTCCGACCGACCAGGCCGAGGAGAGCGAGGGGGAACCCACGGCCACCGACAGGCCCTTCGATGAGCTAACCGTGCTGGCGGAACTGGAACAACCCGACAACGGGGTCGTGTTCCTGTGGTGCCCCAACTGCGGCAACGAGCTCGCGCACCTGACCGTCGACACGCCGCTAGGGCTCTCGGTCTTCGAGACGGAGTGCCAGCGCTGTCTCACCCACCTCGACAGTCACGCCGTCGTGGCCATCGAGATCGGCTACCCCATCGAGCAGAAACTCGTCGAGGACGCCCTGCGGTCCGACCTCAGACAGTGTGTCCGCGACTACTGGGATCGGACCCTCCAGCACGCCGCCGACGCCGACGAAGACGTCGACCGCCTCGTCTGGCAGTTCGATCAGTACCGCCGAGAGTTCGCCTGGGACTGGCCCGCCGACCGACCGGTCGTCGGTCTCGACCCCGACACCACCTACCGCGACAGACAAACGGGCGAGCGGATCCGAGTTCTCGAAGCCGTCACCGACAACCGAAACGCCCTCGACGCGCACCAGGTCCAGCGCTACTCGCCAGACACCGACCTCGAAACGACTGACCCAGACACCGAAATCCTCGACCCCGCGGACGTCGTCCGACTCGTCTGCGACCGGCGAGTAGTGCTTTCGGACGTGGATTCGAGAGAAGTGCCGACCGCAGAGTGACCGTCACAGAACGCCGTGGGCCGGCAGGAAATCGACGTGGCAACTCCGGCAGGCGACGATTCCGTACTGGTCAGAACAGGCCCGTCGTTCGCCACAGAGTTCACACTGTGATTCCCCGGCCCCCTCGCCACAGCGAACGGGACTCCCCTTCGATGCACGTCTCCGCTTCAGCGATCCGATCATTCTCTGTTGGGCCTCCGGCGGTAGCGGCTTATATATCTTTGTCAGTAAAGAAATATTGCGAGTGATCACACATTCACAAATATGCGTCGATAGAAAGTGCACAGTACTCGAACAAATATAAGGAATATACAGTATACGACAGAGAATTATGGCGTTTGGTGAAAACAGTTATCAGCGGGCAGTCCCGCGTTTCGCATCGTGAACACGTCGGTTCGACACAGGACTCGGACGAGCGCCGTCCGTCATTGGCACGGTTGCGCGAACACTCTCACGCGGGCACAGCGGAGGGGCGGTCCGTGAGCCACGCGAAACACCCGCGGACGCTCAAACTACCCCGCGAGGAGAACGGCCTCGCCACGTCGAAACCCGCGGTCAGGCGGGTCCAGGAGCTGTTGCCCGCGTTCCTCGAAGACACCGTCGTCGAGGCGGAAGCGAACGGCCTGGTCGTCGCGCTCGACGGCGGGATCGAGACGACAGTCGCGGCCGCGATGGCCGTCGACGCCGTCGGAGCCGAGCGGGTCACCGGGCTCGTCGTTCCGATCCAGTTGAGCGAGGAAGCGCCGGCGCGAACCGCCGAGGCGGTCGCGTCGATGCTGGATATCGAGCACCACCGACTGCAGCTACAGCCGGTGCTGGCCGCGTTCCAGAGCGTCGTCGGCGAGACCGGTCAGCCCACCGACGATCTCGTGGCGATTCGAAACGCCAGCGAGCGGCTCCGAATGGCCTGTACGTACTACGTCGCGAACACCACGAACCGACTCGTCGTCGGCACCGTGAACCGGACCGAGCGATTGCTTGGTACCGTCGCCAAGTACGGCGAGAACGGCGTCGACGTGGACCTGTTCGGCGACCTCTACCGGACCGAACTCCGGTCGCTGGCCGAGGACATGGAAGTCCCGTCGGACATCATGGACCGGGCGACGACCCGGTTCGACTACGCCGACCGAAGCGACGCCGAGGAACTCGGCATCGAACCGGCGACGCTCGACAGCCTCCTGCACTTCGCGGTCGACAGGCAGCTGTCGGCACCGGAGACCGCTGACCGCGTCGGCGTCGATCCGAGCGTCGTCCGGCGGGCCGTCCGCTGGTGCTCGCGGACCCGCCACAAGCGCCATACCCCGCCGAAGCCGTCGATGGCGAACTGACCGAGAAGCGACCGGAGCTGCACGGTGGCACGTCTCTCCGACGATCTGTGTGGGTCTGCGGGCACCACAATTAACACGGTCACCCGTCGACTTCCAGGCCCATGCATGCCGACCCGCAGGAGATCGTCAGGATCGGCGACCGGCTGCTGGCGGAGTACCCGGAGCTATTCACCGAGCAGTACGCCGCGAACGACCGGGTCGTCGAACGCGTCGTCGGCGTCGAGTCGTTTCGCTCGCGGTCGCGCCTCGCCGGGTACATCACGCGCGAGAAGCGGACGGGAGAGTCCGCTGGCAGCTGAGCCCGCACGCTTCGTGACACACGCGCCACAGACGCCGCACACAGGTGTGGCGCTGAGGCCGCCGTGGCGGGGGCGCTGTCGCGAGGACGTTCTTTATGTATCGAGGGCCGTGTTGCACGACGTATGTTGCTCACTGGGACCGTCGTCGCGGACTCCTCGACCGTCTACCCTGACGGGGCGGTCGTCGTCTCCGGCGACCGCATCGCAGCGGTCGGTCCACGATCCGAGGTTGCACCGCGGTACCCCGACCACGACCGGCAGTCCTACGACGTGCTGTTGCCGGGGCTCGTCGGCGGCCACGTCCACTCCGTCCAGAGCCTCGGGCGGGGCATCGCCGACGACACCGAACTGCTCGACTGGCTGTTCGACTACATCCTCCCCATGGAGGCCTCGCTGTCGGCCGACGAGATGGAAGTCGCGGCGACGCTCGGCTACCTGGAGATGCTCGAAAGCGGGACGACGACGTGTATCGACCACCTCTCGGTCGCCCACGCCGACCGCGCCTTCGAGGCGGCGGGCGAGATCGGCATCCGCGGCGTCCTCGGCAAGGTGCTGATGGATCAGCGCTCGCCCGACGGCCTGCTCGAAGACACGCAGGCCGCGCTCGACGAGTCCGAGCGGCTCATCACGAAGTACCACGGCGCGTTCGACGACCGCATCCGCTACGCCGTCACGCCGCGCTTCGCCGTCTCCTGTACCGAGGAGTGTCTCCGCGGCGCGCGCGAACTGGCCGACGCCTACGACGGGGTGCGCATCCACACCCACGCCAGCGAGAACCGGAGCGAGATCGAGACCGTCGAAGCCGACACCGGGATGCGCAACATCCACTGGCTCGACGAAGTGGGCCTGACCGGCGAGGACGTGGTGCTGGCCCACTGCGTCTGGACCGACGAGAGCGAGCGGGAGGTGCTCGCCGAGACGGGCACGCACGTCACGCACTGCCCGTCATCGAACATGAAGCTCGCGAGCGGCATCGCGCCCGTCTGGGACTACCGTGACCGTGGCATCAACGTCGCGCTCGGCAACGACGGCCCGCCGTGTAACAACACGCTCGACGCTTTCACGGAGATGCGACAGGCCAGCCTCCTCCAGAAGGTCGACCAGCTCGACCCGACGGTGACGCCGGCGAGCGAAATCTTCGAGATGGCGACGATCAACGGCGCGAAAGCCGCCGGCTTCGAGAAGCTCGGGGCGCTCCGTGAGGGGTGGCGCGCCGACATTATCGGCGTCGACACGGACCTCACGCGCGCGACCCCGCTGCACGACGTGCTCTCGCACCTCGTGTTCGCCGCCCACGGCGACGACGTGCGCTTCACGATGGTCGACGGGACGGTCCTGCAAGAACACGGCGAGGTGACCGCCGTCGACGCCGACGCCGTCCGCGAACGGGCGTCCGAGATGGGACTGAACATGGACCTCGAAGACGCCCGAGAGTCGGCCCAAGAACAGAAGCCCTGAGCGGCGGTCGGGGACACGGTCGCTGTCGGTCTCACCCCAGGCGCGTCCGGAACCGCGAGGCGAGCCAGTCGCTCAGGACGACCAGCCCGAAGACGGCGGCGATAGCGGTCACGAGCTTCTGGTACTGCAGGCGCTGGATGGTGACCACGAGATAGTAGCCGATGCCGCCGGCCCCGACGAAGCCGAGAATCGTCGCCGAGCGGATGGTACACTCCCAGCGGTACAGCGTGTAAGAGGTCACGGTCGCGGTCACCTGCGGGACCATCCCGTGACAGACCGCCTGGAGCCGCGTCGCGCCGCCGGCCGCCACCGCCTCGGTCGTCATTGGGTTCGTGTCTTCGAGGAAGTCGGCGTACAGCTTCCCCAGGACGCCGGCGTTGTGGACCGCCAGCGCGAGGACGCCCGCGAAGGGGCCGAGCCCGATGGCGGTGACGAACAGGAAGCCCCAGACGATGCCGGGCACGGAGCGGAGGAAGCTGAGGACGGTCCGGCTGACGTGGTAGACGCCCTTCCCCGCGGCGACCCGCGTCGGGGAGGCGTTCGCATAGAGCGGGCCGCGGTGAGTGACCGTCGCGGCGCTGGTCACCGCGAGCGGGACGGCCAGCGCGACGGCCAGCGCGGTCCCGACGACACTGATGGCCAGCGTCTCGACGACGGCCCACAGCAGGCCGTCGCGGACGGTTCGGCCCAGCAGGTAGTCGCGGCTGGTATCGGGCGGCAACCCCTCGGCGACGAAGGCCAGCATCTGCTCGCGCGCGCCGGGCGAGGCGAGCGCCAGCGGGTCGACCTCCGCAATCCAGGCGGCGACCAGAAGAACGAGACACCCGGCGAGCAGCGTCGTGAGCCGCCGCTTCGAGGCCAGCGGCTCCGTCTCGTACGCCTCGCCGGCCACCGACTGACCGAGTCCGGTCTCGGCCGACGAGCCGGCGCGCTCCTCAGGCATACCAGCGGGCCTGCGCTCGGGACTCGTCGTCGCCCTCGGTCGGTTTCGCCGCTCGGTGCTGCTGCGTTCCATCCGACGAACGCCGCCCGTCGGGGGTCGACGTCCCCGCGGCGAACAGGTCGTCGAGCATCGCGTCCGTTACCTCGGCCGCGGGCTCGTCGAAGCGCACGCGACCGCCCGCCAGTCCGACGATGCGCTCGAAGCGGTCCAGCGCCAGACCGACTTCGTGGAGGACGGTGACGAGCAGTTCGTCGTCGAGGACGGCGTCGAGCACGTCGATCACGTTCGCGCGGGAACTGGGGTCTAAGTTCGCCGTCGGTTCGTCGGCCAGCACGACCGGCGCGTCCCGGACGAGCGCCCGGGCGAAGGCGACGCGCTGGCGCTCCCCGGCGCTCAGGGTAGCGGCGCGAGCATCGGCCTTCTCGGCCAGTCCGACGGCGTCGAGCAGTTCGAGCGCCGGTTCGGGGTCGCGCGGAACGAGTGGTTCGAGAAATCCCCTGAGCCACGAACAGTCCCCGACGCGGCCGCTGAGGACGTTCGCGAGCGCGGTGCGCCGGTCGACCAGCGTCTCGCCCTGGTACGCGAGCGTCACGTCCGCTCCGGAGACTGGCTTTCCGCCGAGCGTTATCGTCCCCTGGTCGGGCGTGAGCGCGCCGCTCGCCAGTCGGAGGAGCGTCGTCTTGCCCGCGCCGGAGGGGCCGACGACGGCAACGTGCTCAGCGGGGGCGAACCGCAGCGACACGTCCGACAGCGCCGGCTCGCCGTCGAAGCGCCTGGTCACACGGTCGAACACCAGTTCGCGGCCCGCCGACTCAGACATCCATTCTCACCCCGACGCCCCCGTCTCCGTCCCGGTCTCGATCCCGGCCATCTCGACGGCGTCGTCGAGCGAGGCGAAGTCGTCGTGGCTGACCTCGACGTAGCGGTCGACGTTCTGCTGGTCGAGGATGTCGGCATCCTCTGTCGAATCCAGGCTCGTGAACGCCCGGCGGACCTCCTCTGTCGTCGCCGCCTCCATCGACGGCGAGACGGCCCACGGGTAGTCGGGAAAGCCCGGCGTCCGCCAGATCTCCCGGATGTCCGTCACCGCGTCGTCGTCGACGAGCGCGTCGTAGATACGGGCGTTCAGCGCGCCGACAGTCCCGGTCGAGCCAGCGACGGTCTTCGCCGTGGCGTCGTGTGCGCCGACGTGTGTGACCTGGTCGAACGCCGTCTGCGGGGCCAAATCGTGCTCCGTCTGGAGGTAGTACGTCGGCATCACCGTCCCGCTGGTGGAGATTGGATCGCCGAACACGAGGTCGAGGTCGCCCACGTTCGCGGCCACGTCGTCCATCCCCTCGGCGTCGGCGTCCGCGCCGACGACGAACGCGGAGTGCCACAGCGTCTCGCCGTCCTTCGACCCGACGACGACCGGCTCAGCGCCGGCCCGATGATGGGCGAGGACGTACGAGACGCCGCCGTAGTACGCGAGGTCGACCTGGCCGGCGACCATCGCCTGGACCATCCCGGCGTAGTCCGCGGCGGTCCGGAGGTCGACCGTCGCGTCGAGTTCGGCCTCGAGATGGGACGCGAGCGCCGTGTTCTGCTCGATGGCGGTGTCGGGGTCCACGTCGGGAACGACGCCGACGGTCAGCGTCGGCTCGCTCGTGCTCCCCAGACAGCCGGACAGCGACAGCGCGGCCGCTGTCCCCAGAAAGCCGCGTCTCGTGGTCTGCATGTGCTACTCGCTGGCATGGCGAGCGGCTTGAAACTTTCGTGGGACACACCGGCCGGCCCGTGTGTCGCGTCGCTTCCCCGACGGTCAGTCGTTCGCGGCGATGGCCTCGATCTCGACGCCGACGCCCTTCGGGAGGTTCGCGACCTCGACGGCGCTTCTGGCCGGCGGTTCGTCGTCGAAGAACCCGGCGTAGGTGTCGTTCATCGCATCGAAGTCCTCGATATCGTCGAGGAAGACAGTCACCTTGAGCACGTCGCTCATGTCCAGGCCCTCCTCGTTCAGGACCGCTTCGACGTTCGAGAGCGACTGCTCGGCCTGGACATCGATGGGTTCGTCGTCGAGCAGTTCGCCGTCGAGCGTCAGCGGGATCTGGCCCGCCGTGAACACGAGGTCGCCGTTCGTCGTCGCCTGACTGTACGCGCCGACGGCCGCGGGGGCGTCGTCGGTGCTGATGACGCGCTTCATATCCCGTCGTTCCGCCAACAGCGCCTTAAAGGCACGCCCTCCAGCCGGCTGCCAACACCCCCCGTCGAGTGCCCGCGGCTACTGGGCGTCCCCTTCGAGATCCGCCTCCGTGTCGATGTCTCGCCGGACGCCTGGGTCGTCGACGTCGACGAACTGGACTCCGTCGCCGCTCTCGATGAGGTCACGCCCTCCACGGTCGCCGGAGACGGCCGCGAGCGCGTCGAAGTGCCGCCGGTCGAACAGCACGGGATTGCCGCGCTGGCCGTCGTAGCGCGGGACGACGATACTGTCCTGGCCCGTCCGGTACGCCGCGACGACCCGGTCGACCGTCTCGACGCTGACGAACGGCATGTCCCCGAGCAGGAAGACCGCGGCGTCCCAGTCGGACTCGCGAGCGAACGCGACGCCGCGGCGGACCGAGGTGCTCTGGCCCTCGGCGTAGTCATCGTTGCGACGCTTCGCGAGCGGGAGGCCGTCGAGTGCCGCACCGACCGCCTCGGCCTCGTGACCCAGTATCGCGACGACGGCGTCGAGCCCCGACGCGCACGCGGTCTCGGCCACGTACCGGACGAGCGGCGCGCCGTCGACCGACGCGAGCAGTTTGTTGTCGGCCCCGAACCGAGAGCTGTCACCGGCGGCGAGGACGACGCCGCCGACCGTCGAGCGGTCCCGTTCCATCATTGTTGCGGCTCCCGGGCGGTCGCTCCGCGACGGTTCGGGGTCATCAGTCACCGACCTCCCGCACCGGAGCCTCGACGCGTTCGCAGACGCCCGTCTCGAAGGAGGTGACGACGCCGCGAGAGAAACGGCCGGTCTGTGCCATCGCGTGGTCGAGCACCTTGCGGGCGGTCGCTCGCCGCCCTTCCGTGTCCGCCTTGTTCACCAGCGGGACCACGGACGCTGACGACGGGGCGTTTCGGCGGCCGCCTTCCGGGTGTGCGAGCACCGCCCCGACCGCATCGGCCGTAATGGTATCGCCCACGTCGAGTTCGGTGAGGGCCGCGACGCGCTCCGGGCGGTGAACGGTGGCGGTCGTCAGCGGTTCGCCCACGGCGGCGACCGAGGCCACCGCCACGACGTGCGTCGCTGCGCTCGGAATAACTGGCTCGTCCTCGCCAGGGGCTTTGAACTCGCGTCGGCGCGCGCCGTCGGCCTTGACCAGTAGCCGGTCGAAGACGCCGCTGTAGTACACCGACCGCAGGAACTCGGGATCGAATCCGTGGACCTTCTCGTCGGCGCGCTCGGGGTCAGCCACCCACTCGCGGGCGAACGCGAGCGGCGGGTCGTGGTCGGAGATGACGTAGGGGTAGCCGTCGCGGACGGTGAGCGTCAGGGGGAGGTCCGGGGGCGGCGGCATCGCCGTCGTCGTCGTGTATCCCACGTCGAAGCCCTCGCGAGCGCCCTCGGCGGCCAGTTGCCCCATAGCGGTCTTCTTCCCGCCGGCCCCCACGAACGCGACGAGCGCGCGGGCGTCGACGCCCAGCGCGTCGGTCAGTCGCATGCGATAGCTCGCTCGCACAGCCACATATAGCTCTCGCCGCCACACCCGCCGTGTCGCCGATAGCGTTTTTGTGACCGGGCGGCACGTCTCCGGTATGCCTCGCGTGGACGTTCGCGGCGAGATCTGTCCCCGACCGGCGCTCATCGTCCGCCGGGAGCTCGCGGACCTCGAACCGGGAGACACGCTCGTGGTCAGGGGCGACTACCCGCCGGCCGAGCAGAACCTCCGCCGGATGTGTACGACCCACGGCTTCGACGTGTCGGCCGCCGACACCGACGAGGCTGACGAGTTCGAGCTCCGGCTGCTGGTGACCGACATGTCGTCGCTCCCGGAGCGGTGACGATGCCGAGCGATGGGGGCGACGACGAGCCGCACCTCACAGAGTACGCGGAGTTGCACGGCTGTTCCTGCAAGGTCGGACAGAGCGACCTCAACGCGCTGCTCGCCGACGCCGGACTCGACGACGGCCGCGACGACCTGCTGTTCGGGGTCGGCGAGGACGCCGCCGCCCGTCGGCTCACCGACGACCTCGCGCTGGTCTCGACGGTGGACTTCTTTACGCCCATCGTCGACGACCCCTACGACTTCGGCCGGGTCGCGGCCTGTAACGCCGCGAGCGACGCGTTCGCGACGGGCGCGACGGACAACGTCGACTGCCTCGTCGTCCTCGGCCTGCCCCGCGAACTAACCGACAGCGCGGCCCCGATTCTCGCCGGCATGGCCGACGCCCTCGACGCGATGGGCGGCGGCGTCGCGGGCGGCCACACCATCATGAGCCCGTGGCCGTTCGCCGGCGGGGCCGTCACCGCGACGGCCCACCCCGACGCGCTGCACACGGCGCAGGGAGCCACCGCCGGCGACAGGCTCTACCTGACGAAACCGCTCGGGACGCAGCCGGCGATGGGCGCGACGCGCGTCTCTGACGGGGAGTTCGTCGAGACAGTCCGGGAGGCCACGGACCGCCCGCTCGACCGCATCGGCGCGGACGCGGTCGCGTGGATGACGACACCAAACCGCGACGCGGCGCTGGCCTGCCGGGAGTTCGCGGTTGCCGTAACGGACGTGACCGGCTTCGGTCTCGCCGGCCAGAGCCGCGTCCTCGCCGAGCGCTCGGGCGTCGGCGTCGAACTGACGCACCTCCCGGTCATCGCGGGAACGCCACAGCTCTCGCGGCTGTTCGGCTACGGACTGGCCGCCGGCGAGAGCGCCGAGACCAGCGGCGGACTGCTGGTCGCGGTCCCGCCGGACGCGACGGCCGACCTCGAAGCCGCGTTCGACGACGCAGACGTGTTCTTCAGGGAGGTCGGCCGTGTCACCGACGGAAGCGGCGTCACCGTCGACGAGCCGACCGTCGAACCGATCCGCCGATAAGCGTTCGTAGGAGTCTTCTACCGCGGTTCAGGAGGTCTCTAACAACAATACTGGGTCGTGGGAGGATTGACCCATCAACTCAGGCGAAGCACTGCCTCCAGGACGCCGCCGCCGAGACAGAGCGCCTTGTCCGAGATCTTCGTCGGATCGACCGACTCGCCACGGGGGTCCACGTCGCCGAGTTTCGTCCCTTCGGAGACGTCGAGGCCGCCGTGAACGAGGCCGCGGACGAGGCCGTCGATCTCCGTCTCGACCGGGCTGTCGCCCACGTGTCCGACCACGTCGCCCGCGGCGACGGTGTCTCCGATGGCGACGGTCGGCTCCCACGGGCCGTCGCTCGGTGCGCGGAGCACCCGTTCGTGGGTGTAGCCGCGGCGCTCGCCGGGTTCGCCGTCGTAGTCGCTCGCGGTCCCCTCGTAGAACACGCGGCCGAGTTCGTGCCCGCGGTCGGTCTCTACGACGGCGTCAACGTCTGCGCCGGCCTCGAACCCGGGCCCCATCCCGACCACCACCCCGGCGTCGTCGCAGCGCGTCCCGGTGTCGAACTTCCCTTTCGCCATGATGGCGTCGACGAGGACGGCGGCGTCGAGTTCGTCGGCGACCGCCGCGTCGGGGTCGACGAGAACCGGCACGTCCCCGTTGCCCAGGACCTCAATCGCCTCGTCGATGTCGTCGGCTCGCCGGCCGGTGACGCCCTCCACGGACACCTCGCCCTCGTACAGCGCGGCCCCGAACGCGACCGCGCGGCGGACGACCGTGGGGCGCTCGACCTCCGTGACGACGACCGGGTAGCCCGCCCGGTGGAGGCGGTAGACGACGCCGCTACCGAGGTCGCCGCCACCCCGGACGACGGCGAGGTCGTCGAGGTTCAGGTCGGTCGCGCGCTCGCCCGTCGCGTCGTGACGGTCCATGCTGACCTCCGCGAGGATGGAGAGGGCGACCGCGGCCGGGCCGCTCCCGCCGAGGTCGAGTCCGACGGGCGTCCGAACGCGAGCGAGGTCGCGCCGGGCGTATCCGTCCGCGGCGAGCGAGTCGAGGACGTGATCGGCCTTCGTCTCGCTGGCGACGAGGCCGACGTAGCCCGCGCCGCCGTCCAGCGCCGCGCCGACCGCGTCCTGATCGAACGTGCCGCTCCGCGTCGCGACGGCGACCGCTGTCTCGCGTCCCATCGGCAGGTCCCGCAGTTCGTCGCCGTAGTCGCCGTGGACCACTGTCGTGTCCTCTGGGAACGCCTCGGGGTCGGCGTAGTCCTCGCGGTCGTCCACGACGGTGACGGCGTAGCCCAGTCGCTCCGCCAGCGGCGCGAGGTCGGCGCTGATGTGGCCCGCGCCGGCGACGTAGAGGCGCGGGCGGCCCCGGACCCGGTCGACGAACACGTCCATCTCGCCCCCACAGACCATCCCGGTGTTGCCGCCGGGTTCGAGTTCGTACGTTCTGACACCCGGTTCCTCGTCGCCGGAAAGCACCGCGCGGGCGTCCTCGACCGCGAGGTGCTCGACCGTCCCGCCGCCGATGGTCCCGTACGTCTCCCCGGCGGTGACGACCATCTTGTCGCCCACGTCCCGCGGGGCGCTCCCGTCCTTCCGGACGATGGTCAACAGCGCCGCCGGGTCGCCGCGCGCGGCGAGTTCGTCGAGGCGCTCGAACAGGCTCATACGAACGATGTCACCTCCTGGTCGACCATCAGGCCGACCACCCGGTCGTATGAGATCGGTTCGATCTCCGGCGGCAGGTCGACCCCGCGGACGTCGACGTCTCTCGCCACGGCTGAGACGGGCGCGTCCACGTCAGGCGTCAGGTAGACGCCGTCCTGGATCAGGACGACGTGGGCGTCCGGATCGCCCGCGGCGGTTCGCAGTCCGATTTCGGCCATCGGCTTGTCGATGAGATAGAGCATGGTCAGAAGTCGAGCGTGTGGTCGGCGTCCCGGATGCGGGCGGCGACGCGGTCGCCCGGCCACACCGCAACGTCGTCTGCGATGTCGGCTTCGTCTATGTCACGGGCGTCCATCGCGGCGGCGTCTGCGACCATGGTCCCGTCCTGTTCTACGAGGTCCGCGACGTGGCCCGTCATGTTCAGGGCCTCGCGGTCGACGGAGTCGCGCGCCCCGTGGACCCCGTCCTGGGTGAAGACCACCGTCACGTCGTGCAGGTCGAATCCGGCCGCGACGCCGCGGGCAGCCCGCAGACCCTCGGGGACGTGGACCCGACCGTAGGGGGCGCGCGTCAGCATGACGACCACGTCTCGCTTCATAGCGAGACCACCCGGTCCGCCTCGCCGAGGATGTCGGCGAGATCGGGGAGCAGGCCCACCTCGACGCCGTCGGGATAGTCCGCGTCGGCGTCGATGCCGCGGGCGTCGACGCAGAGCCCGCAGCAGATGACCTCCGCGCCGTCTTCGATGAGTTCCTGGAACTTCGCCGTCGGCATCTCGTCGTACAGCCCCGAGTCCGAGCAGTCCGGGAACGACTGGTCGGCCACCGGGACGAGCGCGCCGTCGAGGTAGTGGAAGTAGCTCACCTCGTGGCCCGCGTCCAGCGCCGCCCGCCCGAGTTCGTAGGCGGTGCGCCAGCGCTCGCTGTCGAAGGGCCCGCCGGTCAGGAGGAACCCGATGTAAGCCATGGTGTCGATTTCCGGAGAATCGGTCTTAACGCTTCCCCCGACACAGCGAGCGTGGGATCGGGGGGTGGCCGTCAGTCGTCGCTGTCTCTCGCGTCAAGTGCGGCCCGCAGGTCCTCGTCGGTGAACGGCAGGTCGGTCAGGCGGACGCCGACGGCGTCACGAATGGCGTTCGACAGCGCCGGGGGCACGCCGTTCGTCGGGAGTTCCGCGATGGACTTCGCGCCGAAGGGGCCCGTCGGCTCGTGGGTCTCGACGAGGATGGTCTCCATCGGCGGGTGATCCGTCGTCCGGGGCATCCCGTACTGGCGGAATCCGAGCACCTCGGGGTTGCCCTCGTCGTCGAACGAGAGGCCGCCGCTGGTGGCGAATTCGAGGCTCATGTGCTCACCGCCCTCGATCTGTCCCTCGACCAGCGCGGGGTTGATGGCGACGCCGCAGTCAGCGGCGAACACAAGCTTGTTCAGTTCGTACTCGCCGGTCTCCTCGTTCACCGTCACGTCGGCGAACTGCGCGCCGTAGGGCGGCGGGCTCTCGTCGGTCGAGTGGTTGCCGTCGCCGAGGATGTGCTCGCGCTCCTCGTCGCCGTAGGCCGCCTCGTACCCGATCTCCTCCAGCGAGACGCGGTTCCCGGTTTCCTCGCTGTACACCGCGCCGTCGCCGGTGTCGAGGACCTCGGGCGGCTCGTCGAGCAGCTTCGAGCCCCAGTCTAACAGCCGTTCCTTGGCGTCCTCGGCGGCGTTCTTGACCGCTCGGCCGCTGATGTAGGTCGTCGAGGAGGCGTACGCGCCGTAGTCGAAGGGCGTCAGGTCGGTGTCCGCGGCGACGACGACCACGTCTTCCGGCGTACAGCCGAGCACCTCCGCGGCGATCTGTGAGAACATCGTGTCCGCGCCAGTCCCGGTGTCGACGCCGCCGACCTGCAGGTGGAAGCTCCCGTCCTCGTTCATCTTCACCTGCGCCGCGCCGAGTTCCTTGCCCGCGACGCCGCTGCCCTGCGCGATGAGGGCCATGCCGACGCCGCGATGGAGGTGGTCCGCCTCGGGCTGTTCGAGGTCGTCGTAGCCGATGGCCTCCTTCCCGCGCTCGACGCACTCGCGGATGCCACAGGACCGGATTTTTCGCTCGAATCGGTCGTCGTCTTTCAGGATGGCCACGCTCCGGTCGAGGTCGCCCTCGCGGACCGCGTTCCGCAGGCGGAACTCGACGGGGTCGAGGTCGAGGCGGCGGGCCACCTCGTCCATGTGGGACTCGACGGCGAAGTGGCCCTGGGGTGCGCCGTAGCCTCGCATCGCCGCGCCCATCGGGAGGTTCGTGTGGACCACGTCGCCCGAGAAGCGGACGTTCTGGACCCGCGGGTAGATGGGCAGGGGCTTCGTCCCGACGTTGTTCGCGACGGTCATGCCGTGCGTGCCGTAGGCCCCCGAGTTCGACAGCGTGTAGAGATCCATCGCCTCGATGTCGCCCTCGTCGGTGACGGCCGTCTTCATCCGCATCCGCATCGGGTGCCGGAAGCGAAGCGCGGTGAACTCCTCCTGGCGCGTCATCTCCAGTTTGACCGGGCGACCGGCCGCGAGGTGGAGCGCGAACGTGATCGGCTCGATCGCCATCTCCTGTTTCGAACCGAACCCCGCACCGATGCGCGGTTTCGTCACACGCACGTCGCGGATCGGCACGTCGAACAGGTGCGAGATCTGGCGGCGCGTGTGAAACGGAACCTGCGTCGCCGTGATGAACACGTGGCGGTCGTCCTCGTCGGTGTAGGCGATGGTTGCGTGGGGCTCCGGGACGCAGTGGGACTGGTACGGCGTCTCCCACTCGGTCTCGACCACGTGGATGTCGTCCCCGGCTTCCGCCGCCTCGAACGCCGCGTCGACGTCGCCCAGTTCCCCCTCGAAGTGCGATTCGAGGTTCCTCGCGTAGTCCGCGCCCGACTGCTTGTTCTCCACGTCGTCGGTCTCGAACAGTTGCGGGGCGTCCTCGTTCAGCGCTTCTTCGGGGTCGAACACCGCGTCGCGTTCGCGGTACTCGACCTCGACTTTCCGGGCCGCGCGATCGGCGATGTCCGGGTCCTCGGCGGCGACGGCCGCCACCGGGTCGCCGACGAACCGGACGTGCTCGCGCAGGACCGTCAGGTCCCACGGGCTCGGCTCGGGGTAGGACTGGCCCGAACTGGAGTACAGTTTGTCCGGGACCACGTCGTCGAACGGCGTGATGACCGCGTAGACGCCGTCCATCGCCTCGGCGGCGCTGGTGTCGACCGACTCGACGTAGCCGTGGGCGATGTCGCTGCGCACCACTTTGCCGTGGGCGAGATCCGGGAAGCGGTCCCGGTAATCCGCCGTGTAGCGGGCCTCGCCGGTGACGATCTGTCGCGCGTCGTCTTTCTCCTCGTCCGTCGTGATGCTCTCGCGTTCGTCCGGAGCCTTGCGGTCCGGTTCTCTCGCCGCGCCCTCCACCGTTCCGCCGGTGGCCTCCTCCTCCGCCCGTACGCCGTCGGGTCCGTCGTCGAGGTCCGATGCGTCCTCCGAGTCGCTCATGGCTCGCCCTCCGAACAGTCACACCCGCCGGGCGGACAGCCCGAGTCGGGCGTGCCGCCGGCCGCGTCGTCGGGCGATGGGCCCCGGTCGCTCGGCGGCCCGCCGTCGGTCGCCACCGCATGGTCCCCGTCCATCCGGTCGGCGGCGTCGAGCACCGCCTCCACGATCTTCTTGTAGCCCGTACACCGACAGAGGTTGTCCGACAGCGCCTCGCGGACCTCCTGCTCGGTGGGGTCGGGGTTCTCGTCCAGTAGCGCCTTCGAGCGCATGATCATCCCCGGAATGCAGAACCCACACTGCAGCGCGGTGTTGTCCACGAAGGCCTGCTGGACCGGGTGTAAGTCGTCCTGATCGCCGAGTCCCTCGATGGTCTCGACCGACGCCCCCTCGGCTTTCGTCACGGGCGTCACGCACGACAGCGTCGGGTCGCCGTCGACGTGGACCGTACAGAAGCCACAGGCCCCGGTGTCACACCCCCGTTTCGCGCCGGTGTACCCGTTGGCCCGCAGCACGTCGAGGAGGGAGTCGGACTTCGACGCCTCGAACGTCTCCGTCTCGCCGTTCACTTCGAGTTCGATTTGCATATGGCTCATCAGCTCGCTAACTATATCGGCTACGTGCCGCCCAGAACCGTAAATAGCTATCGCGGATACGCACCCTCACAGACCGCCACAAACAGCGTGTGTCGCACTGCCCCGATATCGGGGCTTGCACCGGTGACTCGGTCCGTCAGTCCGCCCCTAGCCGGTGTCGGCGGTAATGTACTCGGCACTTCGTTTCGTAATCGTCTCTGTGAAACCCGGATCCACACGTCCCTGTGGGTTCGCTACCGCATCGTGTTTGACTGTGGCGAGGACCCACGGTGAACAGAACGATTTCCTGTCCGGGTTGCCGCCGGCAATCCAGTTATCGCCGATAGCGATGTTCTCCGGGAGATCACTGAGCGTTAGCCCGGCACAGAGATACTCCTCTCCGCTGAACGGCAGCGCATCCGCAGTGAGAACGAGCCACGGGCGGGGATTCCCTCCAGCGTTGTAGGGATCCGGTGCCCAGAACACGTCGCCAGCGCTGTATCGGTCGCTACTCATCGAGGTCACGCGGGTCGATCGCGTGTTCCTGCCACTCGTCGTAGTCCGGCGTCTCACCGTCATCCTCGTGTGCGGCGATGGTAGCAGCCGCGTGAGTCGTTGCGGTGTCGACGCTCGCCTCGTGGTCACTGACTCGCCAGTAGTTCCCGCGATGGTCGACTCTTCCGCGCTCCCGGAGTCGGACGAGCGTTGGACCGAGGGACCCCTCTGTTACGTCGGTCTCGGCGGCGATTTCGCTCCGAGTGAACGCCTTGCCAGGATTGTCCCTGAGGAACGCCAGGATTGCTCCCGCGTTTGTCTCCGGAGAGGGCGTGTCACCGTCGTCGGGGATGTTCTCGAATCGGTCCGCGCTGATTGGCATATTCGTCAGTTATGTCCCGCCGATATTGAATGTACTGACTGTACTGGCTGTACTGAATTTGCGATAGAATTCGTCTCAGCCCTCGCGCTCGTCCAGCTTCGCCCGGATTTTCTCCGCGGTGATCGGCATCTCCCGGATTCGGACCCCGACGGCGTCGCGGACCGCGTTGGACAGCGCCGGCGGGACCGTGTTCGTCGGCACCTCGGCGACGGACTTCGCCCCGAAGGGCCCGGTCGGTTCGTGGGTCTCGACCAGGATGGACTCGATGGGTGGCGTCTCGGTGGCCGACGGGAGGTGGTACTCGTCGAAGTCCGAGACTTCGGCACGGCCCTGCTCGTCGAGCGTGATGCCCTCGCTGACGGCCAGCTCGTAGCTCATGTGGTTCGCGCCCTCGACCTGGCCCTCGGCCATGCCGGGGTTGATGGCGACGCCGCAGTCGACGGCGACCGCGAGCTTGTGCACGTCGAACTCGCCGGTCTCCTCGTTCACCGTCACGTCCACGAACTGGGCGGCGAAGGGCGGCGGGCTCTCCTCGGTGCAGTGGGTCCCCTTCCCGAGGATGTGCTCGCGCTCCTCGTCGCCGTAGGCCGCCTCGTAGCCGATGTCTTCGAGCGTGACGGAGTCACCGGTCGCCTCGCTGTACACCGCGCCGTCGCCGGTGTCGAGGTCCGAAACAGGCTCGTCCAGCAGCTTCGACCCCCACTCCAGAATGCGCTCCTTGACGTCCTCTGCGGCCTTCTTGACCGCCATGCCGCTGATGTAGGTCGTCGAGGAGGCGTACGCACCGTAGTCGAAGGGCGTCACGTCCGTGTCCGAGGAACGGACGACGATCTGGTCCTCGTCACAGCCCAGCACCTCCGCGGCGATCTGGAGGAAGGCGGTGTCAGCGCCGGTGCCGATGTCGACGCCGCCGACCTGCAGGTGGAAACTTCCGTCCTCGTTCATCATGAGCTGGGCGGCCCCGAGTTCGTCGCCGGCGACGCCGGTCCCCTGGGCGGATAGCGCCATGCCGACGCCGCGGTGCAGGTGGTCTTCGTCGGGCTGCTCGATGTCGTCCCAGCCGATGGCCTCCTTGCCGCGCTCGATGCACTCGTCGAGGCCGCAAGAGCGGATGCGCCGCTTCGCGCCCTCGCCGCCCATCATACCGGCGATCTCGTCTAAGTCGCCGACCTCCATGTAGTGGCGCTGGCGGAACTCGACGGGGTCCAGATCGAGGTCGCGGGCCACCTCGTCGAGGTGACCCTCCAGCGCGAGCGTTCCCTGCGGTGCGCCGTAGCCACGCATCGCGCCGGTCTGTGGCGTGTTCGTGTGGACGATGTCGGCCTCGAAGTGGACGTTCGGGACCTTCGAGTACAGCGGCAGGGGCTTGCTCCCGACGTTACCCGCGACTGTCATTCCGTGGCTCCCGTACGCGCCGGTGTTCGACAGCGCGTAGATGTCGATGGCCTCGATGTCGCCGTCGTCGGTGACGGCGGTCTTCGCTTTGACTTTCATCGGGTGGCGCGAGCGCATCGCGTAGAACTCCTCCTCGCGCGTCGCCTCGTACAGTACCGGGCGGTCGGTGGCGAGCGAGAGCGCGAGCGGGATCGGTTCGACGACCATCGCTTGCTTGCCGCCGAACCCGCCGCCGACGCGCGGTTTCTTCACCCGGATGTCCCGGATGGGGATGTCGAACAGGTGTGCCAGCTGGCGGCGCGTGTGGTTCGGGACCTGCGTGCTGGTCACGAGGACGTGGCGGTCGTCCTCGTTGCGGTAGGCCAGCGACGTGTGCTTCTCGACGTTGGCGTGGGACTGCCGGATGGTCTCCCACTCCGTCTCGTGGACGTGCACGTCGTCGCCGTCGAAGGCGCTCTCGGGGTCGCCGAGTTCGCCCTCGATGCTCGCCATGCGGTTGCGGTCGTAGTCGTGGCCGACGATCTCGTTGTCCACCTCGCCCGCGCCGAACAGCTGCGGCGCGTCCGCGTCGAAGGCCGCCTCGGGGTCGGTGACGTGGTCGTACTCCTCGTAGCGCACGTCGACGGCGTCCGCGGCGGCCCTGGCCGTCTCGGCGTCCTCGGCGGCGACGGCCGCGACCGGGTCGCCGACGTAGCGGACGTGCTCGTTCAGGACGCGCATGTCCCAGGGGCTCGGCTCGGGGTAGGACTGCCCGGCGCTGGTGTACAGCGCGTCGGGGACGGCGTCGGAGTCCGGCGTGAGGACGGCCGCGACGCCGTCCATCGCCTCGGCCGCGCTCGTGTCGATGTCGGTGACACGGCCGTGGGGTATCTCGCTGCGGACGACGGCAGCGTAGGCGAGGTCCGGATACCGCTCCTCGTAGTCGGCGGTGTACTTCGCCTGCCCGGTGACGAGCTTTCGGTCGTCGTACTTCTCCGCGCGCTGGGAGACGCTGTCGCGCTCCCCTGGCGAGAGGTCGTTGTTCGCCGGCTCGTCCCACTCGAAGGGGTACTGCTCCAGTTCGGCGAGGTCTTCCGCGGGGTCCGACTGTGAGGCCGTCCCGCCATCGGTCTCGGCCGCGTCGGCGTCTTCCCGTGGGTCGGCGTCGTCACTCATCGCAGTCACCTCCACAGCAGCCGCCCGCGTCGGCTGCCTTCCCGGCCGCCGTGTCGTCCGCCCGTCCGCCACCGACCGGCCGGCCGCCGTCGGCGGCGACACCCGCCTCGCGCATCCGGTCTGCGGCGTCGAGCACCGCCTCGACGGGCTTCTGGTAACCGGTGCAGCGACAGACGTTGTCGTCCAGCGCCTCGCGGACCTCCTGCTCGGTCGGATCCGGGTTCTCGGAAAGCAGCGCCGTCGCCTGGACGATCATCCCCGGGATGCAGAAGCCACACTGGACGGCGAAGTTGTCAACGAAGGCCTGCTGGACCGGGTGCAAGTCGTCCTGCGTGCCAAGCGACGCGACCGTCCGAACGTCGCTGCCCTCGGCCTCGCTCGCGGCCATGCCACAGGCCATGCGGATCTCGCCGTCGACGAACACCTTCGACGCGCCGCAGGTGCCGCCGTCGCAGCCGCACTTCACGTCGATGTGGCCGTGCTGTCTCAGTACCGTCGCCAGGTCCTGCTCGGTCCCGGCTTCCACTGTCGCCGTCTCGCCGTTTATCGTGAGTTCGATGTCCACGGAGATCCCTCCGGTGCGCCGTCGGCACACCTATCGTAGCCAGTGAAAGGCACTGGACGCCCGATCGCACGACTGCGTGCGAGCAGCGTCCGTCGTTTCGACTGGTACGATATCTGTCGTCTCTATGCTGGGTGACACCGGCCCATATAGTTATGGTCCACAGGCGGGTCGACTCGCGGCGAGTGGTGGGCCGGGCGTCCATGGCGGGCCGGACCTCGTGTCCTCCCCGTGAGACAGCAGACGTGTGTCGTGTGCCACATGTGCGACACGTGCCACACACTCACTCTGCGGCCTTCGTCCGGACCGCTTCGAGGAGGACTTCGGTCCCGGTGACGACGTCCTCCCACTCGGTGAACTCGCTCTCGCGGTGGCTGATGCCGTCGACGCTCGGGACGAAGATCATGCTCGTGGGCGTGATCTTGTTGAGGTAGTTCGCGTCGTGGCCCGCGCCGCTGACCAGCCGCGTGTACTCGCAGCCGACCGTCTCGGCGGCGTCGACGACCGTGTCGATGCAGTCCTGGTCGAACGGGTCCGCGTCGACGCGCATGATCTGCTCGACCTCGTAGTCGAGGCCCTCGCGCTCGGCGGCGTGGGCGATCTCTCGCTCGATCTGCTCGACGGCCGCGTCGACCGCCGCGTCGTCGTACGAGCGGAAGTCGAGGGTGAACTCCACCCGCTCGGGGATGACGTTGATGGCGTTGGGCCACACGTCGACGCTGCCGACCGTGCCGACGAGGTCCGTGCCCTCCGTCGCGGTGATGCGCCTGACGGCCCGCGTCACGTCCGCCGTGGCGACGAAGGCGTCGTGGCGCATGTCCATCGGCGTCGGCCCGGCGTGGTTGGCCTGTCCCTCGAAGGTGACGTTCAGCCAGGCGAAGCCGAAGACGCCCTCGACGGCGGCGACGGGGAGGCCCTGCTGTTCGAGGAACGGGCCCTGCTCGACGTGTAACTCGAAGTAGCAGTGGAGGTCGTCGGCCTCGCAGGGAACGTCCCCCCTGTAGCCGATGCGCTCCAGTTCCTCGCCGAACCGCTTTCCGTCCTTGTCCTCGCGCGCGTAAGCGTAGTCGATATCGAACACGTCGCAGTAGACCCCGCTGCCGAGCATGTCCGGCTGGAAGCGCACGCCCTCCTCGTTGCTCCAGGCGACGACGACCAGCGGGCGTCTCGTCGTCTCGCCGGCGTCGTTGAGCGCCTCGACCACTTCGAGCGCGCCGAGGACGCCCACGACGCCGTCGTACTTCCCGCCGTTGTACTGGCTGTCGATGTGCGAGCCGAACAGGACCGGGTCCGCGTCGTCGGCTTCCCCCTCCCTACGGCCGAAGATGTTGCCCATCTCGTCGATGCGAACGTCGAGACCCGCCTCGCGGAACCACTCGACGAGCGTGTCGCGAGCCTCCCGGTTGGCGTCCGAGAGGCTGGGCCGATTGACGCCCCCGTTCTCCGTCCCGCCGATCTCGCTGAACGCCTCGAACCGACGGCTGAACCGCTCGCTGTCGATGTGTGCCATTGGGTAGCTGTTCCGTGGCGCGGTCTTGAAGATTTCGCCGCCCTCGACGACCGTCCCGTGTCCCATTTGCGGCCGCGACACAGGCGCAAATCACCGAAAGAACCAAACGACTATTCCGCAAGGATGGGGGTATGACGACAGCGAGTAGCACGTCCCTCGCCTTCCGAGACGCGCAAATCCTGGACGGGACCGGCGCGGCCGCGTTCGCCGGGAGCGTCCGCGTCGCGGACGGACGCATCGACGAGATCAGCGACGAACCGCTCGACGCCGAGCGAGTGATCGACCTCGACGGGACGTTCCTCGCACCGGGGTTCATCGACATGCACGCGCACTCGGAACTGCGGCTGTTCGAACACCCCCAAGCGGCGGAGAAACTGACCCAGGGCATCACGACGGAGGTCCTCGGCCAGGACGGAGTGAGCGTCGCGCCGATACCGGCGGACCTCACGGCCGAGTGGGAGGAGCGAGTCAAGTCCCTCGACGGCGAGATGGAGGGGCGCTGGCCCTGGCACACCGTCGCGGGCTACCTCGACGAACTCGAAGCCGCCGAGCCGGCCGTCAACTGCGCGTACTACGCGCCCCACGGCAACATCCGGTCTCAGCTCGCCGGGTTCGAAGACCGCCCGCTCGGCGACGAGCACGTCGTCGCCGCCGGGCCGGTGGACGCCCCGCACCTCGAACAGGAGACGGGCGACGACGAGACGGCTCCGGGAGAACTGGAGGCGCTCCGCCGAGAACTCGGTGTCGCCCTCGACGAGGGCGCGTTCGGCATGTCCAAGGGGATGATCTACCCGCCCAGTTCCTACGCCCGCGACGACGAACTGGAGGCGCTCGCCGACGTGCTCGCAGAGCGCGACTCGTTCATGGTCTCGCACGTCTGGAACGAGACAGACCGCGTGGTCGAGTCCATCCGGCGCTACCTCGACATCTGCCGCCGGGGCGGCTGTCACGCCCACGTCTCGCACCTCAAGGTCGGCGGCAAGCAGAACTGGGGGCGGTCCGAGGCCGTGGTCGACCTGTTCGACGAGGCCGTCGAGCGCGGCCAGCGGGTCACGTTCGACCAGTACCCCTACACGGCGGGGTCGACGATGCTCACCGCGCTCCTGCCGCCGTGGGCCAGACAGGGCGAGTCCGAGGACATCCGTCATCGTCTGCACTCGGCGGCGGTTCGGGAGCGCATCGCCGCGGACATCGACGGGGACGGCGACTGGGAGAACCTCGCTCGCGCTGCGGGCACGTGGGAGAACATCCTCATCACGCGGACCGGCAGCGGCCGGTATCAGGGCGAGACGATCGCGACCGTCGCCGAGGAGATGGGCCGGGAACCGGTCGACGCGATGTGCGAACTGCTCGTCGAGGAGGACCTCGACGTGACGATGGCCGACTTCATCATGTCCGAGGAGGACATCCAGCGCTTCCTCGCCGACGACCGCGGGACCTTCTGCACCGACGGCATCTTCGGTGGCAAGCCCCACCCCCGCGCCATCGGGACGTTCGGCCGCATCCTCGAACGCTACGTCCGCGAGCGCGACGTGCTCTCGCCGGAACTGCTGGCCTACAAGGCCGCCGGCCACCCGGCCGACATCCTCGGCCTCGAAGACCGCGGCTACGTCCGCGAGGGCTACGTCGCCGACCTCGTCGCCTTCGACCTCGGGTCGGTCTCGGCGAACGCCACCTACGAGGACCCGTTCCAGTTCACCGACGGCATCGAGTACGTCCTCGTCGGCGGCGACGTGGCCGTCGCGGATGGCGACCCGACGGGGGCGCGAAACGGGAGCGTCCTGCGCTCGCACGAGGAGTGGGGCGGGCCGACCCGGCCCGCGCTGGACCGCGCCGCCGAGTGAGCGGGTCGCCGCGCGTGATCGTGGCATCGCTTGCGCTGTGACGGCCGCTCACGCCGCTCTCTGCTGGCCGTCGACCCGCTCGAAAAAACACCGCGACCCGCGTGGCTCGCTTACTCCGGCACTTCGCCGTCGACGCCCTCGACGAAACTGCTCATCTGCTGGAACAGGAACTCGTCGCTCTCGCCCTCGAACTTCGAGCCGGACCACACGTTCAGCTCGTCGTCGAGGATCTGCTGTTCGGTCTCGGCGACCGTGTCCTTGACGTCCTGGGGCACGTTCGGTCCCCACTCGTCGAGCGCGGGGAGGTTCGTCTCCATGCCGCCCCAGAAGGCGTCGGACTCCCAGGAGCCGTCGTGGACCGCCGAGACGGCCGGGTCGTAGAACTCCTCCCAGTTCCACACCGGAGAGATGAGGTAGTTCTCGCCGCCGAACTCGCCCATCGGGGCGTTGTAGCCCGACGCCCAGACGCCCGCGTCGGCCGCGGCCTTGACCGCGGCGGGGGAGTCTTGCTCCTGTGCGATGACGTCACAGCCCTCGTCGATGAGGGAGTTCGCCGCCTGCCGGGAGGTCGGCGGGTCGAACCAGGCGTTGACCCAGCGGATCTTGAACGTCGCCTCGGGGTTGACCGAGCGCGCACCGAGGACCATCGCGTTGATCGACCGGACGACCTCCGGGATGGGGAACGCCGCCACGTATCCGATGGTGTTGTTCTCGGTTACCATGCCGGCGGCCTGGCCCGCGAGGTAGCGCGGCTCGTAGATGCGGCCCATGTACCGCCCCATGTTCTCGCGGGTTCGGTAGCCAGTCGCGTGCTCGAAGTAGGTGTCAGGATACTGCTCGGCGACGTTGAACATCGGGTCCTGATACCCGAACGTCGTCCCGAAGATGACGTCCGTCTCACCCTGGGCGTACTGCTCGAAGACGCGTTCGGAGTCTCCCGGTGCGACCGCCTCCGTGTACTCCGTCTCCAGCCAGTCGTACTTCTCGTCGACGGCCTTGCGGCCCTCGTTGTGCGCCCAGGACCACCCGAGGTCGCCGATTTCGGAGATGTACACCCACGCGGCCTTGACCGAGTCCATGCCGGACCCGCCGTCGCCGCTCGTCGCGGTCCCACCGGAGCCGTCTGAAGCGGTCCCGTCGGAGCCGCCGGAATCGGTGCTCCCGCTGTCGCCGTCGCCGCCGCTACAGCCGGCGAACGCGGCGACCCCCGTCGCCCCCAGGCCGGCCAGCATCTCGCGTCTCGAAACCGTGCGTTTGGAATCCATAGTGGACTGGATGACTATTGCGTAACCGCTCACTTAAGAATGTCTTATTGATGCCGCCACATCTGGAACAAATAGCAGACAAATGCGCCAGATATTCGACAAAATTCGCCTGTTTGTAATAGTAGTCGGAGAGCTGTCGAAGATTACTGAACGAACAGACGAATTCGACTGGATGGCCGTCTCAGTTCGGCACTTCGCCCTCGACGTTCTCGACGTAGCTTCCCATCTCCTGGAAGAGGAACTCGTCGCTCTCGCCCGAGAACTGCGAGTCGGCCCACACGTCCAGGTCGCCGTCGACGATGCCCGACCGGGACTCGGCGACGGAATCGATGACGTTCTGTGGGACCTCCGGCCCCCAGTCGTCTAGGCTACAGATGCCGGCGTCGAGGCCCTCCCAGTAGGCGTCGGCCTCCCAGCTACCGTCCCTGACGGACTGGATCGTCGGCCCGTAGAACTCCTCCCAGTGCCAGATCGGCGAGGTGAGGTAGTTCTCGCCGGCGATGTCGCCCATCGGCGCGTCGTAGCCGGTCGCCCAGACACCGGCGTTGGCTGCCGCGCGCAGAGCGGCCGGCGAGTCCTGGTGCTGGGCCATCACGTCGACGTTCTCGTCTAAGAGCGCCTTCGCCGCCTCGCTCTCGGTCGGCGGGTCGAACCAGGAGTTCGTCCACCGGACCTTCGTCGTCACCTCGCTGTTGACCGAGGCCGCGCCGAGCGTGAAGGCGTTGATGCCCCGGACGACCTCCGGGATGGGGAACGCCGCCACGTAGCCAAGCAGATCCGTCTCGGTCACCATGCCGGCGGCCTGGCCGGCCAGATACCGGGCCTGGTAGATGCGGCCCATGTACCGCCCCATGTTCTCGCGGGTGCGATAGCCGGTGTTGTGCTCGAAGTAGGTGTCGGTGTACTGCTCGGCCACGTTGAGCATCGGGTCCTGATAGCCGAACGTACACCCGAAGATGATGTCGGCGTCGCCCTGGGCGTACTGCTCGAAGACGCGTTCGGAGTCTCCCGGTGCGACCGCCTCCGTGTACTCCGTCTCCAGCCAGTCGAACTGCTCTGCGACGGCCTTGCGACCCTCGTTGTGCGCCCAGGACCAGCCGAGGTCGCCGACCTCGGAGTTGTACACCCACGCGGCTTTGACCGAGTCCATACCGCCTCCGCCGTCGCCACCCGTCGTGGTTCCGCCGCCGCTCTCGGTGTCGGTGCTCCCGCCGTCACCGCCGTCGGCGTCTGTGGCACCGCCGTCTCCGCCGTCGCCACCGCTACACCCGGCGAGCGCCGCGATTCCCGTCGCCCCGAGTCCGCGCAGTACCGCTCGTCTCGTCCGTGCATGTGTCTTGTCAACCATTAGCTAACCGACGAGATATTCCGGGAAGGGAGACTTAAAAGATGGTGTTCGCGCAGGTATCGCCCCGCCGTCTGTCGACCGGGCGGGAAGAACCGACGCCTGAGTGAAATGTGGGGCGAATCTGTCGGATTTGTCCAGCCGGATCGTCCGGCGAAGGGTCGGTTCGCCGGCGTCGGCGTCGGAGAGCGGGTTCGAAGCGGCAACGTGACAAACACGCCACAGCGGTCCAGAACCTGGTCAGTGGAAACAGTTATACCCGTACATTATGGATACCCGGTCAAGAACACAGCGCATGTCGGAACACACCACTCTCAGGATGGAGGGGATCCTGAAAGAGTTCCCCGGGGTCGTGGCGAACGACCACGTCGACCTCTCGGTCGAGCGTGGCGAGATCCACGGCCTGCTCGGGGAGAACGGGGCGGGGAAGAGCACGCTCATGAAGATTCTCTACGGACTCTACTCCCAGGACGCCGGGGACATCTACTTTCAGGGGGAGCGCCTGGACCTCGACTCCCCGCAGGACGCCATCGACGCTGGCATCGGGATGGTTCACCAGCACTTCATGTTGATTCCACGCCTGACGGTCGCCGAGAACGTCGTCCTCGGCGAGCGCGAACCGGCGACGGTGTTCCGTGACGACGCCGGCGAGGACAGTTGGCTCCCGGCGTCGATTCGGAACAACGGCATCGTCCAGTCGCTGGCCGGCACCTTCTCGCTCGGACTCGACGTGCCCGAACAGCGGATCCAGGAACTGGCCGACCGCTACGGGTTCGACATCGACGTGAGCGCGAAGATCTGGGAACTGGACGTGGGCCAGCAACAGCGCGTCGAGATCCTCAAGGCGCTGTATCGCGACGTGGACCTGCTCATCCTCGACGAGCCGACGGCCGTGCTCACGCCGACCGAGGCCGAGCGGCTCTTCGAGTCGCTCGAACGGCTGACCGACGAGGGCCTGTCGATCATCTTCATCACACACAAGCTCAAGGAGGTCGACGCGGTCGTCGACCGGGTGACGGTCCTGCGAGAGGGGAAGAACGTCGGAACGGCCGAGGTGTCCTCGGTCAGTCGCGCCGACCTCGCGGAGATGATGGTCGGCCGCGAGGTGCTGTTCGAGATCGACAGGGAGACCGTCGACCTGGGGGAACCGGTGTTGCGCGCTCGCGGCGTCAGCGCCGAGGACGACCGCGGCATCGAGGCCCTCTCCGGCGTCGACCTGACCGTCCGCCAGGGCGAGGTCGTCGGCATCGCGGGCGTCAGCGGCAACGGCCAGAAGGAACTCGCAGAGGTGATGGCCGGCATCCGCGATCCGACAGCGGGCGAACTGGTCGGCGGCGGCACGGACATCACGGGCGCGAAACCGAAGCGGTTCGTCGAAAACGGCGTCTCGTTCGTCCCCGAAGACCGCCTGCGCTACGGCTGTGCCAAAGACCTCTCGGTGATGCACAACGCCACGATGAAAGACTTCGGCGACGCGACCTTCGGCGACCGGGGCTTTCTCGACTACGGGAAGCTCGAAGACTACGCCGAGACGCTGGTCGAGGAGTTCGACGTGCGCGGCGTCAGGGACGTGACAGAGACGGCCGCCGGCGACCTCTCCGGCGGGAATCTCCAGAAGCTGATCCTGGCCCGTGAGATCCACCGCAACCCCGACCTGCTGGTGGCGAACCAGCCCACCAGGGGCGTCGACGTGGGTGCCATCGAGTTCATCAGGGAGACGCTGCTCGAACAGCGCAAGGAGGGGACCGGCATCATCCTCCTCTCGGAGGACTTAGACGAGATATTCGACTTGAGCGACCGCATTCTCGTCGTCTACGAGGGCGAGTTCGTCTACGAGACCACGCCGGCCGAGGCCGACCGCGAGCGAATCGGCCTCGAGATGACCGGGGGCAGCGGCGGCGAGTCGGCGTCGGACCCGACGGCGACCCACGCCGAGGTCACCCAGGAGAGTGAGAGCTGATGAACGTCGCCATCGACGTGAACGCCCGTGAGGACGTCCCCGCCTGGCTGGCCTACGGCACGCCCGTCTTCACCGTCCTTGCCGCGCTCGCGGTGAGCGCCGTCGCCCTCCAGTTGCTCGACGTGAACCCGCTGGCGGCCTACGCGACGATGTTCGTCGAGACGCTCACGACCGAGTTCGGTCTCACCGAGACGCTCGTCAAAGCCGTCCCGCTGATCCTCACGGGACTGGCGGTCTACCTCCCGCTGAAGGCCGGGCTGTTCAACATCGGCGCGGAGGGCCAGCTCATCGCGGGCGCGCTCGCCGGGACGTGGGTCGGGCTCAACGTCTCCCTGCCGGGCCTCGCGCTCGTCCCGCTGATGTTCGCCGCCGCGGCGGTCGCCGGGGCCGTCTGGGCCGGGATTCCGGCGTGGCTCAGGGCGAAGTGGGACGTCAACGAGATTATCACGTCACTCCTGCTGACGTTCGTCGCGCTCGAAATCCAGAGCTACCTGCTCCGCGGGCCGATGCAGGGCGGGACCGGGAACTTCCCGCAGTCGGCGCGATTCTCCGACGCGGCGACGATCCCGGAGCTGTATTCGGGCGTCCACGCGGGCCTGCTGGTCGCTGTCGCGATGGTCGTCGTGACCTACGTCATGATGACCAGGACGCGCCTGGGCTTCGAGATCACGTTCGTCGGGTCGAACCACGAGGCCGCACAGCAGGCCGGCATGAGCCGGTACAAGGTGTACCTGCTGGTGTTCGTGGTCGGCGGCGCGTTCGCCGCCATGGGCGGCATCAGCGAGATCGCCGGCGCGCAGGGGCGCTACCGCGCCGCGTTCGAGCCGGGGTACGGCTTCACCGCCATCCCGATCGCCCTGCTCGGTCGCAACAGTGCGCTGAAGGTGTTGCTCGCCGGCCTGTTCTTCGCCGTGCTGTTCGTCGGCGGGTCGAGCATGGAGGTGGCCTTCGGCGTGCCCGCGGCGCTCGTCGAGATCATCCAGGCGCTCGTCATCCTCTTTCTGATCACCGCGGAGTTCTTCAAGAACTACCGGGTCAGCCTCGACTTCGACCGCGGGCCAAGCGGGGCAGCGGTCGAGCCACAGGGAGGTGACGACTGATGGTCAGCTTCCTCGCCGGCCTGCTCGACGCGACCGTCCAGGCGGCGACGGTCCTCCTGCTCGCCGGCCTGGGCGAACTCATCAGCGAGCGGGCTGGCGTGCTCAACCTCGGCGTCGAGGGGATGATGCTCGTCGGCGCGCTCGGCGGGTTCATCGTCACCGTCGTCACCGGGAGCTACTGGCTGGGCTTCGCCGCCGGCATCGTCCTCGGGATGGTGCTCGCGCTGATACACGCCTTCCTCTGTATCACGCTGAAGTCGAACCAGGTCATCAGCGGCGTCATGCTGACGCTGCTTGGCACCGGCATCACGACCTTCTTCGGGTCGGCATGGGTCGAGGAGTCAATCAGCGGCTTCCCGCAGATCGCGATCCCGGTGCTCGTCGACATCCCGGTCATCGGCGAGGCGTTCTTCCGCAGCACCGCCACTGACTACCTCGCCCTGCTCCTCGTCGTCGTCGTCTGGTACTTCCTGTACCACTCGAACCTCGGGCTTGAGCTGATCTCGGTCGGCGAGGACCCCGAGATGGCGGACACGATGGGCGTCTCCGTGTTCCGACTGCGCTACCTCGCAGTGCTCATCGGCGGCGGTTTCGCGGGCGCTGCGGGGGCGCACCTCTCGCTCGCGTTCTCACAGCTCTGGGTCCCCGGCATGACCGCGGGCCGGGGCTGGATCGCCGTCGCGCTCGTCATCTTCGCGCAGTGGCGGCCCCGCCGGATGCTCGTCGGCGCGTACCTCTTTGGCCTGCTCGACGCGCTCCAGTTGCGCTCGCAGTCGCTCTCGCTGACGCTCGGGCCCGACGCGCCGCTGGCCTCGCTGATCAACCCCATCGTCGAGTTCCTCATGACGCCACAGATCATGGGGACGTACCCGTACCTGGCGACCATCGTCGTCCTGGCCTACGCAGTCATCCGGACCAAGAGCGACCGGCTCGCGGTCCCGTCCGCGCTGTTGCAGTCCTACAGCCGCGAGACGGACTGACGGCGCGGCTTCAGCCCCGCGGCGACCACTCACCCCGGACGACACCCGCCCCGAACCGCCGCCACACACGCCACACAGACCGTGTGTCACGTCCACGTCACCCAAATCTATTTATCCGCATTCTCTCAACCTCGCATGTCTCATGAGCGACAGACAGGTCTTCGATAGAGGCGACCGTGTCGGGATCTACTTACAGGACAAGCACTCCCTCGAAGCGAACGTCGAACTGGTCCAGTACGCCGAGGAGCAGGGGATCGACGAGATCTGGCAGGCCGAGTCTCGACTCGCTCGGGACGCCGTCTCACCGCTGGGCGCGTACGCCGCCGTCACCGACGACATCAAACTCGGAACGGGCGTCATCAACAACTGGACGCGCAACACGGCGCTGATCGCCCAGTCGATGAGCACGCTGGAGGAACTGGCCGGCCCGGACCGCATCATGTGCGGCGTCGGTGCGTGGTGGGACCCGCTGGCGGAGAAGGTCGGCATCGACCGCAGCGGCGCACTCCGGGCGATGCGCGAGTGCGTCGAGGTGACCCAGGACCTACTCGACATGGAGAACGTCACCTACGACGGCGAGTTCGTCCAGATGCGCGACGTGGAACTCGACGTGGTCCACGGCGACGCCGGTCCCCGAACCGTGCCCGTCTACGTCGGCGGCACCGGCTTCAAGATGCTCGAACTCACCGGCCACTTCGCCGACGGCGCACTCCTGAACTACCTCGTCAGCCCCGAGTACAACCAGAAGGCCCTCGACGCGCTGGAGACCGGCGCGGAGCGCGCCGACCGCACGCTGGAAGACATCGACCGCCCGCAGCTGGTCGTCTGCTCGATGGACCACGACGAGGAGAAGGCCCTGGACAACGCCCGCGAACTCATCACCCAGTACCTCGGCCAGCAACCGCACATCATGAAGGCCAGCGGCGTCAGCCAGGACCTCATCGACGAGGTGGGCGAGACCATCGGCGGCTGGCCGGCCGACCACGAGGACATCGAGAAGGGGATGCACCTCATCCCGGACGAGGTGGTCCACAAGCTCACGGCGAGCGGGACGCCCGAGCAGTGCCGCGAGAAGGTCCGCGAGTACGCACAGAACGGCTGTCAGTGCCCCATCCTCTACCCACTCGGCGACGACCGCGAACTGATGATCGACGAGTTCGCCGACGGCTACCTGTAGTCTGAGGCGAGGCGCACGAGCTGTTTTTATCGGACTGCTGTCCGTCTCAGTCGTCCGCCGCGGCTTCCTCGGCCGTGCCGTAGAGGTGCTCGACCTCCTCGATGTCGGGGTCGATGCGGTCGACGCCGCCCGTGGCTTTCTCGGCGCTCTCCGTGTCCTTCAGCCCGAACCCGGTCGAGGCGACGACGACCGTCTCGTCCTCGGCGACGATGCCGCGGTCGAGGGCCGTCCGGACGCCGGCGACGGGCGTCGCGCCCGCGGGTTCGGAGTAGATACCTTCGGTGCTTCCGAGCAGCTTCTCGGCCGCAAGAATCTCGTCGTCGGAGACCAGCACGCTCGTCCCGCCGCTCTGTTCGAGCGCGCGGCAGGCCTTGACGGTGTTGCGCGGCCGGCCGACGGCGATGGAGTCGGCCACGGTGTCGGCGATGTCGTCCACGTTGTCGTGCTCGTGGAAGGCGTCGTGGATGGCCGACGCGCCCTCGGCCTGGACGCCCAGCATCTTCGGGTGGTCGTCGACGTAGCCCATGTCGTAGAACTCCCTGAAGCCCTTCCAAGCCCCGGCGATGGTACAGCCGTCGCCCATCGAGAAGACGACCCAGTCGGGGACGTGCCCGCGGTCGATCGACTGGTCGGCGAGTTCGTGGCCGACGGTCCGCTTGCCCTCGACCTGGAAGGGGTTGATCGCGGCGTTGCGGTTGTACCAGCCGTACTTCTCGGTCACCTCGACGCTGAGGTCGTAGGCCTCGTCGTAACTCCCGTTGACGGCGAGCACGTCCGCGCCGTAGACGAGCGGCTGAGCGAGCTTTCCGGTCGGGGCGTCGCCGGGGACGAAGATGCGACAGTCCATCCCGCCGCGGGCGGCGTAGCCCGACAGCGAGGCGGCCGCGTTGCCCGTGGAGGCGCAGGTGATGATGTCGCGGCCGGCGTGCTTTGCCTTCGTGACCGCGATTGAGCTGGCGCGGTCCTTGAAACAGCCCGTGGGGTTGCGGCCGTCGTCCTTGACGAGCGTCGTGACCCCGAGCGCGTCGCTGAGATTCGGCGCGTCGAAGAGGTCCGTCCCGCCCTCGTTGAGCGTCACCACGTCGGCGTCCTCGGCGACCGGGAGGAACGCCTCGTACTTCCACTGGCTCGCTATCGGCCCGCCGAGGTCGCCGTCGAAGGCGTCGTCGATGGCGTCGTAGTCGTATTTCACTTCGAGGATGCCCTTGACGCCGTCGTGTTCCGGACAGGTGTAGATGACCTGGGCGGGGTCGTACTCCGCCCCGCACAGCGTACACTCTAGCGTCGTGACTTGCTGCATTCCCATGGTGACTCCCACGACAACCGGGTAAAAAACAGTGCCGCCTCGCCCGTCGGTGGCTCCGTCGAGTGGGCACCGTCGGCCCGCGTGTCGGACGCTACACCCGCCGAGCCGCCCGATGTGTGACTTGCGACACACGCGACACACGCCCCACACGGCCGCGTGTGACTCGGGGCCGCCCGTGTCGCGTTCACAGCGGCCGGTCCAGGAACGTCCCCCGCCCGGGCTCCGACCGGACCTCGTGGTCCTCGGCGACGACCTCGCCGCCCGCGATCACCGTGTCGACGCGGGCGCTCCAGCGCTCGCCTTCGTAGGGCGTCCACCCGCCGCAGAACTCGAGATCGTCGGCAGTCACTTCGTACTCGCCCACACGGAGGAGCATCACGTCGGCGTCGGTCCCGACCCGGAGCGACCCCTTCCGCGGGTAGACGCCGGCCGACCGGGCCGGCCCGGCACAGACCAGTTCGTGCAGGCGCGGCCAGGAGAGCCGGCCCTCGCCGACGCCCTCGCTTGCGAGGAACTCCACCATCGTCTCGACGCCGGGAAGGCCGGCGTAGGGCTCCCAGATGTCGTCCCACCCCCGCTCGCGGTTCTCGCGGTAGGTGGGGAAGTGGTCGGTGCCGACGACGTCGATGGTCCCGTCACGCACCGCGTCCCAGAGTCGGTCGACCTCCTCGGCCGATTTCAGGCTCGGATTGACCTTCAGGAACGGGCCCTTCTCGGCCACGTCCGCCTTCGAGAACGCGAGGTACTGCGGGCACGTCTCCAGCGTGACGGGGACGGTCGCACGAGAGGCGAATCGCGCGCCCTCTCGCGCCCCACTCCCGCTGGAGATGTGGACGACGTGGAGCGGGCAGTCGGCGTACTCGGCGAAGTAGCCCGCCCGGGAGATACCGTCGAGTTCGGCCTCCAGCGGCCGAGAGTCCATGTACACCTCGGGGTCGTCGCCGTCGATGGTCGAGCGCGCGTCGTCGAGCAGGCCCTGCGTCTCGCAGTGGACGCGGACCGTCCCGCCCGCCTCGCCCACCCGGCGCATCAGCCGAGCGATGGCCTCGTCGCTCGCGAGATATGGGTCGGCGGTGAAGGTCTTGAAATCCGGCGTCCCCGCTTCCATGAGCCCGTCGACGTCGAGGTCAGGGTCCTGGACGTTGCCCGCGACGAGGCCGAAGTCGACGTGTGCCAGGTCCGCGCACTCCTCGGCCTTCTCTCGGAGCGCCGCTGGCGTCGTGACCGGCGTCTGCGTCGGCAGTTCGACGACGGTCGTCACGCCGCCGGCGACGGCGCTGGCCGTCTGTGAGGCGAAGTCGATGCCGTCGGGGAACAGGTCGTCGTCGTGCATGTGCGTGTGCACGTCGAGCGCGCCCGGGAGCGCCACCATCCCGTCGGCGTCAACGACGGTGTCGGCCGATCCGGCGGCGGCCGCGGCGTCCGGACCGACGGCGTCGATGCTCCCGTCCGAAATCGCGATCGCCCCGCGCTCGACGCCCGTCGGCGTCACCACCCGCGCCCGCTCGACGAGGAGGTCAGTCATGCCCGAACCGGGGGCGCGCAGCGAGAAAACAGTTGGTGTGTGCGCAGTCACACATCGGAGACACATCGGTGTTGGCGCGCCACGCCGGGCGGAGCGACCGCGTGCCGCGGATAGCTTTTAGTCCCGTGGCGGTATCCTCGGACCTGTGATACTGAACGCAGGCACGCTCGTCACCATGAACGACGAGCGCGAGGTCCGCTCGGAGGTCCACGTCGTCGTCGAGGACGGCGAGATCGTCGCCATCGAGGACGGCTACGCGTCGGGCGAGGACGCGGTCGACGCCCGCGACGAGGTCGTCATCCCCGGCCTGGTGAACTGCCACACCCACATGTACGCGCTCCCGATCCGCGGCGCGCCCCTCGACGCCGCGCCCGAGAGCTTCTACGAGGCGCTGGTCGACATCTGGTGGAACGTGGACGAGGCGTTCACGGAGCGTGACGCCCGACTCTCGGCGCTCGGCTCGTCGGCCGAGATGCTCGAGAGCGGCGTCACGACGTTCTGTGACAACTACTCCGGGCCGAACACGCTGCCCGGCGGTCTCGACGCCGTCGCCGAGGGCGTCGCCCAGACGCCGATTCGCGGGATGATAACGTTCGAGACGACGGCCCGCAACTCCGAGGACGAGGCGATGGCCGGCATCGAGGAGAACCGCCAGTTCGTCCGCGAGGGCGAGGGCGACTACGACAGGATCTCGGGTCACTACTGCCTGCACACGCTGTTCACCAACACGGAAGCCGTCGTCGAGGCGTGCGTCGACCGGGCGACCGACGACGACCGCCCGATCCAGATTCACCTCGAAGAGGGCCTAGTCGACGTCCACGAGTCCATCGCCGAGTACGGGAAACGACCGGTCCCCGCGCTGGCGGAGATGGGCTTTTTCGACGCCGAGGTCATCGCCGCCCACTGCGTCCACTCGACGGAGACCGAGATCGAGATTCTCGCAGACCACGACGTGAACGTCGCGCACAACCCCTACTCGAATATCAACAACGCCGTCGGCATCGCCGACGTGGAGACGATGGAAGCCAACGGTCTGACCATCGGCATCGGCGACGACGGCTGGGACCCCGACATGTTCGAGACGATGCGCTCTGCCGTCGGCATCCACAAACTGAAGCAGAACAACCCGAGCGGCTTCGACATGGCCAACGCCCTGGAGTGGGCGACGATCGGTAGCGCCGAAGTCCTCGGCATGGACGACGCGGTCGGCAGCGTCGAGGTCGGCAAGCGCGGCGACTTCGTCACGCTGGACCTCGGTCCGAACCCGGTCCTCGACGGGAGCGCGCCGTACTACGTCGTCAGCGCGGCGAGTCGCGCCGACGTGACGCGGACCATCGTCGACGGCGACGTGGTGTACGACCCGCAGACTGGCGTCACCGGCGTCGACGACTCCGACCTCGACGCCGTCGGGGCGGCGAGCGCGGACCTGTGGGACCGACTCTGAACCGGGCGCACAATATTCACGGGCTTAGGGTGTATATCCAACTGGCCCGTCCCGATCGGTTGTAAACAGTACGTACACGCCGCCACGAGCGGATATTGTGGCAATTTTCTCTCATTCCGCAACGCAATAGTATCATGATCTATCATAAACGACATGGTCGTTAGTGACGCCTTTGAAACGCTAACAGCGGTACTCCAGCGCGTCGAGTCGTCCGCCACTGAGGTCGAAGCCGTCTCGGTCCGCGAACAGACGACCCCAGGAGACGACGAGATCACGGCGGACTTGACCGTTGCCACGCCGGTGTTGGGGGACGCATGCCTGGACGAGGAGGTCTCGATCGAGGCCGAAGGTGTCGACGTGCGAGACCGGCGCCTCGAACTCGATGTGACCGTAACGGTTCCCGCCGACGCGACGCTCGAATCTCCGCCGGACGATGGCAGCGAGTCGGCCGACAGGCTGGCACAGTCTGTCGGAGAGTCGAGCACGGTCCCCGCGTACAAGGACCCCGAAGCGCTCCGGGCCGCGTACGAGGCCTGCGACACGTTCCCGGAGATGACAGAGGCACTCGGCGCCGACGTGACCTCCGAGACCGTCCGCCGGTACATGGTCGAGTACGACATCCACGACCCGTCCGAGAACGCGGCCCCGACGGCTGGTCTCGACCTTTCGGAACCGGAGTCGAACGGCTCCGAACCACAGGCGGACGCGACAGAGGCATCGAAGACTGAGTCGAACGGCGACGGGAGCGGCGATCTCGGCGAGCGCTCTGTCGCTGCCCTGCTCGCGGAGGACGGCGAAGACAGCGACGACAACCTGGTCGCCGACGGCCTCGGCGTCCCGCAGGATCTGACCGTCGCCGAGCTCGCGACGACCGTCAATCAGTCCGACTCGATTCACGAGGTCACCCGTCGACTCGATCTGAGTCAGGGACACGCCCGCCGACTCCTCGCGGAACTCGACCTCCTCGACCTCGTGACTCACCGGCTGGCAGCCGGTCAGATACGCGTCTCGCACGCAGAGATCCAGCGGCGGATAACGACAGAGACCCACTGATTCGGCGACTCGCGTGTCGCACGCACCGCATCGCGCCAGCCCCGCCTGTCGGCGAGCGGATGACAGGGGAACAACTATTATCACGTGATAGAAAGACATGGCAAATGGCAACTATTCGCGTGCGTGACTGGACGAAAGAACAGATCGAGCGGATCCGGGACGCCGAGTCGCACTCCTCGCACGACTCGGTCATCAAGTCCCTCCTGAAAGACCGCAAGCTCGCCCAGTACGTCGACGAGCCTGCCGAACCGGGAGCCGACCAGACTGCGGACGCCGCGGACGAAACCACCGCGCCGGACACACCCTTCGAGGACCTGACCGTCCTGGCTGAGTTGCGGGACCCGGACAACGGAGTCGTGTTCCTGTGGTGTCCCAACTGCGGCAACGAGCTCGCGCACCTGACCGTCGACACGCCGCTAGGGCTTTCGGTCTTCGAAACCGAGTGCCAGCGCTGTCTCACTCACCTCGACAGTCACGCCGTCGTGGCCATCGAAATCGGCTACCCCATCGAACAGAAACTCGTCGACGACCACCTCCAGCCAGACCTCAAACAGTGCGTCCTCGACTACTGGGATCGCACGCTCCGCGAGGCCGACGTGACCACCGAGAACGCGGCGGACGTCGACCACCTCGTCTGGCAGTTCGACCAGTACCGCCGCGAGTTCTCCTGGGACTGGCCCGCCGACCGCCCGGTCGTCGGCCTCGACAGCGGCACCACCTACCGGGACACCGAGACAGACGAGCGGATTCGGGTCCTCGAACCCGTCACCGACAACCGAAACGCCCTCGACGCGCTCCAGGTCCGGCGCTACGCCCCCGACACCGACCCCGAGGCTGGCGAACCCGACACGGAAATCCTCGACCCCGCGGACGTCGTCCGATTGGTTCGAGACCGGCGACTGGTGCTCGACGATTCCGGTCCGTCAGCCGATCACGAGCGCCCAGAACCGTCCGCGTGAGTCGACGAGTGGCCCGTTCTGCTCGTACCCGTTCGCAGAGTCCTCGAAGCCCGTGACGACTGGCGCGCATCTCGGCGGATTCCGTACGCGTTCTGTGTGGCAGACGCTCGGCAGGTAGTCGTACGGACTGCGACCATCTAATATAGCTATACTAAATGGCTATACTCTATGACGGTGTTTTTTGGCATGCACGACGGTGCGACTGCGCACCGATCAGGGACGCACGTCGACGACGGAGTCCGACTGGAGCCACGCCTGGTGGTTCTCGGTGTCCTGGATGATCGAGACCGGCCCGAGGTCGCCCGTGTACTCGATCCACCGGAACCGGTCTGGGAGTTCCGTGATCCCGTCGTCTGCGTCGTTCTCGGTGCTCATCGTCGGCCCCCCGATGCGAAGGTCGACAGCGTTCGGGGCGGGTGCCGCGGTGTCATCACAGCACTGCCCCAGCGACGACCGCCTGCCGGTCGGAGCGAAGCCGACATCGGTCAGTCCTCGCCGACGACCGGAGCGCGTTCACAGATGCCTTCGACCGGCCGCACCTCCGCCGTTCCGTCACCAGCGACGCGGACCTCGTACTGCTCGACCCGGAACGTCACTCGGCTGTGCCCCCGCCCGTCGGACGTGCTGTCGACGAGCGTCGTGAGCGCTTCGACGTCCACGTACTCGTTGAGCGGCGGGAGATCGAGCGGGTCGACGCCGCGTGCTGTCGCGAGCTGGTCCGTGATCGAGACGAGCAGTGAATCGGAGCCGCCATCGGTACCGGCCATCTCATCGAATCGGTCGTACGCCATTACGACACCGTACAGGCTTCAGCCCCATACGCGTCCTCACTAAGGACATACCCCGTGTGTGGTCGAGGGGCTATATTCCTAGCCCGGGGCGAGTCACTCGTCGAACACCTGCGAGAACAGCTTCTGTTCGCCCGTCCTGATGTGGCGGCTGACGGTCGGCTGTGAGATGTCCAGAAGCTCGGCCAGTTCCTTGCCGCTCGTCTCGCGGGGCCACTCGAAGAAGCCGCTGAAGTAGGCCGTCTTGAGGACCTCCAGTTGGCGCTCGGTCAGGCGGTCTCGGTAGTGCGCCTCGAACTCGGCCGAGGTCTGGACGGGACGGTCGTACTCCGTCCGGGAGACGAGTTCGGCGCTCTCGTACTGGTCGGTGAACATTCGGATGAACGACTGCACGTCTCCGCTCTGTGGAATCTCCACCGTCACCGTCCCGCCGTCCGAACCGGCCGAGACCGCCGTCGGATGGACGCCGTAGGAGAGGAGTTGGGAGAGGAACCCGCCCTCAGCGACGAGCGCTTCGTACCGGCCGCCGTCGTCGGTCTCCGTCAGCAGACTCACCTGTTCGATGGATGGGATCCGTTCGGCGAAGTCGTAGACCTGCTCGGGCTCCGCGTCGGAGACAGTGAAGAAGACCCGCAGTGTGCCGTCGCCGTGTTCGACGAGCTCCTCGAACTCGAACGTGCTGTCGGTCCGGCTCGCGAACTCCAGGGCCGGAATCGACTCGTCGTCGAGCCGAAAGGAGAGTTCGACCGCGCCGTCGCTGACCAGCGCCTTCTTGCGCTCGATGGCGTTGATAGCGTAGCCGACCATCTCGCCGAGTTCCCCGAGCACCGCGACCTCCATCTCGTCGAACACGCCCGCTTCGTCCGAATAGAGGTTGAGCGTCCCGTAGACGGTGTCGCGGTACGCCAGCGGGACGGCGATGCTCGCCCGGTAGCCGCGCCGGAGCGCCTGGGTCCGCCACGGTTCGAACGGCGGATCAGTCTGGAGCGAGTTCTGGACGATTGGCTCCCGGGACCGGAAGGCGGTCCCCGTCGGCCCGTTGCCGGTCCGCTCGTCGCCGGTCGTGACGGTGACGGCGTCCAGATATCCCTCCTCTCTGCCGGCGCTCGCGCGCGGGACGACCTCGTCGCTCCCGGCCCGCTGCTCGCCGATCCAGGCGAAGACGTACGGCTCCGAGTCGATCAGTTCCGAGCAGACGGCGGTCTCGATCTCCTCGCGCGTCGACGCCTGCGTCAGTTCCTGGGTGAGACTGCGGATGACTCGATTGAGGCGGCTGAGCCGTTCGAGCGACTCGTTGTGGTCGGCCAGCCGTTCGTTTTTCTCCCGGAGCGACTGCTCGCGGTCCACCCGGTCGAGTGCGGCGGTCGCGTTCGCCACCAAGATCCGGGCGACCATCACGTCCGTCTCGGTGAACGCGTCGGCTTCGGTCGAGCCGGCGATGAAGACGCCGTGGCTCCCGACGTCGAGGATCACCGCGCTCTCGAGGGGCGTCTCGTCGGGGCCGAGGGACGTCTCGGCCGAGAGGTCGCTGATGACGCGCCCCTCGCTCTCCGCGAATACTTGCCACGGGACGCTCCACTCGGAGGCAAAGAGCGGGTCGGTCCCGACGAGGGTTTCGAGAGGGGCGGTCGCCGCGCCGCGAGTCAACTGTCCGGCCGCCTCGTCGTAGTACTCCAGCGTCACCAGTGGTAATCCGAGTGTCTCTCGTGCCCCGCCGACGACGATGTCCGCGACTTCGCTCTCGGTTTCCGCGCCCGTCAGCGCCTGTCCGATCTCGTTGAGCGTCGCCAGTCGTTCCTCGCGCCGCTTGCGCTCGGTGATGTCCCGAACGACGCCGACCCGCCCGTGTCCACCCTCCACCAGTTCGAACAGCGAGATGCGGGCCTCGATGGGGACGGTCCCCCCGTCGGCGGTCTCCAGGGTCGTCTCGATCGTCGCCTGCTCGGTTCCCGTGGTCCGAATTTCGTCCTGGAGGTCCCGTGCCGTGTCGGTGACGTCGGGGTCGATGACGTCGCTCGCGGGCCGTCCGAGCAGGTCGTCGCGGTCGTAGCCGAGGAGGTCGGTGTAGGCGTCGTTGACCAGCACGAACCGCTCCTCCTCGTCGAGCACGTACACGCCGTCGCTCACGGTCTCTACGACGGCCTCGTACCGCTGGAGCTCTCGTTCGCGCCGCTTTCGTGCGGTGGTGTCCTGAAGCGAAAAGACACCCGAGGAGACCTCGCCGTTCTCGCCCCGCATCGGCGTCCCGTGGACAGTGAGCCAGCGCGTCTCGCCGTCGACCTCGACGCTGGCCTGGCCGGACAGCGTCTCGCCGTCTTCGACGACACGCCGGTACGGCCGGCGCTCGTCGCTGATCGGGTCCCCGTCGAAGGTGAGCGGATCGATCGAGAGATCCCCCTCCGTGAGCGGGCCGTCGTACTCGTCGATGTTCAGGATCTCGGTCGCCCGGTCGTTGATGTACCGGAACGTCCCGTCCTCGTCGATGATGGCGATGCCGACCGGACTGGTCTCGAGGATTCGATCCTTGAGGACCCGCTCCTCGCGGAGGGCGGTCTCGGCCCGCAGCCGCTGCATCAGGCGACCGAGGTCCGCCGCGATGGCCTGTGTCGCCTCCAGCATCGGTTCGTTCGGCTCGCGTGACTCGTCCAGGAGGAACACCATGACGGCGACGACCGTCCCGTCGGTGACGATGGGGACGGCGAGCGCCGCACGCAGTCCCGCCGAGGCTGCTTCGGACTCGCGTTCGAAGTCCACCGCCTCGTCGGTCACGTCGGTGATCCACTCCGCTGATCCCGAGTCCCAGACCCGACTCACTAGCCCGCCGTCCCGCGTGAAGGCGACCGGTGAGGTGGCGTCCTGGAACGACGCCGCATCGGCCGACGAGGTGTACGCCTCCGAGACGCGCTCGAAGTGCTCGTTGTCCGTCCGTACCCACGCCTCGCCGTACTGCCAGTCCATCGCCGAGCCGACGGCGTCGAGAGCCATTTCGAGTCCCTCCTCGAACGAGTCCGCCTGGAGGATGCGCTGGGTCGTCTCGCGGTACAGCGACCGCTCGGCTTCCAGTCGCTTGCGCTCGGAGACGTCCCGGATGATCCCGGTGAAGTACCGCTCCGTTCCGATGGTGAACTCAGCGAACGAGATGCTCAGCGGGATCTTGTGGCCGTCCGCGTGTTGTCCCGCTAACTCGATCGTGTCCCAGTCGAGCGTCCGCTCGCCCGTTCGGAGGTACCGCTGGATTCCGTGGTGGTGGCTGGCGGCGAGGTCGTCCGGCATCAGCATCGTCAGCGGTTCGCCGACGAGTTCGTCGGGGTCGTACCCGAATACGTCGGCGACCGCGGGGTTCGCGTATCGGACGACGCTCGACTCGTCGATCGAGACGATAGCGTCCGGCGTCGCAGACGCGAGCGCCTCCATGTGTCGGGTGGTGTGGGGCGTCTCGGCGTCTCGCGACCCGCTTCCGAACCGTTCTCGCAGGTGGTGTTCGACGACACGGTACTTCTCCGGCCCGGTGTCCTGAACGAACCTGTCGACGCCGGCGTCGTACGCGCGTTCGACGAGGTCGGGGTCGGTAGCCGCCGAGACGAGGATCGTCAGCGCGTCAGGGTTCGCCTCGCGGCAGTGCGACAGCACCGAGATCCCGTCGCCGTCGGCGAGGTCGTACTGCGAGACGACGACGCTGGGGTTGGCCGCTGTCGCAGTCTGTCTCGCCTCGGCGGCGCTCCCGACAGTGAAGTGCTGGACAGAGACATCGACAGCCGACAGATAGTCGCGGAGCGACTCGGACGCGAGGACCCCCGAACCGACGTCGAGGAGCGTGAGAGTCGCCGCGTCGTGGTCGGTGCGCATGACTGTTCACTGTCTTCTCTCGGGGAAGTACCACAGGCCTAATCGTATAGGCTATTGACACGACGTGGAATGTCGGCATGAATGGACATGGGCCCGGAACGGCAGACCGGGCCCAGATCACGGAGTCGCGGATAGCTCCGTCGAGAGGAGGCGATCGAACACCTTCGATTCGGCCTTCCGAAGGTGCTGGTGGAAGGTTGGGGGAGCCACGCCGAGCGAGTCGGCGACGTCCTCGCCGGAGGCGTCGCGCGGCCACTCGAAGAAGCCCGCGTAGTAGGCGGCCTGCAGCGAGGCCAGTTGCCGCTCGGTGAGGTCCGACTCCAGGACCTGACGGACCTGCGTCGTCGTTTCGGTGTCACGGGTTCGCTGCCGTCGCTTGAGGAGGTTGATACTCGGGTACGCCTCGGTGACGGTATCGATCACCTGTCGAACGTCGACGCTGGTCGGGACGTAGATCGTCATGTCGTAGGTGCCGTCCTCGATCGTCGCCTGTTCGACGGACCCGCCGAGGGACGCGACCGTCGAGAGCACCGGCGGCTCGGAGAGCCTGGCCTCGAAGCCGGTCTCGCCGTCTCCCTCCCGGAACGTCACGGCTTCCCAGTGCGGAATCGTCTCGACGATGCCGCGCACGCTGTCGACCGCGTCGGCCGTCGCCGTGCCGTACACGAGGTACTCCGAGTCGTGGATGGGTGTCGCGTGCTCGATCGTGATACGCCCGGAGTCCGTCGACGGGATGTCGAGGGTCTCGAAGATCTTCGGGAGGCGAAACTGTAGCTCCACGATCTCGTCGCTCATCAGCGCTCGCTTTCGCTCGGTCGCCGCGATGGCGTGCCCGACGACCTCGCCGAGCTGGGCGAGCACCGCTCGCTCCGTCTCCTCGAAGGCGTCGGTTCGGTCCGCGTAGACGTTGAGGACGCCGTACGTCGTCTCCTCGTGGCGGATCGGCACCGCGGCCGACGAGCGGATCCCGTGTTCCACGGCGTTGTCGCGCCAGGGCTCGAACCGCGGGTCCGTCTCAACGTCCCGCGTCGTCTGTATCTCGCCCGTGCGGAAGGCCCGCCCGGTCGGCCCGTCGGCCCGCTCGTCGTCCGGGTCGAGCGCTATCGTGACGTCGTCGAGGTAGCCGTCGACGCCGGCCCCGGTGCGGAACGTTATGGTCTCGGCGACCCTGTCGGCGTCTCCGATCCAGGCGAATCGGTAGGAACTCGTCGCCGCGATCCGCTCGCAGACGGCCGCCTCGATTTCGTCTCGGGTGGACCGCTCGATGACGGCGTCGGTGATGTCGCGGACGACGTGGTGGAGGTTGTTCAGGGCCGCGAGCTGCCTGCGCTGGCGGAGCAGTTCCTGCTCGCGTTCGAGACGGGCCGAGATGTCGCGGGTGACCCCACAGCGGCCGTAACTGTCACCCAGCGGAAACGGCGAGAGGCGGCTCTCGCAGCGCACGGTGTCGCCGGACTTCGTGTGGACGTCGAGTTCGAGCCGTCCGACCTCTCGCTCCCCGCCGACGACGTTGTCCGCAATCGCCTCGGCCCGGGGCGTGATCTCGTCGTCGTGGATCGTCGTGGCGTGCGCGCCGAGTAATTCGGACCGATCGTACCCCGTGAGCTCGCAGAAGCCGTCGTTGACCAGGACGAATCGCCCCTCGTCGTCGACGGCGTAGATGCCGTCACCGACCGTCTCGACGATGGTCTCGTACCGTTCGAGGTCGCGCTCGCGCTCCTTTCGCTCGGTGACGTCCCGAACGACACCGACGCGTTCGTACCCGTCTTCGGTGTCCATCAGCGCGAACGTCGCCTCACCGACCCTGGTATCGCCGTCGGGAGTCGTCAGTTCCGCTTCGAGCGACGCGGTCGATCGCTCTCCGGCCGCCAGTTCCGATTCGATCTCGTTCGCCGCGTCCAGCGTGTCTTCGTCGTCGATGACTGTCGAGACGTGCGCCCCGAGCAACTCCTCGCGCGAGTGGCCGACCAGCGATTCGTATGCCTCGTTGACCGCGGTGAAATAGCCGTCCTCGTCGACGACGTAGATGCCGTCGTCGACCGTCCCGACGATGGTCTCGTACCGTTCGAGGTCGCGCTCGCGCTCCTTTCGATCGGTGATGTCGCGAAAGTACACCGACAGCCCGCTCTCGGACGGATAGGCGCTCACCTCGAACCAGGCGGCCAGCGGCGGGTAGAACTCCTCGAACGTGACCGGGTCCTGCGTCTCGAACGCCTCCTCGTACTTCCGCTGGAACGTCGAATCGACGGATCCCGGGAACTCGTCCCACACACTGCGACCGACGAGTTCGCCGACCGACCGGCTCAACAGGTCCGCCGCCCGCTCGCTGACGTGGGTGAACCGCCAGTCCTCGTCGAGCCCGAAGAACGCCTCGTCGATCCGCTCGAACACCTCACCTAACTCCGCTTCCAGGTCGTCCCGCTGGCGCTCGATCTCGCGCTGTCGCCGCTTTCGCTCGCTGACGTCACGACCGATGCCCGTCACGCCGACGATCCGGCCGCCGTCGACGACTGGCGACGCTGTGAACTCGTAGGGCACGTCACCGTCTTCGGTTTCGAGCAGGAGTTCGACGGTCTCGCTCTCACCGTGTTCGAGCACGCGCTCGAAGGCGTCTCTGGCCGCGGCCCGTGTCGCTTCGCCGACGAAGTCGAGCGGATCGCTGTCTCGTATCTGGGCCGGGTCACAGCCAGTCACGGTCTCGAACCGATCGTTCCACCGGAGGAACTCGCCGTCGGCGTCGACCGCGTAGAGGACGTCCCGCTGGTTGTCGAAGAGGCTCTCGACGAAGGCCTTCTCCTGTCGGAGTTCTCGCTCGGTCTCGCGGCGTTCGGTCATGTCACGCGTGACCTTCGCGTACCCCTCGAGCGAATCGTCGTCGAAGAGCGCGGTTATCGTCACGCTGGCCCAGAACCGCGACCCGTCGGCCCGGATCCGCCACCCCTCCTCCTGGTACGTTCCGTCCGCGGCGGCGGCGTCCAGATTCGACTCGGGGTTCCCGGCAGCACGCTCCTCGGCAGTGTAGAACGTCGAGAAGTGCTCCCCGACGATCTCGTCCGCGTCGTACCCCTTGATCCGTCTGGCCCCCTCGTTCCACGTCTGGATGCGCCCGTCGGAGTCGAGCAGGAAGATGGCGTACTCCTCGGTCGCTTCGACCAGCGACCGGAACTGCCAGTCCCGGCGTGTCTGTGCCTGGTCGGCCCGGCGCAGGTCCGTGGTATCGGTGGCCTCGATTTCCTGTGTCGTGTCCGATTCGCCCGCCAGGCCGTCCGTACGGGAGTCGTCGCTGATCGGAAGCCACCAGACGCGGGCGTTTGCGCCGACTTTCTTGGTTCGAAGGCGCTCGCTGTCGGCGAGTCGGTCGAGTCGGTCGTACGTGCTGCGCCGTCCGAGGTCGAGGCGCTCCGCCACCTCGTTCGTCGTGAGCGGGACGCCGGCGGTCTCGAATGCCGACAGCGTTTCTCTGAGGGCCGGCGTCAACGAGTTCGGAGCCATTACAGACGAGATGACCGCCACAAATATATAGACTCCGTCGACGGAGTCACCCCCGGCGATCTGCCTGTTGTGGCGCAGACGAGGGGTCTGTTTCGTGTGAGATCGTCGGACTCGCGTTCGTCCCGACACGTCGAATCGTCTGACACAGTCTAATTCTTACTAGGTCAGCCTTACCTCCGACCCCCTCCACGGCACAGACAGGTATGTCCCCGACACCAGTACCGTCTGACCCGAACGCGATGGAGACCGAAGCGAGTCCCGACGACGCGACCGCGCTGTTCGAGCGGGCCGGCCTCTCTCAGTCCGAGCGCAGTCGCCTGCTCGCCTCCGAGTGTCGGCAGACGGCGCTATCCGTCCTCTCGGAGAGGCGTTGTCCGGTCGACCTCGACGAACTGGCGGCGGCAGTCGCCGAACACGAGGCCGGCGACGGTGACCCGGCTTCCGACCGCGTCTCGTCCATCGCTACCGCCCTGCATCACAACCACCTCCCCCGAATGGCAGACATGGGCGTCGTCAACTACGATCCGGAGTCTGGACGGGTGGCGTAGGCGAGGTCTCCGTTCGATCGGGTCTGCAGTGACGGTCAGTGCTATGTCACAGAGTACCTATTCTACAACTGACCTAATACAGTATGAGACCGTGAAACGAGAATGCTGAAGGAGAGAGCTTCAGAGCGCGCATATCTCGCCACAATCTCCGTTGACGGCATATAGGACCTAATATTATATCAGCAGTATTAGAGCAACCTTCTTGGGAGATGACAGTCACCACTCCGGTAATGGCAATTCACCAGAACACCGCCGCGGAAACGTACCGTTGCCCCGACTGTCACGGCGAAATCGAGTTCGTCGATCGCGCCTGGCGCTGTAGCGAGTGCCGCTACGTCCCGAGACACAGCGCCGACTGAGCGACCGACGCGAAGAAATCGCAGACGTTCTCTTGCCGTCCGCTTCCAGTACGGGTCTCGCCGAGATCTCAATCAGACCCATCGCCGGGTTTTCCGACGTATTCCCCACATATATAGATCTATACTCGACACACATCAGAAATATACGCAATCGTGAGGGGAGTTGGGCAGAATATAAGGATGGTTCAGGCCGTATGTCCAAAAGTACTTTACAGGATGCCGTGGTTGTAGTTCACATGGCGATTCACGATTCCACCGCACCGACGACCGGGGGCGTCTCGGACGCGCGGTCGCACCACACCGGAGCCGACAGATACTGCCACCACTGCAACGAAGTCGCGCTGGCGTTCGACCCGGCGGCCGAACGCCCGCGCTGTCGTACCTGCGGGAAACTCGGGTGAGATAACCGATGAGTATTCGCCGACAGATACAGTCCCGACTCGGTGGGAAATCGACGTACAAGTGCGCACTGTGTGGGCTGACATTCGATACGGAGCGCCAGCACTGCCCGGCGTGTGGCTCGACGGTTCGCTGCGTCGACGGCTGAGCGGGTCCCCGGGTTGCGTGTGCAAGCCCAGTTCAGATCACGGTCGCGCCAGAACTGTGGCCATGGATATCGACAGCGCACGCCCGGAGATGGGTGAGACCGAATTTCTCGAATCGCTGACCGCCTCGCTCTCTAACACTGATCGCCGGTCGATACTGCGTGTGCTACAGCAGCGCACCGAGTCGGTACCGCTCCCCGTCGAGCGACTCGCGACCGAACTCGTCGCGCGGGACCGAGACGTTCCCGGCGACGCCGTCACGGACGAGCAGGCCAACCGCCGACGGACCATGCTGTATCACTGTCACCTGCCGAAGCTCCACCAGGCGGCCGTGATCGACTGGGACAGAGAGGGAGAACGGGTGTCGCTCGCGGACAGTCAGCGGGTCCGCGAGGCGCTATCGACGCTCCTCCCGGAACCGGAGTCCCGGCGCTCGTCGCCCGACCGCAAGTGGGGGAGTTCGTGACCGAGATGGCGTCACCCGACCGCTTCGAACCGAGCGAGGCGGTCGTCGAGGCGGTCGCGGATGCCGAAAACGTCTCCCCGTGGGAGCTCGCGCCACCCCTCGCGTACGTGGTAGACCCGGACGCCCTCGACTCGCTGTTCGCCCGGCCGGAGACTGACGGCGTCGTTCGGTTCCGGTACTGTGGCTACACCGTGAGCGTACTGGCCTCGGGAGCAGTCGACGTTCGGGCGGCGACGTAGCGGGCGGCTGACGCCCACAGCCATCGCGCCCGGTCAGGGCTTTACCAGCACCTTGATCGCCTCGCGTTCGTCCATCGCCCGGTAGCCGTCGGGGACGCCGTCGAGATCGACGGTCTTCGTGAAGATCGGCGAGGGGTCGAGCGTGCCCTGGAGCACGTCCGCGAGCAGGTCCTCCGCGTAGGCACGGACCGGGGCGACGCCGCCGCTGAGCGAGATGTTGTCGCCGAACAGCGAGAACATGTCGAGCCCCTGCTCGTTGACGCCGTGGGGGACGCCGACGTAGCCGACGGTCCCGCCGGGCCGGCACACGTCCGTCGCCGTGTCCATCGCCGAAGCCGCCCCGACGCACTCCATGACGTGGTTCGCGCCGCCGTCGGTCAGGTCGAGCGCGGCGTCGACCGCCTCCTGCCCGCGGGCCGAGACGATTTCAGTTGCACCGAAGTCCTCGGCGATCGCGAGGCGGTCCTCGTGGTGGCCCATGGCGATGATGCGTTCCGCGCCGAGACGGCACGCCGCGAGGACGCCACAGAGCCCGACCGCACCGTCGCCGATGACGATACAGGTGTCGCCCTCGTCGACGCCGGCGCTGACGGCGGCGTGGTGGCCCGTCCCCATCACGTCCGTCAGCGGGAGGATCGCTTCGAGCGTGTCCTCGTCGTCGGCGTGGCGGTCCGGAACGCGGACGAGCGTGCCGTCGGCCTCCGTCGCCCGGACGTACTCGCCCTGGCCGCCGCCGTTGTCGCCGCCCCAGGAGTCGCCGTTCACGCAGGAGGTGTGCAGGCCCTTCCGGCAGAACTCACAGCGGCCGCAACTGATGACGAAAGGCGCGAACACCCGGTCGCCCGGTTCGACCGACCGTACGTCGTCGCCGACCTCCTCGACGATGCCCATCGGCTCGTGCCCGACGCGAGACCCCTCCTCGCGGTCGCTGTCGCCGCGGTAAAACCACAGGTCAGAGCCACAGACCGCGGTGTGTGTCACGCGGACGATGGCGTCCGTGGGCGACTCGATTTCCGGTCGCGGGACCTCTTCGACGGCGATCTCACCGGGACCGCGGTAGATGGCTGCGCGCATACCACGGTATCGGCGCTCCGGGGCAAAAACCGTTCCCCTGCCGCGGTCGCAGGCCGCTCGCGTCGCTCCGAGCCCCTGTGGATTTTTCACCGTCGCGGGCCGAGTGTTGGTATGGATGCGCGGTACCCTCGGACGCTCCCGGGGCTCTTCGACCGGGCCCTGCGGAAGTACGCCGACCGCCCGGCGATACGCGACGGGACTCGGTCGCTCTCGTACGCCGACCTCGACGAGCGGTCGGCGAGCCTGGCCGACGCGCTTGGCGACCTCGGCGTCGACACGGCGGATCGAGTCGGCGCACTGCTGGGGAACGCGGCGGCGAGCCCGGTCGTGGATATCGGAATCCTGCGTGCCGGCGGGGCGCGCCTCCCGCTCAATCCCCAACACAGCACCGACGAACTGCAGTACCTCATCGAGGACGCCGGAGCAGCGACAGTCATCTGCGACGCGGCGCGGTTCGACGCCGTGGCGGCCGTCTCGCGCGAAATCGACTCGCTTCGAACGGTGATCGTCGTCGGCGCTGACGACGCGGCCTCGGCGGTCGAGGACACGGCCGTTTCGCAGGCGGGCGCGGATCCTGCCGACGGCGTCGACGTGCATCGGTACGAGGAGCTGCTCGCCCGCTACGACGGCGACGGCGACCGGCCGACGCCCGACCCCGACGGCGTCGCCGGCCACTACTACACCGGCGGCACGACGGGCCAGCCGAAGGGGGTCTGTTACTCCCACCGGGGCCTCGTCGAGAACGTGGGGGCGCATTTGCTGGAGTTCGGCTTCGACGGCGACGACGTGGGCCTGCTGACGACCCCGCTGTCGCACTCGGCGGGGACGTTCTGCTGGGCGGCGCTGCTCGGCGGGGGCACGGTACTGTTGCGCGACGGCTTCGACCCCGACGACGCGGCCGCGACGATCGAACGGGCAAACGTGACGTGGACGTTCCTGGTCCCGACGATGCTCTACCGCCTGCTCGAGGCCGACAGCCTCGCGGCCGCGGACCTCTCGTCGCTCGACCGGATCGTCTACGGGGCCGCGCCGATGCGGACCGACCGGCTCGAAGCCGCCATCGAGCGAATCGGCCCCGTCTTCCACCAGTTCTACGGCCAGACCGAGGTCCCGAACCTCATCGCGACGTTCCCGCCCCAGGAGCACGCCCGTGCCGCCGAGGCGGGCGACACCGAGCGCCTCCGGTCGGCGGGGACCTCCTGCCTGCGAGCGACAGTCGAGATCCGGGACCCGGAGACTGACGACCCACTCCCGCCGGGCGAGGTCGGCGAGGTGGTGGTCGCCGCGCCGTACGCGTTCGAGGAGTACTACGAGCGCCCGGACGCGACCGCCGAGTCGCTCCGGGACGGCTGGGTGTACACCGGCGACGTCGGGACGATGGACGAGGACGGGTACCTGACGCTGCTGGACCGCAGCAGCGACGTGATCGTCACCGGCGGGATGAACGTCTACAGCCGGACCGTCGAGCGAGTCCTCCGAGAGTATCCCGAGGTGACCGACGCCGCCGTCGTCGGCGTCCCGGACGACGAGTGGGGCGAGGCCGTCCACGCCGTCGTCGTACCGGCGGGGTCGACTGTCGACCGGGAAAGCCTCCGGGAATTCGCCGACGAACGGCTTGCGGGCTACAAGAAGCCGAAATCCTATGAGGTCGCCGAGTCGCTGCCGACGACGGATCTCGGAAAAGTCGACCGGAACGCGCTCAGGGACCGGTACTGGGAGGACGAGGACCGGTCCATCCACTGAACCGGCGGGTCCTGCGAGAGAGGCCCACGGCGGTCCGCCTTAGTCGTCCAGTTCCGCCTCGACGCGTTCGAAGGTCGCGTGCAGGCGGTCGACGATCTCGTCGGCGACCGCGCGGTCGATGGTGAGCGGCGGCGTGACGAGGGCGTGGTCGCCGCGGTTGCCGTCGACGTGCCCGCCGCCGGGGTAGGTCAACACGCCCTCGTCGAGTCCGGTCTCGAACAGGAGCGACTGGAACTCGCCACCGGACGACGAGAGCGGTTCTTTCGTCTCGCGGTCGCCGACAAACTCGACGCCGAGCATGAGGCCCTTCCCGCGCACGTCGCCGATCATCTCGTACTCGTAGAACTCCTCGAAGCGCTCGCGCATATACGAGCCCACGTCGCGAGCGTTGGCGACGAGGTCGTGGTCGGTCATGTAGTCGAGAACCGCGGAGCCGATGGCGGCCGAGGCGGGGTTGAAACAGTAGGTGTGGCCGTGCTGGAAGCCGTCTTCGACGTCCTCGAACACCTCGGCGACGCGGCGGTGGGGCATCGTGCCCCCGATGGGCGAATAGCCGCCGCTCATCCCTTTCGCGCCGGTGATGATGTCCGGCGTCACGTCCCAGTGCTCGATGGCGAAGTTCTCGCCGGTCCGGCCGAAGCCGGCCATCACCTCGTCCACGATGAACAGCACGTCGTACTCGTCGCAGATCTCCCGGATCCGCTCGAAGTAGCCGTCGTGGGGCGAGGCGGCGGCGTTGGCGGCACCGGTGACCGGTTCCGCGATGAACGCCGCGACGGTGTCGGGACCCTCCTGCTGGATGATGCGCTCGACCTCGTCGGCACAGCGCCGCCCGCAGGCCTCGCCGCCGTCACCGCCGCAAAAGCCACAGCGGTAGGGCGAGCCGTTGGGCACCTTCGGCCAGTTGTCGAACAGCGGCTCCATCTTCGTCTTGCGGGCGGGAAAGCCCGAGAGGGCCATGGCGATGCCGGTGTTGCCGTGGTAGCTTTTCCGGCGCGAGAGGACCTTGTACTTGCCCTCGTTGCCCCGCTCGTAGTGGTACTGGCGGGCCATCTTGACGGCGCTCTCGTTGGCCTCCGACCCGCTGGAGACGAGCCACGTGTGCTCGAAGCCGTCGGGCGTGAACTCGGCGATGCGCTCGGTGTACTCCATCGCGGGCTCGTTGGCGAACAGCATGCTGGAGGTGTACTCCAGGCGCTCGATCTGCTCCTTTGCGGCCTCGGCGACTTCCTCTCGGCCGTGGCCGATGTTGACGTTCTGGTTGCCGGCGATGGCGTCGACGTAGCGGTTGCCGTCGGCGTCCCAGACGTGGTGGCCCTCGCCGCGGGTGATCGTGACGTACTCCTTTTGGAACGCCCGGGGAAACATCCCGCCGAGGTCCGTGCCGGGCGTGGTCGTTCGCTCGCTCGTGGTGTCGTCGGTCATCTGTTCGTTACTCATTGTGTGTCCTGGAAGGTCTTCCACTGTTCCATCACGCGCTCGCTCCACTCCTCGAAGCCGACCTCGTAGATGTAGTCGCTGCCGCGCAACACCGTGTCGGTCGGGTCGATGGCCCGGAGGACGGCGAGTTCGCCGCGGGTCGGTTCGGGCGTCGTCGAGGCATCGTCCGCCACCTGCAGGTCCCACTGGACCTCACTCCGCACGTCGTCGACGCTGACGCCGGGGTGGGTGGCCGAGAGTACCATCTCGCCGTCGTCGTCGAACCGGAAGATCGCCATGTCCGTGATGACCGCACTGGGGCCATCGCCGCGGAAACCCGCTCGGTCCCGGGCGTCGCCGCCGTCGAGGTGACCCGGCGCGGTCCGGTAGTCGAGATCGGTCGTGAACGCGCGCTCGTCCTGGCGCATCATCACGACCGAGCGGCCACACGAGGTCATGATGTCGTTGCTCCCACCGGAGCCGGGGAGGCGGACCTTCGGGCGGTCGTAGGTCGCGTCGCCGCCGGTGACGACCGTGGAGTTCGTGTTCCCGTAGCGGTCGATCTGGCCGGCCCCGATGATACCCACGTCGAAGAGGCCGCGCTGATTGTCGGTGAAGATCTGGAACTGGTTCGACGCGAACAGGGCGTCGACGCCGAGGACGGTGTCCGAGATGGACTGGACGACGCCCGGCGGTCGGGAGCCGACGTATCCCGACTCCGTGACCAGCTGGCAGTCCGGCGACCGGGTGTGCTTCGCGAGGATGCCAGAGATGAGCGACATCCCGACGCCGATGAAGGCCAGTTCGCCGTTCTCGATCTCGTGGGCCGCCGAGACCGCGAGCAGTTCAGTCAGCGAGTAATCTTCGGCCGTCTCGTGGGGTCGATCCACCTCGACCGGGTAGTCGATATCCGCGCCCGAGAGCGTCTCCGGCGTCCGGCCCTCCGTCTCGTCGACCGCGGACGGGGGCTGTCTGCTCGTCATCTGGACGCCTCCCCCTCGTCGCCGTGGACCGGCGGCAGGTCGTTGATCTGGGCCTCCATCTCTTCGAGTGTGGCGAGTCGGTCGGCTCCGATCCGTTCGAGATAGGTCTCGTGGGGAACGATCCACTCGTCGAGCCAGTCGAGGAAGTCCTCGCGGTCGCGCGATCGCTGCCCGTACTCGCGGTAGAAGGGCAGATCGGCGTAGTAGTAGCCGTAGCAGTGCCACGGATGGGAGCCGAACGGGACCTCGACGACGGCGTCGACCGCGTAGAAGGGAATCTTCGTCAGTTCGGGGTGGCGCTGGATCGTCTCGGTCGGGACGACCTCTTCGCAGGTGATGACGACGTTGTCCGCCGCTCTGGCCTTGAGGTGGTCGTTGACGACGTTCCCCCAGATCTGCGCGTTGCCGAGGCGGTCGGCGCGCTGGACGTGGATGACGGCCACGTCGGGCGTGGCGGCCGGGACCAGCGCCAGGTCGTCACCCGAGCCGAGCGGGTCCTCGACGACCTCGATGTCCGGGTTGTGCTCGGGGATGTCCGTCTCCAGCATCGACCGGGTCGGGACGAAGGGAACGTCCATCGCGCCCGCGAGGAACATGAGCGAGGAGCCGAAGTTCGACACATCGCGCATCTCCAGGTGGTGGGGGACGTCGTTCTCGACGGCGTTCCTGACGTTGTGGCCCTGCGAGATGAGGCTCGTCCCCACCCAGGAGCCGACGTAGCGGTCGACACAGCCCGCGCCGACCATGATGTCGAACAGGGTCGTCCGCGCGTCGTCGAGGACGGTCAGGCCGGACTTCTCCTGTCTGACGATCTCGCGTGCCGCGGCTTCCGGGTCGCGGCCGCCCATCCCGCCGAAGGCCACGCTCGCGCCGTCGGGGACGTAGCGGTCGATCGCCGTTTCGAGGTCGGTCGTCTTGTCGCGTCTGCTCCGGGAGCCGGTCGGGGACCCGGAGGCCACGCCTGCCGCGTCCGGGAACGACTCGCCCGTGACCGCGCCGTGGTCGATGGGCGTCATTCGGCTCCCTCCGTGGTCGCGTCGGGCGCGGCCGCCGGTTCGTCCGCCACCTCGTAGCCGCACCACGCCATCGCGATCAGCGCGAGGCCGGCAGTCGCCCGTTCGAGTTCATCGACCGGGAGGTACTCGTCGGTGCCGTGGATGTTGTGCGCGCCGGGACCGAAACACAGGGCCGGCGTGTCCGCGTAGTTCACGAAGAAGCGGGTGTCGATGCCGCCAGGGAAGCCCTTGGCGGTGGGCTCGACGCCGAGGGACTCCGACAGCACGTCCTGGACCGTCGTGACGATGGGTTCGTCGGGCGAGATACTGGCCGAGCTCCCGCGCCAGCCGAACCACTCCACTTCAGGGGGGTGCTCGTCGAACCACGGGTCGTCCGCGACGGCCTCGCGGACCGTCTCCTCGACCGTCGTCCTGATCCCCTCGCGCGTCTCCGCTGGCGCGTGCGAGACGCGCCCTTCGAGGACGGCCTCGTCGGGGACGCTCGACGGCCACTCGCCGGCCCGGATCGTCCCGGGGTTGAGCGAGACGGTGTGTTCGTACTCGCGCTCGAAGAGGTCGTCGTGGACCGTCTCCTTCCGGCGGTCGTGGAGGTCTTGCAGCGCCCGGAAGATGGGATAGAGCTTCTCGATTGCGTTGACACCTTCGTCCGTGTGAGCCGCGTGCGCGCCGCGGCCCTCGACAGTCACCCGGAAGTACGAGACGCCGTCGTTGGCGATCCAGAGGTCGAAGTCGGTCGGCTCCGGGATGACGACGGCGTCGGCGTCACAGCCGTCGAGCGCGGTCGCGAGCGACCCGCCGTAGCCGCCGGCCTCTTCCTCGATGACCGACTGAATCGTGAGGTCACCGGCGAGTTCGACGCCGGCGCGGGAAAGCGCCTCGACAGCGAACAGCATCGCGGCGACGCCGCCTTTCATGTCCGACGCGCCGCGTCCCCGAAGTTCCCCGTCGACGATTTCCCCGCCGAACGGATCGAACGACCACTGCTCGGCGTCGCCCTCGGGAACGACGTCGACGTGACCATTGAACAGGAGCGAACGGCCGTCGCCCGCGCCGGGCTTCGTCGCGATGACGTTCGGCCGCCCCTCGTAGGTGTCGTCCGTCTCCGCGAACTCCGGGTGGTCCTCGATCCCCGGCACGTCCGTGGCTTCGAGGAGGCGAACGTCCAGGCCGAGTTCGCGGACGCGCTCGATGACGTGGCGCTGTGCGTCCGCTTCGTTACCCTGGACGCTACGCTCGCGCACGAGGGTCGACGCGAACGCCGCCGCGTCGCTCGTCAGGTCCGCGACCGCGTCTCGGACCCGCTGTGCATCCTCCGAATCGACCGACGGGGCCGCCGTCATCGCTCTCCCCGTCCGCCGGCGCTGACCGGCTGTGGTGTCCGTGGTATCATGATTGGTGTCTTCTTTCCAGTGTTAATCTAATCGGCCGAGACTAGATCTTCTGTCTCGCGTAATTATGTCTCGCTTGCCAAACTTTATTATACTTGCGCTATGAGTAATCTTCGTACATGAAGAAAGACGACGGACTATCGAACGGAAACGACACCGGTGGGAGGTCGGAGTCGATGGAAAGTTCGGGCGGCGCACCACTGAGCCGGCGGCGACTGCTGAAGGCGGGGGCGGGCGCGACTGTCGTCGGTCTCGCCGGCTGTCTCGGCGGCGGCTCGGACGGCGAGAGTTCGGGCGGCGACGGTTCCAGCGGTGACGGTGGGAGCTCCGGGACCACCGGCACCGCCACGTCTTCGAGCGGCGAGGACGAACTCGCCGACACGCTCCGCTTTTACTCGTGGGGCGGGTCGACCCAGGAGGCGCTGACGAAGCACCTCATCGAGCCCTTCGAGGAGGAGTTCGGCGTCACCATCGAGCAGTCGAGCTTCTCCAGCCAGGACAAGATGCTGGCGAACGTTCGCTCGAACCCGGCCGGCTCCTACGACGTCATCATGCCGTCGCTGTCGGGCTCGTACAACGCGGTCAAGCAGGACCTCGTCGAGCCGCTTCGCCTGGACAACATCGACACGTGGTCGAACCTGCTCCCGGCCTTCCGCGAGTACAGCCCGGCCGGCACGGGCGACGACACGTTCGTCGCGCCGCTGTACTACGGGACCGTGGGGATGGTGTACAACACTGACTACGTCTCCGGGTCGCCGCCGTTCTCGTGGGACCTCACGTGGGACTCCGAGTACAGCGGCGCGCTGACGCTCGAAGGGTTCGCGTTCGTGCGGATGTTCACGACCGCGCTCGCACAGGGGATGGATCCCAACAAGATGGAGGGCGACGCCGGCTCCTACGAGGAGGGCGTCAAGCAGGTGTACGACGCGATGGCCGAGCAACACGAACTGGTCAAGAAGTACTGGACCAGCGGCCAGGAGCAGACGACGCTGTACTCCAACGAGACGGCCGTCCTCGGCGACGGCTGGTCCGGTCGCATCCTCTCGCTGCAGGACGACGGCTACGAGAACCTCGAGTACACCATCCCGGAGGAGGGCGCGTACGGCTGGTCCGACACCTTCGCCATCGCGAAGGGCTCGGAACACCGCTACACCGCCGAGAAGTTCATCCAGTTCGCCTACCGCCCCGAGGTCATGGAGAGCCTCTCGCCCGTCATCGGCTACCCGCCGGCGACGGGGGCCACGTCCAGCGACATCGAAGCCCTGCCGGACTTCGATCCGACCGGCGGCGAGCGCCTGAAGTTCCAGGACCAGCAGTTCAAGGAACAGCACCAGGAGGACTGGAACCAGACGTTCGAGCAGATCAAACTCGGGCAGTACTGACCGCGCGAAAGAGTATCCCGCTTGCGGAACTACAGACCATCACCAGATCACACGCATGAGTTACGTTGAAGTGGAAAACATCACGAAACGGTTCGGGGACGTCACCGCGGTCGACGACGTGAGCTTCACCGCCGAGAAGGGGGAGTTCGTCTCCCTGCTCGGCCCCAGCGGGTGCGGGAAGACCACGACGCTCCGCATGATCGCCGGCCTCGAGATGCCGACCGAGGGGACCATCCGAATCGACGGGGACGACGTCACCGACAGACCGCCCTACGAGCGCGAAATCGGGATGGTGTTCCAGCACTACGCGCTGTTCCCCCACAAGACCGTCGGCGAGAACATCGGCTTCCCGCTGAAGATGCGCGGCGTCCCGGAGGCGGAGCGCCGGGAACGAGTCGCGGACGTGCTCGAGCGCGTCCGCCTCCCCGAGGTCATGGACCGCTCGCCCGAAGACCTCTCCGGGGGGCAACAACAGCGGGTCGCGCTCGCCCGCGCGCTCGTCTTCGAACCCGACGTGTTGCTCATGGACGAGCCGCTGTCGGCGCTCGACCGCGTCCTCCGCGAGCAGATGCGCGTCGAAGTCGAACGCATCCAGCGCGAGTTCGGCATCACGACCATCTACGTCACGCACGACCAGGCTGAAGCGTTCGCGATGTCCGACCGCGTCGCCGTGGTCGACGACGGTCACCTCTCACAGCAGGGCCGGCCGCTCGACATCTACGAGAGCCCCGACTCGGAGTTCGTCGCGAACTTCATCGGCCAGTCCTCGCAGCTCTCGGGTACTGTCGGCAGCGCCGACGGGACGCCGGTTCTGGAGACTGATTCCGGCGTGAGGTTCGAACTGCCCCAGTCCGTCGCGGCGACGCCGGGCGGCCGGCTCAGCGTCTTCCTCCGCGCGGAGAAACTCGACGTGTCACGCGAGCCGACGGGGGCGGCCAACGAGTTCCCCGCCGAGATCGCGACGACGAACTACCTCGGCGAGAAGACGCAGTTCTTCTGCCGACTCGACGACGGCACGGAACTCATCGTCGCCAAGCACGGCTTCACGGACGTCGAGTCGTTCGAGCCGGGCGACACCGTGTACGTCAGCGTGCCCCCGGAGAACCTCGTCGTGGCCCGCGACCCGGGAACGGACCAGCAACCGGGCACCGCCGGTGAGTCCACGGCATGAGCGAGCGTCACGAGACCCGCGCCGAAGACCTGCGGCCCGCGAGTAGTCAGCCGCTCCGGTTCCGCCTCTGGACGGCGGTGCTTCGCGCCGACCCCGTCGTGCGTGGCATCCAGGTCGTCAAGCGCCGCGAGCGCCTCCTGACCGTCATCCAGGCTGGTCTCGGCCTGGCCTGGATGGCCCTGTTCCTCCTCGCCCCGCTCGTCTACATCCTCTCGCTGTCGTTCTGGCAGCGGGGGGCCGGCGGGACCATCGTCTACGAGGCGACGATGGCGAACTACCGTGAGATACTGCTCCAGAACGTCGATCTGCTCGGCTGGCAGATCGGGAACACGTACCTGCTGATCCTCTGGCAGTCCCTGAAGTTCGGCTTCCTCACCACGGTCGTGACGCTGGCGCTCGGCTACGTGCCCGGGTACTTCCTCGGCCGGACAGAGAGCCGGTATCGGTCGCTACTGTTGCTGTTCGTCGTGTTGCCGTTCTGGGTGCCGCTCATCATCCGCTACTACGCGTGGATCCTCGTCCTCGGGAACGACGGACTCCTCACGACGGTGCTCGGCTGGATCGGCGTCGCGTCGAACGGCTACCTCTACAACGACGTGGCCGTCGTCACCGGCCTCGTCCAGGTGTTGCTTCCGTTCATGATCCTCCCAATCTACAACACGGTCAACAAGATCGACGACGAGTACATCGAGAGCGCCAAGACGATGGGTGCGTCGCCGCTCCGGGCGTTCTACGAGGTGACGCTGCCGCTGTCGCTGCCCGGCATCAGTGCCGGATCGATCCTCGTGTTCATCCTCGCCGTCGGGAGCTTCATGGCCCCCGCGCTGCTGGGTGGCCCGGCGAACATGATGGTCGCGAACCTCATCAGCCAGACGTTCGGACAGGCCTTCGACTGGCCGCTCGCGAGCGCCATGGCGATGGTGTACCTGGTGGTGCTGTTCGCCATCATCACCGTCTTCAATCGCTTCGTCGGCCTCGAGGAGGTGTTCGACCAGTGAGCACCCGCCTCTCGGACGGCACGCGGTGGAACGCGATCAGGGGCGCGACGGGACTGCTGTACCTGTTCCTGTTGCTACCGCTGTTCATCGTTGTCCTCATCTCGTTCAATCCGACGCAGTACGCGACGTTCCCGCCAGAGGGGCTGAGCCTGACCTGGTACCAGACGTTCTTCGCGAGCGACCGACTGCTCGACGCGCTCGTCAGCAGCTTCGTCGTGGCGGCCGGCAGCGCCCTCGTCGCCGGCCTCGTCGGCCTCATCTCGGCCATCGGGTTCGTCCGTCGGGACTTCCGGTACAAGAGCGTCCTCTCCAGTTTGCTGTTCCTGCCGATGCTCATCAGCCCGGTCGTCATCGGCGTCGCGCTGACGGCGTTCCTGACCGACGTTGGGATGCAGAAGAACTACCTGTTTCTCGTCCTCGGTCACTCGACGCTGGTGCTTCCCTACGTGTTCGTGACCGTGCGGGCGCAGCTGTTCGGGTTCGACCGCTCCATCGAGGAGGCCGCGCTGACGCTGGGCGCGAACGAACTGGAGACGTTCGTCGAGGTGACGCTGCCGTCGATCATGCCCGGCCTCGCCGCCGGCATGTTGCTCGCGTTCGTCATCAGCTTCGGCGAGTTCACCGCGACGCAGTTCTGGGTCCAGCCGGACACGGTGACCGCGCCCATCGAGATCTACACGATGGTCCGCACGAGCCTCACGCCGGAGATCAACGCGATGGCGACGGTGCTCATGATCATCACGGTCGTCATCCCGCTGTTGCTCGACGTCGCGCTCGGGAAGAACCTGATCCTCAAGTCGGCCTGAGGACTCCCGATTTCGGCACGTGGCGATTCCCGCGGCTCAGTCCTCGTCCATCAACTCGAAGATTTCCGGATCCGTCTGGAACTTCAGGAGGTTGTGGACGACGGAGTTGCGGACGTTCGAGACGACGGTCCCGTGGTGCTTGTAGAAGTCGTGAATCCACTGGGACTCCGCTTCCCGGCTCTGGAACATCATGATGGTCTTCCACTGGTACTCGCCGTTCGAGATGAAGTACATCAGCGTGTGCGGGTCGTCCATGATGTACTCCATCGCCGCCTCCCACTCCTCGTCGAAGTTCCGCGGGTCGAACTTGAACTCGAAGAGGGCGAAGTTGAAGAACTCCTCGTTGGGCATGATCGCCTCGCGGAAGACGCCCGAGGAGCGCATGTTCCGGATCGCCTTGCTGACGGTTACGTGGGAGACGTCGATGTCGTATTTTTCGTTAAGCGTCGCGCTGAGCTCTCTGGAGGAGATTTGCGGGTCCTTCGAGAGTTCGCGGAGGATCTTGATGTCTCGATTCTGGAACTGCCAGTCGTTGTGGTCTGGGTTTTCGCTCATGGGTAAGTCACGCTCCGATCGATTCTGAGAGTCGATAACTTTTTAGTCGCGTTTTCCATTGTATACCTAGACGAGAATAATACTTTCCATAGTATGAGTCCTAAACCTCAATCGACGACCGACAACGACGACGTGGTCGCCGGGTACGACGAGCACGTGATGCCGATCTGGAAGTCGCTCAACGTCCCCGTCGAGCGCGCGGAGGGGTGTCGCCTGTTCGATCACGAGGGCAACGAGTACCTCGACGTGTTCTCCGGCATCTCGGTGGCCAACGCCGGCCACAACAACGAGGCCGTCGTCGAGGCGGCGAAAGACCAGCTCGACACGTTCGTTCACGGCTGCTCGTACGTCCACCCCTCGCAGCCGGTCGCCGACCTCGCTGAGCGCCTCGCGGAGATCACGCCGGGCGACTTACAGAAGTCCTTCTTCTGTAACTCCGGGACCGAGGCCGTCGAGGGCGCGATCAAACTCGCGCGGAAGTACACCGGCGGGAAGGAGATCGTCGCCCTGGAGATGGGCTTTCACGGACGGACCCTCGGGAGCCTCGCGCTCACCGGGAACCACGCCTACAAGCACGGGATGGCCCCGACGCTGAACGACGTGACCCACGCGCCGGCCCCCTACAAGTACCGCTCGCACTACGGCGACCTGGACGACGAGGCGTTCGCCGCCGAGGCCGCGGCGGAACTGGAGCGCGTCATCGGCACCCACACGAGCGGTGACCTCGCGGCCGTCGTCGTCGAGCCGGTCATCGGCGAGGGCGGCATCATCGTCCCGCCGGCCGACTACCTCTCGCGGGTGAAGGAGATCGCCCACGACCACGGCGGCCTGCTCGTGCTGGACGAGGTCCAGTCCGGCTACGGCCGGACCGGCGAGTTCTGGGCCGCGGACCACTTCGACGTGACCCCGGACATCCTGACGCAGGCGAAGGGAATCGCCAACGGCCTGCCGCTGGGCGCGTTCACCGCGCCGGCGGAGATCGCCGACGCGTTCGAGTCGGGCGACCACCTCTCGACGTTCGGCGGCAATCCGGTCTGCTGTGCCGCCGCGCTGGCGACCATCGACGAGCTACAGGGCGGCATCGTCGACAACGCCCGCGAACAGGGGGCGTGGCTGGCAGACGAACTCGCCGCGCTCGAATCGCTCGACGCCGTCGGGGAGACGCGCGGCCTCGGCCTGATGCAGGGCGTCGAACTGGTCGACCCCGACGAGCGAGGGCCCGGTGACGCGCCGGCCCCGGCCGCCACGCTCGCAAAGCGCGTCGGGACCCACCTCCGCGAGGAGGAGGGCATCGTGATGGGCGTCGGCGGCTACTACAAGAACGTCATCCGATTCCAGCCGCCCCTGACCATCGACCGGGAGCAACTCCGACGCGCCGTCGACGGGCTCGAAGACGCTATCCAGGCCGAGCAGCGATGACGGCGGGAGACGCGAACGCGGCGGACATGACACCGGTCGTCGTGGAGGCGGTTCGGACGCCGCTCGGCGTGGGCGACGGCGTCTTCGCGGACGTTCGCAGCGAAGACCTCTCGGTCCCGCTCGTCGACGAACTGCTCGCGCGAACCGGCCTCGACGGCGACGCGGTCGACGACCTGCTGTGGGGCTGCGCCCAGCAGCGCGACGAGCAGGGTAACAACCTCGCGCGGGTGATCGCGCTCCTCTCGGACCTCGGGGAGTCTGTCCCCGGCGCGACGATCAACCGCTGGTGCGCGTCCTCGGCCGAAGCCGTCGCGCGCGGAGCCGACGCCGTCGCGGCCGGCCAGCGCGACTGTCTGATCGTCGGCGGCGTCGAGAGCATGTCCCGCGTGGCAATCGCGGGGAACATCGACAGCGTCCATCCCGGGCTGGCCGACCACTACGACCTCGACGAGCTGAACATGGGACAGACGGCCGAAGCCGTCGCCGAGCGCTTCGACGTGTCCCGTGCGGCTCAGGACGAGTACGCCCTCCGCAGCCACAAGCGAGCCGCTGACGCGGCGGCCTCGGGGGCCTTCGAGGAGGAGATCGTTCCGGTCGAGACCCCGGACGGCCGCGTCTCACGCGACGAGGGCATCCGTCCCGACACGTCCCTCGAACGCCTCGCCGACCTGCCGACCGTGTTCCGCGACGACGGGACCGTGACGCCGGGGAACGCCTCGCAGATCAGCGACGGCGCCGCCGCCCTGCTGGTGACGAGTCGGACCTTCGCGGACCGACACGGGCTCTCCGTCCTCGGGGAGATCGGCGGCCATTCGGTCGCCGGCGTCGACCCGGAGATCATGGGCGTCGGCCCGGTGCCCGCGGTTCGAACCCTCTGTGACCGACAGGAACGGAACCCGTCGGACTACGACCTGGTCGAACTCAACGAGGCCTTCGCCAGCCAGTGCCTGCACTGCAAGCGCGAACTCGGGTTCGACGACGAGCGGTTCAACGTCAACGGCGGCGCCATCGCCCTGGGGCATCCGCTGGGGGCGACCGGCGCGCGACTGCCAGTGACCCTGCTCCACGAGATGCGGCGACGCGACGACTCTCTCGGACTCGCCACCGAGTGCGTCGGCTACGGCCAGGGCATGGCCATCGAGTTCCGGCGGCCCTGATCGGCGGCGGGAACGGCAGTTGCGGCAGCGGGGGTGATCGGACGGCCGGTCGGAACGTATTCAACGGCGGCCGGTGAAGTGGGACCAGATTCAACTATGGACGAGAAGGACGTGACCATCCTCTCGGCGGTCGCGCGACTGGGAACCGGGAGCGCGGAGAAACTGTCCGAGGAGACCGGCATTCCGACCTCGACGGTCCACTACCGACTGGAGAAACTCAGGGAGCGCGGCCTCGTCACGAATGACCTGCTGGACGTGGACCTCGAAGCTGTCGGCCTGAACATCACGGTCATCACCGAGGTGACCGCGGAGTACAGCGAGCAGTACCACGACGACGTGGGCGAGGCGCTCGCCGCTGTCGAGGGCGTCAATCAGGTCTACTTCACGATGGGCGACACCGACTTCGTCGTCATCGCGCACCTGTCCAGTCGCGGCATGGTCGAGCGACTCATCGAGGACTACGAGTCCATCGACGGCGTCGAGCAGACGAGTTCAAAATTCGTCATCAAGACTATCAAGGACGAACCGCGCCCCCTCAACGACTTCGACCCGGAGACGTTGGCCGGGTTGCTTCAGCCCGAGGCGACAGAGTGAGTGGGGTGGGCTGGATTTTATCCAACTATCCTAAATCCTATAGAATTAGATCCCATATCTTCTCCAATATTTGGAAAAACTATTAAGGAACGGCCTCGAAGACCACTGCATAGCGACGATGATATCAGCGAACGCCACGACAGCGGAGACGGCGGCCGACGAACCGGCGGTCGAGACGGCCAGGCGGCGGCTGGACCGGCTCGCAGCACTGGTGGACGTGAGCGACGAGTACGTCGAGCGGTTGAAGTACCCCTCGCAGGTCCACCGCGTCTCGATTCCCGTGCGCCTCGACAATGGCGACATCGAGGTGTTCGAGGGGTACCGGGCCCAGCACGACAACGTCCGCGGCCCGTACAAGGGCGGCATCAGGTACGCGCCCGGCGTGACCGGCGACGAGTGCGTCTCCCTGGCGATGGCGATGACCTGGAAGTGCGCGCTCCTCGACCTGCCTTTCGGCGGCGCGAAGGGCGGCGTCGCCGTCGACCCGCGGTCACTCTCGACCGAGGAGAAGCGGCGGCTCACCCGTCGGTTCGCCGAGGAGATGCGGTCGTTCGTCGGCCCGCAGACCGACATCCCCGCGCCGGACATGGGTACCGACGCCCAGACGATGGCGTGGATCGCCGACGTGTACAAGATGCAGACCGGCGACGGCACGCGCGGCGTCGTCACCGGGAAACCCCCGCGCGTCGGCGGCCTCGCCGGTCGCGAGGAAGCGCCGGGTCGGAGCACCGCGCTCGTCGCCCGCGAGGCGGCGCGCTACTACGACCACTCGATCGACGGGCTGACCGTGGCGATTCAAGGGTTTGGCAGCGTCGGCGGCCACGCCGCCCGACTCCTCGACGAGTGGGGCGCGACCGTCGTCGCCGTGAGCGACATCGACGGCGGGGTCCACGACGAAGACGGAGTCGACATCGACGCGCTCTCGGCTGAGGCGGGTCCGCTCACCGACCGCACTGCCGCGGCCGACGCCGACGAGGTGACGAACGACGCGCTGCTCGAACTCGACGTGGACGTGCTCGTCCCCGCCGCGGTCGGCGGCGTCCTGACGGCGGACAACGCGCCGGACGTGCGGGCGTCGCTCGTCGTCGAGGGCGCGAACGAGCCCACGACGGCCGAGGCCGACGCGATTCTCGCCGATCGCGGTGTCCCGGTGGTTCCCGACATCCTCGCGAACGCCGGGGGGGTCACCGCGAGCTACTTCGAGTGGCTGCAGAACACGAACGGCCGTTCGTGGACCCACAAAGAGGTCCGCGAGGAACTCGACGACCGGATGCTGTCGGCATGGGAAGCGGTCAGGGAGAGCCACGAAACGCGGGGAGTTCCCTGGCGGGACGCGGCGTACGCCGTCGCGCTCGAACGGGTCGCCGAGAGCCACGAGACGCTGGGGATCTGGCCATGAGCGGGGACTCGTCGACGACGTTCGAGACTAGCAATCCCGCGACCGGCGCGCCGCTGGCGACGTACGCGGTCGACGACGAGGCCGCAGTGGAGGCGACGCTCGACAGCGCCGCCACTCGGTTCGACGCGTGGCGCGACCGACCGATACGGGAGCGCGAAGCCCTCCTCGAAGACGCGGCTGCGGTCCTCCGCGACGGGAAGGAGGAGTACGCCGCGCTCATCACCGACGAGGTGGGCAAGCCGCTCGACCAGTCGCGCGCCGAGGTCGAGAAGTGCGCGTGGGTCTGTGAGTACTACGCCGAGCGCGCCGCCGAGCAACTCCAGGACGACCGCCTCGACGGCGCGCCCGGCACGAAGACCTACGTGAGCTACGAACCGCTCGGGCCGGTGCTGGCGATCATGCCCTGGAACTACCCGTTCTGGCAGGTGTTCCGGTTCGCCGCGCCACACCTCACTGCCGGTAACGTCGGTCTCCTCAAGCACGCTCCGAACACGCTCGGCTGTGCGCAGGCGATCGTGTCGATCTTCCGCGAGGCGGGGTACCCCGAGGGCGTCTTCTCGTCGCTGCAGATCCCCACCGACCGTGTCGCTGGCGTGATCGCCGACGATCGTGTCGCGGCGGTCACGCTCACGGGGAGCACCCGCGCCGGGCGAGCGGTGGCCGCAGAGAGCGGCGAGGCACTCAAAAAGACCGTGCTCGAACTTGGCGGGAGCGATCCGTTCGTCGTCCTCGACGACGCCCCGATCGAGACGGTCGCAGAGCAGGCGGTGACGGCTCGCACCCAGAACGCCGGCCAGTCGTGTATCGCCGCGAAGCGGTTGGTCGTCCACGAGGCGGTGTACGACGAGTTCCTCGACGCGGTCACTCGACGGATGGAGTCGCTCACCATCGGCGACCCGACGGCCGAGGCGACGGACCTCGGCCCGCTGGCCCGGGCGGACATCCTCGAACAGCTCGACGACCAGGTGCGAGCCTCCGTCGACGCCGGGGCCACCGTCGTCACGGGCGGGGAGCCGCTGCCCCGTGAGGGCCACTACTACCCGCCGACGATTCTGACCGACGTTCCAGATGGGTGTCCGGCCGCCGAGGAAGAACTGTTCGGTCCAGTCGCGACAGTGACCGCTGTGCCCGACGACGAGGCGGCGGTACGCGTCGCGAACGACACCGACTTCGGACTCGGTGCCAGCGTCTGGACCGCCGACGCCGCACGCGGCGAGGCACTCGTTCCCGAGATCGACGCCGGAAACGTCTTCGTCAATCAGATCGTGCAGTCCGACCCGCGACTCCCCTTCAGTGGGATCAAGGACTCCGGCTACGGGACCGAACTCTCGAAACACGGCATCAGGGAGTTCACGAACGCGAAGACGGTCTGGGTGGAGTGAAACCGTCGACAGTCGTCTGTCGCACAGGTCGCGCTGCCCGGTAACGTGTAACGAAGCAAAACGGTTACAACTGTGTCGGCGTAACGTCATTTCGTGACCGACGTACTCGTCGTCGGCGGTGGTCCCGCCGGCCTGAGCGCCGCGCTGTTCACACAGAAAAACGGCCTGGAGACGACAGTGTTCGACACCGACGGGACGTGGATGCACAAGGCCCACCTGTTCAATTACCTCGGCGTCGGCTCGCAGGACGGGACGGCGTTCCTGGAGACCGCCCGCGAGCAGGTCGACAGCTTCGGAGTCGACAGACAGCAGGGAACAGAAGTAACCGACGTCCAGGAGACCGACGCGGGGTTCGAGGTGTCCACAGACGGCGGGACCCACGAGGCGGACTACGTCGTCCTCGCGACCGGGGCGAATCGGGACCTCGCGGAGTCGCTCGGCTGTGAAATCGCCGACGACGGCACCGTCGACGTGGACGTGACGATGGAGACGAGCGTCGACAACGCCTACGCTACTGGTGCGATGGTCCGCGCAGAGGAGTGGCAGGCAGTCATCTCTGCCGGTGATGGCGCGGCGGCCGCTCTGAACATCCTCACGAAAGAGAAGGGCGAGCACTTCCACGACTTCGACACGCCCGACGACGCCGCTGCGCTGTTCGGTCCAGACCAGTAGCACCCGACGACGGGACGGAGGCGAACGCCTCGAACTGGCCGACTCACGCGAAACCGGAGGGACACCACTGTGTCCGCTGTTTCAGCCTGATCCGAATCCCCGATTCGCGCGTCGAATCACGTCGACGTCACTGTACCCCACTCTGTCCGCTGTTCTATCGCCAGTGTGTCTGGCGGTCGAACACCACTGTGTCCGCTGTTCTCTGGCACTGAGGTCCGAGAATCGACCCCACCGTGTCCGCAGTTGCTCCGAACTGGCCGACCACCCCCACACCACCGTGTCCGCAGTTTTGATGCCACTATGTTACGTTTACTACCCACATATCCGTGGGGGAGGGAATCATAATTACTAGCACAAGCACCAACAACACCACCAGCAACAGCACCACATCCTTTCACCGACGGATTCCCGCACCCGACGGGATTCGGACTCGACGCTGACAGCCGGTTCGGGCGATCGTCGCGTGGACCGCTTCCCTCCCCATCTCACCCCACACTGTCCGCAGTTTTGCGCTGGCATCGGGTCGACCACCCCACGCTGTCCGCAGTTTCGAATCACCGTCTCGTCGACTACCCCCACTCTGTCCGCAGTTACACTCCGGTGTCGCGTAGCCACCCCATCCTGTCCGCAGTTCCGAGACCGGGCAGTCGGTTGCTTCCCGGACGCTACCGTGTGGTTACGAGCGACAGTACGGCCTGTCTTCAGAACATATGAGAGACCGTTCAGATCTCGGTTCCGCCGGGCCAACACCGGTATGTCCGCTGTTCCCCGGCAGGGGGTCCGGCGGTTCCCACACCGGTGTGTCCGCTGTTCCGACACCAGTGTGTCCGCAGTTTCGAGAAATGGAAAGCCGAGGACAGGGTGCGTTCGATCCGGCGGTCTACCCCACCCTGTCCGCAGTTCTGCTCCGTCGAGACAGCGAGAGCGGGGGACACCGGTGCGTCCGCTGTTTCGACACCAGCATGTCCGCAGTTGCTTCCCGTTGGGAAGTCACGTCGGGGATTCGAAGTCAGAGAGCGTCACGTCTCGATCGATGAGATCGGCGACTGACGTGTGGATACCGACGTCGTCGACGGTGTCTTCGAGCGCTGAGAGGATCATCTTCGGATCCATCTCGACCGAGTACTCTCGATAGGTCCCGCCGCGACGGCCCTCGTTGCGTTCGATCGCGGAGATAATCCCCAGCATCGAGAGTTCTCCCAGATGGTCTCGCATACGTCTGGGAACGAGGGGGTCGATACCGGCTTTCTCGGCGAAGTTCGTGTATCGGGGTCGGATGTCTCGCGTTCGGACAGGCGTCTTGCCCTCCTGATCGAGCGTGACCAGCGCGTACACGACCAGGTGGCCGTGCTGAGTCAACCCGGAAATTCCCTCCCGGATCCGTCCGCGTTCGAGGACGTCGCGAGCTTCGCGAACGAGGTCGTCCGAGATCGTGTCGGTTTCCTTATCGCGAGCCAGGTCGCCCGCTTTCATCAGGAGGTCGAGCGACTGTCTGGCGTCACCGGCGTCTTTGGCTCCGTAGGCGGCACAGAGTTCGATGACGCCGTCTTCCAGGACACCTTCGTGGAAAGCAACTTCGGCTCGCTGTTCCAAAATCTTGATCAGTTCGTTCGCGTCGTAGGCCGGGAACTGGATTTCCTCCTCACAAAGGGAGCTCTTGACCTTCGGGGAGAGGTTGTCTCGAAACGAGAAGTCGTTGGAGATACCGATGATTCCGATCTTCGCGGAACTCAGGTTTTCGTTCGCGCGAGCACGCGGGAGTTGATAGAGAATGCTGTCGTCCTGAATGTGATCGACTTCGTCGAGAACGATGTAGATCGTACCGCCACACGAGTCCAGTTCGGTCCAGAGCATGTCGTAGACCGTCGCTCGGGGATATCCGGTCGTGCTGATCTGGTTCGTTTCGTTCCGAAACTCGTTGACGAGACGGGTCGCGATTTGATAACTACTCGAGAGCCCGTCGCAGTTGAGCATCTTGACCGTGAGATCGATGTCCTCGTATTGTGCCGCGTCGGCTTTGAGGTGATCGATCAGATACCGCGTCCCAGCCGTCTTACCCACGCCGGTCTTCCCGTAGAGAAAGATGTTGTTCGGTTGTTCACCGTTGATGACGGGCTGGAGTGCGGCCTTGTACCGATCGAGTTCGGTGTCCCGTCCCACGAGATTTTCGGGCTGGTAATCCTCCCGAAGCGCATCCCGATCAAGATAGATTTCGGTATCTCGTTCGAATATCCCCATTGTATTCGTTGGTACATTAGATAGAAGACACATAAAACCACCCGTGTCCGCAGTGTCCGCAGTGTCCGTTGTTCTGGTGTTTCTTAAATCATAGCGGGACACCCCCACCCCACTATGTCCGCAGTAATCGGTCCAAGGGGTGGGGAGGGGGTGAGAACAAACTCTAAATTTTGGAAAGGTTTATTATAATGGCGTCTGAGTTGGTCCGTAGGCTCAACAACTTTGCCGTAGCTGTAGCGGGCTCGGTACCTAGCAGAGCGCCAGTACATTCTGAAGCACTCCCTTGAAGCAGAAGGAATCGTTCACTCTTCAACCTCACTTCATCCTGACCTTCCTTCCGTCTCCCGTCTACAGATGCTAACACGGACTTCTTCCAGTTGATCCTCCTGTACGGGATTCTCATTCCTTTCCATCCCACCCTCCACTCCTTTCATCGGAGAACTGCGGACACAGTGGGGTGGGAGGGGTCCTTTTGTTCCCCGGATATCCCAGACACCACAATGTCCGCTGTTTCGCTGGCCATCATCTCAAGAACGGCGGACATGGTGGTGTCTCCGAGGAGTCACACCGTCGCTCAGCGCCCCATCTCAGTCAAGCACTTCCCTAGCGGGGGTCTACTCTCGCTGTAGAAATGACACCGTGTCCCGATCCAACACCACAATGTCCGCAGTAATTCTCACTCTCGAATCATCTGAGTTCGCATCATTCCTTGGTTCTGCTATCTCTATGGTTCGTGTCGAGTCTGGACTACAGAGATATCTCGAATGCCTGCACACCAGCATGTCCGCTGTTCCGATAACCACGGACTCGTCCACACCGAGAACTGCGGACACAGTGGTGTCTGTGTGTGGACGGCCCATCGTTCACGTTGGAGCAGTTGCTCGCTCTCGCAACGTGCACCTGCGCTCAGTCGTCTGCCGACGAGAGGCGGTGAGACGCAACTCCGATCGAGCCGTCGGACCTCGTCACTCGACTGGTCACGAATGCGACGGCAACGATGCCGCCGTACTCGACGGCTCCGACCAGAAGGTGGAGCTCGGGCGGGAACTGCACTGTGAGCAGGAACGGCGGCTGGTTCATCGTCGCGTGAAACAGCGCGACCAGCCAGACATTCCGTGTCAGCAGGAAGGCGAGACCGTAGGCGAACCCGGCAAGCGCTAGTCCCGTCAGCGTCGTCGCCAGCCCCGGCCCGAGGCCGTGTCCCGACGCGAACACCCGAGGGAGATGAAAGACGGTGAACAGCGCTGTCGCAGCGGTGACGCCGATGACGATTCTCCGCCGTGTACTGCCACCGGCGACCGAGACGAACTTCGACTGGAGATACCCGCGAAACATCAGTTCCTCTGGAATCGCGGTGAACAGGAGCGAACTTCCGAAGGCCGCGAGATACAGCACCGGGTGAGCGGTCACTCTCGACCCACCGAGTTCGAGCCCGGGAATCCCCACGAGGGCGAGACCGAACGCGAGGAGGTTGTACGCCGTCCAAAATCCGACGACGGGGGTGACCGCAAGCAGGAACGGCCGGGACGGTTCGAGGAGTGACCGCGGCGAAACGCCTTCGACCACGAGTGCACCGACGGCGAGCACACTGAGGAAGACACCCCAGCCGATCCCGAGAAGCGGCGGCGGAGAACCGGGCGGTGAGACGAACAGGAGACCGGACAGAACGGCGAGGGTCAGGAGGTACGTTGCGACGGGGACCAGTGACCCACCTTCGAAACGTGGCGGGTCGATCTTCTCGCGCCACATCGGTCGACGATTTGGGTCACCCGAGTGAAATTGTCTTTCATCCACAGAGATGGTCGCAACCAGTCACCGACTGTCGCGGTCTGACGTCGAGTGACACCGATGTTACTAGCTGACGCCGGTGTCCGCGAGCGGTTAAGAGACTCGCGCAAGTACTCGGATACGTCGAAGCACCTCATTCCATGAGCCAGCAAAAATCAGACTACGTAGACGACGCCGAAATCGACGCAACGCTCGATGACTTGCCGGACGACGACACCATCGAGGAAACGGTCGCCAATCTGGAGGCGAACGGGTTCGAGGTCGTGGTCGCCGACTCGACAGACGAAGCGCTCGAATCGCTCACGTCCCACATTCCTTCAGACGTGTCCGTCATGAACGGTCACTCGACGACGCTCGAAGAGATCGGGTTCGTCGACTACCTGACAGAGGGCGACCACGGGTGGGAGAGCCTTCCGGACGAGATCTGGAGCATCGACGACGACGAGCAGCGCCAGGCCGCTCGTCGAGAGTCACAGACTGCGGACTACTTCGTCGGCGGTATCAACGCCATCGCGGAGACGGGCGAACTAGTCGCGGCAGATCGCTCTGGGAGCCGGATCGGTGCCTACCCCTTCGCCGCCGAGAACGTCGTCATCGTCAGCGGGGTCAACAAAATCGTCCCCACGCTGGACGACGCCCTGGACCGACTGGAGTCCGTCGCGTACCCGCTCGAGAACGAACGAGCCAAGGAGGCTTACGGGGTCGAATCCGCAATCGCCAAACAGCTCATCTTCCGACAGGAACTCGAAGAGGGTCGGACGACTGTCGTCCTGATTCGCGAAGAACTCGGTTACTGAGGACCGAGACACCGATTCGTCCCTGAGAACCGGATTTTTGTCGAGGACGACTGCCTCCGCGTACCGCACTACAATTCCATATGGATGTCGTTCGAGCACCGCTATCAGCCCGTAGAAATGGGTGGTAAATCTGTTAAAAAACATATTGTGGGTAATTCCGTCTAAAATAGTAATACCTGTGGTTGAAAAGTCGGCATTCGACGCAGAGAGATATATTATTGGGGAATTCGGGAATTAAGTTCGAATAACAATATTCAGATGTGCGAAATCACTGAGAAATCAGAACAAATCTTATAATTCGGATATAGATTGCCGAGAGCGATGACAGTCCGTATCGACAGGGCGGTCCTCTCAGTCGTTCGGTCCGCTGTCTCTTAGCTATTCTCGAAACTGATACAGTAATTTTCGAATTGTGTTCCGCAATATGCGCACCCCTCCCGAAATGACGCTCGCGTGTTCTCCATAGTGGAATCCAACACTCGGCCGAATTAAATACGGACATTCGGACGTGGAATTGAAAGGTCGGCAGCGTGCCGAATTAGACGTCCCTGGACGCTTTGAGCGGCGTGGGTTGAAAGAGGCCTATAACATAACACGTGTACTCGTGTTATTGAAGGCGTTCAGAATAACTGAACGATATTTTGAGTAATCGGAACGGTGTCGCTGGCACAGACACTGCTCCGTTCCTGTCACACGGACTCGGCAACGATGGATTCTCGTCCGGTGGGGGCCGGCAATCCACAACAACACGAGGGGGATCAGCGGAAGGAGAAATACCGGGTGCCAGATCGTCGGTCTCAGACCAGTGGCCTTCCGATACAGACCGCTGGGAATCCAGTCCAGCGATGCTCACAAATCCGCCTACTGGGCCTGCTCCGTTGGGGGGATCTCTTTTGCCGGCTCATCCGCTGCGAGAATGTTGATACCGTCGGACTGGCGGAACAGGTGGAGCCGATCTTCGTCGAACGCCAGCGAGAGGTCCTGGTTCGTCTCGGGTTTGACCTCGCCGGGCACGCGGACCCAGCACTCTTCGCCGTCGATGTCCATGTGGAGATAATTGTCAGAGCCGACCGGTTCGCGGACGTCGAGGTACGCACGGATCGTGTTCGGGTGGTCCTCGTCGACGATGGTGATGTTCTCCGGGCGGATGCCGAGAACGAACTCGTCGACGCCTTTCGCGTACTGGTCGATGCGCTCGCGGATCGAGTCGGAGACTTCGTAGGTGAATCCGTTGCCGACCAGCGTCGATCCGTCCAGGCGGACGTCGAACTGGTTCATCGGGGGACTGCCGACGAAATCACCGACGAACAGGTTCCGGGGCTCGTCGTAGATTTCCTCCGGCGTTCCGATCTGCTGGAGTTGGCCGCCGTTGACGACGGCGATTCGGTCCGACATCGTCATCGCCTCTTCCTGATCGTGCGTGACGTAGACTGTCGTGGTGCCGAGTTTGTCCTGTAGTTGCTGGAGCTCCGTCCGCATGTGGAGTCGGAGTTTGGCGTCCAGATTCGAGAGCGGTTCGTCGAATAGGAACACGGACGGCTCGCGAACGATGGCGCGGCCGGTCGCGATTCGCTGTTGCTGGCCACCCGAGAGGTTCCCGGGCCGCTTGTCGAGTTGTTCGGTGACGCCCATCATCTCGGCGGCTTCCTCGACGCGCTGCTGGATCTTCTCGTCGGGGAGATCGGTCGTCAACTCCAGCCCGTAGGACATGTTCTTTCGCGCGGACATGTGCGGATACAGCGCGTAGTTCTGGAACACCATCGCGACGTCCCGATCCTGTGGCTGGACGCCGTTGACGACTCGATCCCCGATTCGGATCGTCCCGTCAGAAATATCTTCCAGTCCCGCAATCATTCGCAGCAGTGTTGACTTCCCCGAACCCGATGGCCCGACGATCGTGAGAAATTCGCCGTCAGCGATCTCGAAGCTCACGTCGTCGACTGCCACGACCTCAGGGTCGCCGTCGTAGACCTTTCGTACGTTCTCGATGCTAACCGTACCCATAGTGCCGTAATTGCCAAGTGGCATAATAATAGTTGTGATTAGAACCCCCGCGCGTGTACAACTACCACTCCTCGGAAGCCCCTCCAGTTCGCATGGTATCGCCCGACAGAACCGGCATGATCTTCCACTACAAATAGACCTATAAATAGTTCAGATTGTAATGGTAGCACATGGTTCAGAAAGCCTCGGGTAGCGAGACCCGTCGAACGTTCATCAAATCGCTCGGTGTCGCTGGAACAGTCGCCCTCGCAGGCTGTGGGGGCAACAGTGGCGGCGATGGTGGCGACGGCGGCGACGGTGGCAGTGACGGCGGAAGCACGGGCGACGGTGGCAGCGAGTCCTACGAGATCACCTTCTGGGAGCTCTTCAGCGGCGGTGAGGGGCCGATCATGGAGAGCATCGTCAACAAATTCAACGAGGAGCAGCCACTCGACACGGACGCCGAAGTCACGATCAATCGACAGCGCACACCGTGGAACGAGTACTACAACAAGCTCTTCACGGCTCTCTCTGGCGGCCAGGCTCCGGATATGGCAGTCATGCACGCCGCGTACCTGCGTGCCTGGGCCGGCGGTGTCGACTCCATCGGTCAGTACGCTGACACTGGTTCCATGCAGAGCGACTACACCGAGAGCCACTGGAACCTCGTCACCGTCGACGGAAACGTGAACGCCCTCCCGATGGACATGCACCCCATCGGCGTCTACTACAACAAGGACCTGTTCGAGCAGGCCGGACTGGACCCGGAGAGTCCGCCGACGAACTGGTCCGAGTTCGAGGCGGCCGGCAACGCGGTCGCTCAGAACACCGACGCGGCCGCGTTCACCCAGTCGCCGTACAACGACGGCTTCGGATCGTTCCGAACCTGGAGTTCGTGGGTCAAACAGCAGGGCGGCAGCCTCTACGACGAGGAGTGGAACCCGACCTTCGACAGCGAGGCCGGGATGAACATCGCTCAGCTCTTCTCCGACATGACCGGCGACATGGGCTGGGCTCCCGCCACGAGCGAGGACACGTGGGGGAACAACGCGTTCCAGAACGGTTCCTGTGCGATGGCCATGAACGGGACCTGGTACGTCGCGGCCCTCTCGGGCGTCGACGACCTCAACTGGGGCTTCTTCGAGCCGACGGTCGGCCCGAACAAGCAACAGGACAAGGTGTGGGCCGACGGCCACTCGCTCGTCCTCCCGAAGAAGGACGGGCGTAGCGACGCGAAATCGGAGATCGCGGCGCAGGTCGCACACTGGATGACCACGCAGAACCCCTCCTGGGGTGCCGAGGCCGGTCACCTGCCCGCTGCAAACAGCATCTACGAGTCCGACGCCTTCCAGAACAGCCCGTACTACGACAAGACGCTCAACAAGTACGTCGAGATGGCGGAAGACGGCGACTACTTCTACCACCCGAAGGTCCCGAACGGCGACCCCAACGCACAGAACTGGTACACCTGGCTCGTCGACATCTGGGCGCACAACTCGGAGCCCGAGGCAGGGGTCCAGTCCGGTATCGAGACGGTCTCCAACGGCATCTCGGAGTAAGTAAACGATGGGGATATCAGAACGAATCTCGGGAGGTGAGACAGGCACGAATCGGAAGACAGTCATGGGACTCCGAAAGGAGACCATCGAGGGCATCCTCTGGTCGATCCCGTACCTCGCCGTGTTCACGGTCTTCCTCGTCTGGCCCGCGGTGAAGGGGCTCTACATGAGCCTCCACACCTACCCGAACAAGTTCGACCTCACGGAGACCGAGTGGGTCGGTCTACAGAACTACGTCGAACTGTTCCAGGATCCGGTGTTCTACAACGCCATGGAGGGGACGCTCCTCTTCGTCGCCATCTCGGTCCCGGCGCTCGTGATCCTCGGGCTCGTGATGGCGCTCGGCGTGAACCGGGACGTCGCTGGAAAGCGGACGCTCCGTGCCATCTACTTTAGCCCCTACGTCCTGACCGTCGCGGTCGTGGCGCTGGTCTGGGGACAGGTGTACTCACAGAGCTACGGCCTGCTCAACTACTATCTCGGCTTCGTCATGGAGAATCCGCCGGGATGGCTCACCTCGCCGGACCTCGTGATGGGCTCGCTCGCCTTCATGACGGTGTGGTGGCTCGTGGGCTTCAACTTCGTCATCTTCCTCGCCGCCCGACAGAGCATCCCCGAACGGCTCTACGAGGCCGCTCGGCTCGACGGTGCGACCGGTTGGCGTGCGTTCAAGGACATCACGCTCCCGCAGATGCGGAACTCGGTCGTGTTCGTCGTGATGGTGCAGTTCATCCTGCAGTTCCAGGTGTTCGCCCAGCCCTACATCATGACCCAGGGCGGCCCGAGCGACTCCTCGGACACGCTGGTCTACTACCTCTACCGGAGCGCGTTCTCCCAACAGCAGTTCGGGTACGGCGCGGCGATGGGCTACGTGCTGGTCGCCATCCTTATATTGATCGCCATCGTCAACTTCAAGGTAATCGGTGATTCCAATGCCTGAATCGACGCAATCGCGGTCGGTCAGCGCCTATCTGACCGGCGACTCCATTCGGAGCGCCCTGTTGCACGTGTTCCTCTACGGGCTCGCGTTCCTCATGGCGGTCCCGTATCTGTACACGATCTCGCGGTCGTTCCAGCCGAACGAACTGCTGCGTGACCCGCGGCCGTACTGGATCCCGCCGCTGGTCGGCGAACCGATCACGTTCGAGCACTACCAGTACCTGCTGGACAACACGCTGGTGGTCCAGTGGACCATCAACACGTTCATCATCGCCGGCGGGGCGACGATCCTCATCGTCGCCATCGACTCGATGATCGCGTTCTCGCTCACCCGACTCGATTGGCCCGGACAGGGAGCCGTCATGGGGATCATCCTCGCGAGCTTCATGGTCCCGTACTACATGAACATCGTGCCCCTGTACCAGATCGTCTCGAACCTCGGACTGATCAACTCCTACTGGGGCGTGATCATGCCGGCCGCCGCAAGTCCGCTCGGGGTGTTCCTCCTCTATCAGTTCTTCAGAGACATCCCGGTGGAGTACGAGGAGGCGGCCAGGCTCGACGGCTTCTCGACGTTCCAGGTCTACACGCGTATCATCCTGCCGCTCGCGAAGCCGATCCTCTCGGCCCTCGCGCTGTTCATGTTCGTCTACAACTGGAACGCGTTCCTCTGGCCCTTGCTCGTGCTGTCGAGTGAGACGGCCTACACGCTACCGATCGGGCTCGTGAACCTCTACCAGGGGAACATCGACACGCCCGGTCTCCACATGGCCGTGGCCATCCTCGGCTCGCTGCCGCTGTTCGTCATCTACCTCCTGTTCCAGGGGCAGATCGTGCGTGCAGTGCAGATGCAGGGTGCGACCGGGTGACCATGAGCGACGGCGACTCCGCGGACGCCACCGTCGGCGTTCACCGCGCGCTCGCGACCGCGGGCCGACAGGTCTATCGCCACCCCCTGCCAATGGTGGCGATCAGCGTCGGGTGGGTCCTCGCGTCCCTCCCGCTTGTCACCATCGGCCCGGCGACGCTTGGCGCGTACAGCGCGGTCCGGTCGGTCCGTGAGGACGGCCGGATCGACCGCGGAGCGGTCAGGGAGACGCTCAGAGCCCACTGGCTCGATGCGGTCCTGTTCAGCGGGCTGTTGGTCGTGTTCCCGGCCATCGCCGTCCTCTATCTCGGTCAGTACGCGGCAACGGGCGCGCCCCTCGCGGGCGTCCTCGGTGCCGTCGGATTCTATCTGGCGTATCACGCCTGGGTCGTCTTCGCCCTGGCGTTCGTCTCGCTCGCTGACGGTGCTGACCCGGTCGATGCCGTCACGGGCGGCTACCGGTGGTCGGTCGAGAATCCGGTCGCGACGGTACTCGTCGGCATCGTCACCGGCACGCTGTTGGTCGTGAGTGCGGCACTGACGATCGCACTCCCACTCGTATTCCCCGCGCTCGCGGCGGCGTTTCACACGGAACTGGTCGCCGCGACGGGCGACGCGTCGGACGGTGACGAAACGGATGCGACCGTCTCACAGGAGCCGTCCGTCGTCGGTGAGGATCGGAGAAACGACTTTTCGACGACGTTCGGACGGTAGCGGGACCGTCAGTCGTCCAGATCTAGCGACTCGACACCGTAACTGATCTCGCACAGCTCCGAGTTGGCCGCGGTCGAGGTCAGCTGGAGCAGTTCGTCGCCGTGTCGCGAGGGGAGCAGCGGCGTCGTCCAGCCGACGAACGTTCGGCCGCCGAGTTCGCTCTCCGTCTCGAAGGATAGCGGGGCGTCGACCGGCTCCCAGTCGCCGCTCCCGTCGAGGTTCGAGTTCGCCAGGATGACCTTGCCGTTCCCCTCCGCGAGGTCGCGGTTCCCGTCGACGAGCTGTTTCCCGGAGACGAGTATCGTCCCGTCTTTCCCGCCGGCGCTGGTCCACGTGACGTAGGGGCCGTTGACGAACCGCCGGCCGTCGGCCGTCGAGACGAGGGTCCCCAAGTCGGTCGGGTCGCCCCAGTCTCGCCCGTCGGGCGAGGTCTTGACGTGCACTTCGCCCCACAGGTGGTCTGGTCCGACGACCTCGTAGGTTATCATGTAGGTGCCGTTGGGTAGCGGGGTGACCGCGGGCATCCCAGGTCGCGACGTCTCGTTCGGAACGGCCGCCACGAACTGTTCGTCGCCCCACGATTGGCCGCCGTCCTCGGAGGCCTTGTACCCGACCAACTGGTTGTAGTCGTCGTCGCTCCCCTGTCGCTCGTCGGCGAAGTAACAGACGAGGTTCCCGTCGGCGTCGAGCCCGAGTTCCGGCTCCCAGACCGGGCTGTTCCCTTCGTGGGGGACTGCAGTCCCGCCCGTGACGACGGTGCTCACAAACTCCCATGACTCCCCCCGGTCGGTGCTGGCGTACAGGTCGATGCTCGTCTCGCCGAGTTCGCCGATCTCTCCCTCGGGAACGTCTGCTGGATCGTCGAGTATCGGGATGGCGTTGCCGGCGGCGAGGACAGTCCCGGCCGGCCACGGACCGACCGCGTGCGGGAGTTCGAACAGGGTCGGCTGGTAGCGAAGCCCCCAGTCCTTCCCGCTCGTGTCGTGAATCTCGGAGAACTTCGACCAGGTCTCTCCACCGTCTGTACTCCGGTAGACGGGGAAGTACGGCTCCGACCCGCCGCTCATCGACGGATAGTACTCGAAGGTCGCGAGCAACTGCTTCTCGCCGCCCTTCCCCGGGCCGTGCTTCAGACGTGTGACGCGCGGATACAGCGACCCGGGCGCGGGCGCTCCCGACGGGGGCGAGTACAGTGTTCCCTCGACGTCAGTCTGTTCGTCCTTGCGTCCGCGGCCCGCGAGGACCCCGGCGGACCCGACGGCACCGACCCCGACGGCCCCGAGAGCGGCGAGGTACTTCCGGCGGCTATGCTGACTAGTGGAATCGCGGTCACTCATAACGCAGTCACGTGTTCACACGCCACTACAATAACTGTACCCCTGCTGTCAGCTTGAAAATGAAAGGTGGCGGCTGCGTTACTCCGTGAGCGTCAGACCGACGACAGAAGCCGGCGGCGCGTCGAACGTGACCGTGCCGTCGCCCTCGTCGTCGACGGACAGGTTCGACCCCTCGAAGGATTCGGCGTTGTCCTTCGTCGAGTACTCCCGGATGTCCTTGCCGTCGAACAGCACGGTGGCCGACTCAACGGACGCGTCCGATCCGACGTCGACGGTAATCGTCTCCGTCTCGTCGTGACGGCGGTTCGACGCCGTGACGAACAGTTCGCCGTCGCCCTTCGAGGCGGACGCCGAGACCATCGGCACGTCGTGGTCCTCTTCCTCGAACGACTCCACGTCGGTGTCGACGCTCGTCTCCAGCGCGGTCTGGCCCACGTGGTTCTCGTAGAGTTCGAACACGCGGAACGTCGGGGTGCGCCACGCGTCCTCCTCGTCGGTCTGGACGAGACACTGCAGGACGTTGACGGTCTGGGCGATGTTCGCCATCGAGACGACGTCAGCGCGGTCGTGGATGAGGTCGAGGACGCCGGCCGTCGCCACCGCGTCCCGGACGGTGTTCTCCTGTTCGAGACCGTTGTCGTTGGTCGCTTCGGGATGCCATGCACCCCACTCGTCGACGATGATGCCGACCTCGTCCTTCGGGACGAAGTCCGAGATGGTCTCTGCGGCCCGGTCGATGTCGCCCGCGATCTTCTCGGCTCGCGCGAACATCTTGTAGTACTGGTCGTCGGAGAAGTCGACGTCGCCGCCGGCCTGGTAGTAGCGGTGGACCGAGAAGTGGTCGAGCAGATTGAACGGGGACCCCATCCCGAGGAAGGTCCCGGGACCGAACTCCATGCCGCCGTTGAGGTTCTCGAAGAAGACACGGTTCCAGTCGTCGGTGAGGTGACCGCAGGCGATGAACTCCGTCGAGTCGGCGTTCATCAGGTTGTCGAAGCCGTTGAAGTAGTTCGCGAAGCGGCGGTACTCGTCGGCGTACTCGTCCGGCGCGAACCGGCCGCCACAGCCCCAGTTCTCGTTCCCGATGCCCCAGTACTTCACTCCGTAGGGCTCTTCCTGGCCGTTCTCACGCCGGCGCTCTGTCAGTTCCGTGTCGCCGTCGTAGTTGCAGTACTCGATCCAGTCGAGGGCCTCCTGGGGCGTGGAGGACCCGACGTTGACCGCGATGTACGGGTCGGTCTCGAGGAGCTGACAGAGGTGCAGGAACTCGTCTGTCCCGAACGCGTTCGACTCCTCGGGGACGTTGTCGCGACCCTGTGTCCACCAGAGGTTCCGGCGGCGCGGACGCTCGTCTCGTGGGCCGACGCCGTCCTCCCAGTGATAGTCGTCCGCGAAACAGCCGCCCGGCCAGCGCAGGACGGGCATTTCGAGTTCCCGGAGCAGTTCGACGGTGTCCATTCGGATGCCGTCTTCCGTCTCGACCCGGTCGTCGTCACCGACCCAAATCCCGCCGTAGATACATCGGCCGAGGTGCTCGGCGAAGTGGCCGTAGATGTTCTCTGAGATCCGATCGATAGTCTCGCCACCGCTGACGCTAACTTCGCTCGACATACGTTTTTGAATCCACGCCGGCTCGTATAACTATTGTGCTCGGCAACGGGTTCCGGTCTCGCTCACCGTCGTCGGCCCGGTTATCGCTGGCTGACTGACTGGATCGCCCTGCGATCTAATTCCGACATAGGCCGGTTTCGCTCGTCGACAACGCTATCAGCGACGTATCGAGCCGGAGTGACCGCCTACCTATCTGAATAAGAACGATGGCTGGTTATATATAACGACAATCTCGAATCCCGATACGAAATATTGTATATCTGGGACCAAAACCAATCTCAAAGCGCGATCTACGTGTATATATCTTACTTAGTCTCGGAAATGTAGGTGTATTCCCTCTATCCGGTCTTGTCCACGCGTTCGATGACGGCTCCCTCGTCCGCGCTGGTCGTATCAATCTGTTCGACGGTCGCTTCGAGGTCCGCGATAGCTCCCTGGATATCGGAGACGAGACCGGCCTGTTCCTCGTTGACGGCGGCGATGGTCTCGACCTCGTCTGCGACCTGCTGGGCCCGGTCGCTCGCGGCGTCGACCATGCTCGCCACTTCCTCCGTCCGGACGGCCTGATCGTCGGTCGCCTCGGCGATGTCCTCCATACCGGTGGAGGCGTCGTTCACGACGTCGACGATCTCCTGCTGGTTCTCGACGAGGTCGCGGATCGCCTCGGTGCTGTTGCGGAGTTCCTCGGTCACGGATTCGATGCTCTCGATGGTTTCGTCGGCGTCCGAGCGGGTCTGGCTGATGATCTGCTCGATGTGCTTGGACTCGGACTGCACCTCGTTGGCGAGAGATTTCACCTCGTCAGCGACGACGGCGAACCCGCTCCCCCGTTCGCCGGCGCGGGCAGCCTCGATGTTGGCGTTGAGCGCGAGCATGTTGGTCTGGTCGGCGATGTCGTTGATCACGTCGACGATGTCTTCGATCTCGGAGACCTGTTCGGCGAGCGTGTGCGTCTTCGTGGCCACGTCGTCGCTTCGCTCCGCGATGTCTTCCATCCGGTCCACGGCGTCGCTCCCAGCTTCGGTGCTCTCGACTGCGAGTTGTTCCGCCTCCTCGGACCGGTCGTTGATCTCCTTCGCCGAGGAGGCGATCTCCTCGACAGTCGCCGAGAGTGATCCGACCTCACTCGCGACCTCCTCCATGTTGTCGGTCTGCTCGCTGGCTAGTTCGTCGGCGGTTTCGATGGCTTCCTCGACGCGTTCTGTCGCTTGTGCTGCTCGTTCAGTGCTGGTCGAGACCTCCTCTGAGACCTGCTCTTGCGCGTCGGTGATCGTCTGCTGTTGTTCGACCAGGGCCGTCACGTCGGTCGTCGTCTCGAACCCGCCGATGATCTCCCCGTCGGGATTTCGAAGCGGAACGCCGCTCGACCGGACCCACTTCTCGCCGTGGGCGGTCGGAATCTGTCGGTATCCGGATTCGCGTCGGGACGACCCCTCGCCGGCCACGGTCTGTGCGAACGTCTCCTCGTGCTCCGGAATCGGGAACGCGTCGTAGACCCACTCCCCGAGCACGTCCTCTTTCTGGAACCCGAGCACCGCTTCGGCCGCGGAATTGTAGTACGCGATCTGCTCGTCGCTATCGATGATGAAACCGAACTGTGGGAACTCCTCTACCACTTGCTCGAAGAGGCCGCGCCAGTGATCCCGCTCGTAGCGCAGGCGTTCCGTCTCGTCTTCGATCTCGGCTGTAGGGTGGATACTGCCCGCAGATTGGTATTCGGTTGCTCCGTCGCTCGGCCGGTCTTTCTCGCCAGACCGGTCGCGCCGTTCTCGTGAGGTTTCCGACATGGCTCCCAGTTCACAGACGGGAATAATAAGCACGACTCTGTGAAAACCATATTTGATATCTATCTTATCAAATAAACTTAGTTTATGTATGATGGCCGGAACTCCCGCCGGCAGAATGCCCATCTCGTGCTAGAAAACGGCGTTTGAGTATGATTAATGGGTATATAAAGTATTAGATAATTGGACTAGCAACTGATAGCGACCCGGCGTATGGACGATCGAGTCGCTAGCGACCCTGTACTCTAACGGGAGGCTGACGGTTGGCGACCGTCGTTCGGGGTCAAGCCGGCGGCGAGATGATCAGGTGATCTTCGACCGTCTCGAGCACAGCCGCTGGGAGCTTGACGCGACCGTTTTCGTTGGCCTCGATACCGAAGACCTCCGGCCGTTCGGTATCGATGACGAGTGTCTGGAGGGAACCCGATTCGGGGTTAATTATCACGTTGTGGACGTTTCCGACTTCACGGCCATCTGAACTGACCACACGCTTGTCGGAGAGGGTGCTTGCGAGGACCATATCAGATTTACAGAGTATTTCTAATTAAATCCTTTCACTACTCGGCCGACGGTGTTTCGAACCGGCTCCGGGGGACGTGCTCGACGACCGCCAGTTCGGCGGCAAACGGAACGACAGCTTCGAGGATGACCACGGCGAACGACACACGAGCCGCGTGTCTGGCGGCGACTGAAAGACGCAGATCGCGCTGCCAGCGCTTACTCTTCGCCGGGAACGGGCCGTGACGAAGACGCAGTCTGCCCGCTCCGGGTCGTCTCACCCCAGTCCAACCGCCGCTGGAAATACAGCGCGACGTTGACTAACGCCAGCAGCACCGGAACTTCGATCAACGGGCCGACGACCGTGGTAAACGCCACGCCCGAACCCACGCCGAACACCGCGACGGCGACGGCGATCGCCAGCTCGAAGTTGTTCGAGGCGGCGGTGAATCCGACGGCGGTCGTCGTCGAGTAATCCGCACCGATCCCCCGACCCATGCCGAAGCTCACCAGGAACATCACGACGAAGTAGATCGTCAGCGGCACGGCGATCAAGAGCACGTCCCCGGGTGACGCGACCATGGTTTCGCCCTGCGTGGCGAACATGACGATCACCGTGAACAGCAGCGCGACCAGCGTCAGCGGGTCGATTTTCGGAACGAGCACGTCCTCGTACCACTGCTCACCCTTCGCCCGGATGCCGACGTACCGAGTCAAGAACCCACCGACGAACGGAATTCCGAGGAAGATAACGATGGCCTGGAAGACCTGCATCGGCGTGACGTCGAACGTCTGAATCCCGGCGACGAGCGTCTCCATGCCGAGCAACGGGGGCAGGACCAGCCCGAAGAACCAGACGTACACGCCATACGTGAGAATCTGGAAGAGGCTGTTGAACGCGACGAGCCCGGTCACGTACTCGGTCGAGCCCTCGGCGAGTTCGTTCCAGACGAGCACCATCGCGATACAGCGAGCCATCCCGATGAAGACGAGTCCGAGGAAGTATTCGGGGCGTGCCGGCAGGCCGGGAACGAGTCCGCTGAAGAAGACGATTGCGAGCCCGACCATGAGGGTCGGCCCGATGACCCAGTTCTGGATCAGGCTCAGCCCGAGGACGCGCCAGTTGCTGAACACGGTCGGGAGACGCGAGTAGTCCGCCTTCGCCAACGGCGGATACATCATTAGAATCAGTCCGATCTCGACGAGGTGGAGGTCCTGAATCGGTCTGGTCACGGAGGGGGCGACGAACCCGAGTCCGACGCCGACCGCCATCGCACTGAAGATCCAGACGGTGAGGTACTTATCGAGGACGTCCATCGACTGCGGATCGCCGCAACTCTCACAGCCACAGTTCGGTCCGTGTTCGTGGGTATCGACGGCACTCATCGGTGGTTACTCCGGTTTCCGGCCAGTGATGTTCGCCGCGACGAGGAAGTCGCTCACGTCGTGTTCGTCGTCCCACTCACGGATGAATCGGTCACTGTCGTCTTTCGGGGCGATGTCTACCTGTTCGAAACCGGCGTCGTCGAGCATCTCTCGGAGGCGGTCGATGGTGGACGCTCCGGCGACACAGGCGGCAACAGAATCGGGGTCGGCACGGAGTCCCGCCGGCACGTCGGCGGTGACGACCACGTCCGAGACGGCGAGTCGGCCACCGGGTCGAAGCGCTCGAAACGACTCCCGGAACACCCGCGGCTTGTTCGGGGAGAGATTGATCACGCAGTTCGAGATGACGACGTCGACGCTCTCGTCTGCGACCGGGAGGTGTTCGATCTCGCCCAGCCGGAAGTCGACGTTCTCGCTCTCGTTTTTCGCGGCGTTCTCGCGTGCCTTTTCGACCATTTCCGGCGTCATATCGACCCCGATAACCCGGCCCGACTGACCCACTTCCTGCGCCGCGAGGAAGCAGTCGAAGCCAGCCCCGGAACCGAGGTCCAGGACCGTCTCGCCCTCGGATATCGACGCGAGTGCGTGTGGGTTCCCACAGCCGAGCCCGAGGTTCGCCTCGCCGTCGACGCTCTCGACCGCCGCCGTCGAGTAGCCCAGTTGCGTCGCCGTCTCGGCGGTGCCCTCCGACTCGGTGGTACCGTCGGTGCAACAGCTATCCGAGGAGTCGCGCCCGTCCGCTTCCGCCTCGGTTTCCGTCGCAATCCGCGCGTACCGTTCACGGACGATCCGCCGTTGCGTCGCCGGGTCGAGTGACTCGTCGGTCGCCGTCGGCTCCGAATCAGACATCCTGGGCCACCTCCTGTTCGACCTCGTCGAAGAGCGCACGTACTCGCCGTCGGATCTCGTCACGGATTGCACGCACCTCGTCGAGGTCTTTTCCATCGGGGTCGTCGAGTGCCCAGTCTCGAACGTCGACCGCCGTGTCGTCGGCGTCGAGTTCGAGCGTCGAGCAGCCCATCGTCGCCACGTACGCACAGGATTCGAGTTCCGCTGTCGTGATCTCACGCGGGGTCCGGTCGGACAGGTCGAACCCGTCCTCGGCCATTACTTCGACGACGACGTCGTGGACGTGGTCCGCGGGGTGGGTCCCACCAGTGCGGATTTCGACCTCGTCTTCCAGCCCTCGCTCTCGTCGTTCCTGTTCGGCGAAGGCGGTCGACATCTGGCTTCGCCCAGCGTTCTGGACGCACATGAACGCCACTCGAATCGGAGCCTGACTCATCGTGCGCTCTCCCTGGTCTCGTCGAGTGCGTCCGTGAGGGCGACCGCCCGGTCGGTCGCTTCGTAGTATCGCCAGGTTCCGTCCTTGCGGCGCGAGACGAGACCTGTCTCGTACAGATCCGAGAGCGCGTGACTCACCGCGCTGTCGCTGACATCGACGACAGGCGTAATTTCACAGACGCACAGCTCGCGGTCGGCAGCGATCAGGAGCCGAACGATCGTGTAGCGAGTGTCGTTACTGAGCGCCTTGAGTGCCGCCTGATCCCGAGCGCTGTCTGCCGGGAAATCGCTCACGTGACGCTTGAGCGTTGCAACTCGGCCTTCGATATCGCTGGCGCAACACTCGCCCTCTTGATCGGCGATCAACCGCTCCAGTCGGTCTGTCTGTTGGCTCATAACTGATTGATTGAACATACACTCAGATAGCTGTTGCGATTCCCAGCACGTGGCGCAGTCGAGGCTCCCTCGAGAACTTGCAGTACGCTCTCCATCGCCGCAAGCTATCGTACCAAGTGAAGCGAGTTACACACCGGTCCCATCGCCGCCGGGCGATCGGGTCGATGATCGCGACGAGCGCCTATCGGACGGTGAGGCCTCCAAAAAATGTTCGAGCGGGGGCGCCGTTCAGGTGGACCGGTTGCCACGCGTCCAGCTTGGGTCGTGGCCAGTGCGGTCGATAAGGTCAGACCGACACGCCGGGCAGTAGTCGGGAGTGATCGATTCGCTTCGGGGAACGTACACCGCATCGCCGCACTTCACGCACGCATTCGGGACGATGGTCGCGCAGTCCGCGCAGATGTTGAAGTCGTCAGCTGTGAGTTCACGCAGGGGTTCGAGTTGTTTATCCAGGAGATACTCGTCGATGACCGTCTGACAGCTGTGACACGGTTTCATGGCGATGCATGTCACACCTGGTGACCACACGGTAAATATCTGCCTCCGAAATCGAACTACGTCGGGGCCTCCGATCGAGGTGTACTCGCGACCGATCTTTCAGGTGTGTCTCCGCCGGCCGGTCGTGGTAACCCGACCCTCGGAAGTGTTATCCGCCAAAGCCGACTACAGTTGTTTGTAATGGCAAACGGTAAGGTTGATTTCTTCAACGACACAGGCGGCTACGGGTTCATTTCGACTGACGACGACGAGGTTGACGACGACGAGGACGTGTTCTTCCACATGGAGGACGTCGGCGGGCCGGACCTCGAAGAAGGGCAGGAAGTCGAGTTCGACATCGAGTCGTCCCCGAAGGGGCCCCGCGCGACGAATCTCGTCCGCAAATAACGATTGAGTTCGTCCGTCGTTCGTAGCGATGGATGGCAATTCGTTCTTTCAGTTACCGTCTCTGAGCGACAGGAGTGTGGGTCGGGCGTAGCGAGAACGTTGTCAGCGACGCGTAACGTGACTCATTGGCGACCCTGCGCTGAGCGCTGGTTCGACGGGGGTCGGACGAGATACGAAAGGCCAGTCAGACCGATCAACAGAATCGCGACGGGGGACCGGTATTCGAAGGGACAGTGCCGGGACAGCCCGACACTGGGTGGTAGGTTGGGGGTGGCGGATAGGCACCGAAAGTGGACATGGGCCGGTGCCTGTTTCCGTGTTACCCGGCTCACCGATTGATTGTTCTGGCTAATTGTTTAGCCCCCTCCAGCGAAAGCCGGCACATCTACATGGCAGATACCGGGTGAACGTCGGCAACGACAGTCCGTACGACGAGCAGGTCGATCGCCGTCGTCAACAGGTGGACGGGCGGGTCCGTCGACGGAGCCTCCCGGTCACTGCCACCAGCAAGAGCGCCAGCGTCCCGAACGGCGCGAGCGCGATGACCGTGGGTAACAGCGCTGCTGTTCGCGGTCGGGGCCCGAATCGGTCTCGGCAAACGAGGATGAAGCGCCGGTGGCTCCTGTTGCAGCCGGCGGAGTAGTCTCGATTCGTCGACACCAGCGATAGCTGCGATGAAAGAACCATTTCCATCGAATGTGGCCTCAATCATACGCACTATTAGACTATCTGTGTTTAATATTCTAGATCCGCCCTCTCCTACGCTAATTACAGATCAAAATGGCTACTCTTGGAATTAGTATCAACTAAGTATGGACATAAGTCCAATCTTCAATCATATGACGCCCCATCCTATCTCCTTTCTGTGTGGAAGATCCCGCTGAATTGAAGTTCTCGACGGCGGTTCCGATGACAGCCACCACAAACGGTAAGTACGAGTTCGCTGAACCGATTAGTATGCGAGCCTGTGAACTCTCAGCCGTGGGTGAATTCTCCCACGTCGAGCGAGAGCGACCGAGTATCGAAGCGGACGAGGTTCTGGTCCGTATCGACCGCGTGGGTATCTGCGGATCGGACATCCACTACTACCAGAACGGGGAGAACAGCGGGAACGTCGTGGACTTTCCCCACGTCCTCGGCCACGAGTCTGCCGGGACTGTCGTCGAAGTCGGCGACGACGTGAGCGGAGTGGCCGCGTCCGACCGCGTGGCCATCGAGCCCGGACTCCCCTGCGAAGACTGCGCGTACTGCGAGAACGAGGACACGTACCACCTGTGTGAGGACATGGAGTACATGTCGTCGCCGCCGACAGACGGCGCGCTCGTCGAGTACGTCGCCTGGCCGGCGCGGTACGTCTACCCGCTCCCGGAGTCCGTCTCGCTCCGCGAGGGCGCGCTGGTCGAACCGCTGAGTGTCGCCATGCACGCCTGCGAGCGCGCCGGCGTCTCCGACGGGGACTCCGTGCTCGTGACCGGCGGCGGCCCCATCGGACAGCTGGTCGCCGAGGTCGCGATGGCGCGAGGCGCGGGGCCGCTCGTCCTGACGGACGTCGTCGCCGAGAAGGTCCGACTCGCCGAAGAACGGGGCGTCGACTTCGGCGTCGACGTCACCACAGACGACCCGGTCGACGTGATCCACGAGGAGGTCCACGAGAACGGCGTCGACGTCGCCATCGAGAGTTCGGGTGCCGAGGTCGCCATCGAGACGACCACCGACGCGGTCACGCGCGGCGGCGACGTCGTGTTCGTCGGGGTTCCCATCGACGCTTCGCTGCCGACCGACGTGGTCGGGCTCATCGGCGACGAGTACGACTTCCGCGGGTCGTTCCGATTCAGCAACACCTACCCGGACGCTATCGAGGGCATTCGGACCGGCCGCTTCGACGTTGACGGGATCGTGAGCTTCGAGCGCGGCTTCGACGAGACGCAGGCGGCGTTCGACGATGCGGCCGACCCCGAGAGCGTCAAGGGCGTCGTGCGGGTCAGCGACGAGCTATAGCGAACTGTCGTCGTAGCCGCCGTCGACCGTGATCATCTCGCCGGTGGTGAACGACGCCGCGTCGCTGGCGAGATACACGGCGGCACCGGCGATTTCCTCGGGCGCTGCGACTCGCTCCATCGGCGTCCGGTCGTCGATCTGGGCGCGGAGGTCCGTCCCTTCTTCGAAGGCGTCGCCGGCCAGCGGCGTGACGACGAAGCCCGGTTCGATGGCGTTGACGCGGATCTCGGGGCCGAGGTCGGCCGCTGCGGCCCGCGTGAGACCGTTGACGCCGCTCTTGGCCGCGCAGTACGCCGGTCGCTCCTCGCGGGCCTGCCCGGCCGACATGGACGAGATGTTGACGATGCTCCCCGCCTCCATCTCCCGGCCGAAGACCTTGCACGCGCGGAAGACGCCGGTCAGGTTCGTGTCGATGTCGAGTTCCCAGTCGTCCATGCTCAGTTCCGTGACGGACCCACGCCCGACGGAGCCGGCGGAGTTCACCAGCACGTCGATGTCCCCCAGCGCGGCCGACGCCTCCTCGTACAGCCGCTCGATGGAGTCCATATCGCGAACGTCGCAGGTGACCGCCGTGGTCTCGGCACCGCGCTCGCGCAACTCCGCGGCCGCTTCCTCGACGGCGTCCTCGTCACGGCTCGTCGCGACCACGTCGGCCCCGTCGTCCGCGAACGCGAGCGCGATCGCCCGACCGATACCGCTCGTCCCGCCGATGACGACGGCCGATTTGTCCGCCACACTGACAGTCTGCGCTGCTGTTTCGCTCATACGATGTGAGTATCCACGACCCAACCTGTTACTCTTACGGTTGTCCGGTCGAGAGGGAAAGGAGAAACTTCAGAGCGTCAGGCGAGTCCCATCACGCGCGGGAGCCACAGCACGACGCCCGGGAAGACGATGGCCAGGACGAGCGCGACGAGCAGCGGGACGTAGAACGGGATCATGTTCTTCGTGATCCGTTCGAGAGAGACGCCAGTGACGGCGTTGAGGACGAACAGGATGACGCCGAACGGCGGCGTCAGCAGCCCGATCATCAGCGTGATGATCATCACGACGCCGAAGTGGATGGGACTGATCGCCGTCTGCTCGATGATGGGGAGGAAGACGGGCGTGAGGATGGTGATCGCCGCGATGGTCTCCAGCATCAGGCCGACGACGAACAGCACGCCGGCGATCAGCAGCAGGATGACGAGCGGGTCCGTCGAGACCGTCGTGACCGCCTCGGCGAGCACCTCCGGCAGCTGCGCGCGCCGGATGAGGAACCCGTACAGCGAGGCGGCGGCGACGATGAACGTGAGTGAGGCCGTGCGCGTCATGCCGTCCTCGAAGCTCTCGATGACCTGATCCAGCGTGAGGGCGTCGTAGAAGAGCGTCCCGATCAGGAGCGTGTAGAACAGCGCGACCGCGCCCGCTTCGGTCGCGGTGAAGAGTCCGCCGAGGATCCCGCCGATAATGAGAATCGGCGTTCCCAGGGCGGGGAGCGCCCGGTAGGCGGTCCGACCGATCTCGCCGACGGACCACCAGTCGCCGCGGTCGTAGCCGCGTCGGTTCGCGTAGATGGCACACAGAATCATCAGTCCGACGCCCATGATGAGCCCCGGAACGAGGCCGGCGATGAACAGGGTCCCGATGGACACCTGCGCGATGACGCCGTAGATGATCAGCGGGACGCTCGGCGGGATTATCGGCCCGATGATCGACGAGGAGCCGGTCACGGCGACGCTGAACCCCTCGTCGTAGCCCTCCTCGCGCATCGCGCGGTACTCGATCGCGCCCAGTCCGGCCGCGTCCGCCGCGGCCGTGCCGGTCATGCCGGAGAAGATGATGCTCGCGATGATGTTGACGTGCGCCAGCCCGCCGCGGATCGGGCCGACGAGCGCCTTCGCGAAGTCGAAGATCACGTCGGTGAGCCCGAGCGCGTTCATCAGGAGCCCGGTCTGAAGGAACAGCGGGATGGCGAGCAGGACGAACGAGTTGCTCCCGCTGACCATCGTCTGGGCGACGAGGAGCGGTTCGAACGGGATCGAAGTCGTCCACATGAGGATCAGGCTCGTCAGGCCCAGCGCGTAGACGACCGGAGTCTCGAACAGGTAGAGCGCGAGCAGGACGCCGACGAACAGCGTGAGGAGCACGATGTCGGCCATCAGGCGCTCACCTCCATCTCGGCGCGGTGGACGCCGAGCCGTCCATTACTCATGGTCGTCCCCCTTCAGGTCCTCGAGGATGGCGTCGGGTGCGACCACGACCTGGTACAGGTCGCGGAGGCCGTAGACGGCGATGATGAGTCCGCCCACGACGACCGGGACGTACAACCACGCCTGGGTGAACGGGGGATGGGTCGGCAGCGCGCCGATGACCGAACCCCGGTTCTGCAGGTACAGCGGGTACGCGCCGGAGACGAGGACGCCCACGAACACGAGGATGAGGAACGTCCGAAGGCCGGTCAGCACCCGGATCGTCCGGTCCGAGAGCCGCGAGACGAGCAGGTCGAGCGAGATGTGTTCGCGCTTCCCACTGGCAACGGCGGCTCCGACGAAGGTAACGTAGACGAGGAGCATCTGTGAGAGATTGACGGTCCACGGCAGACTGCTCCCGATGAACGAGCCCAGTACCCACCGCGTCAGGATCTGGAGTCCCACGACAAAGATCATCAGCCCGTACAGTGCGAGTGCGAGCGCCCTGACTCCACCGTCGAAGTAGCGGGCGAGTGACGCGGCGGTGTCGTTTGTGGCCATGCGTTGTATGTCTGGGGAACGCTCTCAAATGTTTCGCACTTCTTCAAGCGAGGGCTCCCAGCTCGCTTCGAACTGGGCGCGGAGCGGCTCCTGGGCCGCAGAGAGCCACGCCTCTCGATCGGGCTCGACGATGTTCATGCCGTTACTTTCGAGTTCGTCGATGGCCTGCGACTCCGACTCCTGGATGTCGCTGCTGAGGCTCTGGATGTTCTCGGTGAGCGTCTCCGTGACGACCGTCTGGTCGTCGTCCGACAGCGAGCCGAAGGTGTCGGTGTTGAGTGTGAACCAGCCGGTCGAGGCCAGATGCTGGGTCAGCGTGTAGTGACTCTGGACCTCGTACAGCGACGCGGAGAGGACGGTCTCGGCGGGGTTCTCCTGCGCGTCGACGACGCCCTGCTGGAGCGCGCTGTACAGTTCGTCGAACGCGACGGTCGTCGGGCTGGCGCCGATGCCCTCCCAGATGTTGACCCACGGCGAGAGGTCCGGCACCCGGAGGTTCGCTCCTTCGATGTCGGCGGGCGTCTCGTAGCCCTGCTTCCCGGACGTGTGTCGGTAGCCGCGGTAGACCGGCGGCCCGACGAGGCGCTGGTTCCCTTCCTCTCGGAGGCGCTGTCGGCCGTCGTCAAAGAAGTCCGTCTGGAACGCGCGCTTCTGTTGTTCCCAGCTCTCGAAGACGAACGGGGACTCGACCCAGAAGTTCTTCGGGTCGTAGTCGATGACCCAGCGAGTGCCGATGATCGTCCCGTCGATCGAGCCGATGCGGGTCTGTTCCATGACTTCGGACTCCCCGCCGAAGGCCGGTTCGATGGTGATGGAGACGCGGTCGTCCGTCTCCTCGGCGACGGTTTCCGCCCACGACTGGGCCATCTCGTTAATGACGTGACCGCTGGGGAAGACGCTCCCGATGAGCATCGATTGACTCTCGCCGCCGGAACTCCCGTCGCCGGACGTGCCAGTGCCGCCCGACCCGGTGCTTCCGTCGCCGCCGTCCGAGCCGCCGTCACCGCCGGAGCAGCCCGCGAGCGACGTGACTGCGCCGGCTCCGCCAAGTAGTCCGAGCTGTTCGATGAAACTGCGTCGACTTTTCTGGGGCATACAGTATGGAACGTCATTGTCCCTCTATTTATATCTTCCCCAATTAATCATCTCGGTGCGCCGGACTCAGTGCAGAGAACCTACTTCCAGCCAAACCCACCATACGCTAGAAGACTCGTCACAGCCGAAAATGAGAGATTCGCGGACCTTCGCCCGTCACTCGGTCTGTTCGAGCAGTCCCTTGATGTACCCCACCGCGAAGAGCCGCCCCATGTCAGTGTAGCCGGCGTGGACGCCCTCGCGGTCCTCCTCGTCGAGCATCTTCGGGACGTGATCGGGGCGGATGGGCCCGTCGAAGCCGACCTCTCGGTAGGCCTCCATCGCCGCGAGCATGTCCGTCGGGCCGTCGTCGTGCCACGTCTCGACGAACGACTCGGGCGACCCCTCCACGTCGCGGAAGTGGACGAAGTGGATGCGGTCTCCCAGCCGTCGGATGGCCGAGGGCACGTCGGTCTCCATCGCGGCGAAGTTTCCCTGACAGAACGTCACGCCGTGATTCGGGCTATCGTGGAGCGAGAGGATGCGTTCGTAGTTGTCGACCGAGGTCACGAGACGCGGGACGCCGCGGACCGGGGAGAGCGGCGGGTCGTCAGGGTGGAGCGCCATGTTCACGCCGGCCTCTTCGGCGACGGGGACGACTTCGTCGAGGAAGTATTCGAGGTTCTCCCAGAGTTCGTCCTCGGTGATGCCGGCCTCGGAGTGGTCGTCGGCGCGCTCGGATAGCTCGTGGTCGTAGCCGGTCTTGAGCGAACCGCCCCGGTCCGGGATCGAATCGGAGGTCCGCAGGACGCCGACCGGGTTCTCCGTCCAGACCCAACAGTACGTCTCGATCCCGAGCTTGCCCATGTTCCTGAGGAGTCGTTTCACCGTCTCGATCTCTTCGTCACGCCCCTCCTTTCCGAGGACAGTCTTCGTCATCGGAGGCCTGTCCTCGACGACTCGGAGCGGGATTCCATGGTCCTCGAAGCGGTTTCGCGCTCGGAGCAGCGTATCGAACTCCCACCAGTCGTCGACGCCCCAGAACCGGACGACCCCGGACGAGACGCCCAGTTGTTTGGCGAGTGTCCATCGTCTATCCGGTGAAGGTGGCAACATCAGTGCCGGGTCCATACGAATGGTGACACTGCCCGTCTTATTTGAATGTTTTGTCTACAGCAATATGGTCCGTCCGATCTCGTCGGTACCGTGAGTGTCGACCGACAACAGTCACTAAAAAATAACAACAATTGGTCCACGAATAGTGGATCGGCGGATTTGGCGGTCGACAGCGGGGTCAGGGCCGTACGATGACTTTGGCGGGCTAGTCGTAGGCGACCTTGACCTCAATGACGTTGGTCCGGTCTTTCAGCGCCGGGAGTAGTTCGTCCTCGATCCGCGCGTCGTCGAATCGCTCTTTCGGCCCCGAGAGTGACACCGCGCCGACGACGCCCTCGTCCACGGTGATCGGAACGGCGATCGACCGGATGCCGGTCCGTCGCTCCTCGTCTTCGAGTGCGAATCCCTCCTCGCGGATCCGCGCCAGTTCCTCGACAAGTCGATCGGGCGTGTCGATCGTGTTTGCGGTCGCAGACGGCAGCCCGTGCTGCTCGACGATCCGTTCCACCTCCTCGTCCGATCGCTCCGCGAGAATCGCCTTCCCCAGCGCGGTCCAGTGCATGTTCGTGAACTCACCGACGAGCGCGTTGTCGTAGACGGCCTCGCTCCCCTCGGACTGGTAGAGGATGACGCGCTGACCGTCTTCCTCGACGCCCAGGTTAGCCACTTCACCAGTGGCCTCCGCGAGCGCGTCGATCTCCTGTTTCGCGACCGTGTAGACGCTCAGGTCGTTTCTGACTACCGCACCGTCACGGAGGAATCGGAGGCTGAGCCGGTACCCTCGCTCGTCCTTGACGAGATAGCCGACGTCCGCTAGCGTCCGGAGATGGACGTGTGCCGTACTCGTCGGCATGTCGAGTTCCGCTGCGACGTCGTTGATGCGCATCGTGCCCGACTCCCGCAGAAGCGCCAGGATCCGGAAGGCGCGCTCTACGGCTCCGACCCGTTTCCCGCCGTCCGTCGCGTAGTTTCCGGACATACACGTAGTTCAGCCCCGTCACAGATAAAATCTACTATGCGTGGATTCCCCGCAATTTGCCGGTGAATCGGTCCCGATCCGACGCCAAATGTGTGAACAATGAGCATGATTATTCGACGAGAATCCACTGATGGTGGACTGCAGGTTCGAGTGCAGCCATCCAGACTAACATCTGTACCCATGTTAGCCGATATCGGCTCCGAGGAACCCATCGACTATCCGTGAACGAGCGATGAGTGAACCGCTTTATCCGTAGCGATATGTGCGTTCTCTGTGTGAATAGAGGAGCATCTAGGATATCTGATTTCATATGGGTCTATACTTGAACTTCTACACCCTATTCAGATCTATATACAGACAATTTAAACTCAAAATACCGCTATCCCATATTCACTTGGGGATATCAGACCTCTTAAATCGAACCCTCTCTCTGTACGGTGTTTGTTGCCAGAATTTGCTCCCACCAACGGTGTCTCCCCGGTCCGCATTTAAAATGCCCAACGACTGAGAGTGTGAGTTAGCCGTCTCGTCCCCTGAATGGTGACGTATGCAGACGACACAGTCCACAGACGGAACGGAGATCGCCTACGAACGACGCGGTGACGGGCGGCCGCTCGTCCTCCTCCACGGCGGGATGGCTCCCAGGGCGTACTGGGAGCCGGTCGTCCCGCACTTCGAGGAGTTCGCGGCTATCATTCCCCAGCGACCGGGTTTCGGCACGTGTCTCGACGATCCCTCGGAAACGAGCGCCGAGGAGGTACTGACGCGCGAGGCCGAGTACGTCCGCGCTCTCGTCGACGACGTGGATAACGACCCGGTGCTACTCGGCCACTCCTTCGGCGCGCTGACGGCCATCGAGAGCGCGACGGACGCGGCCGTCGAGGCAGTCGTCGCCTACGAACCTGCGGTTCTCCCCGACGAGTTCCGCGCTGAGGCCGACCTCGCCGACGAGATGGAAGCACTGATCGAGCGAGGCGACCGTCGCAAGGCGGTGAAACGCTACGTCGAGATGGTGCTCCACCCCGACGGCATCGACGACCTCGACGCGTGGCTGGCGGAGTGGCCGGTCTGGCCGGACTGCGTCGACCTCGCTGAGGAGGTCGTCAGAATGAACCGCGCCGTCGAACGGTATCGGCTTCCCGACCGCCTCGACGTGGACGCGCCGACGCTCGTCCTCGCTGGGACCGCCGGCCCCGGCTTCCTTCGCGACAGCGCCCGGAGCGTCCACGACGCGCTCCCGCACAGCCGTCTCGTGGAGTTTGACGGCGTGAGCCACAGCGGGCCCGCCGAGGCACCGGCCACAGTCGCGTCGGAAGTTCGGGCTTTCCTGCAGCGGTCCGAGTAGCGACTTGGTTGTGACTCCAGTCCCCACCGGCCCACCAGATAGCGGTCCGTATCGGTGTTCCCTTTAGCCACCGCGGCAACGGTGGCCCATGGGACTCGTCGCAGAGTTCGACATCGACTGCGAGGCGCTCCCGCTCGTCACGGTCGCGAGGGCCGTGCCCGAGGCGTCGCTGACGTTCGAGTTCCAGTACAACCACGGGCGACGGCCGCTGTTCCTCGTCACGACGAGCGGCGAGTCGAAGGACACCATCGAGTCGGGGTTCACGGACGCCTACGACGTTGCTGAGTGGACGCTGGTCGGTCGGGCCGGCGACACGCGGCGGTACAAACTCCGTCCAGCGCTCAGCATGGCGGAACAGCTCGGCGACCACCTCGACGACCTGACCGACCTGGAAGCCCTCGCGACGGCCGACGCCATCATCGAGCGGATCGAGGTCCGGACGGACGGCTGGACGCAGACGGGCTGGTTCGCCGACCGAGACGCCTTCGAGCAATTCTCGTCGTTCTGGCTGCGCAACGCCGGTTTCACGTTACACCGACTCACGCACGACGGCGAGCCAGAGCCGCCGGGCGACGGGCTAACAGACCGCCAGCAGGAGGCGCTCCGGACGGCATACGAACGGGGGTACTTCGACGTCCCTCGCGGGGCGTCGCTCGAAGACGTGGCCGACGAACTCGGTGTCTCGGCGTCGTCGGTATCAGAGCGACTCCGGCGCGCACAGACGCAACTCATTCAGGAGACGATGGCGACGACGTGGCCGCCACTCCCGGACTGAGACGGATTGGCGGTCCCCCGGGCGCCAGGTCCAGTCCGACCGTTACCGCCTGAATCCCCACTCGAAGACGAGTCCAGCGACGGCGCCGGCCGTGGCGGAGTAGACGAACTCCCACATCAATCTGGACTCGATTTCGGCGTCTGAGAGGGCGGGGTCGAGCAGCAGTTGGGTTCCGAGGTAGAGATCCGCGAGCCAGCGGCCGACGGCCCAGACGCCGGCGACGCCCATCGTCGTCACGACGACGAACAGCACCGCGAACCGCGGCGTCATCAGGACGGGGGTAAACAAGTGGAGTTCCAGCGCGACCACGAGCGCGATTGTCGCCACCGCGACGTAGGTGACCGGCCCCGAAGCGAGCCACGGCCGGGCGAACACGGCACCGAACACGGGCAGACTCGCGAGCAGCAGGAGCGGCCACGGTAGCATCGCCCCCAGATCGCGGTAGGCGAGCGCCGGGACGACCGAGAGCGCGAGGACTGCCGCCACGAGAACCCACGGGAGCAGTTCACCGTTCGCGAGTCCAGAGACGGACGCTACGGCCAGAAATGCGAGCAACAGCCACGAGACTCGGGCGTTTACCGAGTCGGTCCTGAGGAGTCGCTCCAGACTGGTGACGGTGTCGCGGTTCGGATCGGCACCGCCCGTAGCGCGGTCACCGCGCCGGTACTCCTCGAGTCGCTCGGTCAGCGTCTCCACGATGTCCGAGAACAGGTCCGTGGCGAACGTCGCGACGATAACCGCCCCGAGGGTATCGAACAGGAGGTCGAGCAGCGAGTCTTCGAGGCCGTACTGGATGAGGACGGGTTCGAGACCCAGCAGGTCTGCGCCGATGCGGGCGGCGAACTCGAGCACTTCCCAGAGGACGCCGAGACCGAGCGTGAACAGCAACACGAAGACGAACATGAACCGGGACGGCAGGTAGAGATCGTCGGTCCACTCGTCGACCGCCCGGGTGACGACGTAGCCGCCGGCAGCGACGATGGCCGCCGAGAGGGTGTGCGTGACGTGGTCGAACCACCAGTACTCGTCGTAGAAGCCGAGCATCCCGAGCATGTGCAAGAAGAGCGCGAGCGCGATCCACAGCGTCACGCCCGGATCAAGCTGTAGTCGGTAGTCGCGTTCGAGTACCGCGGGCACGAAGGTGAGGGCGAGCGCGAGGACGGCGTTCACCACCACGCTCAGGTTCCGGGCGAACAGGCCGACGACGAGTATCGCGCCGATAGCGACTTGAAGCAGCCGGCTCGCCAGGCGCTTTCGCCGCGGCGACACGCCGAGCCGTCGAACTGCCATCGCTCTACTCGTCTCTGGGGCGCCCGTCGATATAAAACGACGCACGGCGGCCTGTCCGTCCGACACAGGCCGCCGGAATCCACATAAAGCGCGGTCTCGTACTCGGGGGTGATGATGGCGACAACACACGCGCTCGCGGGGATGGCCCTCGCGGGCGTGACGGCGCTCGTTGCGCCGGAGTACACGCCGATTGCCGTGAGCGCCGCCGGGGCCGGCGGCGTGTTCCCCGACCTCGACCTCTACGGCGAGCACCGCCAGACCCTCCACTACCCGGTGTACTACTCGGTCGGCGCGGTCGCGGCGCTCGCCGTCGCGCTCCTCGCGCCAGCGGTCGGAACCGTCGCGCTGGCGGCCTTCCTCGGCTCGGCGGCGCTGCACTCCGTGATGGACGCCTTCGGCGGCGGCCTCGAACTGAAGCCGTGGCTGGCCACTTCCGAACGCGCAGTGTACGATCACTACCGTGAGCGCTGGATTCGTCCGCGACGGTGGATCCGTTACGACGGCGCACCGGAGGACGCGGCGCTCGCGGGCGCGCTCGCCCTCCCGACGCTCGCCCTCTCGACCGGACGGCTCCAGACGGCGGTGTACGTGCTACTGGCCGTCTCGGTCGTCTACACCCTGGTCAGGAAGCCGATGGTCCACGTGACCGAGCGGCTCGTCGACACGCTCCCGCCCACCGTCATCGATCGGCTTCCGGCGCGGTTCACAGAGGACTTCACCGGCTGAGACGGGACGGCGAAAGGCGGGATAGAAACTGCCAGCGCCAGTCGTTTTCGAGCCGTTCTCTGCGGTTCGCTGCTTCAGTTCGTGGGCCCGACCGCCGAGCCTGCTTCAGGCGTGGGCGGTGTACCCAGCGTCCTCGACGGCCTGGACGAGGGCATCGGGGTCGGCGTCTCCGTCGACGCTCGCCTGTTCGGCCTCTCGATCGGCGGTGGCGTCCGTGACGCCGCCCACGTCTCTGAGCGCCTCTTCGACCGTCTGCTCGCAGTGTTCACAGCTCATTCCCTCGACGGTGATAGTGGTCGACATACGGACGTCCCTACGGTCCTCGTTCTTATGCGGGTTATCCTTTCGTCAGACGGGGTCCCGTCACCGATACGCTTTGGAAACGAAAGTCGATTCGCCGGGCCGGTGCGAGGGGATAGCAGCAACCGTCCTCGATCGGCCCCCGACGCGATTCACCGAGGATTTCACCGGGTAGCGACGGCCTTCCTTTTCCCGTCCCGGGGTGTAGGGCTCGACGAAGGTCCCCATGATACCCGATATCGTTCGCGTGGTCGGCTTCGGAATCTGTGGCGTGTTCACCGTCGCGCTGGGCCTCGTCCACTTTGCGATGCCGCGGCTGCTGGATTTCGACGGCGCGATACCGACGGCGGGCGAGCCGTTGCGCCCGCTCGTACTGCCCGGCGTCACCTACCAGACGAAACGCACGGACGTGCGCGGCATCGCCCAGATCATGAACCACGCGGTGAGCTATACGCTCGTGACGATCGGGGTCCTCGACCTGCTCGTCGACCGCTGGCTCACCGCAGGGTTCGCGCCGTATCTGCTCGTGTGGATCGCAGTGTGGTGGTTTCTCAGAGCGGCGACCCAGCGACACATGGGGTCGCGGACCGGTGATTGGCTCGTCGCGTCGGGCTTTACCGCCCTCGGACTGTTTCATCTCGCGTTCGGAGTGCTCGCCTGGTCGTGAGTCGATGGCGGCCGACACTCGATTCCGACACGGCTGGCAGGCGCCGCAGCCAGCGGCCACTGGCGGAGCGATGGACCAGTGAGCGACGGACTCTTTTCATCGAGCGACTAACACGTACGTACTGTGATTTCACTGGAGATGGGATGGCGGCACTTGCTGTTCGAGAACTGGCCCGTAGATCCCGCCGTTCTCGACTCTCATCTCCCCGAGTCCCTGACCGCCGACCGCCACGACGGCCGCGCGTGGCTCTCGGTCGTGCCGTTCACGAACGTGGCCGTCCGACCGAAGGGAGTCCCCAGGTCGCTCGGTGTCCGTCTCCCCGAGATCAACGTCCGAACGTACGTCACCCGCGACGGCGTCCCGAGCGTGTACTTCTTCAGTCTCGACGCGCAGGGACTCGCCAGTGTCACCGGCGCGCGCATCTTCCATCACCTGCCCTACTACTACGCTCGAATCTCGCTTGCGTTGACGGACGGCTGCGTGGCGTTCAACAGCCGTCGGCTCCATCCGGGCGCGCGACCGGCCCGGTACGAGGCCACATACTGGCCGACCGGCGAACCGTTCGAGTCCCACTCGGATCCACTCGCGGAGTTCCTGGTCGAGCGCTACCGGTTTTATACCGAAGCCCCCGACGGGTCGCTTCGGTACACCGACGTGAAGCACGATCCGTGGACGCTGTACCCCGCAGAGGCGTCCGTCGAGAGGAACACGCTGTTGCGCGCCGACGGGTTCGCCCGTCCGGACGCCGAGCCGGTGTACTACTACAGTCCCGGACTGGATGTCGTCGCCGCTCGAAGCAAACGGCCGGCTGAGTGAGTTCGCCCCATCAGGACTTTCGATTCGAAAGTAAGCCCGGGAGTTCACGACATATTCGAAGGGGCAAACCGATTGAAGGATGAAGCCGTAGTATCAAGCAATGAGTCAGCATCGAAGCCAAATCGACATCCAGGGGATGAGCTGTGCGAACTGTTCGCAGACCATCACGGACGCCGTCGAATCGCTCGACGGTGTCTCGGCGGCGAACATCAATTTCGCGACCGACGAGGGGAGCGTCGAGTACGACCCGGAGGCGGTCTCGCTCGGGCAGATCTTCGATGCGATCGAGGACGCGGGGTACACGCCGGTCACGGACTCGGTGACCATCGGCATCACCGACATGTCCTGTGCGAACTGCTCCGAGACGGTCCAGGAGGCACTGGAGGGGACGCCGGGCGTCGTCGACGCGGACGTGAACTTCGCGACCGACGAGGCGCAGGTCACGTACAACCCCGCCGAGGCCGGCCGGGGCGACTTCTACGACGCCATCGAGTCTGCCGGGTACTCGCCCGTCCGCGAGGACGCGGACGGAGATTCCGACGCCGGCGATTCGGGTGGGGACGCCCGAGAGGCGGCCAGACAGGAGGAGATACGGCGACAGTTGCGGCTGACGTTGTTCGGCGCGGTGCTGGCCGCGCCGCTGCTGGTGTTCATGGCCGACCACCTGCTGGGGCTCGGACTCGTCGGCGACGAGGTCTTCGGCCTTCCGTCGGACTGGGTCGCGTTCGGGCTGGCGACGCCCGTTCAGGTGGTGCTCGGCCGGCCGTTCTACGAGAACTCCTACAAGGCGCTCGTCACGAACGGCCGGGCCAACATGGACGTGCTGATCGCGCTCGGCTCGACCACCGCGTACGTCTACTCCGTGGCGGTCCTGCTCGGGGCAATCGCCGGCGGCATCTACTTCGACACGGCGGCGTTCATCCTCGTGTTCATCACGCTCGGGAACTACCTCGAAGCCCGCTCGAAGGGACAGGCCGGCGAGGCGCTCCGGAAGCTCCTGGAGATGGAGGCGGACACCGCCACCGTCGTCCGCGAGGACGGCACCGAGGCGGAGATTCCGCTGGAGGACGTGGAGGTGGGCGACCGGATGAAGGTCCGCCCCGGCGAGCAGATTCCGACCGACGGCGTCGTCGTCGACGGGCAGTCGGCGGTCGACGAGTCGATGGTGACGGGCGAGTCCGTCCCGGTCGAGAAGCGGGAGGGCGACGAGGTCGTCGGCTCGACCATCAACGAGAACGGCGTGCTCGTCGTGGAGGCGACGAAAGTCGGGAAGGACACCGCCCTCCAGCAGATCGTCCAGACCGTGAAGGAGGCGCAGTCCCGTCAGCCTGACATCCAGAACCTCGCAGACCGAATCTCGGCGTACTTCGTCCCGGCGGTCATCGTGAACGCCGTGCTCTGGAGCCTCGTCTGGTACGCGTTCCCCGCAGCCCTCGCGGGCTTCGTCGAGTGGCTCCCGCTGTGGGGCCTCGTCGCGGGCGGCCCGGTCGCTGCCGGCGGCGTCTCGGTCTTCGAGTTCGCCGTTATCGTCTTCGCCTCCGCCGTGCTCATCGCCTGCCCCTGTGCGCTCGGGCTGGCGACGCCCGCGGCCACCATGGTCGGGACGACCATCGGCGCACAGAACGGCGTCCTGTTCAAGGGCGGTGACGTGCTCGAACGCGCGAAGGACGTCGACACGGTCGTCTTCGACAAGACGGGCACGCTCACGAAGGGCGAGATGGAGCTGACGGACGTAGTCGCCTTCGACGACGGGGAGGCGGTGGCCGACGGTGGCGACGCCGCGGCCGACGGCGGGCAGGTGGCCGCCCGCGACCGCCTCAGCGAGGACGACCTGCTCCGACTGGCGGCCGCAGCCGAGAGCGGGAGCGAACACCCGCTGGCCCGCGCCATCGTCGAGGGCGCTCGCGAGCGCGGGATCGACGTGCCCGACCCAGAGGACTTCGAGAACGTCCCCGGCCACGGTGTGACGGCGACGGTCGAGGGCGACGAGGTGTTCGTCGGGAACCGCAAGCTGCTCCGCGATAACGGTATCGACCCCGAGCCGGCGGCCGAGACGATGGAGCGCCTCGAGTCGGACGGAAAGACCGCGATGCTCGTCGGCCGCCGGCCCGCGGGCGGAAGCGACGGTGAACTCGTGGGCGTCGTCGCCGACGCCGACACGGTCAAAGAGAGCGCGCGAGACGCCGTGAGCCAGCTTCGCGAGCGGGGCGTCGACGTGATGATGATTACCGGCGACAACGAGCGCACCGCCCGCGCCGTCGCCGAAGAGGTCGGTATCGACCCCGAGAACGTCCGCGCAGAGGTCCTCCCCGAGGACAAGTCGGACGCCGTCGAGGCGATTCAGGAGGAGGGCCGGAAGGCGATGATGGTCGGCGACGGCGTCAACGACGCGCCCGCGCTCGCCGTGGCGTACGTCGGCACGGCCATCGGCTCGGGCACCGACGTGGCCATCGAGGCGGCGGACGTGACGCTGATGCGCGACGACCCGGTCGACGTGGTGAAGGCCATCCGCATCTCCGAGGCGACGCTGGCGAAGATCAAACAGAACCTCGTGTGGGCGCTCGGCTACAACACGGCGATGATCCCGCTGGCGTCGCTCGGCCTGCTCCAGCCGGTGCTCGCCGCCGGTGCGATGGCGTTCTCCAGCGTCTCGGTGCTGTCGAACAGCCTGCTGTTCCGGCGGTACGTCCCGGACCACGACTACGAACTGCTCGGGTGGTTCCGGTAATCGGTCCCGCCCAGTCGGACGCCAGAGCAGTCGAACGGGACCGTTCAGAAGAGGCCGGTGATGAAGCCTGCGCCCATGAGGACGAGCACGGCGGCGGAAAACGCCGGGAGGTACTGCGTGTATCGCTCGACCGTCTCCTCGTGGTGTTCGTAGCCGGCGATCAGCAACGCCGTCACGCCTACGATGCCGAGAACGACGGTGAGCGCGTACGCACTCATCAGTTCCAGACAGTACGTCGAACCCGCACAGAGCGCGATGATCTCGAACTCCTCCTCGTGGGCGAATCCCAGGAGGAAAGCGAACCAGGCGATCCCCCAGAGTCCGCGCTCGGCGACCTCGTCTCGGTCGTCGTGGGCGTGTGAGTGGCCGCCGACGAACGGGACGGCGTCCTTCACACGGGACCAAAGCTCACTGTCGGCGTGCGCGGCGCTACGCGGGGCATCGTCGCCGTGATTCCGACTGCGGTCCCGTGAGTGTCCCTCCTCCGAAGCGTGCCCGTGATGGTCGTGCGAGTGACCGGGATCAGCGTTGTTCCCGTGGGTGTGACCATGCTCGGTGTGGCTCCCGTCAGCGTGATCGTGGCCCCCGTGGGAGTGTCCGTGTCTGTACTCTCGAACGCCGAGGGCGATGAGGAGGACGCCGGCCACGAGACTGACAAGACCGCCGATCTCGACACCGCCGGCGACCGTGATCGGGCTGTTGACCTGCGTCAGGTCGAAGTACGCCTTCGCGTAGAAGAACACGGCGACCATCGCGATGCTGCTGACGAGGTGGCCGACGCCGAGCAGGAAGCTCGCGGCGAGACCGTAAAGCCACTTGTTCGACTGGTCAAGCGCGTACGAGGCGGCGACGGGCCAGCCGTGGCCCGGTTCGACGCCGTGGACGGCCCCCAGTGCGACCGCGCCGAGCAACAGGCCGACCGCGTCTCCGTGGATCATCCGTACCGCGAGGCTTGGAGAGACCCGCGATTAACGGTTGTTACTACCGAATCAGGGGAATCGTCATACTCGGGACTCTTGTGCGGGCGTGCCGAACATGGCCGTATGCGGACGAGCTTCAACGTCCCGGACGACCTCGTCGCGGAGTTCGATCAGGTCTGGCAGGAACAGGGCCTCGACAACCGCTCGCGGGCGGTCCGCGAGGCGATGCGCGAGTACGTCGAGTCCCACACCCGCCTCGAACAGCTTGACGGGGACGCCGTCGCGCTCGTCGCCTTCGACTACCGCCACCACGACGTGATCGAGGCGCTCCACGGCGTCCAGCACGAGTATCAGGACGTGATTCTCAACACGAGCCACACCCACCAGGGAGAGTGGTGTCTCGAATCCCTGTTCTGTCGCGGCGCGGTCGACCGGATTCGGGATCTGAGCCATCGGCTCAGGGACTTCGACGGCGTGCGACGGGTACGGGTCATGGTCATCCGCGAGGACAGTACGTCGACCCCGAGCGACCACTGATCTCGCGAGTCGGTGACTCGTCGCGTGGTTCGCGCCGTACCTGCTCGTGTGGATCCCTGGGTGGTGGTTTCTCCGGGAGGCGACGCAGCAATCGGAAATGATCGCGGAAGAATGGATTCTCCCAAATGGAGGGTGAAGAGAATTACACCATCAGTTCATGCAAAAACACTGTGTCTGACAATTAGCAGTTATAAATGTTACTCAGGCTGAGTGCGATTTGTCCACAAAAAAGGTACTAGGAATAGAACAAATAAAATCAGCATCCGGGTCGAGTAGCTGATAGAGAATTTTCTCACAACTGGGTGGAAGACTACCCAAATTAGCGTCTCGATACCGAATATTAGCGAGATGAATCTGATGCCTGAGTGTTTGGGTAACCAATATATCGCTACCCAGACCCCGACAGGTATCGTCGAAAGAGATATGATACTAATCCCAAAGACTACCGTTGATGGAGCAGTCGGTGTCAAGAGTCCAAGTGCCCCAAACACGAAGCCAGCCATCCCTACAAGGGCACTAATTCCACATATTATCAGTGTCCCACGGTTCGGCAGTGGTCCCGACGTGTTCCGTTTTGCGTTCCAGAGACTGCCGACACCGACTGAGGCTGAAATAATCCCAACAGCCACTATTGGACCGTGAAAATTATAGAACTCTGGACTGGTAAATGGCGGCTTCACTGTCCAAAGTAATAGAAGCAGAGCAAGAACACAGAGAGTGTAAACCTGTAAATCTCTACTATGAAGATCGGGAGTCCTATCAGTAGAGGCGATCCAATATGAGATGACACTTACCGTAGATATGATAAGCACGAATTCTATACCAGGTGCTTGTATCTTGTACCCGCCGCCGATGAGAACAGCAGGTAATAGTAACCAGGCAAAAATTCGAATCCAACTATTTTCCTCTCGGAGTGATTTATTCATATACTTAATTTAATACGGGAGGATTCTCCCATTTTCCCACAGGATTTCCAATTTTGTCCATTTTGCGAATCCATTATGTTTACCCGTATCCCGGATACTTACAGTGGCGAAATCCAATGCACCACCAGATCCTGACGCCCGTGCTTCTATTCCAACTGAGTACGTATGATCTGGTGTTAATTTCTTATCATAGTCCAATCTCATTTCAACGATAAATTCATCTTCTGCTAAATCATCTTCATATGGGCCACGGATATTACTATCAGCAATCACCCGACGCGCAACTTCCTTTTCTGCGTCCTCATCGTAGATATACAGTGAGATATTAAAGCCTGCAGATGCCAATCCAAGTGCTATTGCCGAGGCGCTATACTCACCTTTTATTCGGAAGACAGGTTCTGGATCACCCTTTGTTTCCATTGAGATGTACTTTAAACGAGCTTCCACACCCGAATGAGCGTGGACAGCTGATAGAATTGGGCCCGCAGTCGCATCAGCGAAAGCATAATTTCCGTCGCCCAGTTTACCGTATGTGCAAGTCTCACCATCAGCTACATTCCAAGATGCAATTGGATACTCTGCACGGGGATTAAATTCGCACCCTTCAATCCCATTCCGAAGATAGCTGGATTCTGCGGATCCAAACCCCCCACCCGGCTCAAATGTATTGTCAACCCAACCGTGAGTTGCATTCTCGATTTCTTTATATTGGCCTTCTAGTAATGGATATGGTTCAAGTCCCATAATTTAGTCCTCCTTAATAGATCTCAGACTTATTTCCTGTAATTCAGACACTTCACTAGCTTTCTCGTCAAGTTCTTTTTGCATATTCTGTTTACTCTTTTTATACCGAACTCCTTTCTTTTTAATTATGAGATTGCCACTGGGCGTACATATATAATCCACTTTTTTGCTACTAGTATCTTCAAGAATATATTTGACCGTGACTTTAGTGACTTTTTTTCTTGCTATGTTCCTCTCCTCTATCTATTTTAATATCTTTTAGCCTTTTTTCAAACTTAATATCCCGATTCTTTTTGCGCTTATTGGCATTTTTCGATTTCCCCTTACTTTTCTTGTCTTTTTTGCCTTGTACTGGGATTGATAACACTAATACACTCCCTATACCGCCGGTAATAACATCTCTTCTTTTCATATATACATACTTTTTATTTTTCTCTATATATAAATTACTATTTAATCCAAAAATAGATGATTTGTATTTGTTGGATATGGATTCAGAGAATAAGGTTGGGAAATTTTTTCTCCGTTACTGTAGAATAAATCTGCTAGGCCCTCGTTTCATCCTCCACAGGAGGAAAAGATGGTAACACCAGTACCAGACCAAACACGGGACAAAGGACTCGCCCATGAGCACGGAGATGAGCTAAATCACATACCGTTCGCTTCCGAGACCGGGACGACAGGATCGCGTGCGTCTCGATGGGCGGCAAACCCAAGTCAGTTCTGGGGCCTTCGGCCACTGTCAGAGCAGGCCAACGAGGAGGAACAGGCCCGCGGGTACGGCGGCGACCGCGCCCGCCTGCCTGCGGGACACGTCGCGGCCGGCTTCGCCGCCATCGGTGCGTTCCACCTCGCGTTCGGTGTGCTCGCGTGGACGTGAGTCCCACGGAGCGTTCGTCGGTCAGCGCCGCGTTCAGTCTCCAGCGCGCCTGCTCCGGGAGGCGACCACGTCGAGGCCCGGGCTGTAGTAGTACACCGGGTCGGCGTCGGGTCGATCGAAGCCGTGTGCCGTCAGCAGCGTGTTCGTCTCGATGTCGGCGCTGGCCGGATACAGCGTCCAGGGGTCGTGGGACACGTCCGTGTACCGTATCGAACCGTCCTGGGCCTCCGTGTAGAAGCGGTAGCGCTCGACGAGGAACTCCCCGAACGGGTCTTCTGGGGCCGAGAACGGCTCGCCGCTCGGCCAGTACGTCCCCGCGTAGTGGGCCGGGCGCGCGCCGGGGTGACGGCGGCGACTGCTGAAATTGACGCGCCCCTCGTCCAGCTCCAGGGAGATGCGCGCGTAGTAATAGGGGAGGTGATGGAACAGGCGTGCGCCGACGACGCTCGCGAGGCCCTGCGCGTCGAGGCTGAAGAAGTAGACGCTCGGGACACCGTCGCGGGTGACGTAGGTCCTGAGGTTGAGTTCCGGCAAGCGCACGCCCAGGCGCTCGGGGAGACCCTTCGGCCGGACGGCGACGTTGGTGAACGGCACGGCGGAGAGCCACGCGGAGCCGTCGTACACGTCGGGTTCCAGCCCGTCCGGGAGATGTGCGTCCATTACGGCCGGGTCGACCGGCCAGTTCTCGAACAGCAGGTGTCGCCATCCCATCGAGAGCGGGAGGACCATGTACTGACTCCGGGGTGCACGCGGAAGTCAATTCCGGGGCCGCTGGATCGGCCAGTCAGAGCAGGCCGACGAGGAGGAACAGGCCCGCCGTGACGGCGGCGACCGCGGCCGCCTGCGCGCGAGACACGTCGCGTCCCCATTGGAGTCCGAACGTCCAGATGACTGCGCCCCAGGCTGTACTGGCGACGTTGAGCGCGGTGGCCACGGGAAGCCACGGCTGGAGACTCCCGATGACGGTCCGTTTGAGGACCGCTGGGGCGGTCTCGGGCGTGATGGTCACGGGGTCCATCAGGACCCAGAGAGCCGCGAGGCCGAGGGGCATCGTCACCAGGACCGGGGCGAATCCCCACGCCGAAACGGCGAACGAATTGCCGAATCCGCCGCGGCCGCCACACAGCGCCGTCCCGACGTGGAGGATGACGGCGGTGACGAGCAGGACGATCGGCAAGCCGACGAGCATGGAGCCGTAGAATCCGCCGAGGGCGTCCCGAATGATCGGATCGATGTCTCGCTCGATCTCGGCGGGGGCATCGCAGTCGAAGCCTACCTCGCTCATCTCGGTGAACATCGAGTTCGGGTCCGAGTCACAGAACGCTTCGGACGGACGGTTCGGGTTGTCGACCATGACCGTGCCGTCGATCTTTTCGGTGAACACGACGCCGAGCCCGCCGACGAGCGCGACCGACGCGGCGGTCACGAGCGCGGCGACGACGAGCCCGCGAGCGAGGTCCGGCTCGCGGGCCCGGAAGTATCTGTCCGGGCGGAGGAGGGGCGTTCGCGGGGCCATACGTGCCAGCCCGGATGGCGCGGACAAGTGCTTTATGCCGTCCGATCGAGCGGAACTGTTCTGGTGTGCGGGAGCGAACGAGACGCTATGCAACGCTCCCGCCTTCGAAACGCCGCTCTCGGTGGAGCTACCGTCCTCCTCACCGCCGGTCTCGTCGGGACCGCTATCCAAAAGCGACGAACGGCACGGCGCGTCCGCGACCTCAGACAGTCGGCCGCCGGAGGGCCCGGCGAGACGTTCTCGACCGAGGACGTGGCCGACCTCCCGGACCCGGTCCGCGAGTACTTCGCGACCGTCCTCCGGGAGGGCCAACCACACGTCGACGCGGTCCGTCTCGAACAGACGGGCACGCTGCGGGCCGGTGACGCGTCGTCTCGCTGGTGGCCCTTCACCGCGACGCAGTACGTCACCGTCGACCCGCCGGGCTTTCTCTGGGACGCGGCGGTCGACGTCGCGCCGCTCGTGTCGCTACGCGTCCGCGATAGCTACCGGGACGGCGACGGGAGCGCGAGCGTCTCACTGGGCGGCCTGGTTCCGATCGACGGAGCCGACCCGAGCCCGGAGCTGAACGAGGGCGAACTGCTCCGATATCTCGCCGAGGCGGTGTGGTACCCGACGGCACTGCTGCCCAGCCAAGGGATGGAGTGGGACGCCGTCGACGACGGGACGGCGACCGCGACTCTCGAGTACGGCGGTGTGTCGGCCACCCTCGCGTTCACGTTCGACGACGGCGAGGTCACCGAGGTCCACGCGACGGACCGCCCGCGACGGGTGGACGACGGGTACGAGCCGACGCCGTGGACCGGCCGCTGGATGGACTACGAGACGCGCAACGGGATGCGCGTGCCGACGCGGGGCGAGGTCGTCTGGCACCTCCCCGACGGCGACTTCACGGCATGGCGATGGCGGCTCACGGACATCAACTACGACCAGTTGTAAGCTGGGACGAGGTAAACAGTCACATATCAATATATACTCTAGTTCTGACCATTTCAGAGAGGAGAGCAACGGGATACTGGCAAGAACGGAAATGAATCACCGGAGAGTGTCTCGACGCCCGGCAACGGACGGGTCGGTCCGTCTCGACGGGTTCACACGGGCTATCATCGAACCGCACGATGAACCAGCTGTTAGCGGCTATCACTCCATGTTTTTCAAGTCCAGGGCTGAATAGTCGATGTATGTCACTGGACGACGAGTCACTCGAGTACCATCGGCAGGACCCACCCGGAAAGATCGAGATCGCCACGACCAAACCGACGAACACGCAGCGCGACCTCTCGCTGGCGTACTCGCCGGGCGTCGCGGGGCCGTGCCGGGCGATCGCGGACGATCCGGACGCTGCCTACGAGTACACAGCGAAGGGCAACCTCGTCGGCGTCGTCTCGAACGGCTCGGCAGTCCTCGGCCTGGGCGACATCGGACCGACGGCGTCGAAGCCTGTCATGGAGGGAAAAGGAGTCCTATTCAAGCAGTTCGCTGACATTGATGTATTCGACCTCGAACTGGACCAGACCGACGTGGACGCGTTCGTCCAGACCGTGGCGGCGATGGAACCCACCTTCGGCGGCATCAACCTGGAGGATATCGCGGCCCCGGAGTGCTTCGAGATCGAGGCGGCGCTCCGCGAGGAGATGTCGATCCCGGTCTTCCACGACGACCAGCACGGGACCGCCATCATCTCCGGGGCCGGCCTCCTGAACGCGCTCGAACTGGTCGAGAAGGACATCGAATCGATCGAGGTGGCCTTCGCCGGGGCCGGGGCCGCCGCGCTCGCCACCGCGAAGTTCTACGTCTCGCTCGGCGTCGAGAAGGAGAACATCACGATGTGCGACATCGACGGCATCCTGACGACCGAGCGGGCGGAGTCCGGGGATCTGGACCCGTACAGCCGGGAGTTCGCCCGAGACGTACCCGCTGGGGATCTGGCCGACGCGATGGCCGGTGCGGACGTGTTCGTCGGCCTCTCCGCCGGCGGCATCGTCGACGAGGAGATGGTCCGCTCGATGGCCGCCGACCCGATCATCTTCGCGATGGCCAACCCCGACCCGGAGATCGACTACGAGTCCGCGAAGACCGCCCGCGACGACACGGTCGTCATGGCCACCGGGCGCTCTGACTACCCGAACCAGGTCAACAACGTACTCGGCTTCCCCTTCATCTTCCGCGGCGCGCTCGACGTGCGCGCGACCGAGATCAACGAGGACATGAAGGTCGCCGCGGCCGACGCGCTCGCCGACCTCGCCAGACAGGACGTGCCCGACGCCGTGCGGAAGGCCTACGAGGAGCGAACCCTCCAGTTCGGGCCGGAGTACATCCTGCCGAAGCCCCTCGACTCGCGGCTCATCACCGAAGTGTCGGCCGCCGTCGCCCGCGCCGCGATGGAGAGCGGCGTGGCTCGGACCGAAATCGACCTCGACGCGTACCGCGAGCGCCTCGAAGCCCGCATCGACAGATCGATGGAACTGATGCGGATCGTCCTGAACGAGGCCCAGCGTGACCCCAAGCGAATCGCACTCGCCGAGGGCGACGACGAGAAGATCCTCCGGGCCGCAGTCAGACTCCAGGACGAAGCCATCGCCGAACCGGTACTGGTCGGCGACCGGGACGCGATCCAGTCCACGACCCGGGAACTGGGAATCGAGGCGGATTTGTCGGTCGTCGATCCGAGCGACGTGGACGACAAGCGGTACGCAGAGCGCCTCTACGAACTGCGCCAGCGCAACGGCGTCACGCGCCGGGAGGCCGTCGAACGCGTCCGCACAGATCCGAACTACCTCGCCAGCGTCATGGTCGAGATGGGCGAGGTCGATGGGATGTTGACCGGCCTCACCAATCACTACCCGTCGGCGTTGCGTCCGCCGCTCCAGGTCATCGGGACGGCCCCCGACATCGACTACGCCGCCGGCGTGTACATGCTCACGTTCCGCAACCGCGTGCTGTTCGTCGCCGACGCGACGGTCAATCAGGACCCCGACGAGGACGTGCTGGAGGAAGTGGCCCGGCAGACCGCGGCGCTCGCCCGGCGGTTCGACGTGGACCCCCGCGTCGCGTTCCTCTCGTACTCCGACTTCGGCAGCGTCGACAACGAAGGGACCCGAAAACCCCGGGAGGCCGCCCGCCGCCTGCGTGAAGACCCAGATGTCGACTTCCCGGTCGACGGTGAGATGCAGGCAGACACCGCCGTCGTCGAGTCGATGCTGACCGGGACCTACGAGTTCGCCGACCTCGACGAGCCCGCGAACGTCCTCGTGTTCCCCAATCTGGAGGCGGGCAACGTCGGGTACAAGCTCCTCCAGCGTCTCGGCGGCGCGGACGCCGTCGGCCCGATGCTCGTCGGCATGGACGAACCCGTCCACGTCCTCCAGCGCGACGACGAAGTCAAGGACATCGTCAATCTCGCCGCCGTCGCCGTCACAGACGCACAGGACGAGTAGCGACTCGACCGACCATCGACACAACAATTTTGCACCGTCGCTCAGAACGCCCAGTCAACCCCAATGTCACTCGCCGCCCGCCTCCGTCCGGTCTCGGTCCCCCTCGGAATTGGAGTTCTCGTCGCCGGAATGGCCGTCGTCGTCCCGCCGCTGGCGCTCGGCGAACTGACCGCGCGGGCCTACCTGCTCACGGCGGCCCTTATCATCATCTCGATCGCCTCCGCGACGCCGTATGCCGTCGTCGTCGGTGTCGGGACGCTCCCGCTACTGTACGCGGGTCTGGGAAGCTACGCGTCGCCGCGGCGATTCCCGCCGCGGGATGAGCGACCCGATATCTGGACGGGGCTCTGGCACGTAGCGGCCGGCGGGGCATACGCGCTGGCGGCCGCCATCGTCGGCGCGATTGCCATCGGAATCGACTTCACGACGGCCAGTGAGACCGCGGTTCCAACGGTGCTTCAGCCGTCGTTTTTCCATCTCGGTGGCGTCGTCGTGGCCGCGCTCTACGTCTGTTGCCAGCTGTGGCGATACGAGGGGGCGGTCCGAGAGCGCGACAGGCGAGCCGTCGCGTGGACCCTCGTTCTCGGGGGTCTGCTCGCCCCGGCACCGGCCGTTGCCCTCTGGGTGTTCGGCGGCGGTGGGCTCTAACGCCCGGACCGGATGTCACCACCTGCTATCGATGCAGGTAGTCTGGCGCCTGGTTCTCGGCGCGACTCACGTGTCCGCGGTCAGCCTCGGAGGCAGCGCCCGGCTCCACGCTCGGTCCCGTTGCTCTCTGAGTCATTCTGGAATGTACCTGAGACGCAATCTGAACGTACGTATTTCAGTATTCTCCCGAGTCGGGAATAGCAAGGCTAACATCGACATCTACACGAATCAATAGCAAATATGCATGATTTACCCGTCCTCACATTCGCGTTCTCCACGTCGACGACGAGGCCGAGTCCTCGACAGGGGGTACACGACCGACGAAAACGGCACCGGCTTCGGCCTGGCGATCGCCGACCAGATCGCCGACGCACACGGCTGGTCGGTGTCAGTCGCCGAGAGCCGGACGGGCGGCGCGCGCTTCGAGTTCCGCGCCGCCGAGGAGTGACCGGCGACAGGCTACGCGGCACGGGGACCGACGCGACTGACCGCCGGTGTGACCGGCCGTCGGGCTACCGCGGATAGAAATATACGAACTGCTAGATATAATACGATCAGAGATGTTTGCTCACATTCTTTGAAGGTCGATCCGAGGGAGAGCAGGGATATCGACTCATGAAGCCGGATTAGCCTGTATCGGTCCGTCAGACTGTACTGCGGCAGGTAGTACCGACCATCGTCGAAACTCGTTCTCTCGGCTGAAACGGCACGCTGGATTATGCTACCGGCGTCTCTCGAAACGAGTACGCGACGATCGAGAGTTGCTCGCTGAGGGACCACTCGTTCGGACACCACGTGAAGTGGTATGTCTCCTATTCCGAGAGGTTGGTCGAACCGTGGACGAAATGGCGAACCTCCCCGTTACGGATGGTGTCCGGCCGAACCATCCGTAACATTCGTACATCTGTTATTTCGATGGGTCGCTGACGCTGACTCCTACGGACCTCAGATCGGCGTGGGCGTCAGGGCTAGTACTATCTTACACAGACATACAGTATTACTGTAGAACTCAGTTTTGATACCGGATATCAGTCCATAGATAGTGGATTCGACTGTACTTTTTGCATCGGTCTGCTAATACTGACTGATACTCCAGAAATAATACATGTACATCTGCATTATCCTGAGGGAAAAAACATCTACAATTGGTCGAGCCCGGCGATCCGAGACTGTCAGCGACGGGCAAAGACGCATGACACCGCGGTTCGGTCACGTGGAGGGGATAGGCAGTGTACTGACGGTAATTCCGTGTATGCTCTGGCAGCGCTGGAAGCCCCACTGAGCGTCCTGTCTGTGGGATTCACGCACCTCGACGATTGGCCGCCTCCCCTCCGCATATCGAGACGCGGTACCAGGTCGGGGGAGTGTGTTGTATTACCAAACATCATTCGGTATCGCTGTATCTCCCATCACGTCGGTCTGTGCTACGAGCAGGAGTATTCTCGGCGGGCGGCGGAGCCAGTCCGGCTGGTCCGACGATGGGTTTATTACACCCCGGCCAGGGATATGCATGCACATGCCAAGTTCGCCAGCCGCTCTGCTGCGGACCGTCGACGACAGCGGCCTGCCGGAGCGATACACACGGAGACCGGACGTGGCTCGAAGTGACCTCGAACGGGCCCTCTCCACTGCGATCGACAGGATCGGCGAGAATCTGGAGGCGTTCTACGACCAGTTCCCGGGTCCGTCGAGTGAGGGACTCGTCTACGAGCCGACCGACAATACGGAGGGCTGGACGACGGCGTTCTGGACCGGTCTGTGCTGGCTCGCGTACGAAGTGACCGGGGAGCGTCGGTTTCGAGACGCCGCACAGGCACAGCTAGCGACCTTCGAACGGCGACTGGAGAGCGGCGAAGTCGAGACGCACGACCTCGGGTTCCTTTATACGCTGTCCGCTATCGCTGGATACCAGGTGACCGAAACCGAGCGATATCGGTCGGCAGCCCTCACCGCTGCGGACCACCTGGCGGATCGGTTCTGGGACGCTCCGGGGCTGATTCAGGCGTGGGGCGACATCGATTCGCCCGAGGACTCGTGGGAGCGCGGTCGGATGATCGTCGACTCGATGATGAATCTTCCGCTGCTGTTCTGGGCGAGTGAAGCGACGGGCGATTCGGCGTACGCGTCCATCGCGGAGCGACACGCACGGACGACCGCACGGCACCTCGTCCGTTCGGATGGTTCGACGTTCCATACGTTCAAATGTGACGTGGAGAGCGGGGCGCCCCTCGGCGGAGAGACGGCCCAGGGGTACGACGCCGACTCGTGCTGGTCGCGCGGCCAGACGTGGGCGATTTACGGATACGCGCTCGCGGCCGACTACGCCGACGAGGGCGCGTACGCGAACCTCTCCGCCAGGCTGGCCAACTACTACCTCTCGAACGTCGAAGCGGATCACGTGCCACTCTGGGACTTCGACGCGCCCGCCGACCAGACCTACCGGGACACGTCGGCCGCCGCGATCGCGGCGTGTGGTCTCGGCGAACTGGCGCAGCAACTGCCCCTCGCTGACGCTCGCGCACGGGGATACGAGAACGCGGCCATCGCAACGCTCGGCAGCCTTGCGGAGCGGTACTCGACCGATCGAAGCGAGTCGAACGGCCTGCTGTCGGACGGGGCCTACGACCCGACGGACGGTGACTACGACGAGTGTTGCATCTGGGGTGATTACTTCTACGTCGAGGGACTCGTCCGCGCGACCGAACACTGGTCACGGTACTGGTAACCGTTCTGTGCCCAGACTCGCCCGGCTTCGCCCTCTCGGCGCGGCGAGGGCAGCCTGGCCGGTCGGCCGAGGGGAAAACGCTATTTATCGGTGCTGTCAGTGTACGTGCTAGATGAACCCGATCGGAGACACTCCGCTTCGGACGCGGGAGGATTTCCAAGGAGCGGCGAGGCGGCTCACAGAACCGTTGTTAGAGCACTTCAGTCCCGGACGGGCGAGGGTGCGTCCCACGGCGACTGGCGCGCACTTTCCCGACGTCTCGGCCGAACTGGAAGGGTTCGCCCGCCCGCTGTGGGGCCTCGTGCCGCTGGGAGTCCACGGAGAGTTCGACCACTGGCCGCGGTTTCGGACGGGCCTGATCAACGGCACGGACCCGTCTCACGAGGAGTACTGGGGCGAGGCCGACGACTACTCCCAGAAGCTCGTCGAGATGGCCGCCATCGGCGTCGGTCTCGCGCTCACCCCCGAACACCTCTGGGACCCGCTCTCGGAGGCGGAACGGGAACGGCTGGTCACGTGGTTGAACCAGATCAACGACGCCGAACTCTACGACTGTAACTGGCTGTTCTTCCGCGTGATGGTGAACATGGGGCTTCGGTCGGTGGGTGCGCGCCACGACTGGGACCGGACCCAGTCGTCGCTCGACCGACTCGAAACGTTCTATCGCGGCGAGGGCTGGTACACCGACGGTCCCGAAGGCGACCAGAGCCCCGTGGACTACTACCTCCCGTGGGCGATGCACTTCTACGGCCTCCTCTACGCGGCCGTGGTGGGCGAAGACGATGCAGAGCGGGCGGCGCGGTTCCGAACACGGGCCGAAACGTTTGCGACCACCCACGTGCACTGGTTCGACGAGACGGGTCGAGCGCTCCCGTTCGGCCGGAGCCTGACCTATCGGTTCGCACAGGCGGCGTTCTGGGGCGGTCTCGCGTACGCCGGCGTCGAGCCGTTTTCCTGGGGGACCGTCCGCGGCCTCTGGGCGCGAAACGTCCGGTGGTGGCTGAACCAGCCGATATTCACCGACGGCGGCTTGCTCTCGGTCGGCTATCGCTACCCGACGCTGAAGGTGTCCGAGACGTACAACTCCCCGAACTCGCCGTACTGGGCCATGAAAGCGTTCCTGCCGCTCGCGCTGGACCGGGAGCACCCGTTCTGGCAGGCCGACGAGGAGCCGCTCCCGGAGTTGCCCGAAACGACGACACAGCCCGAAGCCGGCAAACTCCTCTGTCGCGGCGACGACCACCTGTTCGCCCTCTCGCTCGGGCAGGAGAGCGTTCACGGTCGGGAGAAATACACGAAGTTCGCGTACTCGACGGAGTTCGGTTTCTCTGTCGCCGGACGAACACCGGGGCCGGGACAGGCGGGCCACGACAGCGCCCTCGCCCTCAGCCTCGACGGCGAACAGTACACGGTCCCCGCGTCGCTGACGGAGGCCGAGATGGACGGAACCACGCTCGCGGCCCGCTGGGACCCGTGGGACGGTGTGACCGTCGACACGTGGCTCGCTCCGGCCCTCCCGTGGCACGTTCGCGTCCACCGCCTTCGGACGGACCGGACGATACACAGCGAGGAGGGCGGTTTCGCACTCGACAAGACCGGCGACGACGACGAGTCGCGGTTCTCCCACGATAGCCGAGGCGAGGCGGCCATCGCCAGATATCCCAACGGGACGAGCGGAATCGCGGACGCCTTCGGCGACCGCTCGCCGACCGTCGAAGCCCAGGAACCGAACACGAACAGCAACCACCCACGGACGGTGGTTCCGACGCTACGGACCACCCACGACCCCGGCGAGCACTGGTTCGGTGCGGCAGTGCTGGCCAGCCCCGACGGGACGGCTCCCTGGGAGCGAGCGCCACAGTTCGAATCGGCCGACGCCGGTGTCGTCGTCGAGACACACGACGGCGAGCGGCTTCTCGAGTGCTTCCCCACCGACCGGTAATTCTCGCCGCGGCGATTCGCGTTCGCCGACCACCGGCCGCCGAATCCACTCAAACATTTATTAGGTGGGATACTGATAGGATTAGCAGCGACAGACCGTATTCGCTGGGAGCGACTCGTCAGCACCGACCGCGGTGGGTCCCGCGACCAGTGAGGGAGAATCCAAAGATGACCTACAGAGCAGGCGTGATTGGCACAGGCGGTATCGCAGGCATGGGCATTCTCGGCATGCACGACGAGGATGCGATCGGGAAAGAAAAGATCGACGCGAGCCACGCCGGCGGCTACGCGAGTACCGACGACATCGAACTCGTCGCGGTCGCCGACGTAGACGAAGACAAACTCGCGACCTTCGGTGACGCGTGGGACATTCCGGTGGATCGTCGGTACGGCAGTCACGATTCGATGCTGGGACAGGAGGACTTGGACGTGGTCTCGATCTGTACGCCGTCTTTTCTGCACCACGAACATACGATCGACGCGGCGAAGTCCGCCGCCGACCCGGAGGTCATCTGGTGTGAGAAACCCATCGCCTCGCAGGTCAGCGCTGCAGAGGAGATGGTCGACGTGTGTGACGAGACGGGGACGGAGCTGGTCGTCAACCACTCGTTCCGGTTTACAGACAAACTCAGGCGTCTCCACGACCTCATCCACGAGCGAAACCTTCTCGGCGAGGTCACGTCCGTCAGCACGCAGTACCGCATGGAACTGATGCGTAACTCCACGCACGTCTTGGACACGCTGGTCTATCTCCTGGACGCCCGGGCTGCGGAGGTCAGCGGGTACATCAACGGCGAGAACGAGGCCGTCGATTCGCTGGGGACGGGAACAGATGTCGTCGATGCTGGCGGCGGCGGCCACGTCGTGATGGACGACGGTTCGTTCGTCACCGTCGACTGTACGATTCCCCGCGACATCTCCTCGATGACGCTGAACTTCATCGGGACTGAGGGAAAACTCTACCTGAACAACGACGACGGCGAGTGGCGCTACTGGTCGCTCGAAGACGGCGAGCACGTCGAAAAGCCGTTACCGGGTATCGAGGGCGCCTGGACGTGGGACGACGACTACAAACGGTCGTTCGCGAACGCGGCAACGCACATCGAGGACCTGCTGAACGGTGACGGAGACAACTTCTCCCCGGGAGCCGAAGCGGCCCGGTCCCTGGAGGTCATCGTCGGCTTCTACATCTCTCACTACACCGGATCGACGGTCGAGATTCCCCTGGCGGAACCGCTCCGTGAGATCCCGATCACGTCGTGGTGACCCGTCGATAGCAGTCACCAGAGCGCTCCGTCGTGCCAGTGGTACTGTGCAGTGTCGACGTGGTGGTAGCCAATCTCCAGGGCCGTCGGTCGGGTTCGCTAGACCACTCGGAGCCGGGAGCACCAATAAGTATAATAAATATTACTGTTTCTCCCGGGATTTAACCCAAAACTATTTGTACTCCCCTTTTGACTTCTGCAACGTTCGCAATGAAAGATCACGTAGAATTCTGTGACCGGCGTAGTGTGCTAAATGCTCTCGGGGCACTCGGGGCGGCGGGGCTCGCCGGCTGTGCGGGCTTTGGTTCCAGTCCGCCGAGTCAGGGCCAACAGACGGACGGTGGTGAGAGCTCAGGTGACGGGTCTTCGGGTGGCGAAGCCACGGACACGGACGAAACCGAGTCTCAACAGTCGACGCCGGGTCCGATGGCCGACGCGATGGAGTTCTGGGAGATGGCAGGGGCGTACGGCGGCCTGATGGACCGGTATTCCGAGAAGACAGGGACTGACATCTCTCATACCAACATGGGGTACTCCGAGATCATCAACAAGATGCAGACGCGCCTGATCTCGGGCCAGGGTGCCCCCAGTACCGCGCTCATCGAGCAGAAGAAGACGCTGAAAATCGCCTCGACCGGCGGGCTTCGGAACCTCCGACCGCGGATGGAACAGGCGGGCATCATCGACGAGTTCAACGAGGGGGTACTCGCCGCCGTGACGGGTGAGAACGGGGAGATTTACTCCGTGCCGGACGACATCGCTCCGACCACCCTCTACTACCGCAGAGACGTGTGGGACGAGCACGGACTCGCGCCCCACGAGGAGATCGAAACCTGGGACCAACTGATCGAGGAAGGCAAGAAGCTCCCCGACGACGTCTCACTCCTCTCGCTCCCCGCTTCGGGTTCGAACCTCTACTGGCGGTTCCTGAACCGCATGCAGGGCGGTCAGGAGTTCAACGAGAACGGGGAGATCGTCCTCAACGGAGAGGAGGGGCTCAAGGCCGCCCGGATAATGAACCGTCTCTCGAACGAGGGGCTGGTCGACCGCGGGGCGAACTGGAGTCAACAGTGGTTCTCCGGCTTCAAGGACGGTAGTATCACCGGGTACGCTACCGGTTCGTGGTTTTACGGAACGATCACCTCTTCGATGGCCGACACCGCGGGGAAGTGGCGCGGCTTCAAAGTCCCCGCCGTCGAGGAGGGAGGGAATCGAGCGAGCAACCGCGGCGGCTCCGGGCTCGTCATCCCGGAGCAGGTTTCGGCGGAAGAGGCAAACCGGGCGTGGGACTTCATCAAATACGTCACCGCCAATCCGAAACAGAACGCGCTCACGTACAAGAACGAGGGGCAGATGACGGCACACGAGCCGTCGTGGGACGAGGAGGCGTTCACCACCGCCGAATTCGAGTTCTTCGGCGGGCAAAAGCTGGCGGACATCTGGATCGAGATGGTCCCGAACATCCCCGGCTACCGGTTCACCGTCGACTCGCCCATCGTCTCCAGCATCATCAACGAGGAGATGCGAAACATGATCGACGAGGGCGACTCGCCGAAGGCGGCACTGGACCGTGCGGCCCAGCGCGTCGCAGACCGAACCGACCGCGACATCGCATAACAGATGAGCTCCGAAGTCATCGTCGAGTTGTCCGACCGCCTCCGATTCCAGCGACAGCGGTTCAAGGAGCTGATGCCGACGATTCCGGGAACGCCGTACGTGTTCCTCACCCCGTTTTTCGTCCTGTTCGGGGCGTTTCTGGCATTTCCGATCTTCTACACCGTCTACCTCTCGTTTTTCACCTATCAGGGAGTGGCGACGGACCCGCTCTTCTGGGTCCAACTCGGCGACTTCTATCTGATCGTCCCGAAGATCGCGAACCTGGAGTTCGTCGGGCTGGCGAACTACCAGCGGCTCCTCCGTGACGGCGTCTTCCACCAGTCGCTGTTCAATACGGCCTACGTCTTCGCGATCGAACTCCCGCTGATGGTCGGTCTGGCCGTCGGACTCGCGGTGGTTCTCAACGCCGGATTCACCCGGTTCAAGGGCGTCTTTCGGAGTCTGATGCTCCTGCCGGTCTCGGCGAACACGGTGGCGTACTCGGTGGTCTTCGTCGTCATCGTCGCCGAAGGCGGACTCCTCGACGCCATCTTCCAGGTGTTCGGTCTCACGCCGCTCGACTGGCTCGGAAACGGGTTCTGGTCGCGGAACCTGATGGCGTTCATGGTCGTCTGGCGCTGGACCGGGTACAACATGATAATCATCCTGGCCGGGCTCCAGACGATTTCGGAGTCGCTGTACGAGGCCGCCGAGATCGACGGCGCGTCGCGCTTCCAGAAGTTCCGGTACATCACGCTGCCCCAGCTCAAACCGGTGCTATTGTTCGTTCTCGTGACGACGACCATCGGGAGCTTCAAGAAGTTCTCGGAACCGACGATTCTCATCGGCGCGGGCGCACCGGTCAAAGAGACCCGCACTATCGTCTACTACATCTACGAGATCGCGTTCCAGAACCTCCAGCTTGGATACGGGAGCGCGCTGACCGTCGTCCTCGTCGGGATCGTCATGACACTATCGCTCGTCCAACTCAAGTGGAGCTAACGATGCATCAGGAAACGAAAACCGAGGCGCTCTGGCGGTTCGGAAGCTACGGCTTCCTCGTCGCGGCCGCGCTGTTCATGCTCGTCCCGATCTACTGGATCGTCGTGGCGTCGACGCTTCCGCAGTCGGCGATCCTCTCGAGTAGCGGGACGCTCCCGCAACTGGTTCCGGGCGGCCACTTCGTGGAGAACTTCCAGGCGCTCCAGTCACGACAGTACGTCAGCTTCATGAACAGCGTCTGGAACAGTATCTTCATCGCGGTGGTCTACACGCTGCTGGCCCTGTTCCTGTGTTCGATGGCCGGCTTCGCGTTCGCGAAGTACGACTTCCGCTTCAAAGAAGCCATCTTCACCGGGATTCTGGCGACGCTCGTCATCCCGATCAACCTGCTGGTCATTCCGCTCTTTCTCGTCATGTCCACGGCGGACATGACCAACACGTACGCGGCGATTATCCTGCCGTGGGCCGCGTACCCGGTCGGCATCTTCTTCATGCGCCAGTCGATGCAAGCGATCCCGGACGCGCTACTGGAATCCGCCCGGATGGACGGCGCATCGGAGTTCCAGCTGTACTACCGGGTCGCGCTACCGTCGATGAAGTCGTCGATGGCGGCGCTCGCCGTCATTCTCTTTCTCTTCCAGTGGAACATGTTCCTCTGGCCGCTGGTCGTCCTCGGCGAAGACAAGTTCACGATTCCGGTGGCGATCACCAAGATCATGGGACAGCAGGTCATCGCGTTCGACCAACTGATGGTCGCATCGGCGATCGCAATACTCCCGATGTTCGTGGTGTTCCTCGCACTCCAGAAGTACTTCGTGCGAGGCATCCTGTCGGGAGCCGTCAAGGAGTGATTCAGGATGACACAAATCAATATCGAAGGACTCGTCAAAACGTACGAAGCGAACGAAGACCACGACGTCGAGGGAAACGAGATCGTCGCCGTCGACGACGTCGACCTCGAAATCAGGGACGAAGAGTTCCTGGTGCTCGTCGGCCCCTCGGGCTGTGGGAAGACGACGATGCTGCGCTGTATCGCGGGTCTCGAAAGTGTCTCCGACGGCAGCATCCGCTTCGACGGCGAGGAGGTCAGCCACCAGCGTGCGAGCGACCGGAACGTCGCGATGGTCTTCCAGAACTACGCGCTGTATCCGCACATGACTGTCAGGGAGAACCTCGGGTTCGGGCTGAAACTCTCGACGACGCTCTCCTCCGACGAGATCGAGAGACAGGTGACCAGCATCGCGGAGATGATGGGAATCGAGGACCTGCTCTCGAAGACGCCCGGCGAACTCTCCGGCGGGCAACAACAGCGCGTCGCACTCGGACGGGCCATCGTCCGCGAGCCAGAGGTGTTCCTGATGGACGAACCGCTCAGCAACCTCGACGCGAAGCTTCGGTCCGAGATGCGGACCGAGATTCAGGAACTCCAGAACGACCTCGGCGTGACGACGGTGTACGTCACCCACGACCAGACCGAAGCGATGGCGATGGGTGATCGCATCGCCGTCGTCAACGACGGCACGCTCCAGCAGGTCGGAATCCCGGAGGAACTCTACCGCAACCCCGCAAACGAGTTCGTCGCCGACTTCATCGGGAGTCCCAGCATCAACCTCATCACGATGGACGCGAGCGGTGACCGACTCGTCTCCCAGTCGGGGTTCGCCTACGCGTTCGACGACTATCGGGTCGGCGACGTCTCGACTGTCCGGCTGGGGGTGCGCCCGGAAGACCTCCAAATCGACCCGACAGGGAACGACATCGAGGTCACCGTCGTCGAGAAGATGGGCAACGAGAACTTCATCTACGGGACGCTCGGCGAGAAAGAGATCGTCGCGCGGACGGACGTGGCGGTTCGTCCCGAGACCGGCGACCGGGTCGGCATCTCCTTCGAGGAGGAGTCCGTGTACCTCTTCGACGTACAGACCGGCGACTCGCTCAAAACGAAGACGGATCAGCTCAGCGTGACGCAGACCCAGGTGTAACGGCCTCGCTCCGACCCCACTGTCGGGGTCCGTCGTTCTTCCGACGAATCCGTGACCAGCGACGGCTCCGAGCGTCTTGCCCGCTGTCACCCTCCGAATCAGAAGACGGTTACCGCCTCGGCCGTCCCGACTGGAATCGCAGGACGCAATCTTGCACCGATGCGTACCAGTTCGCTCATCATGTCGAAAACGTTAAATGATGAGGGATGTTATCGTAGACCGCGGTAGGTAATGACTATGTACGCACAGACAGCAGATACTCTCGGTAGCACTGGCCAGCGACGAAGCGACGGGACGTGCCGGCGGTGGAAACGATGAGTCGAAACGGCTCAGCGGGACCACCGAGCGACAGCGACCAGTCGTCGGACGACGGGGGTGGACTGACACGCCGGCACGTGATGCAGGCGACCGGCGGAACGCTCCTCGGCAGCGTTGTGTTCGGGAACGGGACGTCACTGACGAGTGCGGCGCCACACGACGGGAACGACCCGACCCCGGGGAACGTCGACTGGAACACGTACATCGAGGATCCGACGGTCGTCGGGGAGTACACCGAACCGCCACACGTCCCGACGACGAAGCCGTATGGATCGCTATCCGCGGCGCGAACCGCAGAGAGCAGCGAGACGTTCCTGACCGACCAGTGGCTCGAATCCGACTACGTGAAGGCGCTGGACGGCCCGTGGCAGTTCGACTTCGCCACCGACCTCGGCGGCGCGACGACGGACACCTCGAACGCCGCGAACTGGGACACGGTGTACGTCCCACACACGTGGAGCACGGACGGGTACGGCGACCTCGGGTTCTACAACGTCGACGTCGGCTTCGAACCGAACGACCCGCCAAACGTCCCGAGCACGGACAACAGCGTCGGGACGTACAGGCGCGAGTTCACCGTTCCGAGCGGATGGACCAGCGGCCGACAGGCGTACCTCTCCGTCGGGGGCGCAAAGGCCGGCTACTTCGTCTGGGTCAACGACACGTACGTCGGCTACAAGCAGGGGTCGATGACGCCGGGCGAGTTCAACGTCACCGACGTCGTCTCCGAGGACTCGACCAACACCGTGACGATACAGGTCGTGCGCTGGACAGACGGGACGTACATCGAACAGCAGCACATGTGGCGACTCGCCGGCATCTTCCGCAACGTGCTCCTGTACTCGAAGCCGGACGTCCACGTACAGGACCTCGATACGGTCGCCGACCTCGACTCGTCGTACACGGACGGGACGCTGGAGGTGGACGCGGCGGTCGCCAATCACACGAGCGCCCAGCAGTCGGCGACCGTCCGTGCCAGCCTGTTCGACCCGTCAGGCACTGCGGTCGGAACGACCGAACGGAGCGTCACCGTCGATTCGGGCGACATCGTCACCACGTCAGACGACGTGGCGAACGACCGGTCTGGGGAGAACAACGACGGGACCGTCATCGGCGGTCCGTCCTACGTGAGCGGGGCGGACGTGCAGGCACTCGATTTCGACGGGAGCGACGATTGGGTCGACGCCGGGGCCGACCCGGGATTCGACCTCTCGGCAGGACTGACGCTGGAGGCCGTCGTCTACGGCGAGTCGCTCTCGGGCGAACAGCCGATCATCACCAAGGGCGACACGGCCTACGGTCTGAAGATGAGCGGCGGCGACCTCCAGTTCTTCGTCTACGACGGGAGCTGGAACACGGTCACCGTCGCCCCGCCGAGCGGCTGGTCGGGCAGTTGGCACACCGTCACCGGCGTCTACGACGGCTCGGCGCTCCGACTGTACGTCGACGGGACGGAGATCGGTTCGACCTCGTTTTCCGGGTCGGTCGCGACGAACGGGTATCGGCTCGGTGTCGGGCACAACACCGAGGCCCGGAGCCGGTACTTTGGCGGGCAACTCGACTCGGCGCGCGTGTACGACCGCGCACTGTCGTCGTCGGAAGTGAGTGAGACGCGAACCGACCCAGACGGCTCGACGCGACTGTGGTTCGACTTCGAGCAGACCGGACCCCCGCTCTCGATGAGCGTCTCGGACGTCGAGACGTGGACCGCCGAGACGCCGACTCTCTACACGCTCGGCATCGAACTGGTCCCGGACGGTGCGACTTCGGCCAGCGAGGCCATGGTAGAGAAGGTCGGATTTCGGACGATCGAGGTGGTTTCGACCGCTGACGGGTCGGCCGAGAAGATAACCGTCAACGGGGAGGCAGTGACGCTCGCAGGGACGAATCGCCACGACTACAGCCTCGACCACGGCCGACACGTCCCCACCGAACGGATGCGCAAAGAGATCGAGATGGCGAAGCGCAACAACGCCAACGCCATCCGGTGTTCGCACTACCCGAACCGACCCGACTTCTATCGCCTCTGTGATGAGTACGGCCTCTACCTGCAGGACGAGATCAACACCGAAGCCCACGACAATCAGACGCTCGTCAACGACTATCCCTCGTTCGACCCCTCGTTCCTCGACCGGTTCAAACGGATGGTCGTACGCGACAAGAACTTCGCGTCGATTAACATCTGGTCGACCGGTAACGAGGCCGGATTCGGGCCGGCCCACCGGAAGATGGCCGACTGGGTGAGCAGTGCGGACCCCACTCGACTCGTCGGCCACCAGGACAACGACGGCGGCTACGGGAGCGGGTTCGGCGGCACCGCCCCCTTTGCGGACATCAACGGCGTCCGCTACCCGTATCCGGGGACCATCGAGAGCATGGCGAACGACTCCAGCGTGACGAAGCCCGTCGTCATGGGCGAGTACCAGATCATGTCCGGCAACGGCGGCGGCCTCCTGACGGACTTCTACGACGTCATCCACTCCCACGAACAGCTACAGGGCGGCTACATCTGGATGTGGAACCAGCACCAGCTCAACGCCACCGAAGCGCCGCTCGACGGCGACTTGCTGAACGAGGACCACCGGCGAGCGGCGATCGACGACCGCTCTATCGCCGGCCACACGGCGCTGATAAACGGCTCGCCGACGGCGGTGACCGGCGAGAGTGGGTCGGCCCTCGAACTCGATGGGTCGACGGACTGGGTCGACGCCAACCACGACGACCGGATCGACATCACGGACGAACTGACCGTGGAAGCCGTCGTCTACGGCGAGAGCGACCGTTCTGGTGAACAGCCCCTCGTCGTCAAGGGAGACACCCAGTACGGCCTGAAGATGAGCGGCGGCGACCTCCAGTTCTTCGTCCACGACGGGTCGACCCGCCACACCGCCAGCGCCGCCCCGCCGAGCGGGTGGAACGGGAACTGGCACACGGTGTCGGGCGTCTACGACGGGTCGGCCGTCAGACTGTACGTCGACGGGAGCGAAGTCGCCTCGACGTCGTTCTCGGGCGACGTCAACAGCAACCGCTACCGCGTCGGCATCGGCCACAACACCGAGTCCACCGACCGGTACGCGAACGTCCGCGTCGATTCGGTCCGCATCTTCGAGCGGGCACTCTCGTCTAACGAGGTGGATTCGCTTTCCTCGCCGGACGACTCCTGTCGCCTCTGGCTCGACTTCGAAATCAAGGAGCACCACTGGGGCGACCCGCCACAGCCAACGGCGACGATTATCGACCACCGCCACGCGATGCCCCAGCTCGACGTGATGAAGAAGGCCCAGCAGTTCGTCCGCTTCGCTGCCAACGACCTGCCCAGCGGCGACGTCGATATCACGAACGTCTACGACTTCACGGACACGAGCCAGTTCGACTTCAGCTGGGAACTCACGGAGGACGACACCGTCATTCAGAGCGGGACGGTGAACCCGAGCATCGCGCCCGGCGAGACGCAGACGGTCTCCCTCGGCTACTCTCAGCCCTCGTTGCAGGCCGGCTCGGAGTACTTCCTCGACATCAGCGTCACGCTCGCATCTGACGAGCCGTGGGCCGACGCCGGCTACGAGGTCGCCTTCGAGCAGTTTGTCGTCCCCTGGGATGTTCCGGCGGATCCACAGCCCAGCCTCGCGGACATGGCGGACGTCAGTTACTCCACGAGCGGGTCCGAGGTGACCGTCTCCGGGTCGGACTTCACGTACGTCTTCGACACGAGCGCGGGCCGGTTCACGTCGTTCCAGCGCCACGGTGAGGAACTGCTCGAGGCCGGGCCACAGTTCAACGCGTGGCGCGAACCGGTCCACAACGAGACGAACGGCTGGGGCGGTGCGGAAGCGGACCAGTGGACCGCGGCGGGACTGGACGCGCTCACGGCGACGGTTGATTCCAGTTCGATCTCACAGCCCGACTCGTCGGCGGTCCGCATCGAGGTCGAGACGACGGACTCCGCGAGCGATCACAGCGAAGCGTTCACGACCAGTTACACCTACACCGTCCTCGGCAGCGGAGACGTCGTCACTCACGTCGAGGTCACGCCGAACTCGGCCATGCAGGACACCATCACGGAGTACCTGCCGAAGTACGGTCTCCAGTTGCGACTGCCGACGCAGTTCGACTCGTTCGAGTGGTTCGGCCGGGGGCCCGGCGAGACCTATCCCGACAGGAAGTGGAACGAGCGCATCGGTCGCTACAGCGGGTCCGTCTCCGAGCAGTTCGTCGGGTACGTCCCGCCCGGAGACTACGGCAACAAGTGTGACACGCGCTACGCCGCACTGACCAACGACAGCGGTGTTGGCCTGCTGGTCCACGACCTGCCCTCGACGGAGATCATGAACGTCAGCGTCCAGGAGTTTACCGACATGAACGACGCGGAGCGCCGCATCAGCGACCTCCAGTACGCGGACGGAGTCGTCTTCAACGTCGACTACGCCGTCAGCGGCGTCGGCGGAATGCCTCGCAACACGCTCGCTGAGTACAGCGTCGATCCTATCAGCACGCAGTTCACCTACGCGTTCCGACCGTTCGATGCGGGAAGCGAGGACCCCCTTGCGCTCAGCCAGCGCGACCTCCCCTACGCCGGGTCGTCGGACGGGAGTGGGCCGATATCGGAGGGGACCTACTGGATCGAGAACGTCAACAGCGGCAAGGCGATGGACGTCGCGGACAGCTCCACGTCCGACGGCGGGAACGTCCAGCAGTACGGGTACTGGGGCGGCGAGAACCAGCAGTGGAAGGCCGTGCAGAACGGCGACGGTACCTACCGCTTCGAGAACGGCAACTCCGGGAAGGTCCTCTCCGTCGACGGTGGGTCGACGAGCGAGGGCGCGTCGCTCGTCCAGTGGACGTGGAACGGTAACGACGAACAGCGCTGGACCGTCCTCGAAAACGGCGACGGCACCTACCGACTGGAGAACGCCAATTCGGGATACGTCGCCGACGTGAACGCCTCCGGGACCTCCAACGGGGACGACGTCATCCAGTGGAGCTGGAACGGCGGTGACAACCAGAAGTGGTCGTTCAACGCGCCGTGAACGGACGCTTCAGCCACCGGTTCACGTCCTGAGATCGCCATCGTGGGGCGAACACGCGCGGCGCCAGTTTCCACTCACGTTCGACGGGGCCGTCGGCGGCCGGAACAGTGCCTTCAGGGGTTGGTTCCCGCCGCCCATTGAAGGCCGTTGCGCAGCAGCTGTCGGAAGTCCGCGTTACGGAACGCAGCCGAGTCGTGGCCGAGCGAACAGTAGAAGACCCGTCCGTCGCCTTCGGTTCGAACCCACGCCGCAGGCATCGTCCCCGTCTCGGGATGCGTAAACTCTGCGAGGACTGTGACCCGGTCCGCGTCCCAGTCGAGTTCGTACGGTTCGTCGTAGAGCTGGAAGTCGGTGACCCCGTCAGTCACGGGGTGGTCCGAGTCGACCATCTCCACGTCGATGGTGGTCATCTCCGGGTGCGCGACGAACCGACCGCCGATGAAATCGGCCAGTTCCGTACACGGCTCGTCGACGCCCGTATCGATATCAGTCGCACAGTGAATCCCGACGTAGCCCGAGCCCGCCCGGACGAACGACCGTATCGCGTCCAGCTGTGCTGGCGTCCACTCGGCCTTCGTCGTGTAGTCGATCAACGCGTCGTAGTCCGAAAGCCTCGAAACCGCGGTGCGATCGGTCGTCAGTTCCACGTCCGCGCCGTCACCGAGCGCGTCGTCGATCGCCGGGCCGAGGACGCCAAAGTCGTGGAAATCGAACTCGGCGTCGCCGATCGCTACCGTATTGAGAGACACGGGCGGTCGTAACGAGCACGGTCGCTTAGCTTTTTCGGCGGTGGCGCTGGGGAACCGATACCCGACCGCGGCCGCGACGAGACGGGCGACTCCAATTATGGTGAACGAGTGACAGTATTGCTCGGTTCAATGTGGGTGTCTTTGTCTACCGTGTGACTGCTTTGCAGGGTATACTCTCCGACTGAGTGGCAATTTCGGACAGTTCGGGGCCCTGTTATTTGCATCCGAGAACTCCTGCTCGTGCTCACCTGGTGACGCGGATGAGCAGTGATGCTGTCATCCGCACCAAATATAATGGAGCGATTGTCACGGGTGAGTGGCTCGTCTCGCAGGGGTGAGAGCGTCAGCGGGGGATTCCACGAGACGGCGCGTGGAATCGAACCGGCGAAATCGCTGACTTTCGAGTGGACTCGGTCCACCACTGGAAAGAAATATATCCCCGCACTTCGAGGGCCAGATATGACGATCGGAGTCTGCTATTTCCCCGAGCACTGGCCCAGTGATCGGTGGGAGACGGACGTCGCACAGATGGCTGACTGCGGAATCGAGTACGTCCGCATGGGAGAGTTCTCGTGGGGCCGAGTCGAACCCGAGCGGGGGTCGTTCGACTTCGCGTGGCTCGACGAGGCCATCGACCTCATCGGCGACCACGGGATGGAGGCGGTGCTGTGTACGCCGACGGCGACGCCACCGAAGTGGCTCGTCGACGACCATCCAGACATCCGTCAGAGAGACCGCGACGGGACGCCCCGGGAGTGGGGGAGCCGTCGATTCACCTGTTTCAACTCCCCCACGTATCGCGCCGAAACGGAGCGCATCGTCCGAACGATGACCGAACGCTACGCCGACCACCCGTACGTCGCTGGCTGGCAAACAGACAACGAGTACGGCTGTCACGAGACCGTCACCTGCTACTGTGACGACTGTAGTGAGGCGTTCAGCGAATGGCTCGCGGAGCGGTACGACAGCGTCGACGCGCTCAACGAAGCCTGGGGCACCGCGTTCTGGAGCCAGCAGTACGACCGGTTCGAGGCGGTCGATCCCCCGGGACCGACGCCGGCGGCACATCACCCCGCGCGCCTGCTCGACTACGAGCGGTTCAGCAACGACAGCGTCGTCGAGTACAATCGCCTGCACGCCGACCTGATACGCGAGGCGAACGACGAGTGGTTCGTCACCCACAACTTCATCGGCGGCTTCTCGCTCGACGCCTATCGGCTGGCCGACGACCTCGATTTCCTCTCGTGGGACTCGTATCCGACGGGGTTCGTCCAGGACCGCCAGCCCGAACCGGCGACGCCCGATCAGTTGCGCGCCGGCGACCCCGACCAGGTGGGGATGAACCACGACATCCAGCGCGGCGCGAAACGGAACCCGTTCTGGGTGATGGAACAGCAACCGGGCGACGTGAACTGGCCGCCCTACTCGTCTCAGCCGGCCGACGGCGCGATGCGACTGTGGGCGCACCACGCCGTCGCTCACGGGGCCGACGCCGTCGTCTACTTCCGCTGGCGGCGGTGCCGACAGGGACAGGAACAGTATCACGCCGGCCTCCGGCGGCAGGACGGCTCTCCAGACCGGGGCTACCGGGACGCCTCGAGGGCCGCGGAGGAACTGTTCGACCTTGGTTCGGTCGACGCGTCGGTCGCGGTCGTTCACGACTACGAGAGCCTCTGGGCGACCAGCTCACAGCCCAACGCTCCCGAATGGGACTACTGGGCGCACCTGCGAACCTACTACGACGCACTCCGTGCCCGCGGCCAACAGGTCGACGTCGTCCCCCCGACTGCGGACCTCCAGACGTACGACGCGGTGGTCGCGCCGACGCTGTACCTCGTCGGTGACGACCGCGCGTCGGCGCTCGCGGACTACGTGTCGTCGGGTGGTTCCCTCCTCCTCGGTGCCCGGACGGGCGAGAAAGACCCGCACAATCAGCTCCACGAGTCACTCGCGCCCGGGCCGCTGGCGTCGCTCGCCGGCACGCGTATCGAGCGCCACGAGACGCTTCCCGACTCGGTCGAGACTCGGGTGGACTACCGTGGCTCGGAATACGGCTTTCGGACGTGGGCCTCGTGGCTGGCCCCGGAGGAGGGCGACAGGCGCGGCGAGTACGGGACGGGCGAGGCTGACGGATGTCCGGCGATCGTACACAACGAGACGGGACAGGGAGCGGTGACCTACTGTGGCTGCTGGCCCAGCGACGCGCTCGCCGACGCGCTCGTCACGGACCTGCTCGCCGCGGCCGACATCGAGTACACCGACCGCTTCCCCGACGGCGTGCGGGTGATGGAGCGAGACGGTTACACGTGGGTCCTGAACTTCACCAGCGATGCGGTCGAAATCGACGTAGACCCCACCGTTACCTTCCACACCGGCGGTTCGACCGTCGGCGCATTCGACGTGGCGGTTCTCGACGGACCGACCCAGGCTGTCGAACTCGTCGCCGAGTGACCGCGACGAGTGTCCGTCATCCCGGCCGAAACGCCCGAGCGTTCGTCTTGGGGCGGACACAACAGACGAACTCCGCCGGCGAAGGCTCGCAGCTCCGCTCGGGACAATCGTTGTCAATGTTCAAATCCTCGAATCTTTATTCCGTAGATACAATCGCATATGTCAAATATAAATTCGAACTCAGAGAAAATTCCCGAACCTGTTTCCGAGTGCTGGGAATACGAACGTAAGTTGCCTCGTATCCGCCGAACGTACGGACATTTGACAGTCGATCGGGAACTGTCGACTGTCGGCGACCACGACGGCCGTACTACATAGCTCGGCCGGCTGTGAGATGGAAACGAACGATCCTGACCCACCCACGGCGGCTACCGATGCAGGACTGTCTCCCACCTCGCGTCGACAGAGACGTTGGAGGACGCGCTAGCCAGACAGGCCGCGTGCCAGTCGCTTCTCCGTGACAGAGAGCGCCTTCGTAGCGGAACGGACGTATCCATGTCGTGAACTGCCGTCCCGACGGTTCGTCCATCGTGCGAGAGGACTAACGGGTGTACGGCTGTTATATTCCGATTGCCGAATCGTTCGGTGGTCGCCGTATCGCAACGCGATACGCTGTCTAACTGTGGAACTGTCAAGTATGACTGGCCCGAATCCAGTATTACTTGATTCACTCAACTAATAGTAATATCTCACTGAATATAAGTGAATATTCAGTATGCGGCTGTGTGAGAATGGACATTCTGAAATACGATTCTGTATTGCTGAAATACACTCTACTAATACTGTTTCACGTGTAGGTGATGTTCAGTTCGATCACGTTGGCGACGCTCTTGAGCTTCTCGGGCAGTTCCTCGCGGAAGCGCTCGTTCTGAAATCGGCTGGTCGGCCCGGAGACGCTGATCGCGCCCTCGACGGTGTCGTTGTTGTTGACGATGGGAACGGCCACACAGCGGAGGCCTTTGAGGCGGGCCTCGTCGTCGAACGCGACGCCCTCCTCGCGGACCCGTTCGAGGTGTGAAAACAGTTCCTCGCGGTCGGAGATGGTGTTCTCCGTCGTCGCCGGCATCCCGTGCTGGTCGATGATCTCTTCGACTCGCGTACGCGGGAGGTGAGCGAGAATGGCGTTCCCGAGGGCCGTGTTGTGGAGGTAGACCCGCTGGCCGATGTACGAATCCGTCTTGACCGCGTCCTCGCCGTGGGCCCTGTGCAGGTAGACCCCTTTGCCGTGCTGTTCCACGAGCAAATTCGCGAGTTCGCCGGTCTCTGCCGCCAGTTCGTCCACCTCGTCCTTCGCGATGTCGTAGAGTCGTTCCCGGTGGCGCGCGTGGCCGCCGAGGTCGAGCAGTCGCAGTCCGACCTTGTAGGTGTTCCCGTCTTTCACGACGTAGCCGTCGTCTTCGAGCGTCGTGAGGTAGTTGTGGATGCTGCTCTTCGAGAGGTCGAAGGCGTCGGTGAGGTCCGTGACGGTGGCCCCGTTTCGCACCTTTAGCTCCTCGAGTATCGAGAACGTCGTCTGTGCGGTCTTGACTGCGTTCGGGTTCTGCTGGTCGGCCATAGCCGATACGAGAACGGCAACATTGATAAATCTATTCCAGCGATGCCAACTCTGAGTCCAGTAATACTGGACCATCGTGAGCGCTCCGTCAGCACAAGCGCTTTGCACCGTCCAGTCCTTCGGTCCACTACCGGAGATGAGCCACGCTATCACTGACTACGGCGGTGTCGACGGAAGCCACGCCACCGAAGCGTTTCAGGCGGCAATCGACGCGTGTGCCGACGACGGCGGCGGAACGGTCCGCGTCCCACCGGGCGAGTACGAAGTCGGGTCTGTCTCGCTCTCTGACCATCTCACCGTCTCGCTCGCCCCTGGTGCGGTCGTCTCTGCCAGTCCCGACGAGGCGGACTACCAGTGTCCCCCGGAGTACGTCGGTCCCGACGGCGAGCGCCCGCTCGTTCTCGCTCGGAACTGTACCGGCGTGTCGATAACGGGCAAGGGAACGATCCGCGGACGCGGGACGGAGATAACGGACCTGGACGAACCGCTCCGACAGCACTCCGGGCAGTCGGCGTCGGTCCCGCTCGTCAGCGACGGCGAACCGCGGGCGCGCCAGGGCGAGGACTTCCTCGACCCGACGGACGGGACCGACGAGTGGCCGGTGGCGAAACCGCCCTTCCGACCCGGACCGATGCTCTGCTTCGACGGCTGTGAGAACGTCGCACTCAGCGGCGTCACGTTCAGCGACGCGCCGGCGTGGACGGTCTCGCTCCGGAACTGCGAGTCGGTGACCGTCGGCGGCGTCACCGTCCGCAACCACATGCGAATCCCGAACTGCGACGGCCTCTCCGTGGACGGGTCGCGCGACGTCCGCGTCTCGGACTGTTCGATCCGGTGCTGTGACGACGCGATCACGCTGAAGGCCACGGAGGCGGAGCGGGCCTGCGAATCCGTCGCCGTGACGAACTGCACGCTCGCCTCGCGGGCGTGTGCCGTGAAACTCGGGTCCGAGACGAACGGGCCGATCCGCGACTGCGTTATCTCCAACTGCGTCGTGCGCGGCTCGAACCGCGGGCTCGGTATCCAGCACCGCGACGGCGGCGACATCGAGCGGATTCGGTTTCGCGACTGCACCGTCGAGACGCGCCTGTTCGACGGGCCGTGGTGGGGGAAGGCGGAGCCCATCTACGTCACGTCGGTCCCGCGCGACGAGCAGACGGACCTCGGACGGGTCGCGGGCATCACGGTCTCGAACGTCGACGCGCGGTGTGAGAGCGGCGTGCTGGTGTACGGCCACACCGACGCCGACATCGAAGACGTGCGACTGGAGGCGGTCCACCTAGACGTTCGCGAGGCGTCCGAGGCGGATGCTGTCGGCGGGAACGTCGACCTCCAGCCGACGAGCGTCGAGCCGCCGATTCGCGAGCACGACGTGCCGGCCGTCCACTGCGAGAACGTCGACGGGCTCGTACTACGCGACGTTACCGTCGAGTGGGCCGACGACGTGCCGGCGTACCACACCCACGGTGTTGCGGGCGTCGGTCTCGATGACGTCATTATCGACGGCTTCGACGGCGCTCCGGCTCACTCCGAAAGCGGTGACGCCGCGGTCTCGCTCCGAGACTCGTCGACCGTCACCGTCCGCGATTCGCGGGCCCGAGCTGGGACGGGCGTCTTCCTCGAAGCGGTGGAGACGAGCGACGAGCGACTGTTCTCGGGCAACGACCTCGCCGAGGCGGAGCGGAAAATCGCAGGCGGAACGGCGTTCACGGAGTTCGGGAACGTCGATCCGCAGTGAGGGCGGGGACGAAGGGAGAGCGGCGAAGACGCGCCGCTACTCGTCGTCGACCTCTTCGGTGACGAGCGAGCCGTCGTTATCGACGCTGACGCGGTACCGGGCGGACCCGTCGGGCGTCGTCAGCACCACCCCGTCTCCGGCACCGGGAACGCGAACGTCCGTGTCGTCGACCACGAGCGACGCCTCCTCGCCGTCGCCCGCGTGGAAGGCGTGTGAGTCGTGGGTCTGGCGGCGCTCGACGCCGTCGTCGAACCAGCGCGTCGACCCCTCGGCGTCGTCGCCCACGGTCGGCGCGGGGCGGACGTTCTGCTGGTCGTAGTGGGTGACGTACTCCAGGTCGGTCCCGACCTCTGCGTTGTAGCAGTCGACGTTCTGGATGTAGACGCCGTCGTGGCGGTCCCCCTCGCCGTCGGTCACGTCGGCCACGGTGACGCCGCTGTGGTACTCCATCGCGTTGTGGCGCTCGCGGACGTTCTGGATCGAGACTTTCCGTACGGATGTGACGGAGTTCTCCAGTTTGACGATGCTCTCGCTGACGGACTGGAGCGGGTGGCCGCCACACTGGATGGAGTCCAGGTTGATAGTCGCGCCGCCGTCGATGCGGATGCTGTGCTCGCCGCCGCCGCCCCGCCAGTTGTAGATGTCGAGGTCGAAGGCGGGACCGTAGGGCACGTCGTCGTTGCCGTGCTCGGCGAGGAAGGCGTCGGTACAGCCCGTGACCTCCGTGTCGTGGACCGTCAGTTCGCTGGAGCCGTGGTAGTCGGCCAGGCGGACGCCGGCCGGGACCGTGTTTCGTCCTTCGAGGTTCTGGAGGTACATCCGCGAGAGGTGCCCGTGGCCGAGGCCCTGGATGTCGACGAACGAGCGTTCGAGGTTCTGTTTCGCGTAGAACATCCCGCCGTTGAGCGTGATGTTCTCGGTCTTCTCGTCCGGCCCGATGACGAAGAAGCTCTCGATGGTGTCGGTCGCGTAGATGAGCGTCCAGCCCATGTCGAAGACGAGCTTTCCCGTGTTGTTCCCGATGGTCATCGGCGACTCGACGCGCCACGCCGGGAGGCCGTCGGCCGCGGCGGGGTCCTCGGGGTCGGGGGCCGGAATCACGATTCGGTGACCTGGCTGCTGGTTCGGGATGTCGTCGCCCTCGGGCAGGGCTTCGAGTACGTTGTCGACCTTCTGGTCGAGCGTCTCGCCCGGGTACTCCGTCACGACGTGTATCGAGTCCGGGACGCCGCCGCTGGCGTTGAGCGTCCCGTCCGTCACGGAGAGGTTCGCCCCGGTGAACTCGGAGATGGAAGCGTCGCCGCCCGCCATAGAGAGCGAGCCCAGGCCCGTCAGCGCGTGCTCGCCGGCGTCGACGTCGGCGTCCCAGTCGTACCACGGCTGGTTTCCGTTGCCGTTTCCTGTGTCTTCCTGTGCGCTCGCGGCCCCCGTGCCCGCGAGGAGGCCGCCGAGTCCAGTTCCGAGCGCCGCGAGCGCCCCGCGTCGAGAGAGGGGGAGATTGGCAGGCGATTCGCTACCGTCTGGTCGCGTATCGTCGTCACTCATAGTAGTGCGTACTGTGTTGCCACAGCGCGTAGGAAATCAGACGTACCGTTCTTATACTTTTGGGTGAACGGCCGCGAGATACCCTCTCACCTTGCAATTCAGGCGTTCCGGAATTGCCGACCGAAATCAGTGACCGACGAGATCTACGTGAACAATAATTTTATATACTGGGACCATGATATCCAGCGTATGGCACGCGACAGCAGCAATACCCATACGTCTAGTCACAGCAGCGCCCGTGCGCTCTCCCGACGGCAGTTCGTCACCGCAGTCGGTGCGTCCGGGCTGGCGGCCGGACTGGCCGGCTGTTCGGGCACAGGCGGCGGCGACGGGAGCGGCGGCGACGGGAGCAGCGGTGGCGACGTATCGACGGACAACCTCGAATACGGCGGCGAGGACGTCACCGTCGAGTACAGCACCGCGCCGCTGTTCGGCAACATCGCCGACACGCTCAAGCAGGCGGCCTACGACGCGGGAATGCCCCAGAGCATCGACATCGAGTTCTCGACGACGGTGTGGGGCGCGGACGACCTGCAGGACCGCTACAACCAGATCCTCTCGTCCGGGCGGACGACGCCGGACTTCATGCTGACGAACTTCGCGTACACGCCGTTTTTCGCCCCGCGAGAGTGGCTGCTCGACCTCACGCAGGTTCTCGGGGAGGAGAAGCTGAACGCGCTCGAAAACGACTACTCGCAGGTGATGGTCGACTCGATGCGCTGGGACGGCGGCCTCTATGGCATCCCCCAGTTCATCGACATCCCGACCATCCAGTACCGCAAGGACCTCGTCGAGGCGGCCGGCTACGACCCCGAGGGCGAGAACTGGGCGACGGAGCCGCTCACGTGGGAGTACTTCGCCGAAGTCACGAAAGCGGCACAGGAGGAAGCCGGGACGGACCACGGCTACACGACGGCGATGAACCAGCGCAACATCGGGAGCATCACCGGCTACGAGCACCTCGTCACCAACGGCGGCAACTACTTCGGCGACATGTCGAACCAGAACGGGCCCATCGGCGACCGGCCCGTGACCATCGACGAGGAACAGACGATCCAGACGCTCCGGCAGTTCCGGACCTTCCTCTACGGGAGCGACGACGAGTACGCCATCGAGGGACTCACCGGTGGCATCACGCCGTCGAACGCGCTCGGCTGGGACACCTCCCCGTCGATGGAGTCGTTCAACGCGGGCGAGGCCATCACCCACCGGAACTGGTCGTTCGCCATCGCCGAGTACGGCAGCGAAGACAGTTTCGGTGAGGACCTCGGCGTCATGCCGTACCCCTACAGCGTCTCGGAGTCCGATGCCCCATACGAGGGCGCCGGCGGCACGAACGCCAAACTGGGCGGCTGGCACCTCTCGATCAACCCCAACACCGAGAAGCTGGCGGCGACCGTCGAAGCGATCAAAGCGATGACCTCCGACGAGTTCTACCTCACCATCTTCGAGGAACTGGGTTCGACGCCGCCGAAACCCGGACTGTTCGAGTCGGACCGGGCACAGGAGATCGACGTGATGGGCCGGTACCTCGACACGCTGCAGTTCCAGTCCCAGAACCAGTTCGCACCGCCGATCAACGCCGTCTGGGACCCCCAGAAGTCCGCCATCGGCCAGGAGTTCCACGCCTGTCTCAATCAGCAGAAATCGCCCGAGGAAGCGGTCGCCGCCGCACAGAGCCAGGTCGAACAGATCGAGGAACAGGAGTCGTGAGCGTGACGCCCGCCTCGACACCGTCCGCCGAAATCTACAAGCCACTGGGCGACGCCGTACACTAACACGATGAGACAGAAAGTCCAGCAGGCGGTCTCACCGGTCTTCCTCAAGATCGAGCAGTTGGACGAGGACAAGTACGGGTACCTGCTCGTCGCGCCCGTGTTCCTCGTTCTCGGGGTGCTGGCGTTTTACCCGCTGGTCAGGACGTTCTACTTCTCGTTACAGGACGACGACTTGACCGGAGTCCACCCCATCGGCGAGTTCGTCGGCCTGGAGAACTACGTCCAGATACTCAGCGGCGACGCCAACGCCATCCTGACCTCGCCCTTCTTCGACCTGCAAGCGCCGTTTTCCAGCGCGCTCATCGTCACCCTGCTCATCACGGGCGTGAGCGTCTTGATCGGGACGGTCCTGGGTCTCGGAATGGCCATCATCCTCAATAAGGAGTTCAGAGGGAGGCGCTACGCGCGGACCATCGTCATCCTCCCGTGGTCGATCCCCATCGTCATCCAGGGGATGATGTTCTTCCTGCTGTTCCAGCCGTCGCTGAGCCCGTTCGTCGAACCGCTGGCGAACCTCGGAATCTTCAGCTCCAATCCGCTGATAAGCAGCCAGGACTCGACGATCATCGTCATCCTCGTCGATATCTGGCGGAAGATCCCGTTCATCGCGCTGATCATCATGGCCGGCATCGCGAGCATCGACCAGAACCTCTACGACGTGGCGGAGGTCGCGGGCGCGACGAAGTGGCAGCAGTTCCGCCTGATCACCCTGCCACAGATCAAGCCGGTGCTGTTCATCGGGATGATCTTCTACACGATCAGTTCGATGAAGATCTACGGCATCGTCGAGGCGTCGGCAGGCTGTAGCACCGTTCCCACGCTGACCTGTCTGGTCGTCCAGACCTTCAGACAGCAGCGCTGGGCCACCGCGTCCGCCATCGCGTTCCTCACCGCCGTCGTCATCGGCGTGATAATCATGGTGTACGTCGTGCGGTTCCGGGAGGCCGATGCGTCATGAGCGAACAGCAATACAGCGGCCTGACCGGCCGCATCGTCAAGTACGCCATCCACAACTCCACCGACGTGTACCGGCTGGGGTTCTGGGTCGGCCTGGTATCGTTCATCATGATCACCCTGTTCCCGTTCTACTGGCTGCTGGTGCTCGCAGTGACGCCGGATAACCAGCTCTACCAGATGGGGATCGTGCCGGACAACTTCAACGTCGGCGTGTTCCTCACCGTGGTCCAGGAGTACCCGCTGCACCACTACATCTTCAACAGCATCCTGATCGCGACGGTCACGGTGATCGTCTGCATCACGCTCGGGAGCCTCGCGGGCTACGCCTTCGGGCGGGTGGACTTCCCCGGGAAGGGACCGCTGCTGTTGCTGCTGCTGATCATCTCGTACTTCCCGGGCATCGCGTTCCTCATCCCCCTGTTCGAGCTACTGACCGGCTCGCTGAGCATCCTCGGGACGCCGACGCCGGACCTCTACAACACGCCCTGGGGGATGGTGTTCCCCTTTACGATGCTCAGCCTGCCAATCACTATCTTCATCCTGACGACGTTCTACAGCCAGATTCCGGACGGGCTGGAGGACGCCGCCAGGGTGGAGGGAACCACGCGGCTGGGCGCGCTGTTCCGGGTCATCATGCCGCTGTCGGCACCCGGCGTCGTGACCGCCGCGATCATCGTCTTCATCGGCGTCTACCGGGAGTTCTTCTTCTCGTTCATCATGACCGACGGCTCCCCGGAGAACTGGGCCGTCCTGGTGTACGGGATACTGAACTTCCAGCAGCAACACACGCAGATGTACAACATGATGGCGGCCGCGAGCCTCATCGGAATCATCCCGATCGCCGTGCTCGTCATCCTCGCGCAAGAACACATCGTCCGCGGCCTGACCGCGGGCGGCCTCAAGGAGTAACACAATGGGAGAAGTCAACCTCACGGACGTTCGCAAAGAGTACGAAGACGTCGTCGCCGTCGAAGGGATGGACCTGACCATCGAGGACGGGGAGTTCGTCACGCTGGTCGGGCCATCCGGCTGTGGGAAGTCGACCACCCTGGAGACCATCTCCGGGCTGACGACGCCCACGAGCGGCACGATCGAGATCGCCGGCAGGGACGTGACCACCAAGCCGCCGAAAGACCGCAACATCGCGATGGTGTTCCAGAACATCGCGCTGTTCCCGCACATGACCGTCTACGAGAACATCAGTTTCGGGCTGCGGCTGCGGAACTTCGACAAAGAGGAGATCGACCGCCGGGTCGAGAACGCCGTCGAAATCGTCCAGCTCGAAGGGATGCTCGACCGCAGTCCCGACGAGCTCTCGGGCGGCCAGCAACAGCGCGTCGGCATCGCCCGCGCCATCGTGCGCGAGCCGGACGTGTTCCTGATGGACGAGCCGCTGGCCAATCTGGACGCCAAGCTCCGCGTCGCGATGCGGACCGAGATTCAGCGCCTCCAGAAGGAACTGGGCATCACCTCGGTGTACGTCACTCACGACCAGGAAGAGGCGATGACGATGTCCGACCGCATCGCCATCATCAACGACGGCCGACTCCAGCAGTGCTCGCCGCCACTGGAGTGTTACAACCGCCCGGTCAACACCTTCGTCGCGCAGTTCATCGGGAGCCCCTCGATGAATCTCTTTGACGGCGAGGTGGCCGGAGACGCCCTCGACGTGGGCGACTTCAGCGTCGCGTACGACACGACCGGCACGCCGCTCGCGGACGGCGACCGGGTGACCCTGGGCGTGCGCCCAGAGGACATCTACCTCGCCGACGACGCCGACGACATCGCGCACCCGAGCACGCCCGTCACGGTGTCCGTCGACGTGCTGGAGCCCGTCGGCGACCAGACCTACGCGTACCTGCTGGCCGAGACCGACGGCGAGACGACGGAACTGCTGATGAGCATCGACCCCGACAAGTCGATCAGCGAGGACGACACGGTCGAGGTCGTGTTCTCGCGGGACGACGTGCACGTCTTCGACGGCGCGGGCGACGCGGTCGTCCACAGCCTCGTCGACCCCAGCGCCGCGGCCGACGACGTCACCGTCGAGGGGGAGGCCTGAGATGCCGACGCTCACGGGCGTGGCGTACCTCGTCGCGATGACGCTACTGTTCGGCCTCTGGATCTACGGCGCGGTGTCGCTGTACTTCGATCTTCGCCACCGCTTCCTGCCCCAGCTGCTGGGCTGGATCCGAGAGCGACGGAGCACCGACCGACGACAGCTCGTCTAACGCCGGGCGGCCACCGACCCGCCGCTCGGCCCCGTCGTCTCAGCTTTCCAGACCGTTTTCACTGCACGACACCAGAGCGATTTCTCGTGACGTATCACCGGTAACCGAAAGAAATAACCGCCCCGGTGGTGAGCATGTGGACATGAGCGACGTACCAGCCATCGGTCTCGGCACGTGGCAGAACACCGACCCCGAAGAGTGCGCGGAGAGCGTCCGAACCGCCCTGGAAGTGGGCTACAGACACATCGACACGGCGCAGTACTACGGCAACGAAGAAGCCGTCGGCGAGGGGATCGCCCGGGCCGACGTGCCCCGCGAGGACGTCTTCGTCGGCTCGAAGGTCCACGCGGAGAAGTTCGGGCTCGCACACGACGAGGTCATCGAAGGCCTCGAAGTGACGCTCGACCGCCTCGGCCTGGACAAACTCGACCTGCTGTACGTCCACTGGCCGGTCGGGAACTACGACGCCGCCGAGACGCTGCCGGCCTTCGACGAGGTCCGCGACCGGGGACTGATCGACCACGTCGGCGTCTGTAACTTCAGCACGGAACTGCTGGACGAGGCGATGGACCACCTCGACGCGCCGCTGGTGGCCCACCAGGCGGAGACCCATCCGCTGCTCCAGCAGGACGAACTGGTCGCACACGCCCAGGAGCACGACTACCAACACGTCGCCTACTCACCGCTCGCGCGCGGCGACGTCTTCGATATCCCCGAAGTCGTCGCCATCGCCGAGAAGCACGGCGTCAGCGCGTCACAGGTAAGCCTCGCGTGGCTCCTCTCGCGTGAGAACGTCAGCGTCGTCCCGAAGGCGACCGGCGAGGCCCACATCCGCGACAACCTCGGCGCGCTCGACCTCGAACTCGATGCCGAAGATATCGAAACGATTCGCGGCATCGAGCGCGAGGAGCGGTTCGTCTCGCGCGACGGCGCGCCCTGGCTCGAAGCCTGAACAGCGAGCGAAACACACGGCGGGCTGTTTTCTGAACGATCACTCGTCCGGGAGCGATCGCGCTGGTCAGGCGTGAACGCGCTGCGAAAACGGGTGACGAAGGAGTGCGGTCGAACCCGAACCCCGGTTCGTTACCAGGACGTGATGGAGATCTCGCGCAGCGGCGGGGCCAGCGGGATGTCCACCGACGCGCCGGTGTAGTGCGAGAGGTAGAAACCGACGATGATTTCGAGCGACCGGGCGGCCTCCGTCCCGGGCGAGTAGTTCTCCTCCTCGCCGTTGAGGAGGTCCTCGACGTGGGTCGCCGCGTTCGCGAACGACCGCTCGTAGTCGTCTTCCCACGTCCACGCGCCGTCGATGCCCGGCAGCGATTGCTCGACGTGCTCGCCGTCTTCGAGCGACCAGTAGCGCCACTCGCCGTCGTCGTTGTTCATGTACAGCTTCCCCTCGGTCCCGATGAAGTTCAGGGTCATCGAGGAGATGTCGCGGGGAATCGTACAGTCGACGGTGACGAACGAACCGTCGTCCATCACGACGTGGCCGCCGCCGCCGGCGTCGACCACGTCCTGGGCGGCGTCGAGTGAATCGACGGCCTCGTTCTCGCCGTTGATGTACCCGCTGACCTCCGCGGCCCGGGCGTCGAGTAGGTAGACCAGCGTGTCCAGCACGTGCGTGGAGTTACGCATCAGTTCCATGCGGTACTGGGTGCTGACGGACTTGACCTCGCCGAGGATGTCCCGGTCGTGGATGAGATCGTAGAGGCGCTGGAGCTTGTCGGTGAACCGAAAGGAGTGGTTGACGACCAGTTCGGTGTCGGTCTCCTCACAGACCTCGACCATCTCCTCGGCGGCGCTGACCTGCGAGGCGATGGGTTTCTCACACCAGATGACCTCCGGATCGGCGGCGGACCGGGCGGCGTCGATGGTGTGCTCGTGGTGGAGAAACGACGGCGTGCAGACCGACACCACGTCCAGGTCCTCCGCGTCGAGCATCGCCTCGTGGCCGACGTACTGGCGCTCGGCGGGGATGTCCCACGCGTTGCCGAACGTCGCCAGTTTCTCCTCGTCCACGTCGGCCACCGCGACGAGTTCGATGTCGTCGGTGCTCGCGTAGCCGCCGGCGTGGCTCGCGTCGATCTTCTCCGTGCCGATCGCGTCCTCGTCGTGCATGCCGAGGATGCCCATTCCCGCGATTCCGCCCGTTCCGATTACGCCTGCTCGATATGTCATGGCTGTGTGAGTGCCGCCGCTGGGCACAGACGCGGCTCGGTCGCTACCCGCTGCGCTCCCGAGACGGTCCGCTACCCGCGGCGGTCGGTTTCCGTGGATAACACATCACTAGCAATCCTTATAAATCTTTGAGTGTGCCGGCGATTCTCGTCGGAAAATCGTCACCGCACGACCGAGTGAGACGGCCGGGCGGTTACTCGCGGAGCGACGGCGCGGCGAACTGGCCGTCGTCGAACTCGATGGGCGAGGGTTCTTCGACGACACGGAGGTCGTCGCGGTCACGCGCTGCCGCGACCAGCGCCGGCGAGGCGTACAGCCGCTGGAGGTGCATCGTGTCGGCGGCGCGGAGCACGCGGACCGTCTCGGTGTCGACGACGCCGATGGTCGAGAGGGCGGCGACCAGGCCGGCGCGGTCGGTCTCGACCACTGGCGGGAGCTTCACGCCGCGGATCGTACTGGCGGTGAGCGCGTTGATGAGCGAGGTCTGGGCGTCGAGTCCGGCGGCGACGTCCTCGTGGACGATGTCGGCCGATCCCATCCCCATGGCGTTGCCGTGTGTCTTCTCTGTCAATCCGCGGGTGTAGATGCGCTTGATGTTCGGTTTCTCGGGGGCCGGTTCGTTGATGGAGAACGGGCGGCGGCCGATGACGTTCGTGTCCAGGCCCTGGCCGCTGATCTCCTTGCCCTGCCGGTCGAAGACCACGAGGTCGAGGTCCTCGAAGGGGAGCTTCGGCATCAGGTCGTAGGCCGTCTCCAGCAGTTCGCGTTCGCGGTCGAGAAAGCCCGACGGCGGGACGCCTTCGATGAGCGTCGTCTCGTCGCGCTGGTCTTCGACGAGCGCGACGCCGCCGACCACGGGTAGTTCGTCCAGCAACTGCCCGGTGATCTCGGGAATCATCTTCCGGAACGACCAGTCGACGGCCCACTTGTGGGCGATCTGCGCGCCGCGTTGCTTGCCCATGCCGATGACGAGCATCTTCGAGAGCCCGCTCTCGACCGAGCCGTCAAAGTCCGTGTGAGGCTTGACGCGGTTGATCGGCACGATGGCGTCGGCGTCGACAGCGTTGGCGTCGGCAACGACCGGCACGTCGCGGTCCGGCGTCCGCCCAACCTCGACGACGTCCATGCTGGAGCGGATCTCACAGCCGATGGCGGACTCCGTCACGCCGAGTTCGTTCAGCATCTCACGCTGGCCCTCGCCGGTCGCGCCGCCGTGGCTGCCCATCGCCGGAAAGACGAACGGCTCGTAGCCGGCGTCTCTGACCGCTTCGACGACGCCGCCGACGATGGTCGGGAGGTTCGCGATGCCGCGGCTGCCGACGCCCAGGGCGACCTCCCCGCCGTCGGGTACGTCGGCGAACGACAGCGACTCGACGGCCTGCACCGCGCGGGCCGCGACCTCGGCCGACGGAATCGGGTCGGTGTCCCAGACCTGCTCGATTACGCCCAGTTCCGGCAGCGGCGGGTCGCCGCAGGCCTCGACGATGGTGTCTTCCGGGACCGACAGCGCTCGCGCCGCTATCTCCTGTTCACTTGCATCCATACCCGTGACATCGGTGCCTCCGCGTATAAAACGTGCCCCTCGCCGGTCGACGGCGCCCGCCGACGCCTCACCGCCGGTCGCTGTCGGCGGCCATGAGGTACCAGCCCTGCCCGTACGGCGTCACCGTCAGCGGGGCTTCCGGTCCGCCGGGGGGGCCGGCGACGCGATTGACGTTACCGTCGTCGTCGACGACGCGCGTCACGGCGTCGAGCGCGTCGGCCGCCGCCTCGCCGTAGTCCGCCTCGTCGAGGAGTCCCAGGTCGATGCCGCGGTTGAACGCGTACGCGAACATCAGCGTCCCGGAGGATTCAAGCGGCGTGTCCGGGTCGTCCACGAGGTTGTGCCAGAAGCCGCTGCCGTCCTGGAGCGGGAGCAGTGCCGCGCAGTGGTCGCTGAACTGCTCGGCGAGGTCGTCGCGGCGCGCGTGGTCGTCGGGCAGTCGGTCGAGAATTTCGACGGCCGCCGCGGCGGCCCAGCCGTTCCCCCGGGCCCAGAAGGTCCCCTGCGGGTAGTGGTCCGGCTGCTCGACCCAGATGTGCCGGAACAGCCCGGTCCGCGGGTCCCGGAGGTGCTCGGCGTGGACCTCGTACTGCTCGACGGCCTCGTCGTGGGCCGCCGGGTCGTCGGCGGCCTCGGCGTACCGGCTGAAGAAGGGACACATCATGTACGCCGAGTCGATCCACAGTGACTTGATGCCGGCCACGTCGGGGTCGTGATGGGGGATTCCGCCTGTCTCCGTCCGGTCGACGGAGAGGAGCCACTCGTACTCGTTTCGCGCCGCGTCGAGGTAGCGCTCGTCGCCCGTCCGCTCGTAGAAATTGAGCACGCCGTGGCCGATGGCGGTCGTGTTGTTCGTGTTCATGCACTTCTTGACCGTCAGGTCCCAGCTCGCCTCGTACTCCCGGCCGTGACTGAACACCTCGATGGGATAGCTCGGGCCGTAGCCCAGCTGGCCGTCGTCGTCCTGGGTCGCGACAGCCGTGTCGACGAGCGTTCTGGCGGTCTGGACCGACGGCTCGCTCCCCTCGGCGATTAGCCCGTTGATGGCCACGCCGGTGATCCACGACTTGCCGTCGAGGTCGAGCGTTCGGAGTTGCGATGCGACACGTGCCGCTGAAGGTGTGGGTTCGTCTATCGACATCTGCTCGGTATCTGTGCTTGCCGTTCGGCCGACTAAAAGGTATGTGTACGACTCTCGCGCCCGGGCGTATGCCTCGTTATTCATCGAATCCGTGTGTCGCACGTCCCCATAGGGGATATTTTGGGTTCAGTTGCAAGTCGGGGCAGATACATTTACCAAGAAAAAACCGGAATTTGGCATCTGGGACTCAATAGAGACAAGTCACGATATCTGTCGAAGGACTGGCGAAAGAAATGGCTACACACGTGGGTTTTCTACACTTACCTGGCCCAATCAAATCGCGGTTCTGACGCGGTGGGTACGACGGCCCGAGGCATTGTCCCGGCCGCGCAATCCCTCTGGTGGCTTGCGGTTTCACAAAATTTTTGCCGTTTGGCTCGCCACGCTTTAGATGGGTTCTGGTCCCCGCTTCGCTCCCCTTCGAGCCGCTCCACACATCGATTGCCCCCGGGCCCAGAGCCCAGCGTTCGGATTCCGAACGTCAGACGGTCCGGGACACGCCACGTCCGGCTGTCCCGCCGTTTTCTCCGAATGCTCCCGTCGAGCGCCCCGTTCGGTTCGACGGCGTCGGTGCTCAGGACTGCCAGTACGAGCGGGTGAGCAAGACGAGTACGGGGATGATCTCTAGTCGCCCGAGCCACATCAGGAAGAACAGCAGGAGCTTCGTGCTCCGCGGGAACGGCAGGAAGTTGTTCATCGGGCCGACGAGGCCGACGCCCGGCCCGACGTTGCCCAGCGTGGCGGCGACCGCGCTCGTCGCTTCGAAGGGAGTCAGGTCCCCGCTGGGAACGCCGATGACGACGACGGCCAGCGTCGCGACGGCGAAGATGAGGATGTAGAGCGCGGTGAACGCATGTATCCCGCGGACGGCCGTCTCGTCGATGACCTGGTCGCCGAGGCGAACCGGCCGTACGGCCTCCGGGTGGACCGTCGTGAACAGCTCCCGGCGGAGCGATTTCAGGATTACGACCCACCTGACGACCTTGATGCTGCCGCCGGTACTGCCGGCGGACCCGCCGACGAACATGCCAAAGAGCAGGACGTACTGCGCGTGATTGCCCCAGGTGTTGAAGTCCATGCTCGCGTACCCCGTCGTTGTCACGATAGAGGCGATCTGGAAGGCGGCGTGTCTGAGCGACGGTTCGAGCGCGCCCGTGAGCGACGCGAGACCGGGCCTCGCGTAGAGGAGGCCGGTCACCAGCGCCGTGAGGACGCCGATGGCGCCGAGGTAGCCCCGGAGCTCCACGTCGTCGAGCACCGTTCGGAAGTCGCGGTTCCAGAGGTGCCAGAACAGCGCGAAGTTCATCCCGGCGGCGATCATGAAGGGGATGACGAACCACTGGACGACCGCCGTGAACGCTTCGAGCGAGCGCGCCTCCGGCGAGAACCCGCCGGTGGGCATCGTCGTGAAGCCGTGTGCGACGGCGTTGTAGAGCGTCATCTCGGGTGCCATCCCCACGAGGTGAAACACGTACAGCCCCGCGATCTCGACGGCGGTGAGTCCGACGTACAATCCCCAGAGGGCACGCGCCGTCTCCGCGATCCGCGGTGTGAGCTTCTCGATTCCCGGTCCGGGGGCCTCGGCGTCCATCAGCTGCGCACCCCCGACAGAGAGCTCCGGTAGGATCGCGATGGCCAGGACGACGATCCCCATGCCGCCGAGCCACTGCGTCTCCTGTCGCCACATCAGCAGCGCCCGGGAGTGGCGGTCGAAGGAGATCGTTCCCATGACGGTCGACCCCGTCGTCGTGAACCCACTCATCGTCTCGAAGAGGGCGTTCACCGGGTACCGGAGCGTCGATGCGGCCCCGTAGGCGGTCGTCCAGCCCTCGACGAGGTACGGGACGGCTCCGACCACGCTGACGAGCAGCCACGTCAACGCGACCATGAGGAACCCTTCCCGGGCACCCAGGGCGTCCGTCGGATCGGTGTGGAGTCGTTCGAGCGCCCAACCGACCGCGAACGCGACCGTGATGCTGACGAGAAACGTTCCGAGCCCTCGTCCGTAGTACGCCGCGAGCGCGACGGGGAACAGCATCGGCACTGTGAGCCACTTCACGACGCTGCCGGCGAGACTGACGCTCGCGCGCCAGTCGACCCGTACCATCGTATTCATCGGTTCCTGCGAGAGCTTCAGTGGTCGGGGCGACCGTCAGTCCTCGTGTACGTTGAGCGTGTGCGATCTGACCGCGCCACACTGGGGACACTCGTGGTGGTACTCCACCACATCGCCGTCCGTCTCGCTCTGCCAGCTACCGTCCGCGTCCTCGTACCCGCATTCCGGACAGATCAGTTCCTCGTGGTCGTAGTACTCTCGCAGGCGCTCCAACGCCGACCGACTGTGTTCTGTCGTCATATCCCCCCGTTTCTGTGCGGGAAATAAATACGTTACGCCCTTTATTATCGTATCGGTTAAGATAATGCAGTATATCTACGTCTCCACCAAAAACTAGATTCCATTTTTTCGCATCGAAAATACCGAGGCGAGGCAGAGTGAGCCGACGATCACGTAGCGGCGACGCTAGGATGGGCCGTCGGTCATTGCGTCCCCTCGGCCGCGAACGCGCGTTTGATCGGCTCGGGAGCCGATTCCCGACAGAAGATGGAGACCACGTCGCCCGCCTCGATGCGCGTCTCCCCCTTCGGCGTGAGGCGGTCGTCGCCACGCTCGATACCGACGACGAGCACTTCGTCGGGTAACAGCCCCGCTCGGTTGGCTTCCTCCAGGGACATCCCCGTGATTTCGGCGTCGGCCGAAACCGTGAACTCGAGCACCTCGGCCCCGCCGGCGAGCGACTGGAAGTCGGTGAGCGCGGTGTGCGAGCGGCCATTCTCCGGATTGAACGGCTGGTACGGGTGGAACTGCTCGTCGCGCACGATGTCCTCGCGCTCGACGACGAGGCCGAGGTCAGAGAGCGTCTGCGTGATGCGGCTGATGTCGTCGGTGTCCTCGCCGACGGCCGTGACGACGACGTTCTCCTGGCCGGCCATGAGCTCCCTGACGTTCACGACGCCGGGAATCGTCGTCGCCTCCGAGACGAGTGCCGAGAGGTCGCTCAGCGGCGCGGTACACGTGAACTGCGTCGTGATCTTCCCGCCGATCCGCTCGTAGTCGATATCGGCGTGATACCCCTCGATGATGCCGTTGTCTTCCAGTTGCCGGACACGGTTGCGAATCGTGGCCGGCGTCACGTCTACTTCCTCGGCGATCATCGGTGCGGACGTGCGCCGCGCGTCGGCGGCCAAATGATACAGGATGCGCTTGTCTATCTCGTCGACTCTGTAGCTCATAGCGCGTGTATTTTCGGATCGGAGAAATAGATTGGGTATCGTTTTCGGATCGAAACCAAGAGAGCGGAGCGCACCGCGAGACCGACGGTGAGCGACGGCCCTACGGATCAGCGACCACTCAGTCGGCCGCCTGCGCGTGTCCGCCCGGTCCGCTCTCGCCGACGGACTCCGTGCGGTGGAGCCAGTAGAGGAACAGGAAGAAGCCGGTCGCGAGCACGTTCAGCACCAGCTTGTAGTTCATCTCGATCTGGACCTCGGCGATCTGGACGCTCTCCGGGTCGGGGATGAGGCCGAGTCCCAGGAAGACGAAGTGGATGACGAACCCGGTGACGACGGCGGCGACGAAGATCATCGCCGAGAGGATGGCGGCGAACTTCGTCCCGTAGTACTCGCGGTAGGCGTCCATGATCGGGGGGACGATGAGGTCCGCGTAGATGTAGCTCAGGACGGAACCGAAGGGCAGGCCGTTCGAGAACAACACCGCGCCGAACGGGACGTTCCCGACCGAGCAGACGAACGTGGCGACGCCGATGACGGTGCCCAGCACCGCGGTCCAGAAGACGTACACCGGCAGGCCGAACGTCGCGCCCGAGAACACGCTCGTCCAGACCTGTTCGGGGATGAAGCCGGCGATGAGGCCGGCGAAGATGAAGCCGATAGCGATCTCGTCCCACAGCATCCCCCATTCCTTCCACTGCTTGTCGGCCAGCGCCTTCCACCCCGAGAGGGACGTGGCCTGCTCGAGGATCGTGGTGTCGGCCGCCTCGGGGTCGAAGCTCTCCTCGCACGACTCCGAACAGAAGTAGTACGTCCGGCCGTCGTGCTCGACGGAGTAGTCTGTCTCGTCGGGGTCGACCTCCATCCCGCAGACGGGGTCTCTGGCGGTCCGGTCGCCCTCGTCCTGAATGTTGTCTCTGGCTTCTTCGATGACCTCCTGGGGCGTGAGATAGACGAAGCCAAAGGCCATCATGCCGATGAGCATGAACCCGCCGACCACGTCGGCGAGCAGGAACTGCCAGCCGAGCAGGATCCAGATGACGGCTCCGATCTCGATAACGAGGTTCGTGGAGGCGAACATGAACGCCCCGAGCGTCGCGGCGGCGGACCCGCCCTTCTTGAAGAGGTTCTTCGCGGTGGCGATGGCGCTGTAGGAACACGACGAGGAGATGAAGCCGAACAGCGACCCGTACCCGATCTCCCGGGCACCGTGTCCCTCCAGCAGCTCCGAGACCTTCTCGTCCGAGGTCCACGCCTCGACGCCGCCGGCGATGGCGAACCCGATCACGAGCGCCCACCACGTGATCCACGCCATCGCCGCCGTCGTCGTCACGAACTGCCGAGTGCTCTCGGCGAAGAACGTCGGCAGTGGTTTCGTCGTGGTGACCACGCCGATACCGACCGTCGCGGCTGCGATGACAGCCAGGATCGCGTACTCTTTGCGCTCCATGTGTTCTGAACGAGGGGCTCCGTCCCTAACCGGATTGTGACTAGCGAATTGAACTTTGTCTCCCCATCTTTCCTTGGTTTCCAAATCCGTCCTGCGGGGGCGAATTTAGAGCGCAGCCCCGAATCGGTCCACGAACGCGATTGCCGAGCGCGGTGGCCTTCGCCGCGACGGTTCAGGGCCAGAACCGCGTGAAATCTGCAGAGACACTCCGACGCCCTCGCTGACGGGACGGTAGCGGGGGTTTAGATTCCCAAGGAAAAGGCCCGTAACACATCTGGGTTGACCGTTGGGGACGGCGACGGGTCGCCGGTCGGTCGTCAGCAATCGGCCCGAACCCGGTGCGTCCATCCGTCTCGGTCCGTAGCGCCTGGCTGCGCCATGCAATAATTCGCCTGAATACGACGACGTGCGCGGTGCAGTCCCGCTCCGGCGGGAAATGGACATATTTTTACTGAACGATGGCGATTCCCTTGGCATGGCAGTCCATAGCGCCCAGGGCGATGCCGGCCGCGCTGCCGGTCTCCCCGACGTCGTCCCGTTCGAGCTCTCGTACCTGTCTCGACTGAGCTGGGAGCTGGGAACGCGCATCGTCGACGACGAGGAGTCGACGGCCCTCGGTACGTGGACGCACGCGGACCGACGGTGGGAGGTATCTGTCACCAAGGTCACCAGCGAAACCGCCGTCATCCGAACGCGGACCCCAGTGGGCCGAGAACAGTTCTACGGAGCCATCTGCACGGAGCTTCGGGCGGCCATCGAATCGTTCGAGACGATGCCCTCGTGGCAACGAGTCGAGTGACGACGGGACCTCCGAGAGACACTTCGCCCTCTCGTAATTGCTGTCTCACTTAGCCGCATTCGGGGACAGACTCGACAGGGACCCAGCTTTACCAGCCCCGTGGACAAACGTGTGCTTCCAGCGGTCGTTTAGCCGGTACACTACGCGACGCGGAACCGGATTCCGATGCCGTCGGGGTCGGATATTTCGATCCCGTCGTCGGCGTCGCGATACGACACGTCGGCGTCTGTGAGTCGGCGGCGGACGGCCGCTAGCGTGTCCTCGTCGGGGACCAGCCACTCGAACCACGCCAGACCACGGCCACCGGCGGGCTGGGACCGACGGTTCCAATTGTTGAGCCCGAGATGATGGTGGTAGTCGCCCGCGGCGACGAACAGCGCCGACGGGGCGGCCGTCTGCAAGCTGAGGCCGAGCGTGTCGACGTAGAACGCTCGTGCCGCGTCGATGTCCGTCACTTCGAGGTGAACGTGGCCGACAGTCGTCTCCGCCGGGACTGCGTCGGCCCCGTCGGACTGGTCGACGATCGCGTCGAGGTCCAGCGGGACGGTGCCGATGTCGATACCGCCGTCGTCCGTCCGCGGCCACTCGTCTCGCGGTCGGTCGGTGTATATCTCGATCCCGTTGCCCTCCGGGTCCCTGAGGTAGACCGCCTCGCTCACGAAGTGGTCGGATGCTCCGTCCAGTTGGCCCCGGTCCCGAACGCGCTCGACGGCCGCACCGAGGGCGGTGCGCGAGGGCACGAGAAACGCGGTGTGAAACAGCCCCGCCTGCGCCGGGTCTCGCGGCGTCGGCGTCTCGTCGGTGGTCAGTTCGAGCAGCGGCGTCCCGCCCGCGCCGAGCGTCGCTGCCGACTCCGAACGGGTCAGGACCGAGAACCCGACGACCGTCCGGTAGAACTCGACCATCTCGTCGAGGTCGGTCACGAGCAGTGCAGTCCGGCCGATTCTCGCGGTCTCTGGAACGATTGGTGGCTGTGTCATGGCTGTCGCCGTCGTCGCTCTCCCCGAACGCGCCATGGTGACCGGCGGTTCGGCTGGACAGCGGTCGCGTGTTGCGTGTCCGATTACGACGCCGTCGGGTACTCACCCACGACATCGATCATCTCTTCACACGAAGTAGTGGCGTCTGACCGTAATATAGTTCAGCGAACGTCGGTCCAACCAGGTCACACCGATGCTACCGATACGGCTCTCGAACAGGCGGCCGCCAACTTATCGACGCACCTGTGGGTTCTCGAAGAGACGGGAGATAACTGCCGCGTCGCCCGTCACGTCGAATGGGACAGCCCGGTCGCGGTCTCCCACTCCCACCGTCGCCGAACAGCGCGGCGGTGGACTGACGGCGATCCGACTGCGCGGATGGTTTCTGCTGGCCGTGAGCACGTGCCCGCTCAGTTCGACTGGGAGCCAGAGAGGTACTGGTGGCCGCGTAGCGCGGTCGACACGAGGAGACCGAACTTCGGCACGCGGTACGAGAGCGCCGCAGCGGCGAGCAGGATCACGCCCCGCCGGTAGCGCTTGGTGACGAACGCGAACAGTGCGTCGAGCACCGTCGACCACACGGAGAGCGTGTCCCACGGATTCGACTGATCGTTCTGTGATTCCACATCGGGAATGGGAGCCGTGGCCGCTTGGCTCGTCTGCTTGCGTCTGCCAGTCTCGCTCGTCGGTCCAGCGTGGATTCCTCGGGAACGCGACCTCGACTGTCGCCTCGTGCGCCGACACCTCCCCGCAGTCGACGTCTGGTGGCCAGTCGTCCACCTCGATACCGTGCCCGTCGTCTCCCGTCTGGTTCGCCTCGGCGACGCCTTTCTCGGCGGGTCCCCGACGACGATCGCCTGACGAGTCGTCCGTCGACTGACGCGGACGGCGGTCGACTCAGACGGTTTCGTCGGTGTTTTCGCCGGCGATACCGCCCCGATCACTGTACCCCTTCCGACCGACTGCGTCCTCGCCGACCATGTTGTAGATCATCTGGCGGACGTCTTGGGCCGACTCGTACTCCTGCCTCTCGTTCCCCATCTCCCCGAGCACCTCCCGGAACGTGCGGGTGTCGCCCGTCAGTTCAATCTCGGCAGCGCCGTACTCGTCGAGGAGTTCGTCGGTGGTCGTCGGGTAGTCGTGCCCCGCTAACTCGTCGGCGAGTGACCCGAGCTCCACGCCATGTTCGCGACTGTCTCCCGTGTCGCCACTCGCGTCTGCGGAATTTTCGGTTCCCATGTACTCATCCATGTGGAGTCCGGGCAAAGGTGATCTGCTGGCACTCGCCGGATCGGTCGTGGGAACCACGGCGTGTTCGGCTAAGGACCCTCTATTCGAGAGCCGAACCGTGTCTGTCCGACAGCCCAGGGGTCGTTCTGTCTCGGAGGACGCGTTCGTCGGTCTTTCCACCGGTACCGTCCGTTCGCCGAAACCGATTCGTCCCCCGACTGCGAACGGGCGAGTGAGAGATGATCGAAGTCGCCGGCGACTGGTTCGGCCCGCGAACGGCAGCGCTGTTGCTCGCCGTCATCGCGCTCGCGACGCTCGGGACGCTGTCGCTCTTTCTGGTGGCCGCGGCCGGTGCCTTCCGCCGTCGGACGCGTCCGTATCTCCTGTTGTCGACGGCGATCGGTCTGCTCGTCGTCCGGTCGGTCGTCGGCATCGGCACCGTCCTCGGCACCGTCCCGATGCCGGTCCATCACCTCACGGAACACGGCTTCGACTTCCTGATCGCGTTGCTCGTCCTCGGTGCCATCTACGCGGTCGACGTTCCTCAGACAGCGGACTGACCGGCGTTTCGACGGGCGCACCAAGAACGCTATGGGGCGGCTGGGCGAAGTTTCGTCTATGACAGCGAACGACGACGCGGTGACGCGCAGGCGCGTGCTCGCCGGCGTCGCTGGCGCGACTGCGACGGCTGCGCTCGCCGGGTGCCAGGGCACCGAAGAGACGGCCGACCCCGTCGCTCTCTCCGGCGACGAGTCCTGCGACCAGTGCGGCATGGTCATCGGCCAGCACCCTGGGCCGACCGGCCAGACCTACTATCGCGAGAACTCGGTAGACGGCCACGACCCGCCGGCACGCTTTTGCAGCGCATCCTGCACCTACCGACACCGGTTCGCGAACGAGCAGTCGGGGTGGACCCCCGACGTGACCTACCTCACCGACTACAGCGCCGTCGACTACGAAGTGCGAACCGACGGCGGCGCGACCGTCATCTCGCGACACCTCGACGTGGCGGCGTTCGCGTCCAGCGACGGTCTGACCGTCGTCGCGAACTCCGACGTAGAGGGCGCGATGGGTCCGGCGCTCGTCCCGTTCGGCGACGAGGCCGACGCCGAGGCCTTCGCCGAGGAGTACGGCGGCGAGACGCTGGCGGCCGAGTCGATCAGTCGTGAACTGGTCGGCAGCATGTGAGCGAATTCCCGGCCGCTGGGAACTATCGACAGCGTGTTTAGTGTCGTCAGGCTAGGTTCGCCCAGAACTATATGTCTACGGTCAGAGAGCAGGTGCGCGCCCACGTCGAGGCCAATCCGGGCGTTCACTTCAACGCGCTGGCGCGAGACCTCGACATCGCGACCGGGCAGGCGCAGTACCACCTCCGGAAGCTCCGACGCGGCGGCGACGTGGTCGCCGAGGAAGTCCGGGGTAAGACCCACTACTACGGCGAGGGCTACGACCCCTGGGAGCGCCGCGTCCTCGCGTTCGCCCGCCGGGAGACCGCCCGCGCGGTCCTGCTTCACCTCCTCGAATCGGGCTCGCTGCCCGCCGGTGACCTCGCCGAGCGTCTCGACGTTGCCCGCAGCACGGTCGCGTGGCACGTCTCGTCGCTCGGCGAGGCGGGCGTACTGGAGAAGTCCTACGGCGCGCGCGGGACGGTCGTCGTCTCGCTGACTCGCCCGGAGGAGACGCGGCGACTGCTCGGCGAGGTCACGCCCTCGCTGGCCGACCGCCTCGTCGACCGCTTCGTGCGTCTCGTCGACGGGACCCTGGCAGGGACGGCGGACGACGACTGAGCGGGTTTCTGCAGGCACCATCTGGGACCGTCTTGTGGCATTCCAATGGGCTTCATCGAAACCGTCGACCGGAAATCAAATACATGACTCATTTCACGTGCCGTGTATATATGGACTCATTCCATTCACATTTAGTAAAACAGCGCCGATAAATATCTTCATCTGAGTCAATATTTGACTATATTGGTCTAATATAGCCGAATCTGGGTTATTCGAACTCGAACACTCTCTATAAGAGTGATAAAAATGCCATGTCTGATACAGAATGCAGCACTGACGCGTCGAGTTCCCACGGCCACGACAGCGGGTGGCCGTACCGACCGGCCAGCCCCGAATACTTATCAGGTACGGTACAGAACCGACTCACGTATGCAACTCGATCTCACAGGGAAGACTGCGCTCGTCACTGGTGCGGGCAGAGGCATGGGCAAAGCGACTGCGAAGGAACTCGCGGACAACGGCGCAGCTGTCGTCGTCAACGACGTCGACGAGGAGGTCGCCGACGAGACGGCGGCGGAAATCGCCGACCTCGGCGTGGACGCCGTCGGACTGCCCGCGGACGTGAGCGACGAGTCCGCCGTCGAAGCGATGGTCGAAACCGCGACCGAGGAACTCGGTCGGATCGACATCCTCGTGAACAACGCGGGTGTCGGTGACGCTGGTCCCTTCCTCGACGAACAGTACGACGACACCTTCGACCTGAACCTCGACGTCCACCTCCACGGGGCGCTGAACTGCACGCGAGCCGTCGTCGACGGCATGGTCGAGGCGGGCTACGGCAAGATCGTGAACTTCACCTCGATCCACACGAAGAACGGCGTCGGCATGTCGCCGGCGTACGACGTCGGGAAGTACAGCCTGCTCGGACTCACGAAGAGTCTCGCGCTCGAACTCGGCCGGGAGGGCGTCCGCGTCAACGCCGTTGCGCCGGGCTGGGCGAACACGAGGATGGTCGAGGGATTCAGCGACGCCGTCACCGAACAGATCCTCGACAACAACCCGCTGGGACGATTCGCGGAACCCGAAGACGTGGCACAGGCCGTCGCCTTCCTGGCCGCTCCGGCGAGCGACTACGTCAACGGCCACGAACTCCGCGTCGACGGCGGACAGGTCCCGATCGATAGCTGGCGGCTCGACGCTCGATAGCGTCACGGGGACACTGTGCCCGAATTTTTTATACACCCCCCGATGTAACGCTGTGTATGGGTTCGTCAGCAGATCCGCGCGTACCGACTGGACTCGACACGACAGGCGTAGAGATCAGTCAACGGCCACTCCGACGGTCAGATGAAACTGGTCGACGCGTCCACGCCACCGAGTTCCCGCCAGATGCATCGGCACCATCCAGAGCCGATGAAACTGTCTCCGGCTCGCTTCGAAGACGAACGGTAGCGGCCTCGGGTCGTGAGGCGAATGGCAACTAGCTATCCAGATGCCCAGACGCGGGCGGCGGCGGCGGCGTGCCGAGAGAACCTTCCATCCGCGCCGAGCGGTGGAAACGTGGTGTTCGGCTTCGACGGGTTCGTCGACAACGTCCGGCAAGCGGGGACGAACGCCGGCGCGGCAGACAGCGACCGCATCACGACACTGCGCGAGTTCGGCGAGGAGATCGTGACGTCGGCGGCCGCCGATAGCTCGCTTTCTATCTCCTGGGAGCGCCAGGGCCAGCGGACTGGTGGGCACGTCAGCCATCTCTCGCGCGCGTACCAGACGCTCGGCTTCGATCCGACGCTCGTCGGAATGTGCGGAGATCCGGTGCGCGATATCTTCGAACAGGAGTTCGAAGCCTGCACTCTGTATTCGCTGGGTGATCCGGGAATCACCGACGCGATCGAATTCGACGACGGGAAGCTCATGCTGATGGAGAACGGTGGCGCCGCGACACTGGACTGGGAGACCATCCGGTCACGGGTCGGAATTGAAACGCTCGTCGACGAACTCGATGGGGCGAAGCTGCTCGGCATCGGTTACTGGGCGGTGATGCCCGGAATGGCGGGAATCCTCGATGGCCTCCGCGAGACGGTCTTTCCGAAACTGACCGACCCACCGGAGCGCGTCCTGCTCGACCCGGCCAACATCCGGGAACTCGACCCCGAGATACTGGAATCGATCGTTGCGGCGACGCGCCGCCTCGCCGACGAGGTCGACGTGACCGTGTCGGCGAACCGGTACGAGACGAAGGAACTCGCGGCCGTCCTCGGTGCACACACCAGTGACGAACTCGTCGCGGACGCCCGCGTCGCGTTCGACTCCCTCGCCGTCGATCGGTTCGTCGGGCACAGCGTGACCGAGTCCGTCGTCGTAAGCGACGACGGAACGACGAGCGTCCGCGTCGCTCCGGTCGAGTCGCCGGAGTTGACCACCAGCGCCGGCGACCATTTCAACGCAGGGCTGTCACTCGGCCTCGTCGAGGGCCTGCCGGAAGCAGCCGCGGTCGCGCTGGGCAACGCGCTCGCTCGCGAGTTCGTCCGAACGGGGGAGACACCGTCCTACGAGGACGTCGTCTCGGCTGTCACTACGTACGGCGCGCAGTTCGAGTAGCACACCGAACTACGCGGTAATTCACTGATGCCGAAGACGGTGTGGCCTCACTCCCAGGACATGGCGAGGTCGCCGTGCTCGTCGAACTGCCACGGTTCGTCTCCGTGGACGGTGACGTCGTCCCGGTCGACGAGTTCCGCGGCGACCGGTTCGGACACCCACAGCTCCCCGGGTTCCATCGTGCTCTCGATGCGGGCGATGCGGAGGTCGCTCGCGCTGGCGACGCCGGTCATCGACGCCGAGAGCACGAACGCCGTCGCGTCGCTCGGGACGACGAAGGGCAGTTTCGCCCGGTTCGTCTCGCCGCTGGTCACGATGTTGACGTACGTGTCCTCGAAGTCGACGGCCGCCGCGAGGTCCTGGTGAACGAGATCTGCGAGCCCCATCCCGAGGGCGTTTCCGTGGGAGGCCGGCGTTAGCGACCGGACGTAAATTCGAGTGATGGAGGGCTCGTCGACCTCCGCCTGATTGTGGAACCGAACCCGGCCGATGACGTTGGTGTCGAGTCCGGTCCCACTGATCTCCTTGCCCATCGCGTCGACGACGAGCAGGTCGAGGTCGTCGACCGGGAGTTGGGGGAAGAAGTCCTTCGAGCGCTCCAGTAGCTCCGGTTCCCCATCCACGAGGTCCGTCGCAGGAAGACCGTGAATTTCGGCGGCCTCCTCGGCGGCGTTCTCGATGATGCCCACACCGCCGACGATCGGCGTCTCCTCGACGAGGATCCCCGCCCACTCCGGGATGACCTCGTGAAATCCCCGGTCGAGGGCGGCGTTGTGCATGTTGTCGGCCCCGCGCTGTTTGCCCAGTCCGACGACGGCCATCTTACAGAGCCCGCTCTCGACGTCGCCCTGGAAGTCGGTGTGCAGTTTGACCCGGTTGACGAGCAGGACGGCGTCGGCATCGAGCGCGTCGTCGGCCGCGTAGACCGGCCTTCCGGTCGAATCGGTTCCCACCTGCTCGACGGCGAGCGAGGAGCGAATCTCACAGCCCAGTCGGTCGGGAGTGATACCGAGCGTCGCGAGCGTCTCGCGCTGGCCCTCGGGAGTCGCGCCGCCGTGGCTGCCCATCGCCGGGAAGACGAACGGCTCGAGGCCACGGGACTGCAGTTCCGAAACGACGGCTTCGAGCACATCCGGGAGGACGTCGATACCTCTGCTTCCGGCGGTGATTCCGACAGTGCTCCCCGGTTCGAGGTCGTCGAGTTCGGGGACGTCGTTCACCGCGTCGACCGAGGCCGCCGTGACATCCTGAACGGTCGGCTGCTCCCGCTCGCAACTGACACGGTAGGCGCGCGGCAGATCGGACAGTTCGGCGTCGGTGGCCGCCTCTAACCGCTCGCGCTCTGGAAACTCGAACTCCATGGATATCATAGTATTATACATCCGAAACTTATGTGTTGCCCCTCTCACCCGTGTGTCGGTGACCGTGCGAATGTTTCTTTACGGAGCCCGTCCCCAGACGAACCATGGACTGCCACAGGCCAGCCCAGCGTCAGTCCCGCGAGAGACGGCGGGAGGGGAACCGATGACCCGCTGTCTGGTCGTCGCAGACGATCTGACCGGGAGTTGTGACGCGGGCCACGAGTTCGCGGCGCGCGAGTACGACACACGCGTCGTCCTCTCCACACAGACCGACGCGGAGCCACGGGGGGACGTCACCGTGTACAACACCGACTCACGCTACGCAGACCCTGCTATCGCCGCCGAGCGCGTTCGATCGGCCCTCGGACACGCCGATGGATCGGTCGTGTTCAAAAAGATCGATTCGACCCTTCGCGGGAACGTCCGCGTCGAGGTGGACGCCGCGACGCACGCCGTCGACCCCGCGCTCGTCGTCGTCGCACCGGCGTTTCCGGGCAACGGGCGGGTGACGGCGAACGGGCTTCACCTCGTCGACGGCCAGCCGGTAACCGAGTCACCACCCGGTCAGGACGACGAGCGCCCGCCGACGCACGACTCGCTCCCGGAGGTCTTCGCGTCGAGTGACTATCCCGTCGAGCACCTCGGCGTGGGGACCGTCGCGCGCGGCACCGCCGCTGTGCGTGAGGCCCTGGCGTCGCTGTCATCGACAGCCGGCCCGGTCGTCGTCACCTGCGACGCCGTCACGGACAGTCACCTCGCGACTATCGCCACCGCGGCCGACGAACTCGACGAGCGGTGTCTGTACGTCGGAAGCGGCGGGCTCGCACGCTACGTCGGCGTCCCTGGAACGCCGTCTGGAGCGGGAATCGACGTCGACTCGACCCGGCCGGTCGTGGGCGTCTCGGGCAGCGTCGCACCGGAGACGCTCGAACAGATCGAAGCGGTGTCGGACGACCGGCGGCGACGGCTCAACCTCGAGACGGCGGTCTCCGACCCATCCACCGCGGGGGCCGACCTGGCGGCTCGTGGCACCGCTGCCGTCGACGAACACGGCGGTGTGCTACTCCACAGCGCCGACGCTCCCAGCGACGTCGAACGGGCGATGGCGGCCGGTGAGCGAGCGGGCGTCGACGGGTCAACCGTCCGGCGTCGTGTGACGGACGCGCTTGCGCACGGCGCCGCGACGGTCGTCGGCGACGGCCGGGCGTCGAACCTCTTCGTGACCGGAGGGGAGACCGCTCGGGCGCTCCTCGAGGCCCTCGACGCGACGGCGCTCCGGATGGCCGGCGACGGCGTCGCGCCGGGCATCCCCCTCGCGACCGTCGAGGGGGGCGTCGCCGACGGAACCGCGGTCGTCACGAAGGCTGGCGGGTTCGGAGACCGGCAGGCAATCATTAAGTCCCTCGCTCGTCTGGGTTTGCGTGATGAGTGAACGAGCCCCTACTGTCGGCGTCACCATGGGTGACCCCGCGGGCATCGGTAGCGAAGTCATCGTCAAATCGCACCCGCACCTCGCCGAGACGGCGACCGTGGTCGTCATCGGCGACGCGTCGGTCCTCGAGGACGCGGTCGCTCGGTTCGCGTCCAGCCTGACTGTCCGTCGCGTCGACTCGCCGGACGAGGCGGCTGCCGACCCCGGAGTGCTCCCGGTGATCGACCTCGACAACGTCTCCGATCACGAGTACGGCGAACTCTCGCAAGCGAACGGCGAAGCGAGCCTCGAATACGTCGAGCGGGCGATCGAACTGGCACAGGCCGGCGAGATCGACGCGATAGCCACCGCCCCGATCAACAAACAGGCGACCCGGATGGCGGGGAGCGAGTACGCGGGCCACACCGGGATGCTCGCAGACTACACCGACACCGACGACTACTCGATGATGCTGATCGAGGACGACCTGACAGTGACACACGTCAGCACGCACGTTCCGTTGCGTGAGGCCTGCGATCTCGCGGTCGACGACGTCGCGTCGACGATCGCCGTGACGGACGAGGCGCTCCGCGACCTCGGCATCGACGAGCCGTCCGTCGCCGTCGCGGGGTTGAACCCGCACGCGAGCGACGGCGGCCTCCTCGGTGACGAGGAAGCTGAGATCATCGAACCGGCGATCGACCGCGTCGCCGAGACCGGCGTCGACGTGACCGGTCCCCTCCCCCCGGACACGGTCTACGTTCGGGCCGCGTCGGGCGAGTTCGACTGCGTCGTCTCCATGTATCACGATCAGGGCCACATCCCGATCAAGATGCTCGGCTTCACCGGCGACGGCGACGCAGTGAGCGGCGTCAACGTCACCATCGGTCTCCCGATCGTCCGGACGAGCGTCGACCACGGCACCGCGTTCGACATCGCCGGTGAGGGGGTCGCCTCCGAACAGAGCATGATCGATGCGGTGTCGACGGCCGTCAGACTCGCCCGATAGAGCCAGTGACCGTTTTTCCTGGACGAACGACTACTGCGTGCGTCACAGTACGGACTCGGTGGCCGATTGTGCGTACGTTACCGTCGGGTCTGCGGCGGACCCACTTCAGAAGGCGAACTGCGAGAAGTAACGGTGTGAGTCTGTCTCTGGAACCGCCCCGGGGCGACGAGACCCGCTGCCCGTTCAGACGTAACGGCTCTGCCCGGCGCTACCGGCGACCTCGGCGAGGTCCGCGTGGACCTCGGCGATGCGTTCTCTGATCTGTCGGTCTGCGACGCGCGGGTCGAAGCGGTCCTTGTCGGGCGACCAGTCGACGCCGTTGAAGAAGGTGTCGCGGTCGTCGTCGACACCCTCCGGCGGGATGATGTCGGTCGGGGCCTCGTTGTAGAGATCGAACGCGGTGCGGGTGTGTTCGTACTGGTAGCGAGTGTCCTTGTTCATCTTGCAGATACCGTGCTGGAGCATCTGTCGGAGCTGGTCGGGCTGGACGCCGGAGGAGCCATGCAGCACCAGCGGCGTGTCGAGCCCGTGGTCGGTCAGCGCCTCGCGGATGTCCCGTGCGAGGTCCGGGCGCAGTTCGAGGTCCTTCCCCTTGGCGACGCCGTGCTGGGTGCCGACGGAGATCGCCAGCAGGTCACAGCCGGTTCGGTCGACGAACTCGACAGCCTGTTCTGGGGCGGTATAGAAGGCGTCCTCGGATTCGATCTCGTCCTCGGCGCCCTTGATCTGCCCAAGCTCGGCCTCGACCAGGATGTCGCCGTCGGCCTGCTCGGTCAGCTCGACGACCTCGCGACTCCTCTCGACGTTCTCCTCGAAGGGCTCGTGGGAGGCGTCGATCATAATCGAAGACGGGATGTCGAGCTCCACCTGCTTCTCGATGGTCGCCAGGTCCGTCTGGTGGTCCATGTTGAGGAACACGCCAATGTCGTACTGCTCGGCGATGAGGTCGATGTAGTTGGCCATCGCCCGTAGCCCCGCGATGGGGTCGCCGTTCCCGGCAAATGTGCAGGCGCCGCTGGCCATCTGCACCAGGAGGTCGGACTCGACCCGCGAGGCCCCTTCCATCAACCCCATCATCGTGTTCGGCTCCGCGATGTTGCTCGCGACCAGGCCAAAGCCCTCTTCGAGCGCGTCGTCGTATACGTCCGAAAGCTCAGAACCGCCTTTGAATGGCATGCGTTGGCACCGAATCGGAATCCGGACGCCGATACAGTAAACCCACTCCCGAATACCTTCGTCACTGTCGGCCTCTCTCCCGCTGAGACGCGCTATTGCTGTCGAATCGAATCACGAACCAGCGCCACAGCGCTGTTCGTCTGCGACAAACTACACGAGCGCGAAGGCACGGACCGAACACCCGCCTGTCCCCTCGACGTTGAGCGGCGGGAAGAAGAAGTCCGCGCGTCGGCTCTCCGCTCCGTCGAGGACCTGGTCGAGATTCCGCAACTCCTCGATGGGGAGCACGTCGTTCTCGAGCAGCGGGAGATGTGAGTCCGACGGGTGGACGTCGGTCGACGGGCCGTGGGCCGGCACCTCGTCGTACCAGCCGCCGACGCTGGCCCCCTCCGTCCCGACCGCCTTCGGGTTGAGCGAGGCGACGTACTCCGCGGCCTCACCGGTCAGATAGGGGAACTCGAAGAGGTATTCGGGCGTCTGCCCGTAGTACTCGTCCCAGCCGGTGTGGAGCATGAGGACGTCGCCGGGCCGGATCTCGGACTCGTAGGCCTCGATGTCGGCACGGGTAATCGCCTCCTCGGGCTCTTTGGGCGTCAGGTCGACGACGACGCCCTCGCCCATGAACCGCTCGATGGAGAAGTCGTCCACGGTCTTGCCCTCGGGGATGAAGTGCGCCGGTGCGTCGATGTGAGTCGCCGTGTGACTCCGCATCTCGAGTCGTTCCATCGTGAAGCCGTCGCGTGCGGCGATCGACGTCTGCTCGACCTCGACCGGTGGAAAACTCGGCCACACGGGGATGTTCTCACGGATCGGGTTGGACAGTTCGATGACTCTCTTTGAATCGAACATGATAGAACCGACTGCCCACGAAAAAATAAGTATTGTGCTCAGCGGGATGTCCGAGCCACTCGTCTCACGAATCGAACGCGATCATGCCGTTGAACGTCGTCGGAGTCGTTCTAACTGCTCGTCCCGAAGCGACTCGCCCTCGTGCCGACGTCTCCGTCAGTCACTCTGCCTCGTTCGGGTAGATCATCTTCTTCAGTCCCTCGTTGTTCTCCATCTGATCGAACGCGGTCTGGAGGCCGTCGAGATCGAACTCGTCCGTGATGAGCGCCTCCGTCTCGATCCGGTCGCCCTGCAACAGCGTCACGGCGCGTGAGAAGGTGTTGTGCGTGAGCGCGAACACGCCGACGACTTCGAGTTCGTGGTAGTAGATGTCGAACGGATCGAGCTCGATCGTTTCGTCCTGTGGCGGGACGCCGAATACGACCGTCGTCCCGCCGGGTGCGGTGATCGAATGCGCGTCCTCGATCGTCGTCGGAAGCCCGACGGCTTCGACGGCGACGTCGACTCGGTCGACCAGTTCGTCGATTTGCTCTCCGAGCGCTCGCTCCGTCGGGTCGACGACGTGATCGGCCCCGAGTTCGAGAGCGATCTCTCGGCGACGCTCGATCGGTTCGGAGACGACGATCTGCCCCGCCCCGCTCGTTCGAAACGCCTGGAGCAGCAGCAATCCGATCGGTCCGGCACCCACGATCACGACGGTGTCACCGCTCTCTACGTCTGCCCGATCGACGCCGTTGATGCAACAGGCGAGCGGCTCAGCGAAGGCGGCCTCCGAATACGAGAGGTCGCCGATATCCTGCAGACACTGCGCGGGCGCACGGATGTACTCCGCGAACGCACCGTCGAGGATCTCGTCACCCGCGCCCCCCATCGAGACCGTGTTCTCACAGAGGTTCTGTTTCCCCTCGGTACAGAAGTCGCACTCGCCGCAGGGAATCCCCGGGAAGATGGCGACCCGATCGCCCGTCTCGAAGTTCGTTACGTCGTCGCCACTGGCGACGACCTCGCCTGCGCTCTCGTGGCCGGGGACCACGGGAAACTCCGCCGGAAAGGTCCCGTGGTACAGATGATAGTCGGTCATGCACACGCCACAGGCCCCGACCTTCACGATCACGTCCTTCTCGCCGGGTGTCGGGCGCTCTCTATCCATTACGCGCACGTTTCGCTCGTCAGTAAGCACTGCGCTCTTCATACAGGGATCGTGTGAAATATCTCTATGATCGAATATAAAGATACCGACGACCACTCCAGAAGTCCCCCCACGGCCAGACCGAAACAGTCCGCTCTCGGACGGTTCAGTCCGTGGACCCGCTGACAGTCTGCATCCGTTCTTCGAGGGCGACTTCCGCCTGTTCGTCGAGTCTCCGCTGATGGATCGTCTCACCCGTCTGCGCGTCGAACAGGTGGACGTCCTCGTCGGGGATTTCGACGTAGACGTGCTCGCCCTCGGCGAGGGGCCGCTGGCCGTCCGCCTCGACGATGAACGTCTCCTCGCGCTCCTGATTGACTGCCGTGAGATAGACGTAGGAGATGCTTCCCATCGGTTCGACGACGTCGATGACGGCCTCGAACTCGTGGCTCGATGCCGCGTCGTCGTGGAGCGAGATGTCCTCGGGGCGCGCCCCGAGAACGACGTCGGTTTGCCCGTTGACCGAGCGTTGCATTCGCTCGGTCAGGTCGTAGTCGAAGCCGTCGGCCCGCAGGGTGCCGCCCTCGACGGAGCCGTCGAAGAAGTTCATCGACGGCGAGCCGAGGAACCCGGCGACGAACTGATTGACCGGCCGGTAGAAGCACTCCAGGGGCGTTCCGACCTGCTGAAGTTCGCCGTGGTTGAGCACGACCAGTCGGTCGCCCATGGTCATTGCCTCGGTCTGGTCGTGGGTGACGTACAGCGTCGTGACGCCGAGTTCGCTCTGGAGGCGGTTGATCTCGGTACGCATCTCCGTGCGGAGCTTGGCGTCGAGATTCGACAGCGGCTCGTCCATCAGGAACACGTTCGGATCCCGGACGATGGCCCGACCGAGCGCGACGCGCTGTTGCTGGCCGCCCGAGAGTTCGCCGGGCGTGTTGTCCAGCAGCATGTCGATGTCCATCATCTCCGCCGCCGAGCGGACTTTCTGCTCGATTTCGTCGTCGGACATGTCCGTCGACATCTTCAGGCCGAAGGACATGTTCTCCTCGACGGTCATGTTCGGGTACAGCGCGTAGTTCTGGAACACCATCGCGATGTCCCGCGCTCGCGGCCCGAGTTGATTCACCAGCGTGTCACCGATGTGAACGTCGCCCGCTGATTGCGTTTCCAGTCCAGCGACGATGCGCATGAGCGTCGACTTCCCCGACCCCGACGGGCCGACGAAGACCACGAACTCACCGTCTTTGATGTCCAGCGACACGTCGTCGACCGCGACGATCGAGTCGTCTCCGTCACCGAATCGCTTTATGACGTCGTCTATCGTGATCTTTGCCATTAGCGTTCCTCCGTGGTGCGGCTCGTTGAACGGCCCCTCACCGCGTGGGCGTGGTCTGCGAGCAGTGCGTCTCGTCCGTGCAAATGCGTACTCATTCTTTGATCACCACACCGAAGCTGAGTCCGGCAGCGAGGTACTTGTTCACCGCGATCAGGAAGATCATGACGGGGAGGATCATCGCCGTCGAAGCAGCCGCCAGCATCGACCACTCGATGGATCGGGAGCCGATGAACGAGTAGACGAATAGCGTCACCGGCACGGCCTCGAAGCTCGTCAGCACGAGCCCGAACAGCAGCTCGATCCAGGCGAAGATGAAGCTGATGATGGCCACCGAGAAGATCCCGGGTTTGGCCGCCGGCAGGACGACCTTGCGAAAGCTCTGGAATCTGGTCGCCCCATCGACGCGGGCGGCTTCTTCCAGAGTCTCGGGGATGCCGTCGAAGAACGCCTTCATCACCCAGACGACAAGCGAGAGGTTGATACTGACGTACATCAGCACCATCCCGATTCGCGTGTCGAAGAGGTTCAGTGCCCGGAAGATGAAGAAGAACGGGAGCACGACGGCGATGGGTGGGAGCATCCGCGAGGAGAGAATCCACACCAGCACGTCCCGCTCCATCGGAATGTCGTACCGCGAGAGGACGTACGCCGCCGGCACGCCGATCAACAGGACGAGGATCACCGAGGCGCCCACCATGATGAGGCTGTTGGCGAAGGCCGTCACGAACTCCCCCTGTTGGGCGAGCTGGATGTAGTTGTACACCGTCGGCAGGAAGACCCAGTCCGGCGGGAGCGAGTTCGCCTGTCCCGGCGGCTTCAACGACATGGAGACCAGCCAGTACAGCGGGAACAGCACGATGAACGACCACACCAGCAGGATTGTGTGGCGAATCCCCGTGACGAGTTTCTCGCGGGTTTCCTTGTCGAGCCACTGTGACCCGGTCGCCGCGGAGTCGAGATCTGGAGCCGCCATCAGTCCCACACCCCCTCGAAGCCGACCTTCGCGATGACGATGTTCGCGATCGCGATGACGAAGATGAGGTAGACGACGGCGATCGCCGCGGCCACGCCGTACTGGTTGTTGATGAACATCTGCTCGTAGATGTTGATGCTCACCAGTTGCGTTGCCGTTCCGGGACCGCCGTTGGTGAGTCCGTACACGACGCCGAACGTCCGGAACAGGTCGATGAGCCGGATGAGGGTGGCGACGAACACCACCGGCTTCATGTACGGAATGATGACGTGGACGTAGCGGCGCCACAGCGGCGCGCCGTCGACTCGCGATGCCTCGACGAGCGTCTCAGGCACCGAGGAGAGGCCGGCGTAGAAGATGATGAACATGAACGGCGTCCAGTTCCACGTATCGAGCAGGATCACCGTCAGCAGCGGAATCTCCGAGAGGAACGCCGGCGCGGCAAACGGCGTCGCCGTGTTGATGACGTACGGGATGATTCCGATTTCGGTGTTCAGCATGATCCGGCCGATCGTGGCGAGCGAGACGGGCGCAACTGCCATCGGAATGATGAACAGGACCCGATAGAACGATTTCGCGCGGCCGGAGTCGACGCCGGAAACCAGTGCCGCCAGGAAGAACCCGAGGACGCTCTCGAGGAACAGCGCACTGACGACGACGGTGATCGTGATGACGAACGAGTGCAGCGCGCCACCGCGCGTGAAGGCGGTCTCGAAGTTACTCAGACCGACGAATTCGGCCTCGAAAACGTTCAGCGTGGGCTCTGCAATCAGACTGAGATACAGGTCGTAGGCCCCGGGGAAGAAGGTGATCATCACCATCACCAGTACCATCGGAGCCATGAACCAGTACGGCAGGTACTCGTTCCAGAGTTCGCTCAGTCTGGCGAGCCCCCGGTTGCTTGTCGTTTCCGTCTGCGTTGGTGTACTCATAATGGGGTGTGGTTGTGGCGAGTTCGCTCCAGCGGCACCGATCAGCCGCTGTAAATGTCTTCGGCGACCGATGCAGCCTGCGTCATCGCGTCCTCGGCGGACTTCTGGCCGGCGATGGCCCGCTGGAGTTCCTCGGAGTAGCGCTGGCCCCACTGCGGGTACTTCCGGTCGAACGGGTCAGGGGCGGCCGCTTGCAGGGATTCGAGCGACACCTGTGCGTAGTCTTCACCGACTTTCGAACGGTAGTCGTCGTTCTCCCAGACCGACTGACGCACGGAGAAGACGCCGCTGCTCTCCGTGTTCATCCAGAGATCGGTCGGTGGGGAGGTCGCCCAGAGCATGAACAGGAAGCCCTGCTCGGAGTTCGAGGCGTTCTTCGACGTCGAGATCTGCCAGTTGAACGCGTTCGGATTGAGCTCGCCGCCCTCCGGCTTGGGAACTTTGGCGATTCGAACGGTGTCGGCGACGCTGGACTCGTCGTTCGTCAGGCCGCCCCAGAACATGTTGGCGTCGGCGACGATGTGGCCGGTGCGCCCCTCCTGCATCGTCGAGAGCACGTCCGACCAGGTCTGGCTCGACGCGCCCTCGGGCCCGTAGTCCTGGAGGAGGCTCGTGTAGTACTCTGCCGCCTCGATGACGCCGTCGGTGTCGAGCCCGGAGTCGGTCGGGAACTCGGTCCAGAGGCTGGTCCCCTTCTGGCGGAGGAGCGTGTTGAGGATGTAGATGTTCATCCCGTAGCCCTTCTGGCCGCGGCCGGCCGTGCCGACGATGTCGGACTCCTCCTCGTGGATGACCTTCGCGTTCTCGCGATGGTGTTGCCACGTCTCCGGGACCTCGAGCCCGTGTTTGTCGTAGAGGTCCTGTCGGTAGAACTGGGTCTGGACCTCGACGGTGATCGGCAGTCCCGTCCAGTTGTCGCTGTAGCCCCCACCGTGGGCCTGCCAGCGGGACGCCTCGAAGAGGTCGTTGGGCTTGTAGAAGTTCTCGTCGTAGAGGCTCCCGTCGTTGAAGTACGGGTCGAGCGGCTGGAGCCAGCCCTCCTCGCGGAACTGGTTGACCACCTGGTCCATGAAGAAGACGTCGAACTGACCAGCACCGGTGCTGGCGTCCGTCTGGCGCTTGGTCCGGAACTGCTGTTCTGGCAGGATGTTCCAGTTGACGGTGATCCCGGTCAGTTCCTCGAAGACGGGAATCGCGGGTTTGATCGCGTCGACCCACGGGTGCTGGACGGCACCGATGTTGATCGACGACCCGTCGAACTGCTGCCAGTCGATGTCCGCACTATCGTACTCGCTGAGCGGGATCGCGAGGTCGCCGTTTGAGCCACCGTCGCTCGAACCGCCCGAGCTGCCATCACCGGACCCTCCGTCACTCGAACCGCCCGAACTCCCGGAACTGGAACCACCGTCTCCCCCTCGGGTACATCCCGCAAGGGCAGTGAGAATGCCTGTACTTGCCACACCTGACGCTTTCAGGAAGGTCCGTCGAGTAGTATCGTTGGACATAGTTAACGGCCTCGTGCCCAATATTGAGACTATAATATTTAATCCTTTCCATTACAGGGGCCTCACGACGATAGCGACCCCTGAAGACTTCAGCGACGGAGCAGCGGCCTGAATTGGTCACTCGAGTGCGAACCCTGGGTGGTGGCCACGTCCGCAATCACATGCTTCAGTCGCGGCTGCTTCCATCGAAAACGTCCTCGACGAGCTCTGTGTCGTCGAACAGATCGCGGTAGTCTTCAGGCACACGTTCATCGGTGATGAGGAGGTTGATCTCGTCGATCGATCCGAATCGGCGGAAACTCTGCTCATCGAACTTTTCCGCAGTGGTGACCACGACAGTCCGTGCCGAGTGTTCGACGACGAGCTGTTTGATCTTCGCTTCTGACTCGTTCGGTGCCGACAACATACCATCGGGCTCGATACCGTTGACACCGATGAACGCGAGGTCGAAGTTGGAATTGCGGATGTAGTCCTCCGTCGTCGGGCCAACCAGTGCCTTGGTCTCACGCCGATACTCTCCACCGGTCGTCTTCACCGTACCGTCGGATTTCGACAGTTCGAGCACTAGCATCGGAGAACTCGTGACGGCGATGATCGAGTCGTCGTCCGGGACCATCTTCGCGACTTGCATTGTTGTCGTCCCGGCATCGAAGTACACGACGTGCCCTTCAGAGAGTTCCTCGATGGCCCGGTCGGCGATTGCCTGTTTACGTTCGAGGTGCTGGATGAGTCGCCGATTGAACGACCGCTCGATACCCACGTTCGTCATCGGGGCGACGCCGCCGTGCGTCCGCTCGACGAGATTTCGGTCGGCGAGATCACGAAGGTCACGTCGGATGGTCGACTCTGACACGTCGAGACGGTCGGCCAGTTCCTCGACCGAGAGGCTACCGTGCTTCGTGACCAGCTCCGTGATCGAACGACGGCGTCGTTCCGGGGTCGTCACGAGGCGACACCCCAGGGCCCGTTCGTTCCGTACACCGGTGCGGTTTCCATGACCAGACGTAACGGCGACGCGTATTTAGCTTTCTCGCCCGCTTGCGACCGCGGCCGGCTCCGCTCCGTCCCACGCTTCCTCGACGGACGCACCGTCGTGGACGATATCCATGAGCGCGGAGACGGTTCGCTCCGGATCTTCGGACTTCCAGATCGTCCGACCGATCATCAGTCCGCGCGCACCCGACTCCATCGCTCCTTCGACGGATTCGAGCATGGCGCGGGTCGTGCCGGTGGCCGGGCCGCCCAGAATCATCACGGGGACGGGCGAGTTCTCGACGAGCGGCTCGAACGACTCGACGCTGCCGGTGTACGGTGCTTTGAGGATGTCAGCGCCGAACTCCCATCCCATCCGCATCGCATCGGCCACGTAGTCGACGTCGGTCTCCAGCTGGTCCGGGATGCGTTCGCCCCACATGACCGGTTCGACGACGAGCGGGATACCGGTGCCACGCAGTTCCTGCGAGAGCTGTCCGATGTATTCGACGTTCTTGCGGAAGGTTTCGGTGTCGTCGCGGCCGTAGACGAGGACCGTCTTGACACCGACGGGGTCGAGCTCCGCGAGGAAGTCCGCGTCGAACGCTGGCGTCCAGATGTCTTCGCCGTGATCTCGGCCCGGGCTGGTCGACCACGTCACGACGTCTGCCGTGAGGACGACGTCGACGTCTGCCTCCTGCAGGCGGTCCTGATAGTGACGGGCGAAATGCGGGCCGACGAGCACCGCGTCTGGCTGTCCGGCCAGCACTTTGTCGAGTGTCTCGTCCGGATTGTGGAATCCGTCGGGCGACCCGAGGCTCAGACCGTGATCTAGCGCTACGACGACTGCGTTCCCAGAGGGAGTATCGAGGAGTTGCTCTGTACTCATTGGCTCCAGTTGACTTCTGTGGGTGCACGTATATAATTATTCTCCTGCCGGGCGCGTCAGTCAGATGATCCGCCACCCGCCATCGACCATGAGCACCTCGCCGGTCACGTACGAAGCGTCCTCGCTGGCGAGATAGAGGGCTGCACCGGCAACGTCTTCTGGTGTGCCCGCACGTCCGGCCGGAACCGGCTTGATGAGGTCGTCCTTCGCCGCCGCTTCGGGCGCTGTCTCGGACCAGCCATCGATGAACTCGGTTGCGATCTGTCCGGGACCGATGGCGTTCACCCGGATATCGTGCTCTGCGAGTTCGAGCGCCGCACCGCGGGTGATCATCTTCACGGCGGCCTTCGTGGAGTCGTACTGTATCTGCTCGCGCTGGGCCACGAACGAACTGATCGATGCCGTGTTCACGATTGCGCCCTCCGTCCCGCGGTCGATCATGTCCTGTGCCGCGGCCTGACAGCCGAAGAACACGCCTTTCGCGTTGACCTGGTGGATCTTCTCGAACTCCTCTTCGCTGACCTCGAGGAGGTTCCCGCCGATGAACAGTCCCGCGTTGTTTACCATCACGTCGACGCCGCCGTACTCTCCAGCGTGATCGACGACCGCGCGAATGTCGTCTGCGTCCGATACATCTGTCTGGACGAACTCGGCCGTACCGCCCTGCTCACGGATGAACTCGTGTGTCGGCACGTCGGCGTCCTTGGGTTCAGACTCGATGTCTGCGTTGATAACTGTGGCTCCCGCCTTCGCGAATCGAGTGGCAATCTCTCGTCCGATTCCGGAGGTCGCTCCTGTGATTACGACGGTGTCTCCATCGAAATCTGCACTGTAGTCAGGCATCGTCACCCACTCTGTCATGATATATGTTAAAGATTTGGGGGACGATCGGTCGCGTCGCTCCCCATGAGACGACTGTCGTTCTCGGTCATTTCTCGTCGCTGGCTGTTAATTCGAGTGAAAAATGGGTGAAAAACGACACCTGGAACGTGTCTTGGTATCATACACCAAGACTCGAAGCGGCGATCGCAGCCGAATTACGCATCGATGCGGTTCTGAGTCGGTGGAATCTTTTGCATTTGATTTCGATAATTTAAGAGATCATCTGCAGTATTACGTATGGGTGCGACGCATTATCCCAGCGGCCCGCTCATCTGTCAACGAAGTGGAGTCACCGATCAGGTCACGTGACGCGGGCGCAGTTCACGGTGCAGTCCGTTTCGCGGATTCGGCTCCTCACACGCGCCACACTACGACGGTGATCGATGCGCCTCTCATAACAGGGGTACACTCGTTATGGGTCCTCTCGTCACGGGTCAGCGTCCACTCCCCGGCATTGGCTCGGCCGGAGTAACACTCTCCAAGACCCCCTGTGGACCGTCGATTCTCCTAACGGCTGTACACGTGTTATTCGACACGTGTCGCTGCTCTCTCTGTCCGCGGTACCTCTATCTGGACACAAACTCTCCCATTATATTCTTACTATGCCATATATGGCTACGGATATCGGAATAATCCACACTACAACACTCGATTAACATTTTTCAAACACTCATTTCGACTTGTATATGGATATCTGACGAAACTAAATCGGGATTTCGCTGTCGAACTATCCAAGTCGTGTTCTCCCGCCCTCGTGACCCGATTCGTCACCGTGCGTCGGTCACGAGTTCCGTCGCGACGAGCGAGCCGACCCACCAGAACAGGAGCGACCCGACTGCGACCGCGCCGGAGACGAACGCCGAGCGTCCGGGGACCGCAACGTACAGCACCTGATCGAAGACCAGCCCGCGGTAGGCCCCGGCGGGCGTCATCGCGAGCGCGCCGCCGAGCGTCTCGCTCGTCACGAGGCCGCCGTCCAGTCCCGCGAAGACGGCCACGTCGCCGCCGACAGTGACGACGAGCAGGCCCGCGAGCGCGAGCACCAGCGCGCGGCCCCGGGAGCCCGCGAGCGCGGAGAGGACGAATGCGAGCGACAGCGATACGAGGGCGTACCAAAGGGTGAGTGCGAGAAAGCGCACGTACAGCAGCGGCGAGTCGACGCCGCGGTGGCTGGCGAACACGGTCGTCTCCGGGCCGGCCGTCGTGGCGACGTGGACGCCCAGCGTCGCCAGCGGGAGGCCGACCAGGGCGAGCAGGACCGCGCTCCGGCCGGCGTAGACGCCGCCGACGTAGGCCCACGACGGGAGCGGGTACGTCTCCAGCACGTCGAGTTCGCCGCGGGCGGCCGGGTCGGCGATGGCCCGGTAGCCGACGGCGAAGGCGACGGTCGGGACGAGGACCTCGACGGCGACGAGCAGGTCAATCACCGTCGGGACGTAGCCACCGGTGGGGCCGCCGCCTGCGCGGGCGACGCCGAACACCGTGGCGGCGAGCACCGCGAGCAGTCCGAGGTAGGCCCGCGTCCGAAGGGCCGCGCGGACCTCTCTGACGAACACCGTCCAGAAGCGGGCCGTGTGGCTCACGCGTCGCCCACCTCCGCGGCGGTGACCACAGCGTCCTCACGGTCCAGCAGCGAGGTGAACGTCTCGTGGAGCGGACCGCCGGTCCGCTCCCGAAGCGCCGCGGGTGTGTCGACGGTCACCACCGCGCCCGCTTCGAGGACGGCGAGGCGGTCGGCCGTCCGCTCGACGAGCGATAGCTCGTGCGAGCTCAGCGCGACCGCCCGGCCGTCGTCGGCGATGGATGCGACCACGTCGAAGATCAGTTCGCTCATCGCCGGGTCGAGCCCGCTCGCCGGTTCGTCGAGGACGACCACGGGCGGGTCGCCGGCCAGCGCCTGCGCGATGCCGAGCAGCCGAGTCATCCCGCCGGAGAGCCCGGCGACGGGTCGGTCGGCCACGTCGCCGAGACCGACGCGCTCCAGCAGTCGGTCCGGATCGTCGGCCACGAGGTCGGCGTAGAAGCCGATGGTCTCGCGGACGGTGAATCCCGGCCGGAACGTCGGCCGCTGTGGCAGGTACCCGAGGCGGCGGACAGCCTCCGGCCCGTCGTACTCGACGGTCCCGCCCGTCGGCCGGTCGAGGCCGAGCAGGACGCGCAACAGCGTCGTCTTGCCCGACCCGTTCGGGCCGATGAGGCCGGTCACGGCGTCGGCGGACACGTCGAGCGAGACGTCCGAGAGCGCGGTCACGTTGCCGTAGGTCTTGCTGACCTCGTTGGCCGACAGGTACGTCTCGCCCGTCACGTCGATGCCTCCCGGTGGGTCTGGTTTCGAAGCATGGCGACAGTCTCCGGATTCGCGGGCGTCGAACGCGGTGCGGTGTCCACGATGCTGCCGCGGCGGAAGCCCGGAGTCGTCCCCCGCAGCGCGCGCAGGCCCCGGACGCTGGGGGCGGCCCGCAGGACGAACGCCGCGTCGGTCCGATGGAGTCGTCGGTCGACCGGATCGGTCGGGGAGTAGGGCTGTGACAGCGTCGGGCCGGCGGTCCCGCCCACGTCGGCGGCCCCGCTCCAGTAGTTCCCGCGGCCCTCGTGGGTGTAGATCCGTAGCGGCCCCGGGCCCGAGACCGCATGGCGGTCGTTCGCGACGAAGTCGTTCTCGGTGACGATGTTCGAGGGGACGACCGTCGAAGCCGCGACGCCGACGTCGTTCCCGTAGAGAACGTTTCGCTCGTACAGCGATCGCGCTGCGTTCGTCGAGAGGCCCCGGCCGGTGTCGACCACGACGTTGTCCGCGACGTAGCTCCGGGACCCCGACATCGAGATGCCGGCCCCCGAGCCTCGCACGGTGTTGCCGACGACGGCGTTGGCCGCGGGGTCGGTCATGACGACGACGCCGGAGTACTCCTGCTCGCGAGCCGTGTTGCCGGCGATCAGCGCGTGCGATGTGTACATCAGGTGGACGCCGAAGCGGTTCTCGGTGAAGGTGTTGTTCTGGACGACGGTCCCGTCCGCGCGGTGGAGGTAGACGCCGTCGCGGCCGCCGCGGAAGGCGGAGTCGCGGACGACCACGGGTGCGTGCATCGCGACGACGCCCATGAAGCCGTCCCGCCAGTCGTCGGTCCCGTCGACCGTGACGTTCTCGACGACGGCCCCCGGGGACTCCCTGAGTACGACGCCGCTCGCGGGCGTGTCGACGGCGAGGTCGGCCACGTACAGCCCCGACGCGTTGCGGCCGGTGACCGCGGCGTCACTGTTCCCGTAGGCGGTCGTCACCGCCGCGTCCCACGCCTCGGAGTCCGACGCCGACCGATTGCCGACCGTCTGGGTGCCGATACCGACCACCTCGAAGCCGACGACGCCGACGCGGTCGGCCGTCACGGTCACGACGGTCCCGTTCCCGCGGCCGTCGAGCGTCGCGCCCGCGCCGCGCAGCGTGACGGGCTTGTCGACGGTGACCCGCTCGCGGTAGGTGCCGTTCTCGACGAGGACCGTCGTGTTCGGCGGCGCCGCGTCGACGCCGGCCTGCACTGTCGACACGTCGCGGCCGACGATCACCGACACCGGCCGGTCGCGGTACCGCTGGACGCTCTCGACGGCGGTTGCGGCGCGCTCGCGGCGCGGTTCGACCTGCTCTCGCACGGCCTCGGCCTCGTCCACGTCGAACGAGCGATTCTCGATCCGCTCCCAGCCGACGACCCGCCCGCCGCAGTCAGCGGCGAAGGTCACGGCGTCTCCCCGGTCGGAAAACGGAACGATGGCCGGACCGGAGGGGACGCGCGCCCGCCCGTCGACGACGTAGGACGCGTCGCTCGCGAGCACCCAGTCTGGCGGAACGTCAGTTTCGAGGTAGTTCGACTCACCGCAGCGGACCGGCTTGTCGCTGTAGTCCGAGACGTAGACGGCGAGCGGGTAGCCGAACTGCCGCTCGTGGCCCGGTTCGGACAGCGCCGTCACCGCCATGTCGACGCCCGCGTAGCCGACGACGTAGCGGTACTGCGAGTAGAACACCTCGACCTTCGGGACGCTGATCGCCCGGTTCCGGGCGATTTGCGCGTCCGCCATCGTGATGCCGCGCTCGACGGTCCGGTCGAAGGGGACCGGGTCCGGGCGCGCGCTCCCCAGGTCGGCGGCGAACGCGGCCCCGAACACTATCGCGGCGACAGCGACGGCTGCAAGGGCGAGCGTCTGTCCCGTCGTCGGCCGTGGTCGCATCTACCGTCCGTTCGAGCGTCCCGACAAAACGTCGTTTGGTTCGATGGTCGAAACGCCGCTTCCGTCGGCTGCTCAACAACGGCCGCTCGCTACGCGCTGCCCGCTGGCCGGTCGCCGACCTCGGCCAGGTGGTACGGGAGCGCGGCGTAGATTCGCGCGTTCCCGCGCAGGGCGTCCACGGTCGTGTACTCGTCGGCAGCGTGGGCGGTGTCGGTACCGAGCGCGAACTCGACGGTCGGAACGCCCGTCTCGCGGAACTTCTTCGCGTCGCCGCCGCCGGTGGCGCTCCGCCGGTAGACGCGGTCGCCGGTCGCGTCCGCGACGGTCTCGGTCACGGCCGCGACGAGCGGGCTGTCGAGCGGTTCGTAGGTCCCGACGCTCCAGCTCACGTCCGCGATTTCGATGCCCTCGCAGTCGGCCACGCAGTCGCGGAGCCGCGCGAGCACCTCCGGCGTTCGGACGCCGGCGGTCAGCCGAACGTCGAGTTCGGCCCGCGCCGACACGGGGACGCTGTTGACGCTCTTACCGCCCGAAAGCGTTCCGAGGTTGATCGTTGGGTGGGCGAACAGGTCGCGCGCGGCCGCCTCGCCCATCGTCGGCTCGTAGTACGCGACCGACTCGTCGACGATCGATCGGACCTCGGGAACCAGGTCGAACGGCTCCGTCCCGAACCGTGAGCGGATCGCCTCGATGGCTCCGTACAGGCGGTCGATGGCGTTCTCGCCGAGCATCGGACGGGAGCCGTGCGCACCGCTGCCGGCGGCTTCGAGTGTCAGCCAGACGCTCCCCCTGTCCGCGACGGTCACGGAGCGCCGGTCCCCGCCGCAGGTCGTCTCACCGATGACGCACCAGTCGGCGTCGAGTCGGCCGGCGTCGAGGACCGCCGGCAGGCCCGGCTCGCCGGCAACCTCCTCGTCGCTCACGAGCGCGAACTGTAGGCTCACCGGCGGTGTCGTCTCCGTCTCCGCGTAGACGGCCGCCGCTTCGAGCATGGCGGCGAGCGGCCCCTTCATGTCTGTCGCCCCGCGGCCGTACACGCGGTCGCCGTCGCGCTCGCCTAAGGGGTCATGTTCCCACGCGCGGCCGTCGTACGGAACGGTATCGAGGTGGCCGTTGTAGAGGAGCGTTCGCGACCCATCACCGGGGATCCTCGCGAGCAGGTTCGGCTTCGCCGGGTCGGCGACGACGCGCTCTGTCGCGACGCCCAGCCGGTCGAAGCGCGCTTCCACGGCGTCGACCAGTGTGGCCGTCTCACCCGGCGGGTTCGAGGTGTCGACGGCGAGCAGATCCAGCAGTTCCTCGACCGGTGCATCCCCTCGGTGCTGTAGTGCGGTCCGTAGCGGCTCGGGCAGGTCCATCCAGCTAGCGGCGCTTCTCGGCGGTGGTAATCCCCGTTCCGGCGTAGATGGGACAACGCTGGGCCGCCCCCGTGACGAACAGGATTGCGCCGACGGCGATCGCGAGCGCCGCGACGAGTGCGCTGGCCGCCAGGTAGCCGGCCAGTGCTAGCACGCCCACGAGCCCAGCGAGTACTCCGAGGACGATGCGAACGTTGCGGTCGAGCGTTCCGACGTTTCGTTCCATAGGATTGTATTTATCGTGCACTACTTTGTAGGTTTCGGTCAATGCCGGTTCGTGGGAACTGGCCGACGAGTATTGTACTGCGAAGCAATCAGGCATAGACCCACTCTCCCGTTCGGGCCGATTGTTCTGTCACGTTGGGATGGACACTAGTATTGTCTAAAATGTACAAAACAGTAAAGTACGACCGGCCCGTAGTTCAGCTCGATGAGCGATATTCCAATCGACGAGATCCGTGCGGAGAAGGCCGAGAAGCTGAAAGACGAGGCCGGCGACGACGCCGCGCCCGCCGAACCGGTCCACGTGAACGGCGCGTCAGAGCTGTCGGCGGTCACGAGCGAGAACGCGGTCGTGCTCGCCGACTTCTACGCAGACTGGTGTGGCCCGTGTAAGATGATCGCGCCAGTGATGGACGAAATCGCGGCCGAGACGGACGCGGCCGTCGCCAAGGTCGACGTCGACCAGAACCAGCAGCTGGCCGGCCAGTACGGCGTCCAGGGCGTTCCCACGCTCGTGCTGTTCGCCGACGGCGAGCCGGTCGAGCGCCTCGTCGGCATGCAGAACAAGGACCAGCTGGTCGCCCTGATCGAGCGCCACGGCTGAGCGCGGCTCCGTTCTTCGTTTTTTTGAACGCGTCACCGTCAGAGTGAGCAACATCGCGAGCGTCGCCGCCTTCGACTGTCGATCAAAACCGTTTCGGCCGGCTCACGCCTCGCGGCGGTCGCGGCCGAGGGCCTTCGCCACCGCGAGCAGGAACCCGAGTCCGGCCTTGACCTCCGGGTCCCGCATCGCCCGCGCGAGTCCGAGCACGCCCGGTGACGCTGGGGGTTGCTCGCCGGCCTCGCCCAGCGCCGCCAGCATCGATTCGAGGGACTGTGCGACCTCCTCGTCGGCCGCGGTGTCGGCGAGTTCGCCGAGACGCGACCCCGTGGCGGCCAGGTTCGTCACCATCTCGTCGTCGAGCGCGGCGGTGGCGAGCGAGAGCGTGTCCGCGAGCGCCAGCACGTCGTCGAGCGTGCCCGAGCGCTGGAGTTCCGCGAGCGTCTCGATCGCCTCTGCCAGTTCCGTCGCGTTTTCGCCGGTCGCCTCGCCCAACTGTGCGGTCTCGGGCGTGGCGAGGCCGTCGGCCGCAGCTCCGAGGTTCGTCCCCGTCCGCGCGAGCGTCTGGACCATCTCGTCGTCCATCGCGGCCGTCCCGAGCGCCGCGCCGTCCAGCAGGTCGTTCACCTGTTCGAGGTTGCCGAGGAACCGCGCCACCTCGGCCGGGCGCTCGGCGACGGCTTCGCGTACCTCCGGCGGGAGGTCGGTCTCGGCGTCGGGCGTCCGTTCCCCGTCGCTCGCTCCGGTTTCGGCGTCCTGCTGCTGATTCTGTTCGGCCATTCGACTCACCTCAGAGCAGCCCCCTGGCGGTCAGCCAGTAGGACTCGTTGTAGCCCAGTTTCGCCCAGTGGATGGGCTTCGAGGGGGCGCGGACGGTCGGCTGCGTGCCGTACTCAAACTCGACGAAGGTCGCCTCGTCCATGCCGCTCTCGATGAAGCAGACCGTCTTGCCGTGGTACGTTGCCGTCGGGGCCTGCCCGCGGACGCGGCTGGCGAGGCGATCGGCGACGGTCCCCGCCTCGTAGTGGGCGACGCTCCCGGCCTTGCTCGTGGGCACGTCCGCGAGGTCGCCGACGACGAAGACGTCCTCGGCGTGGGGCGATTCGAGGGTGTGCCTGTCGACCTCGGCCCAGCCGTCGTCGCCGAGGCCGGCCGCCGAGACGAGGTCACTTCCCTCGTGGGGCGGGATGCCCACCAGCAGGTCGTAGTCGAGTTCCTTGCCCTCCATCGAGTGGAGCACCCGGTCGTCGGGGTCGACCTCGTCGGCGTTGAAGAACGTCTCAAGGCGGATGTCGCGCTCCGCGAAGACCTCGCTCGCCCAGTCGGCGATGCTCTGGATGCCGTGGGCGCGCTGGATCGGGTAGGTGTAGGTGATCTCGACGTCCTCGCGGAGGCCGCGCTCGCGGAACCAGTCGTCGGCCATGAGGACGAACTCCACGGGTGCGGCCGGGCACATGTGGGGCGTGCCGATGACCGACAGCACGAGATGGCCCTCGGTGAACGTCGCCAGTTCGTCGCGCAGTGCCTCGGCCCCGTCCGGGCCGTAGAAGTGGTGGCCGCCCGCGGCGAGTCCGGGCACCTTCTCGGGTGCGAGCCCCGCGCCGGTCGCCAGCACGAGGTGGTCGTAGGCCATTTCGCCGCCGTCGCGGAGATCGAGGGTCTTTCGGTCGGTGTCGACGCTCTGGACTCGGTCGATCTCGATGTCGATCTTTCGGTCTACCAGGTCGGCGAGCGGTCGCTTCGCGTCGCCGACCGTCTTCTTCCCGAACGGGACGTAGAGGAAGACCGGCTTGTACACGTGGTTCCTGTCGTCGGAGACGAGCGTCACGTCGACGGCACCGCGCTCCAGTTCCGGGCCGAGCTTCTCGGCGAGCCGGTTCGCGAGCACGGTGCCGCCGGTGCCGCCGCCGACGATGACGATGTGTTCGGTCATGGTGTGTCGTGGGTGTTCTCGAACGCCGATACTGGGCTAGTTCGTCCTGACGAACAGGCTCCAGTAGTCGCCGTTGTCGACGCTGTCGAGCAGGTCGTGGCCCGCTTCGTCGAGCCACTCCGGTACGTCGCTCCTGGAGCCGCTGTCGGTGGTCTGGAGTTCGATGACGGTGCCCGATTCGGCCTCTTTGACCTTGCCGATGAGGTCCATCAGCGGACCGGGGCAGGTGGCGTCGCGGGAGTCGATGGTGACGTCGGGGTCGTATTCTGCGTCGTTCATTGTCGTGGGTTCCGTGGTCTGTGGTGTTCGCTGTGCGGTTGTCGTGCAATACTGAGTAGGCCGTCAGACGAAGACGACCTGTTTGTCTCGCGCCCGGTTGAGGAAGCCCGACACGCCGAGCGTGTCGTCGAAGACGTCGACGTAGTCGTCGAGGTCGGTCTCGAGGAGGTCCATCGCCATCTCGCAGGCGTACAGTTCGATGTCGCCGATAGCTTTCGCTTGCGCGAACTGCTCGTAGAACAGCGGCATCTCCGCGCCGTCTGCCTCGAGCATCTTCGCGCCGACCGGACCGACATCGAAGTCGCCGGACTCGACCGTCTCCGTCTGGAACGGGAGCAGCCCGTCCATGGTCGCGAATATCTGTACGGGTACGTCGGAGGCCGCGGCGACCGACGCGATAGTGCTGACCGCCTGCACGCGGGACAGTTCGCGCGAGGCGAGGACGATTGCGTAGCCTGACATGGTGCAGTTGACGCTTCGAGCCCCGGGAGGATAATATTGTGCACTATTCCCAATACCTAAGAATACTGCTGTCCGAAATTAGGGTCGAGAGCGGAGCGGTCGAGTCAGCACGCTCGCGCGAAAAGCAATCCGTCAGTCGTCGACCGGAACCGGATCGGCGGTGTCCTCGTACTTGGTCCTGAACTCCTGGATGAGCGTGCCGATCTGGGCGTACCAATCGTTCAGGAGCCGCTGCATATCGTCGGCGACCGCGTCGGGGTCGGCCGGGTAGTACACGTGGTAGTAGCCGCCCTGGTCGTAGTTGATCTGCTCTTTCTGGACGAGGCCCGTGTTGAGCAGTCGCTGGATCGAGCGGTAGGCGGTCGAGCGCTCGCGTTCGATCCGGTCGGCGATCTCGTCGACGGTCAGCGCCCCGTCGCTCTCGGCGAGCACCTGGAAACACTCTCGGTCGAGGTCTTTCAATCCGTGGAGACACTCGAGCAAGCCCTCGCACTCCATGTCCTGCCTGAGCATCTCGGCCATCGAGTCTGGCATACGTTCTTCTACGGTCTCTACCGATAAAAAGGGTTATGCAAATCATGCACAACACTGCGGGCAGTCGGTGGGAGCACGAACGCACACGGCGAGGTCGGCGGGGTCGACCGGGGTCAGACGAGCAGTTGCACGTCGGCGTCGGCCATGCGTTCGAGCGCCGTCGCGGCGCCGACGCCGACCGTGACGCCGTCGTAGAAGTCGTCCTCGTCGTAGTCCATCAGGTCGATGGTCATCTGGCAGGCCTGCATCTCGACGCCCATGTCGAAGCAGGTGTCGAGCAGTTCCGCGATGCTCGCCGTCTCGTTGTCGTCGATGCGCTTTCGCATCATCTTGGTCGTCATCCGGTCCATCCCCGGCAGCGACGCGATGGCGTTCGGGACCGGCATGTTCGGGTTCCCGACGGCGCTGAGCTTGAGGTCCTTCGAGCGCTCCTCGTGGAGGATGTCGAGGCCCCAGAACGTGTGGAACACCGTCACGTCCCAGCCGAAGGCGGCCGCGGTCGAGGCGAGGATCAGCGGCGGGTACGCCATGTCGAGCGTCCCCTTCGTCGCGACGATGACCATCGACTTCGTATCGTCGTCCGTCTCGACTGCGGCGTCGGACAGCTGCTCCTCCAGTTCGTCGACGCGCTCGCGGAGGGCTTCCACGTCGGCCGCTTCGCCCTCTGCTGCCGGCGCGTCAGCGTCCGGTGCGTCCTCTGTCTCCGTGCTCATTCTTCCACCTGCACGTAGTGGACGTAGACGGTCTCACCGCCCTCGTCCCGTTCCTCCTGGTCGACCAGCGAGACGCCGTCGGTCCCCGAGGCCCAGCCGTCGATGTCGCTCATGCTCCCCGAGTCTGTAGCAACGACTTCGAGGAGGTCGCCCGCCGAGAGGTCGTCGACGGCCTGTTTGGTCTTTACCACCGGCATCGGGCAGGCGGCACCTTTCACGTCGAGCGTTTGGGTCACATCTGTTTCGAGACTCATGTGTTGTCTTCATCGTACAATACTGGGTGGGGACTTGTTAATTGTGTCGGTATTGCCCACTACAGTAGTTCCTCAAAACGAGTATATGCGGTTTGTCGACCAGTATAGGCCGACGACGGCGAATTAGTATTGTGTAATTAGTGGTGTTCTATGAAAATCCTTTTGCGTATTCGGCCAGTACAGTCGGGTGTTACATGACCGAAAACGCACGCAGACTCGGCCCGGGAGGCGGTTCGAACCGATGATCGGAGCCGAACTGTTCCCCCACGGTATCGCGCGGTACGCGATCGGTGGCGCGCTCATCGGCGGCGGCGTCGCGTTCATCTATCTGTCGACCGGAATCATCGCGGGCGCGAGCACGTTCCTGGAGTCGACGCTCTCGTACGTCTCGTCGGTCCCACGCTTCAACCGCGGCTCGTACGTCGCCTCGCGCGACTGGCGCGTCGTGTTCACCCTCGGCATCGTCCTCGGCGCAGCCGTCTACGCCGTCGGCTGGCAGGGCGGCGCCTGGACGACGGACGTCCAGTGGTGGCGACTGCTCGGCGGCGGGATACTCGTCGGCGTCGGGACGCGCCTCGGCAAGGGATGTACCTCTGGCCACGGCGTCTGCGGTGTCGGCTCGATGTCGCGAACGTCGCTCGTGAACGTCGCCACGTTCATGGCCATCGCTATCGGGACCGCACAGCTCGTACAGGCCCTGGGGGTGACGCCGTGAGCCGGCGCGGCGCGGCGTTCCACCTGAGCGTCCTCCTCGGCGGGCTGATCTTCGGGTTCGGGCTCGCGTACAGCCACATGGCCCGACCCGAGGTCGTCCTCGAATTCCTCCAGTTCGAGGACCTCGGCCTCTTGTTCGTCATGGGCGGCGCGGCCGTCGTCTCCGGTGTGACTTTCGCCGTCGCGACGCGTCTGCGCGGGCGGGCTCCGCTCACCGGCGAGGAGTACGTCCGCCGGCTGAAGTCCTTCGACCGCAACGTCGTGGCCGGCGGCGCGATATTCGGCGTCGGCTGGGGCGTCTCCGGCATCTGTCCTGGCGCGGCGTACGCGAGCGTCGGCATCGGTAACTGGCCGATTCTCTGGGCCATCGGCGGCATGTTCCTCGGCGCGTACGCACAGGGGTTCCTCCGCTCGCAATTGACCGACGCTACCGCCGGCCCGACGGCGGCCGACTGAATCCGCAGCCTCTCGGTTCTCTCCCCGACTCTCGTTTTCACCACTGTTCTCACACACTCACCCGACGAGCCGCGCGTGACCCCTTCGTCCTGCGGTCGGAGCCCATGCACCGGCCCCTATCCGAGGCCCGTAGCCACTCATACGTTATGCATCACCACCGATTCGTTATCCCGATATAGTATTGTACTACTGGCCCACAACCGTTATCTATCTCTGCCGAGTAGCACGACTGTGCAGTATTTCACCAGAAACACAATATCGGAGGGAACGTCGGAGAACCATGTTCGGAATTGAATCGCTCGGACCCGGCCTCCAGGCGGCCGCGCTCGTCGGCGTGGTACTCGTCGAAGCGATCGTGCTGTACGTGGGGTACGGCGGCCTCGAAGCGGTGTTCGGTCCCTCGCTGAAGCGTGTCTTGCAGGGGCGATGTGCGCTCGCTGACGCGGTCTTGCGTCGGTGTCCCACGGCCGAGAACGGGGGTGGAAACCGATGATGGAAATCATGGGCGTGAGCGCGGCGCTGCTGGCGACGTTCGCCGGCTTCGGCCTGCTGATCGGCATCCTGTTCGGCTTCTTCGGGATGGGTGGGTCGTTCCTCGTGACGCCGGCACTGCTGGTGATGGGCTACGAGCCGAACGTCGCAGTCGGGTCCGGGCTCGCGTTCGTCTTCGGGACCTCGGTCATCGCCACGCTCAAGCACCGCGACCTCGGGCAGGTCGACTACAAGCTCGGTTTCCTGATGATCGCCGGCACCACTGCCGGCCTCGAAGTCGGGAAGATCGGGCTGGAGGCACTCCAGCACATGGGCCTGGCGGACTCGGTCGTCAGCGTCGCCTACGTCCTGTTGCTGGGCGGTATCGGCGCGTTCGTGACGCGCGAAGCCCTGAAAGGGGACGGTGGGGGCGGTCTGGATCACGACGTCGAGGACGCCAGCGTCGAAGACGCGGAGATCCCCGAGATCGCACAGACAATCCAGTCCTACCGGGTCTGGCCGATGATCCACCTCCGTGGGGGCTACACCGTCTCCCTGTGGCTCATCCTCGGCGTGGCGTTCGCGACCGGACTGCTCTCGGGCTTCCTGGGCGTCGGCGGCGGCTTCATCCGCATGCCCGCGCTGTTCTACCTCATCGGCGTCCCGGTCCCCATCGCCGTGGGGACGGACCTCTTCGAGATCGTCTTCTCGGGCGGGATCGGGAGCCTGCTGTACGCGCAGTCCGGCGCGGTCGACCTGAGCATCGTCGTGCCGCTGCTCGCGGGGAGCGCCCTCGGGGCGCGCCTGGGTGCGGCGGCGACGGCCCTCGTCGCAGAGGAGGACATCAAGGTGTACTTCGGCATCATGTTGCTCCTCGGCGCGCTCGCGGTCGCCGTGCGGCAGATCGGCGGCCTGTTGGAGATGCCGGTGTTGGACTCCGTCAGCCTCGCCATCATCCTCGGAGCAGCGCTGCTGGTCAGCGGAGCGGTCACCTACAGTGCCGTGCGCGAACTACGCAACGTTCCCTCGGAGCGGCCTGTCGACCTTGACGCCTGAACGCGAGCAATCACACCGACGGAAATTCGAATTTTTGACTGTCACCCCTCGAACCGATGGTTTCTGCTTTCGCGCGACGTACTGTTCGTGTTCGATGGGCCCGTCTCCGCCACACTGGAGTTTGGAGTATTGCACAAAACACACAAGATATAAGGCGATCAGTCGCTAATCGGTGAGTGTACAATGAACCCGGAAGACTTCCCGACCCCAGACGCCGAGGTCGACGAACTCGAACCGCGCGAACTCAAGCGACGCATCGACGACGGCGAGGACGTGACGATCCTCGACGCCCGGATGGAGGGCGACTTCGAGGAGTGGCACGTCGAGGGCGAGACCGTCGACATCGCGAACGTCCCGTACTTCCACTTCCTCGACGACGACGTCGACGACGAGGTGTACGAACAGGTCCCCGAAGGTGACCCGCTGGTCGTCCTGTGCGCGAAGGGCGGGGCCAGCGAGTACGTCGCCGGCACGCTCGCCGAGGCGGGCCGCGACGTGGTCCACCTCGCCGGCGGCATGAACGAGTGGGCCAGGATCTACGAGCGCGAGGAGGTCACGAGGTACGACGGACCGGGCACGGTCTATCAGTACCAGCGCCCCTCCAGCGGTTGTCTCGGCTACCTCGTCGTCGACGGCGACGAGGCAGCAATCGTCGACCCGCTGCGGGCCTTCACCGACCGCTACCTCGCGGACGCCGAGGAACTGGGCGTCGAACTCACGTACGCGTTCGACACGCACATCCACGCCGACCACATCAGCGGCGTTCGCGCGCTCGACGACGAGGGCGTCACCGGGGTCATCCCAGAGGCGGCCGTCCAACGCGGCGTGACCTACGCCGACGACCTGGAGACCGCAACAGACGGCGACATCTTCGAAGTGGGCGACGCCGAGGTCGAGGCGCTCCACACGCCCGGCCACACCACCGGCATGACATCCTACCTCGTCGGCGACAGCCTCCTGACGACCGGCGACGGGCTTTTCATCGAGAGCGTGGCCCGTCCGGATCTGGAGGAGGGCGACGAGGGGGCTCCCGACGCGGCCCGGCAACTCTACGAGACGCTCCAGCAGACGGTGCTCGCCCAGGACGACGACGTGCTCGTCGGCGGCGCGCACTTCAGCGATGCTGCGGACCCGGCCGACGACGGGACCTACACCGAGACGATCGGCACGCTCGTCGAGGAGATGGACGCCCTCACGGCCGACGAGGGCGAGTTCGTCGACGTCGTGCTCGCGGACATGCCTCCGCGTCCGGCCAACTACGAGGACATCATCGCGACGAACCTCGGCCAGCGGTCCGCCGACGACGAGGAGGCGTTCGAACTGGAACTCGGCCCCAACAACTGCGCCGCGAGCCAGGACGCGCTGACCGGAGACTGAAGTAGCGCGATCTGTCGCCGAATAGTTCTTACAATTTTGGACAATACTCACACAAACATTATGGACTGTGACGGCCTAGGCCCGACAATGAATGATTGCGAGCGGGCCGACGCCGGCGAGTCCTCGGCGACAGCGTCGGAATCCGGCGCAGACGGCGCGGCCACAGACGAGTCGGGCAACGACCGGCGCGGCTCCGACCCGTTCGTCGGCGAGGGGCTCCTCGACCGGGACATGGGGCCGAGCTCTGCCATGGCGCACCTCTACCGTGGTGAGATCCACCGGATGAAGCTCTGGCGCGAGCGCCTCGACAAGACGACCAACTGGGCGGTGCTCCTGATGGCCGCCGTCCTCACGTGGGCGTTCTCGAGCGAGTCGAATCCCCACTACGTCATCCTGGTCGGTGACGCCGCTGTGGCGATGTTCCTCGTCATCGAGGCCCGTCGCTACCGCGCATACGACGTGTGGCGTTCGCGCGTACGCGATCTGCAACAGCACGTCTGGGCCGTCGGTCTCGACCCGGACATCGGCCTCGCGAACGAGGGCTGGCGCGAGTCACTGGCTCAGGACTATCTGTCGCCTCGCCTCAAAATCTCCGTCGAAGAGGCGCTGGCCCACCGACTCCGGCGCGTGTACTTCCCGCTGTTCACCGTCCTCAATGGCGCGTGGGTGCTGCGCGTGACCGCGTTCGCCGAGACGCCGTGGCCGGCGAGCGCGGCCGTCGGGTCGCTCCCCGGTGCGTTCGTCTCCGCCGCCGTCGTGGTCGTCTACCTCGGCGCGCTCGCCATCTGCTGTCGCCCGCGGACCTGGCACACGCGCGGGGAACTCCTCGACGAGGACCTGCGGCAGAACCCCGACGGCGAGGCGTAGACACTCTCGATTCCGCGGCCGTCACGCTCGCCAGCACGGCGCGGGCGGGTTCCACAATCTCCTTTAGCCGCTGTCCACACTGAGCTAGGTAGCACAATGGTCCCCCGAACCCGACGACGCTTCCTCCACGTAGCGACGGCAGCGGTCACCGCCCTCGCCGGCTGTGACACGCTTTCCGGCGGCAGCGCGCGCTCGTCCCGATCGAGTACCGAGAGCGAGGACGCCCCTCCCGCGAGCGATTCCGAGACCGATCCGCCGATGGTCCGCCTCCGGGGCGGCTCTGACGTTCCACCGATACGGCTCGTCGACCCCGACGCGACCGAGACGGATTCGCCACCGCCGTCGCCGTATCGCACTCGCGATCAGTACGAGATCATCGACACGCGGGACCGAGCCGACCAGCTCAGGGTCGCCGCCGACGAGGACGCAGACCGCGTGTCGTCGTTCGTCGCCGAGACGGCGTTCGACGCCGAGACGCTCTACCTCGAAACGAGACGGGTCGAGGAGTGCTTTCGCCTGCGGCTCTGTCAGATCTCGTGGGGACCCACCGAGATCGAGACGGACTACGTCCGCCCGCTTCGCCCCTACGACGAGCGTTGCCGGGACGGCGCGACGGTGTTCGAGTCGCGGCTCATTCGCCTCCCCGTGGCGCTCGACGCGGAATCGGTGCGCTCGTTCGGCACGAGTGTCAGCGGAAGCAGTCGATGCGGTGCGCCCGGCGGCGCTCGGGCAGAAGGTGGCAGCGGTGGTGGTGGCGGGTCGAGCATGGGGCGACGAGCACCTGACGGAGGTGCCCGGTAATGCGCGACGCGTCCACGACTCGTCGCGGGTTCCTCGCGGCGGCCGGAGCGACGCTGTTCGCGGGCTGTTCCGGTCTCGACTCACTCTCCGGGTCGTCACGTGACCCGATTCGGAGCTACCACCTCTCGGACCTCACCGACGACGGCGCGGCCGACCCCATCGTCGTCGAGAGCGTGCCGGTCGATATCGAGCGCGCTCGACTCGCCGAAACGACGCGCCGTGTCACGGACCTGCTCGAGACGGTCCCGATCCCGTTCGGCCCCGACGCTGTCCCGAACGGACACGTCAGACGACGCCTCGTCGATGCGGCCGACGACGCGTCGGAGGCGGTCGAACAGGCCAGGACGGCGCGGACCCGATTCGCGGCGCTCCGCTCGCTCAGGGACGCACGCACCCGGGCCCGCTACGCCGCCGCCGGGTGGGCGTTCGCCGACGGGACGGCGACTGACGAGGACCTTCGGGCCGAGTACCTCGGGGCCCTGAACGACGCCGAGACGCTCCGAACGGACCACCGATACCTCGGCGGCGATCCCGTCGACGCGGCGCTAGTCCACGCCCGCATCGAACGGAACCTCGACCGCGTCGGCGGCGAGCGAGACCCGTCGATCTACGCGGCCACCGGCTCACTGCTGGCCGTCGCCGAGTGGGGCGAACACGCCGAGACCGCTCGTGCGCTGGTGGCCGACAGCCGCTATCTGTACGACCGCCTCGGGTCGTCGCTCGCGGACGACGCCGGTACGGTCGAAGCGTCGTTGACGAACGCGGTCGACACGCTTACATCGGCGCTTCGTGACCGACGAGCAGACCTGCCTCCTGAGTCGACCGAAGACAGTCTGGAACTGTCCCGGCGACTACGGGCCGAACTCCGAGACGACGCCGTCTCGAGCCTCAAGCGGGTCGCCGGAGCGCCCGGTCCCGCGAGTGCGATACTGTCCGCGACGCGAGGGCTGGTCGATTTCTCGGCGCACGACCGGGTTCGCGAGCGGATCACAGACGGCGAGCAGTTCCGTGTCGAAGACGTCTCGGACGTACGCGCGACGCGCACTCGGGCGCTCGATGCGATCCGCACGGCGCTCGACGAGAGTCCGCGTCCGGCACTGGCCCGGCCGGTACTCGCGGACGCGGCGACCGCCGTTTCCTTCACCGACGACGCGCTCGCTCGGTATCGCGGCGAGGTCCGCCCCGAGCGCCTCGACGACGAGATCCGACAGTACACGACTGCGGCGGCGCGGGCCCGGAGCGTTCCATCGGCGTGTCAGCGCGTGCTCGAAGCGCTCGGGGCGTGAGTCGACCGTCCCGACCGCTCGACGGGCCGGGCCGTCGGCCTTCGATCAGGGGAGCAGCGACCGCTCTCTCACCGTGACGGTGACCGCGGGACGAAATGCCGTCCAGTCCGTGTCCCCTGGGCTCTGATAGGAGAGCACGACCGGTTCGAAGTACCCCCGAAGCGTGTACGGTCCGGCGCCGTAGAGCCGGTCGCCGTGAATCTCGTACTGCCGGGACACCGATTCTCCGGGGGTTAGCTGTCGGACGAGCGGCTCGTTGTCGTTTCCGACGCTATTTCTCGACACTTCGACGTGGTCCGACTCGGCGTACTGGTCGGACAGGAGGAGAATTTTCTCCGGGCCGCGGTCGTCCGGCGGCGCGAGTGCGAGGAGTCCGAACGGCCAGACGCCGGTGGTTCGAACGCTGAGCGCGCCGCCACCGTCGTTTCGGAGCGTGAACGACAGCCGAGCGGGGCTGTCGACGGTCACAGAACTGTCGACTAGCTCCACGCCGAGCGTGAGCGGTCCCTGTGTCTCCGGGGCGGAGACCTCGCTGACCGTGTATTCGGCGTCACCGAGACAGCCCGAAAGCCCCACGAGGGCCGCACTCGCGACGCCGAGGTATCGGCGGCGTCTCATCGAACGTCCTCCCCGGATCGGGCGGAGTCGGCCGTGAGATCGACGAACACGTCTTCGACCGTCGCGTCGTCAGCGAGGTCGAGTTTCGACCGGAGTTCGTCGAGGCTCCCCTCGTCGACGAGCCGGCCCTGATGCAGGATCCCGACCCGATCACAGACCACCTGGACCTGTCCGAGGACGTGACTGGAGAAGAACACGGTCGCACCGCGCTCTGATTCGGCCGCGACCACGTCTCGCACCAGCGCCACACCGTGCGGGTCGAGTCCGGTGAACGGTTCGTCGAGGATCAGGAGGTCCGGTTCCCCGACGAGACTCATCGCGAGCGCCAGGCGCTGTTCCATCCCCTGGGAGAACTCGCCCGCCGGCTGATCGACGGCGTCGGCCAGACCGACCCGTTCGAGCAGCGCCTCGGGGTCGTCGTCCGCTCGCTTGGTGTCTCTCACCAGTTCGAGGTGCCGCCGGGCCGAGAGTCCGTCGTAGGTGTCGTACCGGTCGGGTAGAATACCCACTCGGCGGTGGCACTCGACCACCTCGTCCCAGGGATCGTATCCGAGGACCCGGGCCGTTCCCTCGGTCGGTTTGACGTAGTTCAACAGCAGATTGATCGTCGTCGACTTGCCGGCACCGTTCGGACCGAGGAAGCCGAACACCTCGCCTCGCGTGACGGACAGGTCGAGGCGCTCGAGGGCGACGGTCTCGCCGTAGCGTTTCGTGAGTCCGTCCGTTTCGATGGCCGGGGTCGTCACACCAGATCACCTCGCTCGAAGAGGTACCGCGCGATGCCGAGCGGGACGACGAGCCACACCACGAGCACGACGACCCCGGTCGCTTCGTGGAGATAGACCGGAATCGGCGCCGACCCGAACGCCGATTCAACGGCGAAGACGTTGATGGACGTGGGCGTCTGGAGTTTCGTGATCACCGCCTCGAAGCCCGCGCCAGAGTTCCCGACGCCGAGAACCCAGTTCGTCAGGAGCCGATAGGACCGGTCCGGTGAGACTCTGAGGAGCGCGAACAGCAGGCCGTCGGCGGGCGCGTCGTACGGGTTCGCCGCACGTCCGCTCACAGTGCTGTAGACGTTCGACGCGATGACCTTCCAGAACACGGTCAGCAGGAGGAAGAAGACGCCGAAGACCACGCCCGTCGCACGGACCGTGCTCGTCGTCACCGCCGACACCGCCGTGGCGACGGAGACGAGGACCAGGACGTACAGGTGCGTCACGAGGAGGACACCGAGGAAGCGAAGCGGCGAGAAGAGTCCAAACCTGACGAGACCGATCAGGCCGAGTGCCGATGCGGACACCGTGACGGGCACCGCGATTCCGACACTCCGCCCCAGGACCTTGCCGAGCAGTACGTCCGTTCGTGTGAGCGGCAGTCCGAGAACGAACTTCAGGCTCCCGGAGCGGCGCTCGCCGACGATCGACTGATAGCTCAACAGCAGCGCACCGAGCGGGAGGACGATCGTCGCGGTCGTCTGGACGAACCCGACCGTCATGTCCGGGCCGAGTCCGTCCCACGCGATGTAACTCGGACGGTACGCCCAGAGGATCAGGAGCACTGCGAGCGCCCAGGGACCCTTCGACGTGAGAAGTATCCTGGCTTCGTTACGCGCGAGCGGGAACCAGCGGGGGAGGGCCATGTGAATTCGCCACACTGCGTGACAATAGTAGTGACTATCGTCGAATATGAATAGTACGGGTCCGTCCACTGTCACCGAGAAAATTGACATCAGTTATCCGTCGTGTTCGGAGAGCCTGCTCCTGACTCACGGAAGATCACGCGTTCACGAGCGGCTTCTGCCGCGACTCGACGAGCACTGCGATCGAGTGATGTTCCTGGTCGGCCGTGCCCGGGAGCTGGCTTCCCTGCTCCTCACCCGGTTCGTCGCCCCGTCCGCTCGGGGTCGCAGGGCGGTGTCACTCGTCGTCGACGCTCACGAGCTGTCTGAGGAGGTCGAGCAGCTTCCGATTCGAGGTGTCCGTCCCGTACACCCGCACGGAGTCGACGCCGGCGTAACCGTGGTCGCCCGACTCGTCGCGCTCCCAGTAGAGCCACCCGGTCTCCTCTCCGCCGTCGAAGCCAGTGTCGGCAACCGGAAACGTCAGTGCGAGCGCTTCGCTCCCGCTCCCGTGTCCGTCGTTCAGTTGCACGACCTCGCCGTCGTCTACCGGTCGTGCGCCACCGTCACCTTCGAGCGCGTGGCGCGAACCGAACCGATACCGGACTGCTCTCTCCGTCGGTTCGAAGGTCGTCGATTCGCCGTCGTTCTCGAAGACGGTCGACGGACTGACGGCGACGGTCACCGAGTCGTGGGCCTCGAGATCGATGAAGTTCCGTGCGTTATCCGGCTGCACGTCGACGGCCAACGCCGTGGGGAAGTGTGCCGCCGCCTCGCCGCTCAGAACGGGGAGCGCGGTCGCCGTGGCCGCCACGCTGAGGACGCCTTCGAGCGCCCGCCGCCGGGTCAGTACTTTCTCTGTTGACTGGTCAAGCTTCTGCTCATCGGAGTGGACTCTCATACGATAGGGGAGTCGTCGGAGCGTCAACGTATGGCGGTTCTGGTCCGATTCTCGAAACTCCCATCGATCACGCAGGTATTATCTGCTTATGATATTTTTCGAGCCTGAGAAATACGGGGACTCGCTATCTTGGACTCGAAGGGCGGGCACTCTTGGAGGATTAGTGGCGGCCGATTCGAGGGATCCGGGGTCAGGAATGCGGTTTCGATTTCTGAATGTAGCAGAACACTTTTGAGGGTCGTGATAATTCTCACAACTGGGCAGGCCCTGTCACCCGTTGTGTGGGTTGCCCAATTTCACTGTCAGAGGCACATGGGTCCTCTCCCATGTTTCGGTGATGCCAGTGAGCGGCGAGTCCCTCGATACGCCGCGTCTGTTCCGCCACCAACGTTTACAACACAGGGCGACCTACATCTTTCTCGGATCGGGACCGTCATATTGGGACCTTCGCCACCATCGCCTCTGACAGTCGATGGCGGTCACCGACCCACCATCCCTGTCGGTTCTCGTGTATCCTGCGCAGTCACGCTATTCGACCCCCGGTGACGTCGATGTGACCTGGTTATGCCGCCGTTCGCTGAGATATATCACGGTCGCTCTGCAAGACTAGCTATGGCGGCGTGGCCGCACGCCCACCGCCACGGCATCGACTGACGACTACTACGAACTAACACACGATGGATGTACTCCTACTCGGTGCAAGCGGACGGATCGGACGACGAATCGCGAGCGAACTCCTCGACCGCGGACACGCGGTGACCGGCGTCTCACGGAGCGGCGAGGTCGACGGCATCGACGACGCCGACTTCGTCGCCGTGGCCGGGGACGCGACCCAACCGGACCAGATCGCCCGCCTCGCGGCGGGTCACGACGCAGTCGCCTCGGCGCTCGGTCCGAGCGACGACGAATCACCTGACCGCCTCTCGACGATGCTCGAGGCCGTCGTCGACGGGATGCGGCGCGCGTCGGTCGATCGACTGGTCTGGACGGGCGGTGCGGGCATCCTGAACGTGGGGCCTGACACCCAACTCATCGAGACTGAGGACTTCCCCGAGGAGTGGAAGCCCGTCGCGAGCGCTGCCATCGACGCCTACGGTATCCTCGACGGCGTCGACGACCTCCGGTGGACGTACGTCGCGCCCCCAGCGCTCATCGAACCCGGCGAGCGAACCGGCGAGTACCGGACGGCGAGGGGCGAACTTGTCGCCACCGAGGACGGCGACAGCCACATCTCGATGGAGGACTTCGCCGTCGCGTTCGCCGACGAACTCGAGACCGGCGACGCGGTCCACACGCAACTCGCCGTTGGCTACTAACTCCCAGAGGAGAACAGTTCCTGCGTTCGGGCGTCTTCCGCGGTCGGCTACGCGTTTCGGTTCCTGAGGCCGGCGAGGCCGTCCGTGACGGTCACGACGCGCTCGCCGTCGATGTGCGGGAAGACGGCGTCGAGGGACCCCGCCTCGTAGACACCGAGACAGGGCACTGGCGGGACGAACTCGATCGAGGTCTCCGCTGGCTGTCTCGCGGTCGCGTTGCTGGTCTGAAACCCCGGCAGGAGCGTGACACCTTCGCGTTCGGCCCAGTTCTCGAACGCGCTAAGCACGTCCCGGTAGCCGAGCGGTCGCCCTTCGCTCCCTCGCCCGTTCGGACTCGTGACCTGTCCCCACTCTCGGACGGTGTACGACTCGATTCGGCCCGTCGCTTCCAGCGACGCCAACCGTTCGCGAGTGCGCTCCCACGTCGCCGGCCGAAGCGAGTCTCGACCAATCCACGCGTCGACGTGCGTGCCGACCGCCGAGTCGTCAGCTGACGGTCGGGCGGTGCGGTTCTCGCTCGCGTCGGTTATGCGCGCTCGCGGTCGGCGCTCGGCCGTATTCATCATACAATATTCACTCGTGACAGGGACCAGAAGTGTGTCTTCCAAGTGTCTAGAGCCGAGGGCCGCCCTTCGAACGTGCGAGTGCCTTACAGGGTGTGCCGACAGTCCGGTTCGAAGTACAGACTCAGTAGCGTCTGGAGACCGTTTCTGAGGTGATAGTGCAGCGTCGCCGAGGACACGTCCATCGGAGCCGCGACCTCCTCGGCGTTACTCTCGCGCGGCCACTCGAAGTAGCCGCGGGTGTACGCCGTACTCAGGGCCGCTTCTTGCTTCTGTGTCAGTTCGTCGCTGATCCACCCCTTGACCTCCGGGACCGTCGTCGTCCGCCGGTCACGGAGGCGCTTACTCGTGAGCGTCGCTCCCGGGGTGACGTCCTGTATCGCGCCGACCAGCCCGCGAACGTCGATTCCCGGTGCAGCCTCCGCCGTGAGCGAGATGTCGCCGTCTCGCACGCGCGCTTCGGTGAGGGACGCGCCGTGGTTGGTCACCACGTCGAACGGACTCTCGCCGCAGCCGTCGACGACCACCTCGACGAGCCCCGTCCCGTCGCCGCCGTTGCGGGCAACGGAACAGGTCTCGACGAACGCGGCCGATTCGAGCCGGGCCGCGACGCGGTCTGGATCCGCACCCCCGACCGCGAAGTACTGGACCGCCGAGCTGCCGCTGGTCGGGACCTGTCGCTCGAAGATGAGTTCACAGCCCAGTTCGGTGGTCACCCGACCGTACGCGAGGTCGGTGTCCTCGATCCGTATCCGGAGTTCGAAGACGGATTCGGCGGTGAGCGAGCGCTGACTCTGCACCCGCTGGATGGCGTAGGCGACGATTCGTCCGAGGTCCGAAAGCACCGCCCGTTCCTCGTCGTCGATCACGTGCTCTCGCGGGGCGTAGACGACGAGGACGCCGTACGTCGTGTCACCGGTCGTGAGCGGGACCGTCGCGAGCGTGTGGTGACCGTGTTCGATCTCGATCTCCCGTCGCGAGTCGGGGACGCCGTCAGCTGTCTCCACGTCGGGAATGACTTCGACGGACCCCGTCCGGGCCGCTCGAACCGCCGGATTGTTCGCCTGCGGCATCCCCTCCAGATAGGCGTCGTCGACGCCGGATGCCGTCCGCGGTGTGATCGTCGGGTCACCGTCCGACTGTTGCTCCACCGCGCCGATCCAGGCCGTCTGATACAGGTCCGTCTCGGTGAGATGTGCACAGACCGCCGTCTCGATCTCCTCCCGAGTCGCGGCGCGCTGGAGGCGCTTCATGATCCCGCGGGTGAGCGTGTCGACGCGGTGCAACGCGGCCAGCTCGTCGCGTTGGCGTTTGAGCGTAACCTCGCGTATCTTCTCGTCGGTGATGTCCCGGAACACCCACAGCCGCCCGTACTGCGTCTCGCCGTCGACGACGGGGGCCGAGTACCTGTCGAGGTATCGCCCGTCCTCCAGTCGAATCGTGTCGCGGCTCACCTCATCGGGGTTGTCGTAGAGGTGCTCTACCTTCTCGAAGAACGCCTCTGGGTCGGCGACGGTGTCGCGAACCGCGTCGAGGAGTTCCCGGTCCGACTGCGCAGCCGCGACCGACTGGGGGATGTTCCAGATGTCGAGGAAGCGGTCGTTGTGGTAGCGAACGTTCCGGTCCGAGTCGACCACGAGCAGTCCGTCGATGCCCGTCTCGGCCTGCGCCTCGAGCAGTGCCCGGCGATACGTGAGTTCCTCCTCGCGCTCTGTGCGCTCCGTGATGTCGCGCGTCGCGCCGACGAGCTGTTTCACCTCGCCGTCCTCGCTGATCGGCGCGAGCTTCGTGTTCCAGTACGTCGACTCCGTCGGCAGTGGCAGCTGCTCGGCGTACTCGAGAGGCTCGCCGCGCTCGACGCACTCCCGATAGCGTTCCACGATCTCGCCGCCGAGTTCGTCGCCGAGGATGTCGCGTGGCGTCCGCCCGCGGACGTCCTCCGCCGAGAGTCCGGTCATCGCTTCGTAGGCGGGGTTCACGCGCTCGATAACGAACTCGTCGTCTGCAACGTCGACGAGAAAGATCCCGTCCTGCGCGTTCTGAAAGCTCGTCTCGGCCCGTTCGAGTCGCCGCTCGCGCTCCGTGCGCTCGGTGATGTCGCGCGCGACGAACACGACTTGTTCTCGACCGTATTCCCTCCTCGCGACTGCGGCGGCTCGCCCCTCGAAGTACCTGGTCCCCGCCTGCACGTCCAGTTCGTACTCGACGGACTGGAGCCGTCCGGTCTCCAGCGCCTCGTCGATCGCTCCCTGGATTGCGACAGCCGTCTCCTCGGGCAGGACCTCGTGGACGGTCCGGCCCACCATGTGCTCGGGGTCGTCGTAGAGCAGTGCGGACGCGGTCTCTCCGGCGATGCAGTTACGGAACCGCCCGTCCGCGTCGAAGACTAGTCCGACGTCGGGGAACGCGGCCTCGAACGACGAGAGCCGGTCGGCGTAGCGGTCCCGCTGGATGCAGTCGCTGACCAGGCGACCGAGCAGTTCCACGACAGCGACGTCACGGTCCGTTATCGAGGCGGTCCCCGGCTCCTCGGTGTAAAAACACAGCGTCCCGCAGACGTCGGTCCCGTCGCTGACGGGCGTCCCGACGTACTGCGAGAGGCCCCCGTCGAGGCGGACCGGCGGGTCCTCCGCTCCGGCCGTCTTGCTCTCGATACCGGCTCGGACGACCGTCCGTTCGGCCTCGACGACGCGCTCGCAGTTCGTCGCACCGAGCGGGAACCGGTCGCCGGCGCTCAGGTCCGTCCCGCGGGGTCCGTCGACCGCTTCGAGCACGTACTCCTCGCCCTCGACACGCGAGAGCGTCGCGTAGTCCATGTCGAGCGTCTCCCGACCGACCCGGAGGAGTGACTCGACCTCCTCGGTGAACGACTGGTCGTGGGAGGTCACGATGTCGCCGAGCTCCCGCAGTACACGCCCCTCGGTCGCGCCGGAGTCCTGCTCTCGCCGAGCCGCCACGGCAGCGTCGACCCGTTCGACCAGGTCGGTCGGCACCCCGCCGTCCGTCGGGAGGTAGTCGGTCACGCCAGCCGCGATGGCATCACTGGCGACGGCTTCACTCCCGTCGCTCGCGACGAGGACGAACGGGAGGTCGGGATACGCGTCGCGGACCGACCTGAGAACCGCGAGTCCGTCCGTGTCGTCGAGGTCGAGCGAACAGACCACGCACTCCGTGTCCGGGGTGATGCGGTCGACGCACGAGGTCGGAGAGATCGCCGTATCGACCGTGTATCCCGCTCGCTCCAACGTGGTGCTGTACGTTTCGGCGGTGGTGTGGTCGGGGCCGACGTAGAGCGCCCCGGCCCTCGCTCGCAACATGTTGAATACCTACCATCACTTGGTGACAACTGAAAAGCATCACGGCCAAATATTCGTGATATATACCCTCTACGTACGGATCTGTTTCCGCAGAAGCGTCCCAATTTCGACCGACCTCGGCGCTTGCAACGGCTCGCCCTTCCCGGTCTCTTTCCTAGGTGTCTAGAGGTGGTGCCTATCTCGCCCGCTCTCGTACTTACTAATCCCCGAGGAGACCGACGCAAGTGATGACAGAATCAGGACACCTGCCGTGGCTGTCTCGACAGCGGGCGGGTTCGCCGAGGTCGCCCGAGAGCGAGCGCCGCGCCGGTGAGCGACAGAGGGACACCGGTGACTGACTCCGAGCTCTCTCTCGACACGATTCACGAATTGATCGCCTCACGCCGCCGGCGGTACACTCTCTACTGCCTCTATCTGTACGCCAACCCCATGCGGCTGGCCGATGTGGCCGGTCGCGCTACCGAGTGGGAGCATGGAACACCGGCGTCGGAGTTCTTAGACGAGCGACTCGCGATGTACACGTCGCTGGTCCACATTCACGTCCCGAAACTCGCGGCGGCGGACGTGATCGCGTACGACCGCTCCGACGAGATGCTAGAACTGGACCGCAACGCCGCTCAGCTCCGCCCGTATCTGGAGCGAGCGGCCGAAATAGACCTCGACGAGACCGATATCTCACCACTCTAGTGCGATGAGCCGACGAGTTCTGAGTCGCGTCGCGGCGGAGCGGTTACCCGTCCGACGGTGGACGGTGGGGGGTGGAACGTGAGAAACTGGAACGAGCGGTGTCCGGTCGCGTGCCGGGCCTGCGGGAACGTGTACGTCGCCACGCCGACCGCCGACGGGTTCTGTATCACCGCCGGGAGATGCCAGCAGTGCGGGGGCGAGATCTTCGACCCGCTGTCGGCGGCCGACGACTGGTGACCGGCCGCGGCCCGTGACCGCACTGAACGAACTCGTCGGTCACGGTGAGCGATCTGTTCGACGAGTTCGTCGATCCTGTTGTGGACCGTCCGCCGCGAACAGGCTATCGCCTCCATCACGTCGTTCACCGTCAACGGCCGCGCCGGGTCAGACCGATCGCCGCTTCGCGCACATCGGCGAGTTCCGCTCGTGTGTCCTGTATTTTTGTGTACGAGTCTCGGCCACCGTCCCGGAACGATGATCGACCTGCCGGTCGGCTGACAGCGCACCGTGGGGCAGTCGGGACCGACGCGTTCGATCGCGCGAACCCGAGCCTGCTATCAGGCGTTAGATTACAAATAACAATATTTAATATTTGAACGGCACTGATTTGTTATACATGAGCGTTGTCAGCGTCTCGATGCCCGAGGAACTGCTCGACCGAATCGACCAATTCGCGGACGACCACGGCTATACGGGTCGGAGTGAGGTCCTCCGAGAAGCGAGCCGGAATCTGCTGGGAGAGTTCGAGGACAAGAAACTCGAAGGTCGCGACCTGATGGGTGTCGTCACCGTGGTGTTCGATTACGAGACGACGAGCGTCGAAGAGAAGATGATGCACCTCCGTCACGAGCACGAGGACATCGTCGCGTCGAACTTCCACAGTCACGTCGGCGGGCATCACTGCATGGAACTGTTCGTTCTGGAAGGCTCGCTCGAAGAGATTTCGACGTTCGTCGGCAAAATCCGGGCGACGAAGGACACGCTCACGATCGACTACTCCGTGTTGCCGGTGGACGACTTCGGTCCGCTGGCCGACATGACCTGATTCCGTTCTCTTCTTTCTCTGAATCGCACCGGATAGCAACATCTCTTCGCGAAACTCGCCCTGAGGACCTCTCATAGAACCAAAATAGCCAAAGTAGGATTTTAATTGGACATTTAAGACCTACATAAAATACATATGCGATTGAAACGGGAAGGGATACATATACTATCTTGATTACGCCTAGTATGTCTAATTAGAACCTCACTATCGCATATTATCTCTCAAGCGCTCAAATCCTTTTGTGTATCGTATGGGTGGTTGCCTTGCCATATGGGGTACAGGGCTGGTCAGCGGCGTTCGGAGACGATATCGTTCCGCAGCGTACCCACGCCCTCGTAGGTTATCTCGACGGTGTCGCCCGGAGCGACGGTTCCGGGGTTCGCGGGGCTTCCGAAGGCGATGGCGTCGCCCGGGCGGAGCGTGAACCGACGCGACAGGAAGGAGACGATTTCGTACGGGTCGAACAGCATCAGTTCCGTGTTGGCCTCCTGGCGCGTCTCGCCGTTGATGACTGTCTCCATGTCGATCTCTCGCGGGTCGAGGTCCGTCTCGATCCAGGGCCCGAGCGGCGCGGACGTGTCGAAGGCTTTGCGCGCCGTCCGGCCCTGCTGATCGAGGGCGTCGACGTCGTTCAGCACGGTGTACCCGCTGACGACTTCGGGAACGTCGTCGGCGTCGACGTTCCGACAGCGCTCGTCGATCACCGCGACGAGTTCGCCCGCGTAGGTCAGTTCGTCGGTCCAGTCGGGGTAGCGAACGGGCTGCTCGGGGCCGATCACCGACGCTGGCGGTTTGATGAAGAAGTCCGGCTCGTCAGGTCTGTCGTAGTCCATCTGGTCGAGCGTCTCGGCGAAGTTCCGGCCGACGCAGTACAGCGCCGACGGCGAACAGGGCGCGGTCAGGTCGCCGTCGCGGCCCACGACGTACTCTCCGTGGTCCGTGGTCAAGATGCCGTCTTCGTAGCGGCCGTCGACCGTGCCGTCGGGCGTCTGCATCCGTGCGAGTTTCATAGTCGGGCTTGTCCGTCGCGAGTAAAAGGTCTACTGGAGCCGGACCACTTCCGGAACCCGAATCAGAGCCGGTCTGCGACCGCTTCGATCGGATGCGGCGGGATGTCGTCGACGCCGTCCCGGTCGCCGAGCTGCGACCGACAGGACCCGCCGGGGGCGACGACGTAGTCGCCGTCGCTCTCGTCCACTGCGTCGAACAGCAGGCGGCCGATGGACTTCGAGAGGTCGTAGTGCTCGTCGTGGTAGCCGAAACTTCCGGCCATCCCACAGCAGGTCGTGTCCAGCGGATCCACATCGTAGCCGACGCGGCGCAGGACACCGACGGCGTGGTGGTCCTTGTTCGTCCCCTTCTGGTTACAGTGTCCGTGATAGCTAATCGCGTCCGCCACGCCGAGCGAGCGGTCCTCGATGGGCAGCGCTTCGTCGAGGCGGTACGTGTCGAGGTACTCCATGATCCCGTAGGCGCTGTCGACGACGGCCGCCACGTCGGCCCCGTCCAGCAGGTCTGGGTACTCGTCCTGAAACATCACCGCGTCAGACGGTTCGACGAACACGACGTCCCATCCTCCGGCGACCCGGTCTGCGAATCGGTCGACGTTGGCGCGGGCCCGTTCTTCGGCACGGTCGAGCAGTCCTGTCGAGAACGCCGCGCGACCGGACGGGGCAGTGTCGTCGGGGATGGTCACGTGGACTCCAGCCGCTTCGAGCGTCTCGACGGCCGCTTTGCCAGCCGCTGGGTACGAATAGTTCGTGTAGGTGTCCGGGAACAGGAGCGCCGAGCGGTCGGCGTCGGCCCGCGCGACGGTCGTGCCCCCGCGCGCCTCGAACCAGTCCACGAGCGTCTCACGGGTGAACGTCGGTAACGTTCGCTCCGGGGCGATGCCAAAGAGCTTCTGCATGACCAGCCGAGCGCCGGGGAGTTCGCTCGCCCAGTTCGACAGGGGAGCGAGCGCCGACCCGACCCGCGAGGCCGTGTCGATGTTGGCGAACAGGCGCTCTCGGCGGTCTGTCCCGGCCGCTCGGTGGTGCTGGTGTTTCAGTTCGGCCTTGAGCTTCGCCATGTCGACGCCGGTCGGGCAGTCGCTCTTGCAGCCTTTGCAGCCGACACAGAGGTCCAGCACTTCTTCCTGGAACCGCTCGGAGTGGAGTTCTTCTTCCGGAAGGTCGCCGCTGATGGCCGCCCGCAGGAGATTGGCTCTGCCCCGCGTCGTCTGTATCTCCTCCTTCGAGGCGCGATAGGTGGGGCACATCACGTCGTCGCCGGTCTGCCGGCAGGTCCCACAGCCGTTGCAGAGTTCGACGAGATGCGAGAACCCGCCTTCGCCTTCGAAGTCGAGCGTCGTCTGCGGTTCGATCGACTGGTAGTCCGCTCCGTACCGGAGATTCTCGCGCATGTCCGCGCCCACGCCGCGGTCGGCGGCCGGCCCGATGTCGTCCGGGCCGTCGCGGTAGACCACGTTTCCGGGGTGCATCCACCACTCGGGATCGAACGCCGTCTTGACCTGCTTGAACGCGTCCCAGAGTGCCGGTCCGTACATCTTCGGAGTGAACTCCGTGCGAGCCATCCCGTCGCCGTGCTCCCCGGAGAACGACCCGTGATGTTCGAGCACGAGGTCGGTCACGTCCTCCGTGATGGAGTGCATCGCTTCGATTCCGGCTTCGGCTTTGAGATTGAGGATCGGCCGGATGTGGAGCGTCCCGGATCCGGCGTGCGCGAAGTACGCGGCCGACGTGTCGTGGTCGTCGAGAACCGCTTCGAACTTTCGGACGTAGTCGGCGAGTTCGTCCGGCGGCACCGTCGCGTCCTCGATGAACGGGTACGGCTTTGGGTCGCCGTCCAACGACATCAGGAGCGGAATTGCCGCTTTCCGGAGCTTCCAGAGTTCCTCCTGGGCATCGTCGGTGTAGGCTTCGACCACGTCGAAGGCCGCTCCCTCGTCGACGAACCGCGCTGTGGTCCGCGCGACGGCCGCCTCGAAGTCGTCGTGGAGTTCGGAGTCGTACTCGAGCATGAGCGCGGCGGCCGCCCGGTCCGGTATCGGCTCCACGTACTCCGCGTAGCCGTCGGAGTCGGCGGCGAGCCGGAACACCTCGTCGTCCATCAACTCGACGGCGCTGACGTCGTACTCGAGCGCGACGGGAACGGCCTCCATCGCGGCATCCAGGTCGTCGAAACAATAGAGCGCCAGCGCCGTCTCCTCGGGCACTGTCACGAGCGAGACCTCCGCCTCGACGATGACGCCGAGTGTCCCCTCGCTACCGACGAACAACTTCGCGAGATTCATCACTCGGTCGCCGTCCTCGTTCTCGTAGATTACCCGATCGAGGTTGTAGCCGGTCACGCGACGTTTGAGGTCGGGGTAGCGGGCCTCGATCTCATCGGCGTTGTCTTCGACCACCCGCCGAACGGTCCGGTAAATCTCGGCTTCTCGGTCGTCCTTCGAGACGATTTCGTCCCATTCGGGCGAATCGAGGACGACTTCCCGCGCGTCGATGACCGACCCGTCCGAGAGAACGGCCGTCACGGCCTCCGTGTAGGCGTCGGTGATGCCGTACCTGACGGAGTGTGCGCCGGTCGAGTTGTTCCCGATGCCGCCGCCGACCGTGGCCCGGTTGGACGACGCCGGGTCGGGCGCGAACTTCAGTCCGTACGCGGCGAGCGCGTCGTCCAGGTCGTCCTGCACGACGCCCGGCTGGATTCGCGCCCGCTGCTCGTCCGGGCGTACCTCGAGAATATCGGTCATGTGCCGCGACAGATCCAGAACGACGCATCCCGGACCGACTGTCTGTCCCGCCAGCGACGACCCGGTTCCCCGCGGGAGGACGGGCACTCCGTGGCTCGTCGCTACGTCTACCGCCGCTCTGACATCGTCTACGTCAGTAGGAAACACGACACCGGCCGGCTCGGCGCGGTAGATACTCCCGTCCGTCGCGTAGAGGACGCGAGCGTACTCGTCGAACTCGACGCCGCCGTCGACGCGCGAACGGAGGGCCGTCGCCAATTTGCGGTACGCATCGGCGTCCGGTCGGTCGGCGTCGAGTTCACTGACTATGCGGGACTGGTCGACGTTCTCGATGGCCATACTGTAATTCCGCAGTAATAATAATTAAATCCTGTGGGGAGTGTTCACACGAGCCCCGATGGAGACACGCGAGTGGTCACCACCTATGGTATCGGCACGCAACGTCGGCAATTGCCCTGGTGTCGGTATCTCACCACCGTCGACGCACCGGGATGAACGAGGGATGCTCAGTTTCCGACCGCAGTCGCGCGCTCGACGACGTCTTCGCCGTACATATCTTCGAGGGCCTCGTGCTGGTCCGGTCGGTGTTCGTAGACGTCCTGGAACAGCGTGATCGGCGTCTGGGCGGCCTGATACGTGGCTTCGTCCCACATCCGGTCCTTGCTGATTTCGACGGTGACACCGTTCACGACCAGCGTGGCGGACTGGGTCATCGCGATCGCGCCCTTGCCGGCCGCCTTGGCCGCCTCGAACTCTTCCATCGAGTCGACGATGTCGTTCATGCTGGGGACGTAGGCGGTCCGGTCCAGCAGTTCCTCGCGCAGTTCGTCCTCGGAAAGTTCGAGTCGGTCGCCGCCGGCTTCGAGGACGTACTGGCCATCGCCGGTTTCCTCGAGGGAGAGGCCGTCGCCGTCGTAGACGTGCCGGCCGTCCACCGGGTCGAGTTCCACCTCGCCGTCGCCGACTGCGAGAAGCCAGCGCCCGGACTCCGGCGGGAGCGGGGCCGTGTTCGCCTCGACGACTTGCCCAGGGGTCAGCGACCAGATGCCGGTCATCCCCTTCGCCCGGTTCTCGGTCATCCGCTCGCGGTATCCCTCGTCGTCGCGGATGTCGTCGTACGGGCCGTCGACGGCGATGAGACCGGCGGCGCTCGCACCGCGCGAGGTGTTGTGGCGCAGTTCGGGCCACGGCGGCAGTTCGCCGGTCGGCGTCATCGCTCGCATGTCCTTCGTGTAGTCCACCTCGCCGTCCACGAGGAGGAACAGCCGTTCGAGGTTGTTCGACGGCTTGCCCATCTCTTCGCGGAGATCGCCCATCGCCAGTTCGGCCTCCCCGCTCTCGACGATCACGGACATCGACAGGCCTCCCTCGGGCAGTCCGTGCTCGTGTTCGATGATGGTGAGGAACTCGTCGGCCTTCTTCCAGTCGTCGATGTCACCCACCTCGGGGATGACGAACCCGTCGATGTGCTCGACGGCCCCGTTGTCCGGGTCGGCGACCTCCAGCATCTGCTGGAACCCCTGGTAGCGCGTAGTCGGTGACTCCCTGTGCCAGACGACGCGGGGGTGGATCTCGCCGGGGAAGTCGCTTCCCTGCTCTGAGACGACCTCGATGATATTGCTCACGCCTTCGGCGCGCATGTTCGGTGCCGTCGCGTCCTCGTTGTCCGGGACCCAGACGTCTGGTGCCTGTAGCCCCCGGAGTCGACTCGCGCTTCGGAGCATCTTCGCCGAGTCGTCTTCGCCGTCCACCGCGGTCGGCGACGTGAAGAACGTGCGGACGAACTCGCGTTCGTACTGTCGCTGAACACTCATATCTCGTTTGTCGAGACCGAACGAAACGTAATAAATCTATTGTCCAGAATTATCCTTGCCTGTCCAGACCGCGTCTCGGATCGGGAGGTCGGACGACTGAACTCCCTGCGGCCGGCACTCAGATGATCGTCCCCGATTGGAGGAGGGCGACCAGTACGGTCAGGACGACGACGCCCGCGAGCGTGGTCACGTAGATCGTGGTACTCAGGTACTCCGGCGCAGTGATACCGTCGATCACGCTCCCGTCGGCGTACTCGATAGTCAGCGCCAGCGGGATGACGGCCGCGGGCGTCGCACACTCCAGGACGAACACGCGAGCGACTGTCGGATCGTCGAAGCCGAGTGCGAGCGCGATAGCGACGCCGACGAACGGCGCGACACCGAGTTTCAACACCGACGGCGTGATCGTCCGCGAGACGGCAGAGACGTCGGTGTCTGCCAGTTGAACCCCCAGGATGAGGAGCATTATGGGTATCGACGAGTCGCCGACGAGCTGGAGCGTGTCCATGAGAGCGGTGTCCGCCGACGGCACGAGGCCGCCGGCTCGGACGAGCACCGCCGCGACGACGGCGTACACTAGCGGGAGCCTGAAGATCTCTGCGACAGAGCGCCGCGCGCTCCGGTCTGTCCCCTGTGAGGCGATGTACACGCCGAGCGTGTAGACGATCAGGTTCTGGATCGTGAGATAGAGGACGGCTGTGGTCCGACCGACGGGGCCGAACGCGAACTCCGAGAGCGGGATGCCGATAAACCCGGAGTTGGGAATCGCCGCGGCGAGCATGAGCGCCCCGAGCAGTGGTCCCGATTCCCCGGTCGCCTGTCCGACGACCCAGGCGATGCCGACCATCACGAGCGCGTAGGCGACGACGCCGACACCGAGCTTGAGCACGGCTGTCCCGCCCAGTTGCGTCGTCGCGATACTGTGAAACGCGAGCGCCGGAACGAGCACGTAGAGGCCGACCGTGTTCAGCGAGGCGACGTCGATATCGGTCGTCCGCGTCAGCAGATAGCCGACCGCCGAGATGGCGAGGATCGGACCGACGGCCCCGGTGAACGCTCCGATCAGCGACATCGTCGGTGAGCGGTGTCGGTCACTGACGGCGGGCGGTGCTGGTACATGCGACGCTCCGCAGCGGGGAGTGACATCATCTGTCTATCCGAAACCTGGGCACTACCGCCATATTACTCATTTGGTCCATCGTCGCTCCTCGATTCGAACGACTTCAGACCGCCCTCGACCGCTTCACCCAGCCGATGCGCGTGATGGCCTCCGCACCGAGCTGGCCCAGCAGCCCGGCGGCTTCGAGGTCGTGTTCCGCGAACGCGTCGACGACGACGTCGCCGGCGCTGAGGACGCCGTGTTCGCCGATCGGGACGTACAGGCCAGACTGGAGGTCGCCCCGGTTGTGATCGTCTTCGGTGAGTTCGTGATCTGCGTGGAGTTCGGGCTCGCCGGTTCGGAACGTTCGCGCGGCAGGGGTCTCCTCGTCCACTGAATAGTCGGGGCGGTCACCGGCCCGTTCCAGGCACTCCTCGGTCGCGACGACCGTTCGCAGGAGTTCGTCGTCGGTGTCGACCAGCCGAACCGTCGTGTTGACCAGTCCGAGGATGTTCTTCGCGGCGTCGGCGATGATTTCCGCGACGTCCTGTCGAGAACTGACGGACCGGAGCTCCTGGCTCGTCTTCCGAAGCACCTCGATCCGTTGCTCGCGCCGCTTCACGTCGGTGATATCCTGGACGGTACCGTACAACCGCTGCCTCCCGTCAGCCGAGCGTCGCGGCTCACAGCGCATCCGTATCGACCGCTCGGTCGTTCCCTCTCCGGTGAGAGCCACGTCGATGGTGAACGGCTTCGTTTCCGATGTTGCCGCCGCAAATCGCTGTCGTACTGTCTCTGCATCCGCTTCGGTGTAGCGATCGACGAGGTCGTCGAACGAGAGCGCCTGGTCCGGGTCGACGCCGTGGATCTCCTTGGCTTGCCGGCTCCACCAGGTCTCCTCGCTCGGGACGTCGTGGGACCACACGCCGACGCCGGTGAGTCGCTGGAAACTCGACAGGAGTGCCAGACACTGCGCTTCGTCCAGTGAATCCATCGACTGTCCATCTCGTGGGATGCCCATGTTTCTGTTAGCAAATCACGCAGACGTTCGGTAAAAACCTTCGTATAGGTGCCCGTACAGCATTTAGCGCCGTCAGCGGTGTTGTGATTGCTGAGCTCCACCTTTATCGCCGTCAGCGGTGTTGTGATTGCTGAGCTCCACCCACAACTGTCTCAGTTACGGCGGAACTCGATGGGGCTCCTGGCGATGGATTCAGTCAGCGGCCAGTCGCGAAAGAACTGCGGTTGGAAAACAAGTCAAAAATTATATCATTTCGACTGTATGGACAGTCGGCGCGGCTGTTGTCGAGGATCGATTACTGACAGTACTTGCGATCGATATTCACATAATGCGAACAAAGCGCCTGTTTGCAGGGCGTATTCGCATAATGGAAATCGTTATGGCGTCGCCACAGGATGGTAGAGGTATGATCGAGCATTCCGACGGTCGGACGCTCAAGACGACTCGAACCTCCCTGGAGATTCTCACCCTGATTCTGGAACACGACGGACTGACGCTGGCCCAGCTCGATGGAATGATCGAGAGCCCGAAGAGTTCGATCCTCAGCCACCTCAACACGCTCTGTGACTGTCGATATCTGGTGAAGTCCGACGGCACGTATCACGTGAGCTTTCGGGTGGCCTTGCTGGGCGAAACGGTCAGATCTCGCTATCCCAGCCGGGAACGCGTCAGGACAGTTCTCGAAGAACTGGCCGAGACGACCGGCGAAGAAGCCAACTTCACCATTTTCGAACACGGCCGGCTGCTGTTATTCCACGGAACGTCGGGCAACGCGGCGACCGAGGAAGACGAGGCCGACTACCGCTCTGAGTACTACCTCCACAACACGGCCGCTGGAAAGGCGATCCTCTCGGAACTCGACCCGGATCGGGTCGAGCGAATCCTCGACAAGTGGGGGTTACCACGGGAGTCGGAAGCCACGATCACGGACCGAGAGCGACTGTTCGAGACGCTCGAAGCGGCCGCGGACCGCGGTTACGGCGTCGTCGACGAGGAGTTCGCACCCGGACTCGTCGCCGTCGGAGCGACCGTTCACCGCGACGACGGAACTGTTCTCGGTGGGCTGAGCGTTGGCGGCCCGAAGTACCGGGTCGACCGGACGCGCATCGACCAGGAACTGGGAGATCAGTTGCTGGACGCCGTGGGCGCGCTCGAATCCACACTCCAGTCGTAGTGGTTCGATGATCACCGATAGAATAACGGATGTACGTGTGTTATTTGCCTGTCCGAGTTTCTGTGACCGAACGTCCATCATCTTTCAACGTATTATGCGAACGGACGCCCCGGTTGCCACCGTTCGAGCCGCTACGGACAGAGAGGCGAGTGATCTGGGGACAGCTGGACGGCCAGTGCGGCCTGGCGTTCGCATAATGTGAATATTTGGGGGACGCTTTCGATTCGTGTTGCCCCCATCGGCTGAACGGTCGGTCGGAGAATTGTGCGGTTGAATAAAATGATTGTTTGTGGATAACTCTCATGGTAACTGTTCTGGTCAGCCCGTAGTGGCGCTCGCGATCGATCCAACACTATTAATATAGCAGAAGTTTTAAATAGCTTGTTATACGAATCTCGTATGGACGTTCCAAACATGACCAGAGATGCAGAAGCGGTGGACGGGACCAGGCGAAGCTATCTGAAAGCAATCGGGACCGCCGGCATCGCTGCCGGTCTCGCCGGCTGCTCCGGTGGTGGCGGGAGCGGGGACGGTGGCGGTGGAAGCACGGGTAACGGAGACAGCAGTGGTGATGGCGGTGACGGAGGAACTGAGTACGCTTCCATCGGGAACTTCCCACCCGAGGGCGATACCGTCTCCATCGGATTCAACGGACCGACCTCGGGTGCGCTCGGCCCCGACGGACAGGATCAGGAGAAGGGCTTCGACCTGGCGGTCACGCACCTCAACAACGGGGGTGGGCTGGTGGACTACTGGGACCGGCTGAGCGGTGACGGTATCATGGGTCATCAGGTCGAACCGTCGAAAGCCGACACGGCGGGGAGCGCCGACACCGCGCAAGACAACATCGACCGGATGATCCAGCGGGACAACATCCAGTTCTGGACCGGTGGGATGTCCAGCACGGTGACGATGGCGATGCAGAACGTCGCCCAGCGCGAGAAAGTGCCGTTTATGGGCGGCAACTCCACATCTGCTGGAATCTCGGGTGAGAATTGCTCACGATACTACTTCCACCCGACGTTCCACGCGGAGATAATCGGGATGGCGATGGGTGAGGCCGCGCCCGCCGTTCTCGGCGAGGACCGATCGCTGTTCCACATCTACATGGACTACTCTTACGGGCAGTCGAACCGCGACGCCGCCCGTAAGTACCTCACCGAACAGGGGCCCTGGGAGGACGCCGGCGGTGCCGCCATCGCAGAGGGTGAGACCGACCACAGTTCCCAGATTCAGGCGCTCGAAGACTCCGGCGCCGACACGCTGTACTTCTCCAGTTTCGGGAACTTCGCGGCCAGCGGGCTCGCACAGTTGCGTGACGCGGGGCTGACAGACGATGTCGACGTCATCATCCCACACGTCAGTGCGTTCACGCTCGATCCCCTCGGCGCGGACGCTGAGGGCGTCCTCGGGATGGAGCCGTGGAACCCCAACGCGGACAACGAACCCAGCCGGGTGTTCGTCGAATCCTACAAGCAGGAGTACGACGAGACACCCAACCAGAGTTCGATGCACACCTACGAGTCGATGATGGTCTACGCGGCCGCCGTCGAGGAGGCTGGCACGTTCCACCCGCCGACGGTGGTCCGAACGCTCGAAGAGTTCGAGTGGAGTCTCGCGTGGGGCGACTCGGCGTACCGGACCTGTGACCACCAGGTCGAACGCCCGTGGTACCTCGTGCGCGGCGTCGGGGACGACCGTGCAGAGGAACTCGGGATCCGGACGGAGATCGTCGAGACGACCGATCCGCTCGTCTACGAGTGCAGCGAGTTCCCGGCGTCCAACTGCGCGATGGGCGAGAATTCGTACGGAGACGAGTAGCGACGGACGCGTCCGACGAACCTCCATCGACAGCCTCCGGTCGACAGGCCGTGAGTGGAGAGTCGGAGACGAGGTCCGGTCGAACTGCAACCGTGGCGGCTCGTGCGAGAACGGTGGGGTCACTCCGCCGCGAGTTCCCGCTTCAGGGTTCACCGAAACGCAAGATTAACATACCAGATGGAATCAGTACTAATCGTACACCCATGAGACGGATAATCACACCTGTACCGAGGTGGCAGAGATGAGTATCGACGGCATCGTCGGCTTCCTGTTCATCGCCTTGAGCGTCGCGTCCCTGTACCTGCTGGTCGCGGTCGGTCTCTCGATCGTGTTCGGCTCGCTCAAATACGTGAACATGGCCCACGGCGTGCTGTACCTGGGGGGTGCGTACATCGGGCTTCTCATCGCGTCGAGCGAACAGTACGGCGGGCTCTTGGGCGAGATGGGCCAGGTCGGACTCGGCTGGGGGTTCGTCCCGGCGCTGATACTGACTCCGATCGTCATCTTCGGTCTCGGTATCGTCATGGAGCGGTTCGTCGCGAAGCCGTTCTACGAGCGCGACCTCCTCGACCAGTTGCTGGTGACGTTCGGTATCCTGATCGCGGCACAGGAGTTCGTCGCCATCATCTTCGGTCGGACGGGGACGATCTACCCCCGGCCCGAGTGGCTCACGGGGGCGATATCGCTTCCCGCGATCGGCACGCCGCCCGGAATGAGTGCGGCATCGACGATCCGGGTGCTCGTCGTCGCGCTCACGCTCTTTCTCATCCTGGCCATCTTCGCGTTCTTCAAGTACACCGACTACGGCCTCGCGGTTCGCGCGGGGACCGAGGACTCTGAGATGGCCCAGATGCTCGGGATTCGAGTCGGCCGCCCGTTCTTGCTGATATTCGCGGTCGGCTCCGCGTACGCGGGGCTCGCGGGCGTTCTCGGCGGGTCGCTGTTCAACGTCACCTCGGGAATCGGTATGGAGATCATCATCCCGTCGCTGGTCATCGTCATCATGGGTGGCGTCGGCAGCCTCAGAGGAACCGTGATCGGCGCGCTCCTCGCCGGGCTCTTCTTCGCGACGGCCACGGAACTCGTGCCGAGCATGACCCGGGCCAGCATCTACCTGCTGGCCATCGTGGTCCTGACGCTCAGACCGAACGGGATCTATCCGTCGACGGAGATCGGACAATGAGCATGGACACGATTCGCAACAGCTTCGACGGCGACTCGTCGGTACTCAGCTGGGAGACGTGGAATCAGATCAAACACACCGAGCGCTTCGTCTTCCTGTCGTCGGTCTTGTTCGTGCTCCTGTTCTCGTACACGTTCGGCCGCGCACCGGTGATCTCGGACGTGTTCCAGGGGTATCACGGACTCGCGATGACGATACTCATCTGGTCGATCTTCGCTCTCGGCTTCAACCTCCTCCTCGGCCAGACCGGACTCCTCTCGTTCGGCCACGCCATGTTCTTCGGGACGGCGAGTTACGCCGCGGCGCTGTTTGCGATTCACGTGTACAACGAACCACTCCTCGTCGTGCTCGTCGGGACGCTGGCCGCAATCGTCCTCGGCGTGGTCGCGGCGTTGATACTCCTGCGCCTCCACACGGTGTACTTCTCCATCGTCGCGCTCGCCATCGCCCAGTTCCTCTACTTCCTCGCTCGGGAGCCCTTAGTCGAGATCACCAAGGGGATCAACGGCCTCGACGTCCCGCGGGTGCCACTGCTCGGCATCATCGAGCTAGAGCACGAGTACAGCGGTCTCGTGGGCACGCTCCTGGTGAATAACCTCTACATCTTCATCGGCGTCTTCTTCGTCGCCGTGGTCGCGCTCATCACGCGGATCCGAAAGTCGCCCTACGGGCTGATCTTCAAGGCGATCCGGGAGAACGAGACGCGTACCGCGTTCGTGGGGATCGACGTCTGGCGGTACAAGTTCGCCGCGTTCATGCTCTCGGCGGCGATCGTCGGACTCGCCGGGGGGCTGATGGCCGTCAATACGCAGTTCGCCGGCGTCGAGCGCCTCTACTGGTCGGTCAGCGGTGACATCGTCGTGATGACCGTCCTCGGCGGGCTGGGGACCCTCGCCGGTCCCGTGATCGGGACGTTCGTCTTCTTCTACTTCAAGGGCATCGTCAACGGGTTCCCCACGCTCGGGAACTACTGGCTGCTCCTGCTGGCGCTTTCGTTCACCGCGGTCGTGTGGGCTTACCCCGACGGTATCTGGGGGATGATCACGGACTTTACCGCTGCCCTCCGCGACCCGAAGGCACTGGCAGCGAAAACGAAACGACGGATCGCGAACCTCGTTCCGAACGGGGGTGACCGGTGATGGCGCTGCTCGAAACGCGCGGGCTGACGAAGGAGTTCGGCGGCCTCACCGCGCTCGACGACGTCGATATCGCCGTCGAGGAGGGTGAGCTTGTCTCGCTGATCGGCCCGAACGGGGCTGGCAAGTCGACGCTCATCAACACGATCACGGGACAGTTGTCGCCGACGCGGGGCGACGTCACCTACGCCGGGACCGACCTCGTCGGGATGAAGCCCTTCGAGATCGCCCAACTCGGCGTCGGGCGGTCCTTCCAGACCGCATCGATCCTGCCAGAACTCACGGTCCGCGAAAACATCCAGGTCGCCTCCTTCGCGGCGGAACACGGCTCGTTCAGGGTCAACTTCCTCCGCCGCCGGGACTCGTTCGACGCCGTCCAGGAGCAGACGAACGAGATCCTGGAGACCATCGACCTCGACTCGAAGGCCGACATGGACGCCCGGTCGCTTCCCTACGGTGACAAGCGTCGCCTCGAAGTCGCTATCGGTCTCGCGACCGACCCCGACCTGCTGTTCATGGACGAGCCGACGGCCGGGATGTCGCCGGCGGAGACCGAGATGACGGTGGACCTCATCGGCGACCTCCTGACGGAGTGGGGGATGACGATCTTCCTCGTCGAACACGACATGGACATCGTCTTCGACGTCTCCGACCGCATCTTCACGCTCCATCAGGGACAGTTGATCGCGCGCGGAACGCCGGAAGAGATCAGAGAGCACCCGGCCGTTCGAGAGGCCTACCTCGGCGGAGGTGACGGGGCGTGAGTCTCCTCCAGCTAGACGACGTCCACTCCTATTACGGACCGAGTCACATTCTCCGAGGCGTCTCGCTCTCCATCGAAGAGGGCGAGGTCGTCACGCTGCTCGGACGGAACGGCGCCGGCAAGACGACCACCGTCCGAAGCATCGCGGGCACCGAACCGCCGGAGGTCCGGTCCGGCACGATCCGTTTCGACGGCACGGACATCACCGATTGGCCGGCCGACGACGTCGCGATGGGCGGCATCGGTGTCGTCCCCGAAGGACGCCGGCTGTTCAGCGAACTGACAGTCGAGGAGAACCTCGAGATGTCCAAGATCACCCGCGGTTGGTGGAACCGGATCCGCCGCGGGGGGCTGGGCGGTGACGACAGCACGATGACGCTCGGGGAACTCTACGACCTGTTCCCGCGACTGGAGGAGCGACGAGAGCAGGAGGCCGGCACGCTCTCCGGCGGCGAACAGCAGATGCTCTCGATCGCACGGACGCTCCGATTGCCGGACCTGCAACTGTTGTTGCTCGACGAACCGACCGAGGGACTGGCCCCACAGATCGTCGAGACGGTGGGGAACTCGGTAAGCGAGATCGCCGACCAGGGACTGACGGTCCTCCTCATCGAGCAGAACGTCCGCGAGGCGCTCCGTATCGCGGACCGGGGCTACGTCCTCGACCAGGGAGACATCGTCTACGAGGGGTCTGTCGAGCAACTCGAGAACGAAGACCTCGACGAATACCTCGTCGTCTGACGCCGGGACACGGTAGCCGATAGCATTATTTTCCCGGCGCCGATACGTCGGGTAGATGGCGAACAGATCCCGTCGGCAGTTTCTCGCGTCGATCTCGGCCGCCGCAGTCACAGCCGCCGCGGGCTGTCAGAGTCCCGGGGCCTCGCGGACCGCACATCCTGTCTCCGAACCGATCACGTCCTGGCCGTCGTTCCGTGGGGGCCGATACAACACCGGCTACACGGGCGGCGCGTCGTCGATCGGGTCGAGTCCGTCGATCAAGTGGACCTACGACGCCGACGGGCCGTTCTGGGGAAGCCCAGTCGTCGCGAACGGGACCGTCTACGTCGGTAGTACGGACAATTCGCTGTACGCGATCGACGCCGAGACCGGGGCCGAGGAGTGGACGTTCCCGGCGCGACACCGGATCGAGGCGACGCCGGCCTACAGCGACGGGACGGTGTACGTCGGATCGTACGACAGGCACCTGTACGCCGTCGACGCGGCTGACGGCACGGAGCAGTGGTCTCGGGCGTTCGACGGGCTGATCCGTGGCAGTCCGACCGTGTGGGACGGGTCGGTCTTCGTCGGTGTCGGCTGTCACAATCTGGCCTGTGCGTGGTACGCCGAGGAGACCGACGTGCCGGAGAACGGCTGGATCTACTCGCTCGACGCCGCGTCGGGGGAGACGAACTGGCGCTACGAGGTCGGCACGGAGGTCGTGAGCAGCCCGGCCGTCACCGGCGAACTGATGTATATCGGCGCGTCCGACGGGACGCTGTACGCACTGACGCCCGCGTCGGGCGACGTCGAGTGGACCTACGACACCCGAGACATGATCTGGTCGAGCCCGGCGTTCGCGTACGGGACCGTCTTCATCACCGACTGGAACGGAAACGTCCACGCCGTCGACGGGGCGACGGGCGAGCAGGAGTGGCTCGCGGACACGGCCGGCCGGTACATCTCGGGGTCCGTGGCCGTCGACGAGGAGAGCGTCTACGTCGGCCACACGCCGTACAACACGCTCGACGATCCCACGACGAACCACGCCAAGGTCTTCCGATTCGACCGGACGACCGGAACCGAGGAGTGGACCTTCGAGACGCCGGCCCTGGAGATCGGGAGCAGTCCGGTCGTCACGGACGAGCGCCTCTACGTCGGGAGCCACCGGCAGACCGACGGCGAAGACGTGGGCGTTCACGCGCTCTCGACCGACGGTGACGAAGCGTGGTTCCTGGAGGTCGGAAGCCGAGGCGTCGGTTCGAGCCCGGCGCTCGTCGACGACGTGCTCTACTTCAGTGGGACCGACGCGACGGTGTACGCCGTCGAGTAGCGGTCAGCCATCGTCGCAAGGAGCAGTCACAGTCGACGCGTCAGGCTAGCGGGTCGGGACTTCGCTTCGAAAAAACGCTGACTCGCTTCTGGTCTACGCGTCCGGGACCTCTCCCGGGGGGAAGATCGTCGCCTCGGCAAGGTCTCGGATCTCGGCCTCCGGTCCGGGCGGGCCGTACACGGCGATGAACCGAAGCGGTTCCCACGACGTGTTGATCGTGCTGTGTTCGACGCCGCTCGGGATGTAGACCATCTCACCCGCGCTGACCGACCGCTCTTCGTCGGCGACGGTCTGTTCACCCTCTCCGCTGAGGAAGTAGAGAATCTCCTCGCTCTCGGGATGGGTGTGTCGCTCGTGACCCTTGCCCGGTTCGAGGACCACGACGCCGGCACTGAACTCCTCAGCACCGGTGACTTCGGGTGCGTTCAGCCACTTCAGCGTTCCCCAGTCCAGTTGAATCGTCTCGACGTCGTCTGGTTGGACGAACCGCTTGTCTGCTACCATACCGTGTGGTATCGAACGGCAAGCTATATTAAAGATACTGGTCGAATCGGTGATCCAGTCTATCTCCGAGTGGCAGCCGACGCTAGGAGAACGAGCGGAACCGGTGGTTCGCCGTTGCTGAACCCCAATATTGATTAGGGATTCTATCGATTACAAATGTGCACTATGGAGTTCGCACGACCGGAGTCGCTAGAGCGGCTAGAATCGACTGTACAGGACGACGAACCGATCATCGGAGCGGGTGCCGGGACGGGCATCTCGGCGAAGTTCGCCGAACGCGGCGGGGTCGATCTCCTCATCATCTACAACTCGGGACGGTACCGGATGAACGGGCGCGGATCGCTGGCGGGCCTGCTCTCGTACGGCGACGCGAACGAAATCGTTCTGGAGATGGGTCAGGAGGTCCTGCCGGTCGTCGAGGACACGCCGGTACTGGCAGGGGTCAACGGCACTGATCCGTTCCGCGAGATGGACGTCTTCATCGAAGATCTCCGACGCCGCGGCTTCTCGGGCGTCCAGAATTTCCCCACCGTCGGACTGATCGACGAGGACAGTTCCTTCCGAAAGAACCTCGAAGAGACCGGGATGGGCTACGACACGGAGGTCGAGATGATTCGGGAGGCCAGCGACCAGGGGATGCTCACCTGCCCGTACGTCTTCAACGAGGCACAGGCCCGCGAGATGACCGAGGCCGGTGCAGATGTCATCGTGTCGCACATGGGCCTGACAACGTCGGGTGACATCGGCGCTGAGACAGCGCTGAGCCTCGACGAGGCGGCCGAGCGGGTCCAGGCCCACCACGACGCCGCAAAGAGCGTCGACGACGACGTGCTTGTGATCTGCCACGGCGGTCCCATCGCGTGGCCGGAGGACGCCCAGTACGTCCTCGACAACACCGACGGCGTCGTCGGCTTCTTCGGTGCGTCCAGCATCGAGCGCCTCGCCACCGAAGACGCGATCGAAAAACAGGCGCGCGAGTTCAAGGACATGACCGTCTCATGAACCGACTGACGCGAGTGGGGTGGCCGCGATGAGCGTCGTCATCGTCGGCACGCTCGATACGAAGGGCGAGGAGATCGGCTTCGCGCGCGATGTCCTCGAAGCCCAGGGCGTCGAGGTGCACCTGATCGACGTCGGCGTGATGGGCGACCCGGAGATCGAACCGGATACCGCCGCCGACGAGGTGGCGGCGGCCGGCGGGTCGTCGCTCGCCGCGCTCCGGGACGACGGGGACCGCGGTGTGGCGATGGAGGTCATGGGCGACGGGGCGGCGGCGATCGCGACCAAACTCCACGAGGCGGGCGCGCTCGACGGAATCCTCGGTCTCGGTGGATCGGGGAACACCTCAATCGCCACGAGCGCGATGCGCGCGCTGCCCGTTGGCGTCCCGAAACTCATGGTCTCGACGATGGCTTCTGGCGACACCGAACCCTACGTCGGGGCCACAGACATCGCGATGCTGTACTCCGTCGCCGACATCGAGGGGCTGAACCAACTGTCGCGGACGGTCATCGCGAACGCCGCGCTCGCGATGGTCGGCATGGTCGCCAACGACCCCGGCGTGGAACTCTCCGAGAAGCCGACGATCGGGATGACGATGTTCGGCGTCACCACGCCGTGCGTCCAGGTCGCCCGCGAGGTGCTCGAAGACCGTGGATACGAGACTATCGTCTTCCACGCTACCGGAACCGGCGGCCGAGCGATGGAGAATCTCATTCGGGAGGGTGTCATAGACGGTGTCCTCGACGTGACGACCACCGAGTGGGCCGACGAACTCGTCGGTGGCGTGCTGTCGGCCGGCCCCGACCGACTCGACGCCGCGGCCGAGCGGGGCATCCCGCAGGTCGTCGCTCCCGGCGCGCTCGACATGGTCAACTTCGGTCCGCGTGACTCCGTCCCGGAGGAGTTCGAGGAGCGAACGTTCCACGTCCACAATCCACAGGTGACACTGATGCGAACGACGCCCGAGGAGAACGCCGAACTCGGGCGCATCATCGCGGAGAAACTCAACGACGCGACCGGCCCGACGGCTCTCGCGCTCCCGCTCGGCGGCGTCTCGATGCTCGACGAAGACGGTGCGGAGTTCGACGACCCCGAGGCCGACGAGGCGCTGTTCGATGCGCTCCGCTCCCATCTCGACGAGTCGATCGAACTGATCGAGTCGGATGCCGCGATCAACGACGAGGTGTTCGCCCGGACTCTCGCCGAGACGCTCGACGCATACATGCAAGAACGTTCCCACAACTGACACCGAACGACCGTGCGAACTGACTTGCTGGGTGGTGCGGGGATGACTGCAACGGCTCTACTTCGCGTCCCTCGGAAAGTCAGCGACCTCGCGCTCGTTACAAGCGCTGGCTGAGAGGATCTATCGTGCTGGGTGCTTCGGACCGAAGACGATTGGCCAGTCCCATCAACGGGTCTTCTCGTTCCAACAAAAGGATTCTCGAACCGGGCGAGACTGGTCTGGATGTCCGCCTCATTCTGTCATTTCTCCATCCTACACGCCCAAGCCAAACATTTGAAATCACTAATGGAAATAAGGGAGCAATTAATCTATTTATAACTCTAAAATAACGAAATATAAATCCATATTTGGTCGGATGGAGACATTTAAATCGTAGTCGGTGCGATAGCAGTCCATACACTCTGACCTTCTCTGTCTCCGCTTCGCGAGCGGTGGTCGACGAGGACTGTGCCGGTGTGGCGGGGACGTGGCCACAGTATACGGGGTCACTGAGTTCGCGACGGGCAGATTCTAGCTCTCTAGAGTCAACAAATTTCCCCGGAATAATTCTACACTCAAACCACGAGCCATGGATGCCAACGAGGGGGAAATCCCGGCCCAGACGTGCGGGAAACCTCACGCTACAGGTGACGGCGATGCGACCGTCGTAGAGTGCCCACTCTGTGTGTTTGCGGGTAATGCCCGAGGAGTGTACAGACATTTACAGAAGTCACATCGGAAAAGCGAACTCTGCCGTGCGTTACTGACAGATTCGCCGCAGCTGCAGCCGTCCGAGGCAGACTGACAAGGAGCGAAACAGCCCAGCGACTGCGGTCTCCGTGACGCAATTCTGTTGCACCCCTCTGAAACTGAGTCGGCCAAAGAGCTTGCTGATGCGGTAGCTGGCAAGTCTTCCTGAGCGCCGTTGTTCCCTTCGTTCGTGCTACCTGACGAGCAACCCCGCTCTTTCCTGTACGGGTCAGAATGGCTACTGAGACCGGTGACGCTTCGACCGGGCACCTCTTCGTGAATGTGTCTCACTCCTGCACAGTCGCTCAACTGTTAATGACATCGATCGATTAGTACCACCGATGGCGCGTCTCACACGGCGGCAAGTTCTCGCCGCTGCCGCGCTTTCGTCGCTCGGCGGTTGCGTCAGTGATGAGACGGCGGGGGGCTCGACGACACCGTCGGCGACCGCCGGGTCTGGGACTGCCGAATCGAGCGGCGAGACAGCAGGCGCGCAGGAACTTCCGACGGCCGAGGAGCGTCTCCCCCTCCCGATGAGCCCGACCCGCCTCCGCGAGCAGGCCCGCTCTGGCGGGCCGCCCAAGGACGGGATTCCGTCCATCGACGAACCGGCGTTCGTCGACGCCGGGGCCGTCGACTACCTCGATCCCGGTGATCCCGTGTTCGGCGTGGTCCGTGATGGGACGGCGAAGGCGTATCCACAGAAGATTCTAGCCCATCACGAAATCGTCAACGACGAACTCGCCGGGACGAACGTCGCGGTGACCTACTGTCCGCTGACGGGAACCGTCCAGGGGTTCGAGCGCGGCGGGACGACGTTCGGCGTCTCGGGCCGCCTGCTCAACGCCAATCTCGTGATGTACGACCGTGCGACCGAGACCTGGTGGCCTCAGATGCTCGCGACCGCGATCCCGGGGCCGTGGAACGAAGAGCCCCAGATCCGCTCGCTCAGGGAGTTCAGGCTCGTCTGGACGACCTGGAAGCGGTGGCGTGAACACCGGCCGGCGACCCGGGTCCTCTCGCCGGATACGGGCCACGCGCGGAACTACCAGCGCGATCCGTACGGGTCCTACAACCCGCGCCGGGGCTACTACGACAGCGACTCGCTGCTGTTCGCGCCGCTGTACGAGAGCGACCGCTTCCCGCGAAAGACCGTCGTCATGGGAGCGCGGACCGCCGACGGAGCGGTCGCCTTTCTGAAAGACGCGCTGGCGACCCAGCGATTGATGACCGGGACACTCGGTGACGACTCGGTCCTCGCCGTCTCCGATCCCCGTCTCGAGACTGGCTACGTCTATCTGAACCCGGCACAGCACGCCTACGAACCGGACGGCGACGCGGTCGTCGGACCCGACGGCGCGACTCACGCGCCCGACGCGCTTCCGCTGGCGAGGATCCGCACGTTCGACGCCATGTGGTTCGCGTGGGCGGGCTACTACCCGGACACGAACGTCTATGGGTGACCTGTCTCTCGCTCGACGGTCGAAGGCGGCCGCGTCGAAAACGCGCACAGCGACGGCGCTGACCGTTCGTCGACGCGACGCCCGCCTCGTCACGCTCACGGTGACGGTCGGGTACTTGCTCGTCTATCTCTGGGCGCTGGGCCACCTCGCGCCGGGACTCGGTGGCTACGCCGTCTCGGTCGTCGACGAACCACTTTCGCAACTGTTTCGCCCCGCACTCGGCCCGTTCTCGTTCACGCCGGTGGCACGTGTCCAGCTCGGACCTGTGACCTACCTGTTCTCACTCAATACCGTTCTGGGCCTCGGCATCGCCGCGTTAGTCGGGCTGAACCTAGGACTGACCTACCTCGCGTGGACGCAACCGACCGCGTGTGGTCTTGGCCAGTCCTCGACCGGTTTCCTGGCGAGCATTCCCGCAGTGCTTTCGGGAACGGCCTGCTGTGGTCCCGTCGTGTTGATCGTCCTCGGCATCCAGGCGTCCGGCGTGCTTCTGACGACCTTTCAGTACCTGCTACCGATCGCCGCACTCCTGGTGATCGGGAGTCTCGTACTGATCAGCCGACAGATCGATCCGCAGCGTCTCTGACTGTGTCTTCACGGAGACGGAGATCTTCTTTGACTGGTGGGGGCAAAGTGCTCCCCATCTGTCTACCTCTCAAATATAATTCCACTTCTTGGATAGATACAGTCAAAAACTCTCATTTAGGAGTCATTAAGGCAATATCCAATCGTAAAATGACTATCCTGTTTGTGTATACTGTTGCCGATCTGTCTGGGCCCTCTCACTGTTACTCAGCGGTATGACTGCTATCACCTCCTCCGCGCGCGGATCAGGTGTTCTGCGCCACGTCGGTAGCGATCGGATAGGTCGACAGCACACCTGTTCGTGCGAGCCTGTCGGCCAGCAATTTTCCCAGAAACCCGCTCAAAACCGCGCCGCTGAGACCGTGACCGACGACGAGACCGACCTGCATCGGGAGCGCCAGCGTGTGGAAACTGGACGGGACGTAGATAATCACAAGTGCGAGGAGGCCCGCGGACGCGCCGCTCGCGAGCATGACCGGCAGATCGTAGCGACCGTACCGGGAGAGGACGAACGGAATCTCCGAGCCGATACGGGCGACGATTGTGGGAATGGTGACCGCGAGTCCGAACGGCGTCAACGGAACCCACACCAGACCGACGAAGATTCCGTTCAGGACCGACGCTCCGGGCTTTCGGACGACGTACAGCGCGACGAGCCCCGGGAGGTAGAACAGTCCCGAATTGAGGACGGTCGCGAGGGGACCCAGTGCGGCTCGAATCGTGAACCCCGCAAACACTACGGGTAGCAGCGCTAGCCCGGGGACGATTCCCAGCGCGGCGACGACCAGCAGGTCTCTCGTTTCCCAGTTCGCCAGGCTACTCCACCGCGGCGATATCGAGGCCATCAATCGCCGCTTGTCGGCCCGTTCGCTTAAGCTTTAGGCCTACCTAAAATCATCTGAGGAGCGACAACGCACCGAGCAGGTCCATCTCCCAGATCAGCCAGACGATCGCTCCCGAGAGCGCCCAGAACGCGGCGACGAATCCGATGTCTGCCGGACAAATCGATTCTTTCCGGTAGTGAGTCCGACTGTCGAACGCGCCAAATGCACGGGCGTCCATGGCCAGTGCGGTCCGTTCGGCCCGTCGAATCGCGTTCACGAATAGGGGAATCGCGTACCGACTGACTCGCCGGAGACGTCCCCGAATTCCGTTCCCCTCCGGCACACCACGGATCCTGTGTGCCCCACGAACGGTCCGTAGGTCAGCCCGGATCATGGGCGCGAACCGGAACGCGGCCATCGCACTGTAGCCGATCCGGTACGGGAGACCGAGGTTCTGGACGAGCGCTCGGAGGAACGACTCGGTGTCGGTCGTCAGGACAAACAGCATGGACAGTGTGGCCAGTGCCAGTATCCGAAGCCCGGTCGCCGCCCCGATTCGCAACCCTGCCTGTCGTACCGAGACCGGGCCGACCACCGCGACGACCGGCGACGATGCGACTTCGGGACCACCGACGACGAACGGATACACGAGGACGAAACTGGCCGCGAGACCGACCAGCGGCATCGTCAGCGTGAGATAGTGGACCGGAGAGTGACCGCTGAGGACGACCGTGACGACGACCGATAGTCCCACGAAGGCGAGTGGCGTGTACGGGTCGGTGACGAGCATCAGCAACCCCATCGCCGGCGTTATCGCCAGGAGTTTGCTCACGGGATTCAGTCGCGAGAGGAATCCTGTCCCCTCACCGCCGCTCAGTTCGAGCGCGGTACTACTCACAGTCCGTCCCCCCATCGACAGCACTGGACGAGCTATGGCCGCCACACGATGCGCTTGGGGCAGCGCGGTCGATACACCAGCGATAGCACCGGTCGAGCGTCGCGAGTCCAGACCAGCTCGGAATCCGTTCCGAGAGCGCTGCCAGCGGTGGCCGTGCGAGATGTGCCGACGAGAGCGTCTCGGGATCCTCGAACAGCGCCGCCGGTGTCCCGTGGAACTGGATCGCTCCATCGACTAGCACGGCGACGGCGTCCGCGTATTCGGCGACGATTCGCATGTCGTGGGTGAGCACGACGACGGTTCGTCCGTCGTCGTGGAGCTGGGAAAGCGTCTCCAGCAAGGCGTCAGTGTTTGCCCGGTCCTGTCCGTACGTGGGCTCGTCGACGATGAGCGTCTCCTGGCCGACGACGAGCATCGTCGCCACGCTGAGTCGACGTTTTTCACCGTGGCTGAGCGTGTACGGGTTCGCGTCGGCGTGTTCGCTCAGGTCAAAGCGTTCGAGCGTCCGCTCGACGCGGCGGTCGATGTCGTCAGTGTCGATATCGAGCTGTCGGAGCCCGTAGGCGAGTTCGGCCCGGACGGTATCGGTGACGAACTGTGATTCCGGGTTCTGGAACACGTATCCGACGTGGCGACTGATCTCGCTGGCGGGGAGTTCCGTTACGTCTCGCCCGTCGACGAACACCGTCCCGGGAGGTGGGGAGTGGACGCCCACGCAGTGTTTCGCGAGTGTCGACTTCCCCGCCCCATTCGCTCCGACGAGCGCGAGGAAGGTCCCCTTCGGGACGGTGAGATCCACGTCGGACAGCACCGGTGCGTTCCGTTCGTTGCTATCGTAGCCCGCCGTCAGCCCGCGTATCTCTAGCGCGGGCGGCCCCGTCGATTGCCCGCACGCGTCGGCTGTCACGCTCATCCGTTCGAACTCGCCGCAGTCCGTCTGGCTGTCGGGCTGGTGTCGTGAGCGTTCGCCACCGCTTGCAGACACCGCACGGACGGTGTCGGCCGCCTGTTCGGCCGTCAGCGGCAGCGGTTCCGACACCGGCCAGTGACCGTCTTCCCGGAGCGCGAGTCCGAGCCGCGTCACTTCGGGAATCCAGACCCCCTCCTCTCGGAGCAGGCGCGCGTGCTTCGACAGTACCTCTGTGGGTGTGCCGTCGTGTAGGATCCCCCCGTCCGTTTCGAGGACCACCACACGGTCGAACACGTCCACTAGCGACTCACACTGATGTTCGATCACGATGAGCGTGCGGTCGTCGTCCCCAGCGAGCTCTCGAACGAGTTCGTAGACGGTCTCGGTTCCCTGGGGATCTAGATTCGCCGTCGGTTCGTCGAGGACGAGCATCTCCGGTTCCATCGCGAGTTGGCACGCGACCGCCAGCCGCTGTTTCTCCCCACCAGAGAGCGTGTCGATCCGGCGGTCCTCGAACCCGGAGAGGGAAACCGCTTCGAGTGCCGCCGCGATTCGGTCCCCGATTTCGTCCGGCGGGAGACGGAGGTTCTCGAGACCGAACGCGACCTCGGTTTCGACGGTCGAGGTGACGAACTGTGACTCGGGATTCTGAAACACGAGGCCCACCCGCCTCGCGAGAGTGACCTGGTCCGCGTCGGCGACATCGAAGTCACAGACCGTTATCTCCCCCGTCAATTCGCCCGGCACGGCGTGCGGGACGAGGCCGTTGAAACACCGTGCGAGCGTACTCTTCCCGGACCCCGAGGGGCCCAGTAACAGCACGCACGACCCGACCTCGATATCGATGGAGATGTCTGTGAATGTCCACTGTCGGTCGCCACGGTACCGGAATCCAAGTTCGTTCGTCTCGATGTGTGACATGCGTTCGAACTCCGTCCACGACGAGTGCTACCGACGCGACCTGGTCGCTCTGTCTCGTCGCGGTGCCGCTCGACTGTCGACAACGTATGGAGAGGGGGCTTATTTTTGTTTCCCTATCGACAGTATCTGGCCGATTTTTCGTCGTGAGTGCTGTCGGGCTGACGGTAGAAGGTATAAGTCGGTCGGCTGTCAACATGTCGAATCGATGTCCCGATTCGAGCAGCGGCCCGGGCGTCTCGTCCGTCTGCCGCGTCGTTCGTCCGTGAAGCAGTTCGTATCGCCACCGACACCCGAGACAAGCGTGTCCAGTCCCGAGAAACGCGACCGATGTACAGTCGTACAGAGGCGGGCCACGCGTCGGGAACGGGCCGCCGTGTCGGCTGCGAAGACCAGTCCGTTCGTCGTCGGGGGTGCCTGAGTCGATGGTCGAGATAACGGTGCTCTCGGACAACACGGTGGTCGAACCGTTGCCCCGTGGCCTCCGCGGGGAGTGGGGGTTCGCTGCCGTCGTCGACGACGTGCTCCTCGACACCGGACAGTCGGCCGCCCTCCACAACGCGTCGCTGCTTGACGTCCCGGTCGACCAACTGGACGACATCGTCGTGAGCCACACGCACTACGATCACACCACCGGACTGCTCGACTTCCTCGAGGAGATGGACCACCCGAACGTCTATCTCCACCCTGAAGTGTGGACCCACAGGGAACTCGCCCGGGAGGGCGCGTTCGAGGGCGAGCCGCTGGGGATTCCGTACGACAGATCGACTATCGCGGCGAAAGCCGATATCGTCGAGCACCGCGAGCCGGTGGAAGTCGCCGACGGCATCTACGCGCTGGGAGAAATTCCGCGAGAGCACCCCGACGCCGTGATCGGCCGGGTTCACGACGAAGACGGCATCCGCGAGGATCAAATCCCGGACGACCAGTCGATAGTCGTCGAGACCGGCGACGGTCTCGCGCTCGTCCTCGGATGCTGTCACGCCGGATTACGGAACACGGTCGAGCACGCGGAAGCGGTGTGTGATGGGACGGTACGGTACATCATCGGTGGCACCCACCTCGTCGCGTCGACTCCCGAGGAAATCCACGACGTCGCCGACTGGCTCGACGGGACGGTGGACCTCATCGCAGGCGCACACTGTACCGGGAGCGAGGCGGCGGGAATCCTGAACGAACGGCTCCCCGACGTGTTCACGTCCATCGGCGTCGGCAGCAGGATCTCGCTCGAGTCGGCGACGGTGACGAGTCCTCTGGCTGGTGCCGGGTCGGCCGGCCGGTAACGGCACTCGACCACCTCCTTCTGAGGGTCACAACAGTCCCAGCGAGTCGCACTCAGAGCGGCAGGTCGATTCGCTCTCTGGCTTCCGCTCTGAGGGCGGCTTTGTCGACTTTTGCGGTTCCGGCGAGCGGGAGGCGGTCCTTGCAGAACACCCGCCGGGGATGTGCGTAGTTCGGACCGTTGTCGAGGGCGAATCCCTTGATAGTCTCCTCGGTCGCGTCCGGCGCGACCACGAAGGCGACCGGTGCTTCCCCTTTCATCTCGTGGTCGACCCCGACGACTGCCGCGTCCTCGACGGCATCGTGTTCGAGGAGGACGTTCTCGACGTCTATCGGATACACGTTGTTCCCGCCGACCAGTAACATGTCGTCGAGTCGACCGAGGACGTAGTGGTAGCCGTGTTCGTCTTTCCGGACGTAGTCGCCGGTCCGCATGAACCGCGTCCCCCCGCGTTCGACGAACGTCTCCTCGTTCGCCTCCGGGCGGTTGTGATAGCGCGCGAGCTGCGGATTGGCGATCAGGAGTTCGCCGGCCTGGCCGGGCGGCAGTTCCTCGTCGGTCTCTGGATCGACGACCCGAGTCTCGCACCCGGGCAGGGAGAGTCCGGCGCTTTCGCTCTTTCGCGGTCCCCAGCGCGGCGAGAGCGCCACCACGCCGGCCTCGGTGAGACCGTAGCCTTCGCCGATCGGCGCGCCGAACAGGGACTGGAACGTGTCGGCCAGCGAGTCCGGGAGATTCCCGCTGCCGGCGACCGCCCACTCGACACTCGAGAGGTCGTGTTCCCGGGCGGCTTCCTCGTCGCGGGCGAGCGCTTTGAACATGGCCGGAACGCCACGAAGGTACGTCACCTCGTATGCCTCGATAGCGCCGAACACGTCCGCCGACTCGAACTCTCGCATCACGACGACGCTGCCGCCGACCTGCAACAGCGGCTTGATCGCACCCGCCATCGCGTTCTTGTGGTACAGCGGTGCCGCCACCAGACCGCGGTCCTCGCGCTCGAGATAGTGTACTTTCTGGACGGCGTCGCTATTCCAGTCCACACCTCGGTGGGAGATGACGACGCCCTTCGGGTGACCGGTCGTCCCGCTGGTGTAGGGCTGGAGCGCTGGATCGTCGCCGTCGACGTCGACCGGAACGAGGTCGGCAGCGGCCTCGTCCATGCGTGTCGCGAACGGCACGATAGCGGCGTCGACCGGCGAATCCACATCGGTGTCTTCGCGCACGATCGCGCAGGTGTCCACGCCGTCGACTGCGTCGCTCAGGGCCAGCGACAGAGCACGGATATCAGCCGTGTTACTCGCCACCAGCACCTCCGCGTCGCTGTCGCCGAGCAGGTAGGTGAGCTTCGATTCGGGGAGTTCGACGTTGATCGGCAACGGCACTGCACCGATTTGCATCGCACCGAACAGCGTGTAGAGGTGTTCGAGTTCGTTCGGGAAGCACAGTGCCACTCGGTCACCGCGCTCGACGCCGAGGGCAGACAGCGCGTTGCCCGCCGACGCGACACGCTCGTCGAACTCTCGATACGTGACTTCTTCGCCCGTTTCGCCGTCGATGAACGCGGTTCGATAGGGGTGGGAGTCCAGTGCGTCTCGGTAGAGTGCACCGGCGTTGGATACTGTCGACTCTGTCCGTCGGTCTCGATCACGGCTCTCTGACTTGCTCATTGGTATGCTGTGTTGCTTCGCTGTCGCAGTGGGACGAACCACTGCGCGGTCGCATCCGTCGAGACCACCGTGAGAACACTAAAGCGTGGTGAGTGAGCAAATCTTGCTCGCTCTCGGGCGCTCGCCACCGCGACGGGCGGCCGATTTCAGTCGGAACTGACGCCGTCAGATTCGGCTGTCACCGAGCCACGCCGCTCTAGCAGCACGTAGCTCGTCACCCCTCCCAGGGCTGCGATGCCGGCGAGGACGAGGAAGGCGCCCCTCACGGTCGAGTACGTCAACACGTACCCGATCATCCCCGCGGCGAAAGAGCCGACGCCGAAGACGACGAAGTAGGTGTAGCCGAACGAGAGGCCGCGGAGATCGGGCGCAGAGTGGTCGGCGATGGTGACCTGGGCGAACGGCTGGAGCGTGAACAGGAGGAATCCGGTGACGGTGGCGACCGCGAGCATCGGCGTCAGTCCCATCGCCATGGCGGGCCCCGAGAGCAGTGACGAAACCGCAAGCAGTCCCAGAGTCACGGTCAGCCCCCGCTCGGGCGGGATGTAGTCGGTGAGTCGGCCACCGAGGTACTGGCCCCCCATCCCCAGGACGAGGATCCCTGAAAACAGGTAGTTACCCACATCGACTCTGGCGAGTGCGGGGGAATCTGGCCGCAACAGCGAGCCCGGACTCGCCTGTGCGGAGACGAGGTCGCCCAGGATCCCCGGGAGGAAGGTGAGCAGGCCGCGGTAGAACAGGCCGTTGAAGATGACCACTGCCAGCACGACGGCGAACCCGGACGCGAAGAGGTACCGGGAGTCCGCGAGTACGCCGTCGAGGAATCCGTCACGGTCCCGGCGCCCGGTTTGCTCGTCGGCCCGGGACTCAGGTACCGACACTTCCTCGTCGATGTCGATACGCAGGCCGAACAGCGCTACGGCCATCGCCGGCAGGGCCAGGAGCGCGGCCACGAGGGTCCAGTCGAAGACGAACAGGAGCAACGCGGTCACGAGCGGACCGGTGACGGTCCCGGCGTTAGCGCCCATCCCGTGGTATCCGAAGGCTTTCCCGCGCTGGGTGAACCCCCTGCTCAACAGCGCGAGGCCGGTGGGGTGATAGACGCTCCCGGCGAGCCCCCAGAGCCCGAGTGCGACCGTCAGCACGACCACGTTCCCCGAGAAGCTGAGCAGGAAGAAGGACAGCCCCATGCCGACGAGGCACGCCACGATGAACTGCTGAGAATCGTAGCGGTCGGCGAGAATCCCGCCGGGGAGCGCACCGACCCCGTAGAGGCCGTAGCCGATGGTGACGATGGTCCCGATGACCGCCCTGTTGACAGAGAACTCGGCAATCCAGACCGTCACGAGCACCGGAATCGCGAGTTCGTACATGTGGACCACCATGTGTGCGAGCGTGACGAACCAGATCGCGTATCGCTCGGTGTCGGTCACGACGTGTCCTCCCGTCGGACGCGAGCAGGTTCCAGTTCGCACGACCGCGGAGCGGCTCTAGCGCCAAGCCGACAACCGCTGTATCGCCGGTGATGCCCGGCGGATCGACGATGCCACGACGCTCGATGAGACTGACGCTTGCAGCGCATTCGAATCACCGGAGTGGTCGAATGTCAAACACTGGACGATTATACGTTTCGGAACGATGCGCTGAGAGAAACACTCTTGTCCGGCGGTGTCGAGTCACCGCACCGTGACGCTATACGAGCCAGTGTCAGCGCTAGCAGTCACCGTATCGACAGCCGAAGTGACGACCCGGGAGCTGCGAGTCAGCGACCGATTCACCCGGACGACCTCGACCGTCCACCTTCACGGCGAGGGCGAGACCGGGCGCGGGGAAGACGTCATCTACGAGACCGCGTTTCACGAGTATCCGGCCGCTCTTCTCGATGGCCTGACTGGCACCGACACCATCGACGAGTTCTCCGCCGGGCTGGAGGATGCGATGCTGTTCGAACCGAACCAGGAACTGGCCGTCGACCGGCGGGGTCATCGTCGGTTACCGGCCAAGCGGAACTTCCGCCGGTGGGCCCTCGAGAGCGCGGCGCTAGACCTGGCCCTGCGACAGCGAGACACCACGCTCGCTGACCTCCTCGGCCGGTCGTACGACCCGGTCCGCTTCGTCGTCTCGCCGAGCAACGACGAGCAGACGCCGGCGTACATCGAGCGGCTCATCGACCGTGTTCCGGGGGTAGAGCTCAAGCTCAACGCGACCGCCGAGTGGGATCCGGACACGATCGCCGAGATCGCGTCCTTCGACCGGACTCGGGTCGTCGATTTCAAGAGCCACCACGACCAGCTCGGCGTCGACCCGGACCCGGAACTCTACCGGACCGTCGCGAGTGGCTTCGCGGACGCGATCCTCGAAGATCCGGTGGTGACGCCGGCGACGCGGTCAGCGTTCGACGGGGTCGAAGATCGCGTCGCCTGGGACAAACCGATAGACAGCGTCGAGAGCGTCGCCTCGCTCCCGTTCGAACCGTCACAGGTGAACGTCAAGCCGTCCCGATTCGGCTCGCTCAGGTCGTTGTTCGAGACGATCGAGTACTGTCGAGACAACGACATCGACCTTTACGGCGGCGGCCAGTTCGAACTCGGCGTCGGGCGGGAGCACGTCCACGCGCTGGCGTCGCTGTTCTACCCCGACGCTCCGAACGACGTCGCGCCGAGCGTGTACAACGGCGCTGGAATTCCCGACGAACCGATTCAGCGTCCACTGGCTCCGGCGGCTGACCTGCGCGGGCTGTCCTGGCGGCGGACGCCAGCACCGTGACGGCGACAGACGTCGATGGCGGGCACCGAGAATCGATTCCTGGGACACCCATCCTCCGTCCCAGATTGACGGCCGGACGCTGATCCGCCGCTCGTTCTGGGACGCCCTTGTCCGTCCCAGATACTGGATGGGGTGTTTCGGTCACTCCTCGCCGTCGCGGGGCGTCCCGAGGTGGTCAGCACAGACGTATCCCTGGTCGATGGCCGTTTCGAGCGTGACGCGTGTCGGACACTCCGGACAGGCGAGGGTGACTCGAACCGACAGGTCCGCCGCAGTAGCGCCCGTGATCCTGTCTTTGGAGTCGAGCGACGAGAGCGCCTCCGCCAGCCGGTCGTGGTACTGCTGGCCGGCGTACTCGAACTGGTCCAGTTCCCACGACGAGTCCGTATCGGCCGTCTGCGTGCCCTTCGACTCTTCGAGACACTGGCGGATGTGTCGCGAGAGCGTGCTCTTCGAGACGAAATCGTCGGCGAGTCGCTCCCCGTCGATGCCGTCGCTCTCCAGGTCGGCGAGCACTTCCTGGCGTTCGTGGGGCTTGACGTCTTCGCCACGGAGCGCCTCGTACTCGGCGTCGAGGCGGGCCTTCGTGTCGGATCGACCGTGACGGCGGTACACCGACTGGAGACAGTGCTTGTTGAACCACTCCGTGAGTTTCCGGTAGCCGACAGCCGAGTGGTGGCCCTTTCCCTTCCATTTCGCGACGAGGTAATCGTCGAGGCTCCCGCTGTATTGCGCAGGCGACGTGAGATCGTAGACAGATATGAGGCGTCCCACCTTGCAACACGCGTCTGGCATTTCCTGAGTATAGGGCGGGTGAGTAGGATAAATGGATGGATTTCTGCGAGTCAGCTTGCCTCCCGTTCGCCGTTCGTGTCGTTTCGGCCTTCGACGGGTGCGATTTCGCTATCCCAGAGCGGAGTGACGCCACTCCCGGCACTGCCCGTCCACGTGTTCTTGTGACTGGGGTCGTCCAGAGACACGTGGATTCGGTCGAGCGGTGATTCGAACGCACAACAGCGTGTGATTATTCGTCGAGCCATCTGCACAATGATATGTGGGTTTACATAAGTTTTATTCGTGTCGTGTCCGCCGGTCAACACGTATGTCAGATCGCGATGTTCGCACCGACGTGACAGTCGTCGGTGGCGGTATGGCAGGTCTCACGGCGGCGCTAACCGCACAGGAGCGCGGCGTCGATGTCACGCTACTCGAGAAAGGCTCGCGTTTCGGGGGCTCGATGTACCTCTCGACGGGTGCCATCTGGACCTACGATAGCTACGCGGAGTTCAGAGACCACGTCCCGAACGGCGACCCCGCCCTCCAGCGACTGATCTTCGAGTCGATCGACGACGGGTACGAGTGGCTCGAAGGGCTCGGTGTCGAACTCACGGAGCCCGACCTCGACCTGCCGGGATCGGGCCGGCAGGTCGATCCACCACGGCTGACCGAGCGGCTCACTGAACACTTCGAGCGCGAGGGCGGGCGAGCGTTGCTCGAGACGCCGATGAGTGAGATTCGGTTCGACGGGGTCCGTATCACCGGCGTGCTCGCGCACACTCCCGAGGACGAGGCGTTGGATATCGACTGCGAGAGCGTCGTGCTCGCGACCGGTGGATTTCAGGGCAACGAGGAGCTAGTCGAGCGATACATCACCCCGAACACCGAGAACCTCTGTCTCCGAGCGAACCCCTGGAGTACCGGAGACGGCTTCGAAGCGGCGACGGCGATCGGCGCAAAGACGACGAAGGGTCTGAGCAAGTTCTACGGCCACAGCCTCCCGGCACCGCCGGCGGAGTTCTCGCGGGACGAACTCAGCGACGTCTCACAGTACTACGGGACGGTCGCTGTCGTGTTGAACAGGGACGGACTCCGGTTCACCGACGAAGCGGAGTCGGAACTCGAGGCCGTGCTGATACAGGACATCGTCGCAGAGACCGACGGACGAGCCTACTACGTCGTCGACTCGGACCTGTGTGACCCCGATGCCGTCGGGCTCTCCGCGGACGCCATGGCCGACATCCGAAACGCGGAGGCGGCCGGCGGCAAGGTGGCCGAGTGCCAGTCGCTCGAAGCGCTCGGAACGGCCCTCGGCGAGTGGGGAGTCAACGGGGAAACCGCAGTCGAGACGATTCGGGAGTACAACGCGGCGATTCGCGACGAGCGGGCCGAACAGCTCGTCCCTCCGCGAACGGACCACAAGTGCCAACTCGACACGCCGCCGTTTTACGCCGTCGAGATTCAGCCGGGGATCACGTACACGATGGGGGGAATCGACGTTGACACCGATATGCGCGTTCAGCGGCGAAGCGCATCGACCGCCACGTACGGACAGGAGTACCAACCGACGGAATCCCGCGATATCGAGACCCGGCCGATACCGGGACTGTACGCCGCCGGGATCGATGTCGGAAACGTTCACCACCGCACGTCGGCAGGCGGGCTCTCGCATGGGCTCGTCACCGGGCGTGTCGCCGGCGACCGCGCCGCGACGTTCGCACAGGGCCAGCCTGTCGTCCAGTAGTGCTCAGCGACCGTCGCCGACCGCGGGGTTGTCCCCGACAGTCACGACTGAGCCGTCGATGCGGCGCCATCGGAGACCACGTCCCACTCCGCTGGCGAGAGCGTGTGTCCGTCGAACGTGCCCGCTTCCGGATACGCCGTCGTCACGACGTACGTCGCACGTCCTTCGAGGTAGGCCGCCAGCATCTGCAGGTGCTCTGCGGCGAGTCCACCCACGTCGTCCAGTAGCAGACAGGGAACACGCTCTGCCACGTCGAACGCCTCGTGGCCAGCCAGCGCGGCGATCAGGCCGACGAGCTCCACTTCCCCCTCAGAGAGGGCGTCGACCGTCGTCTCGCGCCCGTCGCGGGCGATGATCAACTCCAGGCGCTCGGTCTCGCCGGTGTCCGCATCGACGTGTTTCTGGAGGTGTGCGCCGTCGAAACTGGGGTCGAACTGCTCGACGACGTCTTCCAGGGCCGCTTCGAACGCCTCCCGCGCCGTGTCGACGACGCGTTCGCGCCGCGAACGAAGCGATTCGATCTCCTCCGCGAGGTCGTCTCGCCGCTGTTCGAGTTCCTCGACGACCGCTGCCTGCTCCGCCAGCCGTCCCTTCTCCTCGCGCTTGTCTTCGAGACGGGCCTCCGTGCGAGCGATTTCCCCTTCGAGCGTGCTCCGGCGGTCGTCAGTTTCCTCTACCTGCTCGGCCAGTCGATCGACCTCGTCGTCGAGTTCCTCGATCCGCTCTCGGGTGGCCGCGGCGTCCTCGCGAGACTCCTCGAGAGTCATTCGGAGGTCGTCGAGGTCCTGTTCGAGCGAGCGCTTGCGGCGCTCTTTCCGCTCGATGGACTGCTGGCGTGATCGGAGCTCGTCGACCTCGTCTTCGAGTTCCGATCGGCGCTCGCGCCACTCGGTGACGGCCGCTCCCAGCGCCGGAAGCTGGTCTTCGATCTCCGATCGTGTCGTCTCGCTCCCGCACACCCAGCAGGCCAACTGATCGGTGTCGACCTGTCTGGTCACCTCCGTCACCAGGTCGACCTGGTCCTGTTCGATGATCCGCTTGTTTACGTTGTACAGCGACTCTAGCGTCTCGATATTTGCTTCGACCTCGGTGAGCCGATCTCGCTTCGTTTCGAGACGGTTCGACAGCTCCGGGGCCGACGGGACCTCCAGCTCGTCGAGTTCGGCTTCGGCCTCCTCGATCTGTGTCTCGACGGACTCGATCTTCTGTTCGAGTCGGGAACGACGTTGCCGGGCGCGTTCGCGCTGCTGGCGTGCTTCGCGGAGTTCAGCTTGAAGCGCATCGCGATCGCCGTTCTCGTCGTCTGCCCCCGTAATCGATTCGAGTTCGTCGCGTTTGGTCGCGAGCGCCGATTCGAGGTCGTTGAGCTGCTCGGTGAGGTCCGGCAACGCCGATTTCGCCTCCCGAGCGTCGTCGAGTTCTGCCTCGACGTCGCGACGCTGTGTTCGGAGCGACTCGATCTGGCCCGCGATGTCTTCCACTTCGAGTGGCTCGATCAGATGTGGCGTGAGGTCAGCACCGTTTCGAACGGCCGTTCTGATCCTGTTGTCCCCGTCGAGGAAGGCGAACAGCTCCGCGCAGAGGCGGTCCTGTTCGTCGGTGAGATACGGCGTTCCGTCCCGAACGACCGTCCCCGCCTGGCGGGACAGCGATACGTTGTACGTTCCGTCCGTCGTCGTCAGCCGGACCGACCCCTCGCTGGCACCCTCGGTCACGACCGAATCGGGTAGCGCACCGCCCAGCACGGTCCGAACCGCCGTCACGAGTGACGTCTTTCCTTGCCAGTTCGAGGCCTGAACGGCGTTGACCCCGGCTTCGAGCGTCGGCGACCCGTCTCGGATTCCACCGACGTTCTCGATTTCGAGTTCCCACATTTGCTTGCCGTCATTTGGGGCTTGCAGCTTAAAATTTCAACTGCTTCATCTCGACTCTCCGCACTGGGGCTTCAGAGGGTCCTGTACGCCTTCCGGTCGCAGGTGAACTGCACGTCCCCTCGACTGTTCGTTACCTGTCGGGAGTGAAAGCAATAGTTTTTAGGCTGGCCAAAAACAACTGGCAAGAAGACGATGAAAACGCGAAAATCCGCCCTGCTATCCGACGCGTTCCCGCGGGTGATCCTCCGATGAGTGTGACCATACTCGACACCCAGTCGAAGACGTACTTCATCCAGCAGGGGCGTGCGATAGGGTTCGTCAAGGAGTGTATCAACGCGAACTCGCTCAAGGACAAGGCCGACGACAGCGGGATCTCGGTCACGCGCTGCGCAGACCTGCAGTTCGATGGACTCAGAGCGATCGTCTACGCGTTACCGGCATCCACAGCCTCGGCCTTCACATCTGGCGACGACCCGCCGTCGGTCACCTGCCAAGAGACGGCGGTATACTGTGAGGGGCTGTTCACCGCTGAGGCCCAGTGTTCAGAGGAGCGAGTCGACGATGTTGAACCGCTCTACGTCGCAGAGGTGTCCACGTCGACTGATCCGACCGCTGACGATTACTCCACGTACGTGTTTGACCGCCGGCCCGACGAGAATGCACTCCGACGTGCGCATTCGATTCAGACTCTGAAGCACGAACTGTGCTTCGGGGAACTCGCGCCGACGTTCGTGTGTCGTGAGTGCGGCAGACGAACACATTGGCTGAGCACGCCGCGGAACCGAACGGATCCGCTCGAAGTCACGCCCGATATCAAACTCCAGAGCCTGCGGAAAAACGTCTGTGGCGGCGAGACGGCGTAGTGAGCCGAAGTCAGCTGCTACGGTCGAACGGCGTCGACGGGGACGGAGACCGATCTGATTCATACTGGCACGGTTTCGTGACGGTGTCGGACGTACTGTCCGAACTCATCGAAGACTGCTAGGCTCGTGTTCTCCCCGACGTGATACCTGGCCCATCGCCGACTCGTACGTGAAACGCCCGTCGACGTCGGCTATCCTCCGTCGGGCGTCACGTCGGTCTGAGCGACCGGCGGCGGATACGCGAGCAGAATTTTTTTGCCGACGGTGGCTGACGTGTCAACCGCATGAAGGCCGCAATCAGTCTCACAGACAACGGATCGAGAAATTTCACGCACGCGCTCATCTGTGCCCGCCGCATGGACGACGACGAAGCCATTGAGGACGTGTGCCTCATCGCGCGCGGAGAGGGCGTTGAACTGTTCGATACCGCCCTCGATCCCGAACTCCAGGGGGAACTGTCCCCCGTCATGGACGGCGACGTCACCTGCAAGGTGAGCTACCCGTGTGTCGAGTCCCGTGAAATGGACCTCGTCGATGGCGTCGAACCAGTCGAGAGCGGAGCGATCGAACTGCTCGAGATGCAATCGGAGGGGTACGACCTCATCAAGGTTCCCTGATCCATAGCCCAGTGTGACGACAGTGTGTCGTGGTCTCGCGGTGAGCGTTACACCCGCCCAACACGAGACGAGGTTTCGTCGCGATAGCATCGTACCGACTCGTCCGCTCCTTTTCGGTTATCGATTCGCTCTCTTCCCTGCCGCCTCTATCGAACCGCTTCGGGTGTCAATCGCTCCAAATTGCGGACTGGTCGGGATGTCTGTTGGAGACGTGTGAGCACCTGCTTGATGGATATTCACAGCGGCATGACTCCGAACTCGGGTCGAATCAATTGCAAATGAAAGCAATCTACTGACATTATAGGGGTATTCCCCCTCGAAACAACTTGTATTCGGATTATCACACTATCGACAGCCTATTCATATGTAAAAACAAAAACTGTGTCTATAAGGGGAAAATATATTTCTTACTCTCCAACACTCAGGAATATATTGTATATTTCACTCCCAAATATGGCGATGTATGAAAATATGGGGCTTTATGAAAGTTTTTTGGATTATCTGTGCACCATCTGTCCCAGTATGAACACACAATCTGACTAGGTTCGTATCTGCCCGCGATGTGGTGGGACAGCGGATACACTGAACTGCTATTTTTCCCGACAATCCACGGTCACCACCACTGGTGAATACGGCCGCCACACGGTTGGCAGCGCACTTTCTTGTCGTACCGGTCGGATATCTGTTCAGTCAGGAACAGGAAATGGGATTGGGAGTCAGTCGCCGTTGCGGTTGGGGGGTGTGACGGCGACGACATCTGATCCTCTATGGCCCTGAATCATAAGGCTGTCTTATTCTGCCCGTCCGGCGTATTGTCGCGGCACCAGTCCATCGGCAACGGGCTACTTGTGTTCGGGACCGGGACGCTGCTGACGGAGGCCGGTATTGAGACGCGCCAAGAGCGGCCCGTTACCGGGGGTGAATACGAGCGTCGACGACGTTGTGACCGTAACGACCGAAATTTCTCGACAGTGTGGAGGGGTGCTGACTGACAGCACTCACTGAGAACCGCACCGCACCCGTGGATTAGACAAGTCTAATTTTAACCTTTGATAGAAACTCCTATATTGTTCGCCACAACACAGACTAGTATTCAATGCACGATGCGACCCAGTCTCATCCGGACTCCGGAATATCACGCAGACGCGCGATCACGGCCGGTGCAGGCCTTCTCGCTACTGGAATTGCCGGGTGCACGAGCAGTAACGGAAGCAACGACACCGGTGCCGCGACCGGTTCTAGCAGCGACGGTGCGGCAGGCGACGGCCCAGTCGTCGTGGCGTCGTTCTTCAGCTTTTACGACTTCGCGCGCCACGTCGTCGACGGGACGCCCATCCAGGTGGAGAATCTCGTCCCGACCGGTCTCCACGGCCACGGGTGGGAACCGAATGCCACCGTCACCAAAGACATCATCGAGGCCGATGCGTTCCTCCACGTCGGTCCGGGGTTCCAGCCGTGGGCCGACCGCGCGATTCAGACGGTCAAAGACGACAACGTCGAGACGCAGTTGATCAACGTCCGCGAGGGCGTCGAACTCGTCGACCTCGCAGCGACCCTCGATCCCGACGAAGAAGGTGTCGGCGCACAACGGGGCAAGGACCCGCACTTCTGGCTCGATCCCGACCGTGCGAAGAGGTCGGTCGACAACATCACCGAGGGACTCGTGAAACTCGCGCCCGACGAAGAGGCCACGCTCCGAGACAACGCGGCGAGTTACAAGTCCGACACGCTCGAACGGATCGACCAGGACTACCAGGCCATTTTCGATGCGGCCGAGCGGGACGTGGTCCAACTGGCCGCCCACAACGCCTTCCAGTACATCGGCGTCAAGTACGACGTGCAGATGGTCCCCCTCGTCACCAACCTCGCTGCCAGCGGCGACGTCAAGCCTTCGGACATCGTCGAGGCGAAGGAGGTCATCAGGAACAACGACATCCAGTACATCGCCAATGGCGTCTTCGAGTCGCGGCGGCCAGCCGAACAGCTGCTCGCCGAGACTCAGGTCGAGGGCTATTTCCCGGTTACACCGTACGCGGGCGTTCGGGACGACTGGGTCGAGAACGACTGGGGATACGAGGAGATCGCGTACAACATCAATATGCCCACGTTCGAGGTCGTACTGGGCAACAAGCGGCCCGAGGAGGCCGGACCGGACGGCTGGGCCGACGAGTGGATGAACTTCCAATGAGTACGCAGGAGACGTCGACCGCCGAACGAACGAGTGGGGCGAGCACCACTGCGCCGGTCATCGAACTCTCCGACGTCGAGTTCGGGTACACGTCGACTCCGGTCGTCGAGGACGTCTCGCTTCGGATCGACCCCGGTGAGTACGTTGCAGTCGTGGGTCCGAACGGGTCGGGGAAATCGACGCTGATGCGGTTGATGCTCGGCTTGCTCCGACCGGACGACGGAGTGGCCACGCTCTTTGGCGAACCCGCTCACCAGTTCGACGACGGCTCGCGGATCGGCTACGTCGCACAGCACGCCAGCGCCTCCAAGGAGATGCCGATCACCGTCCGAGAAGTCGTGAAGATGGGTCGTTTCCCACACGTCGGCTACGGCCGCCTCTCCCGGGAGGACTGGGCTATCGTCGACCGGGCGCTCGATACGGTCGGCATGTCGGCGTTCGCAACCCGTCGAGTGACGCAACTGTCCGGCGGCCAGCGCCAGCGGGCGTTCATCGCCCGTGCACTCGCCAGTGAGGCCGATCTGCTCGTACTCGACGAGCCGACCGTCGGGGTCGACATCGAATCGGTCGGCGCGTTCTACGACCTCCTGGATTCGCTGAACCGCGACGGTATCACCGTCTTGCTCATCGAACACGACCTCTCTGCGGTCACCGAACACGCGGAACGCGTCGTCTGTCTCAACCGCGAGATCTACTTCGACGGGCCGACCGGTGAGTTCGTCGAGAGCGACGCCCTCGCCCGTGCGTTCGGCACCGCGGCGAATCTCTTGGGTGAGTCCCGATGACGCGCGGAATCGGTGCTCCGCTTCAGGCGGGGCCGCTTGAGCTACTTCTGTCCCCCCTGTACTGGTTCCTGCAACTCTGGTCGGGATTCGTGTACTGGATCGGCCAGATGACCGGTTTAGAGCTTCTCCAGTATGGATTCATGCACCGAGCGATCCTGGTCGGACTGTGTATCGGCGTGATGGCCCCGCTCATCGGGACGTTTCTCGTCCACCGCCAACTGGCGCTGATCGGCGATGCGCTCGCTCACACCGGGTTCGCCGGCGTCGCCGTGGGGCTGTTTCTCAACGCCGTCCTCGACCTCGGGGTTTCTCCGTACCTGACGGCGGTCGTGGTCGCGATGATCGCGGCCCTGTTCATCGAACTCATCTCGGAGGTGACCGACGCCTACAACGACGTCTCGATGGCGATCGTCCTCTCAACCGGATTCGCGCTCGGGACCACGCTGATCAGCATCAACGCGGGCGGACTCGCTGTCGGAGTGAACCAGTTCCTCTTCGGGAATCTCGCGACGGTGTCCCAGGATAGCGCCGCCATCCTCCTGGCTCTCTTCGCCATCGTCATCGGCGTGGTCGGGCTCACGCGCAACCAACTGCTGTACGTCACCTTCGACGAGACCGCAGCGGCCGTCTCCGGCATCTCGGTCAGTTGGTACAACCGCATCATGGTGATGCTGACGGCCATGGTCGTGGTCGGTGCCATGCAGATCATGGGCGTCATCCTCGTCGCCGCGATGCTCGTCGTGCCCGTCGCCGGCGCGTCACAAGTGTCTCGGAGTTTCAACGAGTCGCTCCTCGTGTCCGTCGTTCTCGCCGAACTGGCCGTCATCCTCGGTATCGCCGTCTCCTACTACGCGGAGGCGACCGCCGGTGGTGTGATCGTCCTTATCGCGGTTACAATATACGTCGTCGCCGTGATGATCGGGAAACTCCAGACGAGACTGGTCGGGGAACCGAATCCCGAGATGGGCAGTATCGAGGGCGGTGAAACCGAGTCAACCGGTGACTGATACCCGATAGACGACAACAAATACCGACATCTGAAAACACATCCATAAATATGGGTGTATAACGTCAAAACTCAAGACGGAATATCGTATATATAGGCACAGTTAGAACAATTATGATCTAACACTACAACTAATCTCATACTACAGTTTTATACAGGTACTAGGTAGTGGTGAGTCACAAATTGGCGCACGGACTCTCACGTACTGCACCGTATAACACTGTCGTGGCGGGTTTGTGACTGCACTGGCGATCGTAGGTCAGATGGACCGAGAGGATGGTCGGCCAGGCACTCGCGCGAATCACGCGGGCCAACGATAATTATACAACATTAATAGTTCGAAATATGCGAACGCTCTGCCGACGAGCGCGCTGTGAGACGGTCGGTTTCTATTGTGAATAACTCTTGTACACCTGTTATTTATTGGCTCCACACATAGTATTTGAGATATTCGAACGCAAATCGAATCGTCGTGCACCTCCTCGTCTCGCCCACTATCGACTGTCTCTCGGTCCGGTTCGCCGACCGCTAGACGAGCGATAACTCCAGCTCGTACTCGCTGACGACTTCCATGACCGCGTCCGCGAGTTGCCGTTCCCGATTCTCCTCGGTGAAGGAGTGTTTCGGCCCCGTGATGCTGAAGCCCCCGATGACGCTGCCGGATTGTTCGGTCGCGGCCACGCCGATCCCATGGAGGTCTGGGAGGTTCTCCTCGTGATTGGTTGCGTAGCCCTGTTCACGGATCGCCTCCAGTTCGGCGAACAGTTCGTCTCTGTCCGTGATCGTGTTGTCCGTCTCGCGCGGCAGTCCCCACTCGTCGAGGATCTGCTCGACTCGCCGTCGCGGCAGTTCCGCCAGGATGGCCTTTCCGACTGCTGTGTCGTGGAGGTACAGGCGGTTGCCAAGTCGCTCGTGTGCCCACTCCATCTTGTTGCCCGCCGCCTTGTGAATGAAGACGGCTCTGCCGCCCATCTCGGTGGCGAACACGGAGCGAAACCCGACCCTGTCGACGAGGCGTTCGGTATATTCGCGCGCGAAGACGTACCCCTTCTTCCGGGTCCGCACTCGGTTCCCTAACCGGAGGAGTTCCGGGCCGAGGTAGTAGCTATCGCCACGTTTCGAAACGAACTGCTTGGTCCTGAGCGTCGCGAGGTGGCCGTGTATCGTGCTCTTGGGTATTCCCATGTGCTCCGCCACTTCGGTGACCCGTGCCCCTTCAAGTTCGTCGAGCAGTTCGAGAATCTCGATCGAAGTCGCGGTCGTTTGCAGCGTCTTCGATTCCGTGTTGCGGTCCATATCGGGCGTACGTGACAACTGTTGATAAAGTTCGTGTCTTTCGAACGGCGTGACCCCGATGCCGAGGTGGCCGCGACAGACCGATCGCCCTAGTTCGCTACCGTCACCCACTCGTTACGAGCCGCCGATTCGTATGCCGCGTCGAGGACGCTGAGCAACTGAACGGCGTCGTCAATCGTCGCCGGGACGTCGCCGGTCTCGAAGCCTTCGAAGTACGCCTCGAAGTAGTCCTGGACGAAGTCACCCCAGGCGGGGAAGCGGTCGTAGGCGAACTCGTATTCGACAGTTCGCTGTGGCGCGGCCGCCCAGTCGGGGTCCTCGGACGTGAGTTCCAGTGGCACTGTCGGCTCGTGCTGGAGGGAATCGTGGTGGAGCGAGGTCAGCGCTTGCGCGTCGGTCCCGTAGATGCCGAGGTGTGTGTCTTTGCCCCGCTCACTCAGGTAATAGCCGGTGTGGTACGTGCCGAGCGTCCCGCCGCGCGTCTCGAACTGGAGCACCGCTCCCGCGTCGACGTCCGCGTGTGCGTCGGCCGCGTCGTGGAACTGGGCGTTCACGCGGTGAATCGGGTCGTCGAGGATCCACGGGATCACGTCGACCCAGTGTGGTCCGATCCACTGGAGCGCGCCCCCGCGACTGGTCTCACGGTCGTAGAGGTAATGGGTCGTGTCCCGGAACGAGAGCTGGCTGGCGTTAAATCGGCCCTCAACGGTCCAGACGTCACCGAAGAACCCGTCTCGGAGACGGTCGCGGAGGTCCATCGCGATGGGATTTCGCCGGTAGTACATCGTCGGTGAGACGGTGACGCCCGCCTCGTTCGCTCGCCGGGCGACGGACTCCAGATCGCCTGCGGTCCGCCCGATGGGCTTCTCGCTGATGACGTGGACGCCGTTATCGACGGCGCTCTCGACGATCGCTGGCGTCTCGTCGTTGCGGTACGTGATCCAGGCGACGTCGACGTCGGCCTCCGCGACAAGTCGGTGGGGGTCCTCGTACACCGTCGCCCCGGCGACGAGGTCCCCGGCGTCTTGCCCTTCCGTGGTCACCTCGTCGGGCCGGTCCTCCATCGCGGCCACGTTCTCCACGTTCACGCGCCGGCCCGGTTCACAGACCGCGGAGACAGTCGCCCCGAGTTCGCTCGCGACGGCAAAGTACGGGTCCCGGTGGTGGTGATCGATGCCGACGTACCCAAGTCTCACGTCCATACCGTCGTGTCAGACCAGGAACCACATACGTGTTTTGGTGCCAGCACCCAACACCAACACGGGCGGTCCGCTGACTCGGTTCGAACTGGCCGATTCGGACGAGTCGCCCATTCGAGACCGAATGTTTATTGCTCGCGCATCCGACTCTCCGACGAGCGATCAGCTACATGCAAGAGCTAGGTATCATCATGAACGGCGTGACCGGCCGGATGGGAACGAACCAACACCTCGTCCGTTCGATTCTGGCCCTGCGAGAGGAGGGCGGCGTCGAACTCCCGAGCGGCGAACGCGTCATGCCGAACCCGCTGCTCGTCGGCCGGGACGAACGAAAGCTTCGCACGCTGAGCACGGACCACGACGTTGAGCGATGGACGGTCGATCCCGACCTCGAGACGTGTCTCGACGGCGACGACGAGGTATATTTCGACTCCCAGGTCACTCCACGGCGTCCCGACGCGCTCGCGAAGGCCATCGACGCGGGGAAAGACGTCTACTGCGAGAAGCCGCTGGCCGGCGACTTCGAGACGGCACTGTCGGTCGCTCGGAGGGCCGAACGGAGCGGCGTCAAACACGGGATCGTCCAGGACAAACTCTGGCTTCCGGGTCTGCTAAAACTTCAGCGACTCGTCGACCAGGACTTCTTCGGGGACATCCTCTCGGTCCGCATCGAGTTCGGCTACTGGGTGTTCCCCGGCCACGTCCAGCCCGCTCAGCGACCGTCGTGGAACTATCGCGCCGAGGACGGCGGCGGCATCGTCGACGACATGTTCTCTCACTGGAGTTACGTCCTCGAGAACCTCTTCGGGAAGGTGGAGGCGGTTCGCTGTCACACGACGACCCACGTCGACGAGCGCGTCGACGAACGCGGCGACACGTACGACGCGACCGCGGACGACGCCGCCTACGCGATCATGGAACTGGAAGACGACGTCGTCGCCCAGATAAACTCCTCGTGGACGGTCCGCGTAAACCGGGACGATCTGCTCGAAATTCAGGTCGACGGCACCGAGGGGAGCGCCGTCGCTGGACTCCGGGACTGCAAGACCCAGCACCGCGCGAACACGCCCAGGCCTGAGTGGGACCCCGACACGCCGAAGGACCACCGGTATCAGGACGACTGGGACAACGTACCGAACAACCGGGAGTTTGAGAACGCGTTCAAACAGCAGTGGGAACAGTTTGTCCGGCACGTGGTCGCGGACGAGCCGTTCCCCTGGGACTTCACCGAGGGGGCTCGCGGCGTCCAGCTCACCGAAACCAGCTATCGCTCTGCCGAGGAACAATGCCGGGTTCTCGTCGACGAGGTCGAAATCTGAGCCGGTTACAGCGCGAGTTCGTCGATGAACCCAAAGACAGTGGGCCTGACGCTGCCGTCGAGAGCTGTGGCAAGTGACCCCGGCTCGCGGGCAGCCACTTGACGGAATCGTTTTGTGACAGAGTGACCAACTCAAAGGTATGACCGAGGACACGTCCGTCGAACTTGCACCCGCCGATCCGGAGCGACGCAGCAAGGTCGGTCGAGTCATCGCGGAGCGTGGTCTCGACGGCATGGGCGAGCGCCTGGAACGGCGCTGGCTGGGGGCCGGTAGCGAGCAATCGAGCCTCCGCGAACTGGCCGAGTACTTCAACCGAGTGGTGGTCCGGGCGGCGATGGAGGAGCGGGGAATCCAGGTGCTCGACGGTGAAGACGCGCATTTCTGCGAGTTGCTCACTGACGAGGAGGTAACCAGTGGGACGCGCACGCAGGCCAAACGCCGCCTTGAGCGCGACGGTATCGACATCGATCGTCTGACCGACGACTTCGTGTCTCACCAAGCGATACACACCTATCTCACAGAGTATCGTAACGTCGAGCGCACCAGCGGAGACACGCCCGACAGACTCGAACAGGGTCGGAACACGGTCCAAAAGCTCCGAAACAGGCTGCACGCCGTCACGGAGACGACGATCTCCATGCTCTCTGAGGACGACCTCTCCGCCGGTGACATCTCCGTCTACGTCGACGTCAAAGTGTCCTGTGACGAGTGTGGCACCCAGACCACGATCGGCGACTTCCTCGACAGTGACGGCTGCGACTGCGAATAGGTCGCTTCCCGTCTGTGGACGCTTTTCAGTCACCGTGTCGTTCCCTGGCGGCGTATACGCTTTTATCCTCCCGGTGTCAACGTATCGGTATGAGCCAGGAAACCGAACAGCGCCCCGGACGGCGGATCCGATCGGTGCAGATCTCGTTCGACATCATCGAGTTCCTCAAAGCGCGGGGACCGACCGGTGTCACCGAACTGGCCGACGAACTGGGGCATTCGAAGAGCACGATTTACAGCCACCTTCGGACGCTCGAGGAGCGGCACATCTTGGTGCGAAAGGACGACGGGTATCGGCTGAGTCTGACGATTCTGGACATGGCGACCCACGTCCGCGAACAGGTCGGTAACTACGACGTCATCCGTGACGAAGTCGACGCTCTCGCGGCGGAGACGAACGAGATCGCCCAGTTCGGGATCGAAGAGTACGGTGCCGTCTCGTACCTGTACAAGGCCACCGGAGACCTGGCGGTCGAGACCGCCTCCCGCGTGGGAACCCAACAGCCGATGTACTCCACGTCGCTGGGGAAGACCATCCTCGCGTTTCTGCCGCCCGAGCGGACCGCGAGCCTCATCCGACAACAGCAGTTCACTCCCGTCACCCCGTCGACGATCACGAGCCCCGAGGCGCTGTCAGACGAACTCGTGACTATCAGAGAGCGCGGCTACGGCGTCGACGACGAGGAGAACATCGGGGGGCTTCGCTGTGTGGCGGCGCCGGTCCAGAACGGCGAGACGGTGCTGGGTGCTGTCAGCGTGACCGGACCGTCGAGTCGATTCACGGATGAGCGACTCCACGGCGAACTCTCGGAGCACGTCCAGCGGGCCGCGAACGTCATCGAACTCAACACGAAGTTCTCGTAGCCCAGCGCGCCGTCATCGACCTTCCCAGGGGACGTCGTAGCGTGGCTGGTTGACAAGCCTGTTCATCGCGGCCGTCAGCGAGAGCCGGGTTCGGCCCGGGAGCGAGACACTGATTCGACCGGCGTTGGGTTCCCCGCGGCCGTCGGCCGACTCGACGGCAGCGAACTCGTGTTCACCGTACGCGCCGGCCTGGACGATTACGTCGCGGTGGCGGGCACCGCCGTTCACGAGCGTCAGGTCGACCCCCGCGGGCGAGACGTCTTCGACGAGAGCGCTGACGTCCTCGGGGAGACCCGGCCGCCGCCGGTCGGGGTCGAAGTAGCGAACCTGGGAATGGAGCAGTCCGCCGTAGTAGACCGGTTGGGGCGCCCCCATCGTCAGTTGCAGCAGGGCCGTCGCGGTCGCAGGGTTACGGTTCCGAAGGTAGTCCTCGTCGACATCGTCCGGCGGTCCCCCCTCCGTACGGATGACGTCAAGGCGGTCGTGCACCCGGGCGTGGGCGGCTTCCAGGAGGCGCACGGGATAGTCTTCGAACTCGCCGTCGAGGTAGGCGAGCCAGGCGTACTCCTGCCCGCTCCCGTGTTTCGCCTTCGCTCGCGGGTCGAGGCGCTTCCAGTCTCGTGACTCCCAGTTCCTGAGCGTCCGAATTCGTTCGCGGTCGGTCGGATCCATCGTCAGGTACCACAGGTGGATCACGTACGGAGTGTCACGAAGTGGGTAAAACTCGAACCAGCCGTCCTCGTAGTAGACTTCGCCGTCCGCCTCCCGAAGGACCGTGCCGGGGTCGTAGTGATAGTCGCCCGGGTCGCCGTACTTGTGGGGGAGATAGCGGGTTTCGTGGACGGGGTCGGCGCTGACGGAGATCGAATTGTCCATCAGCACGTCCAGTTGCGACCGGAGGAACGCCATGTGTTCCCGGTCGCCGGTCAGGAGCGCAGCGTTCTCCGACCCGACGGTGACGCCGGCCCCGACGTAGTGCCAGCCGCCCCACGACCAGCCGTAGTACCCGCCGTACCAGTCGCCGGTGTACGCACCCACGTCGCCCGACAGCCCCACGTTGTCCGGGACGAGGCCGTCGTTCTCCGACGCGCGTTCGTGCCATCCCTCGACGTACCTGACCACCCAGTCGCGGTAGCGCTCGTCGCCGGTGTGCAGGTAGGCGTTAGCCACGAGGCTCGTCGCCCCCATGTTCAGCGGGATGTCGCCCCTCGAACAGCGCTCTGTCATGGCTTCGAGCAGGCGATCTTCGTTCGCGGGGTCGCTGGCGTCGGTCACGTCGTCGATGCCCTCGATGTCCTTCCACGGTAGGCCGTGCAGTCTCCAGCGGTAGTCGGCCCCGTACGGGTGGTGCTCGTACGCCGAGAAATCGCAGTACTCCGGGCCCATGCTTCCGTTCATTGGGCCGCGAATGATGTTGTGTTCCGGGTCGTAGTTGTCCACGCCGCCGCCCGGCAGGTACAGTTCGGCGAATCGCACCGCGCGTTCCCGGAACCGCTCGTCGTCTGGCGCGGCCAGCCCCATGTTGTAGGTGAAGCGGTTCCCCTCACCAAGGTGGAACCAGTCGCGACACTGCTCGAAGTCGTCGACGACCATCGAATGACCGAAGGGCGTCTCGACGCGACTCCCGCGGCGGAGCGCGCCCTCGTAGCACGTCCGAGCGTGATCAAGGAGGCGCTCGTCGCCGCCCATCGCGTACACGAGCGGCCAGTCGTGGAACCCCTCGATCACGTCGTCGAAACCGTCGATACCGACGTGGTCTACCGGCGGCCAGTACGGCTCCCCATTTTCGTCGATGTAGTCCTCGACGAACTGATCGACCGCGTCTGCCATCACGTCGAACAGGTCTCGCTGGAGCATGGCCCACTCGGGAACACGGTGCAGCGATGTTCCCGCCGCTAGCTCGAACATATACACCATCCCGTCCGTCACCCGCATAACGGTTTGGGGCCGGCGACGCGGGCGGATGCCGGGACTGTGCTTTCAACTCTCCGTCGCGGACACTCTCTGACGCTGTGAGCCTTCGACGGCGACTGTTCGAAGTTCCTTGGCAGTTCTTCCGACTCGTGATCGGTGACGGGCACGTCGAACGACCGCAGTCAGTAACCGCCGTCGGGGTCCGTCTGTGGCTTGACCTCTCCGTACACGGCTTCAGCTCCCTGCGTGGGCGCGGCCCACTCGACGGCGTTGCACAGGACCTGCCTGATCTCGTCCTGGAAGAAGATGGGATAGGCCTCGTGGCCCGGGCGGAACGCGAAGATCCGCCCTCGGCCCCGACGGTAACAGAGGCCGGAGCGGAACACCTCGCCGCCCTCGAACCACGAGACGAACACGGTTTGATCGGGTTCGGGAACGTCGTACGGTTCGCCGTACATCTCCGTCTCGGGGACTTCGAACGATTCCGGGAGGCCGTCGGCAATCGGGTGGCCCGGATCGACGACCCAGACCCGCTCCGTCTCACCGCCGTGGCGGTACTTGATGTCGCACGTGGTCCCCATCAGGCGCGTGAACGGCTTCGAGTTCTTCCCCGAGTGGAGGGGAACGAAACCCATTCCGGCCTGAACGCGCTCGACCACGCGCTCTGCCACCTCGTCGCTGACCTCGTCGTTCGCGCAGTGGGACCACCACACGAGGACGTCCGTCTCGGCCAGTACGTCGTCGGTCAGCCCGTGTTGGGCGTCCTGCAAGGTTGCTGTCTGCACTTCGAATCCGTCGGCTGCGAGCCCCGCGGCGATCGCGCCGTGGATTCCGTCGGGGTATCTCTCGGCGACCACCGGATCGCGCATCTCGTGGACGTTCTCGTTCCAGACCGTGACCGTTCCCATACAGCCTGACGCGACCGGCACCGAGAAAAGTCTGGCGTCGCCGCGGCGGCCGACCCACTCGCGGCTCGACTGTCCCGCGAGAGTGCGGGCGGAGTGGGTCGCGTTGACCCCCTCACTTAAGTCGGTCCGCCCGGTTACGCCGGTATGGAGATCGTCGACATCTCCGGCTACGCACTGTCGTCGCCGATCGAGCCACCCCAGGAGCGCCGGTTCCACGGCGGGAAGCGCCGCTTGCGCAAGCGCGACGTGGTCCTGGTCGTCGCGGAGACTCCCGACGGCACTCGCGGGGTCGCCACGGCCGGGGCAAGCAGTTCGGCCATGACCGAGTTCTTCGAGGACGAGTCACAGGGAACCTTCGCCGATGTCGTGAACGGTCCGGTCGCGAACGCGCTGGAGGGTGTCCAGATCGAGTCTGCGACCGACGCCCACGACCTACTCCGGGGTGGGTCCGTTCCCGAGAGCGACGTGGCCGAGGCCATCTCGGCTGTCGACGTCGCGCTCCACGACATCAGGGGCAAACGACAGGGTGCCCCGGTCTACGAGTTACTCGCAGAGCGCTACGGAACGACTCCCTCGACCGAACTACCACTCTATGCCAGCGCCGGGATGTACATGGAGCCGGCGGGATACGTCCGACAGGCCGAGGTCATCGAGGAGATGGGCTTTTTCGGCTACAAGTACCGCCCCGGTATCGGCCCGGCCGACGACCGCCGGACAGTCGAACTGCTCGCCGACGCCACCAGTGACATGGAAGTCATGCTCGACGCGCACACGTGGTGGAAGACTCGGAACGGCTACGACCGCGACACGGTTGCGGGTCTCGTCGAGCACGCGACCGAACAGGGTGTCTACTGGATCGAGGAACCCGTCGAACCCGACGACCACAGCGGCTACGTCGAACTCGCCGAGACTGGTGCCCCGCTGGCCGGCGGCGAGAGCGAGGCGACGCCGGAGACGCTGGTCGCGCTCGGCGAGACCGGTTCGGTCCGCTACCTCCAGGGCGACGTTCGCCACCACGGGGGCTTTACGGGCTGTCGCGCCGCCGTCGAGTTCTGCGCCGGCCGCGAGGGCGTCGAGTTCGTTCCGCACAACTTCGGGACCTGGATCGGTCTGGCGGCGAACGCACAACTCGTCGCTGCCGCGCCCGAGGCGTCCCTCGTCGAGTATCCGATCTTCGAGGACGACCCGCTGCTCGATGCGGTCCCCGATCCGGGAATGTATCCGTTCGACCTCGCCTTTGACCTCATCGAAGGGAGCCCCGACGTCTCCGACGGCCTGCTGTCGGTCTCTGACGACCCCGGTCTGGGCGTCGAAGTGAATCTGGACGTCGTCGAGGAGTACCCGTTCCGCCCCGGTCCCTGGACTGAGTTCCACTACAGGACGTAAGTGGACGCGACGGAGCGGCCGGGACGCGACCGCTTGACCGACCGATCGCCCGCCACTGGTCGTCTCAACGAACAACTCTGGCGACGTCGTCGTCGAGCTGATTGTACAGCTCCTCGGCGCGGCGCTCATCGGCCTGAGAGAGGCTACGAATCGGTGGACGGACCGCGCCGGCGTTGAAACCGGCGAGTTCGAGCCCCTTCTTGACGGCCGGGACGCTGAGTGCACCCGGGATGGTGTTCTCGCTTCCCGTCTCGTCACGGAACCGCTGATAGGGTAGACAGATGTCGCGCAATTCGCGGGCGTACTCCCAGTCTTCGCCCCGGAGCGCGTCCAGCAGTTCGAGGCCGATCTCTGGTCGGAAGTTGCTGACCCCGGCCGAAAATCCCTCGACGCCCTCCGCCCAGAGGGAGACCGCGTAGGGCTCGGCCAGACCGTTCACCCAGACGACGTCATCGGCCCCCGCCGCCACGGCCTCGCCGAGCGTGACCGGGTCCTCGATGGCGTACTTGATTCCGACGACGCCGTCGACCCGGGTGAGAGCGGCGAGAAACGTCACCGAGGGGTCGAAGCCGCGGGCATAAGGGACGAGCGGAGCCACCGCCGTGTCGGCGAGGTCGCGGTAGTACTCGATCGCGGCCATCTCGTGGACGTACGTGTGATCGAGCGGCATCACCATGTGAGCGTCGACGCCGACGTCGTCGTACGCTGTCAGCAGTTTTCGCGCGCTCCGGCCCGAACCACCTACCCCCGCAAGTACGCAGGCGTCGTCAGGCAGGGCTTCGACGGCCGTCTCCGCGGAGTCGACCCGCTCTCCGTGGGAGAGCGAGTGGTATTCGCTGATGTTGGCCGTCGCGAGGAAGGTGTGGATTCCCTCGTCGTACAGGTCACGAACGTTCTCTGCGAGTTCGTCGTGGTTGATCTCTCCGTCCTCGTCGAACGGCGTGAGGAGTCCGACGGCGACACCGCGCAGATGCTCCTGGACACGGCTAGCTGACAGCGGCATACTCCTGAAGTTCGTCGCTTATGACATAAAATCTCCGCCGACACAAGCTATATTCGGCGGGCAGTCCCTCCTCGGAGTATGCGAATCACCGACATCGAAGTGATCGGTCTCGAGTACGAACTACCCGCAGGATCGGGCCTGGGGGACGCTCGTGGTTTCGGTCACTCGCGTGCCACGACGCTCGTTCGCCTCACCACGGCCGACGGAACCGTCGGCTGGGGCGAGGCGTTCGCTCCCGGTTCGATCGTTCAGGCCACCGTCGACGAGCTATTCCGCGATCGGGTGCTCGGGATGGATCCGTGCGATAGCGAGGGGCTGGCGATCGACTCCTACACCGACCAGTACCACTTCGGCGGGAGCGCCTTCGTGCAGGCGGCTGTAAGCGGGATCGACGTCGCCTGCTGGGACCTTCGCGGAACGGAGGCGGGTCGCCCCGTCTCCCGCTTCCTTGGCGGAGGAAACAGGGAAACGGTGACTCCGTACGCTTCGACGATGTACTTCACCGAGCGTGATCGTCCGATCGAGGAACCGATGCGCGAGGCGGTCGAAGAGGGGTTCTCCGCGGCGAAGATCAAGATCGGTCGCGATCCGGCGTCCGACCGCCGCCGGGTCCGTACTGCCCGCGAGATGCTCGGCGATGACGCCCACCTGATGGTCGACATGAACGGGAACTACCGCCCGCGACAGGCCATCCGGTCCGCTCGTGAGATCGCCGACTACGATATTACGTGGATCGAGGAGCCGGTTCCTCCGGAGAACGTGTCCGGCTACCGCGAGATCAAACGACGGATTGATCAGCCGCTGGCCGCCGGCGAGGCGCACTACGGTCGGTTCGAGTTCAAGCGCCTCGTCGATAACCGACTCGTTGATGTCGTCCAGCCGAATCTCGCGCGCTGTGGCGGCCTCTCGGAAGCGAAGACGATCGCCGCCCTGGCGACGACGGAGAACGTCGCCGTCCGGCCGCACGTCTGGAACAGCGCGGTGGGCATGACTGCGGCGATCCACTTCGCCGCCAGCGTCCCGGAGTACCCACACACCCGGAACGTCCCCGAGCCGATGTTGCTGGAGTGTGACCGCAGTCCGAATCCGCTCCGCGACGCCATCCTCGAGGACCCGCTGGACCCGACCGGCGGGTCCCTCGCCGTCCCACAGGGGCCCGGACTGGGGATCGACGTCGACGAGGACGCGCTCGATCGGTATCGCGTCGACTGACCACCGCTCGCGCCTCGAAGTGCGGTCCGACACACCCCGTCGGACGTACACTTATGTGTCTGTCGGCGTGACTGTATCGACATGGACCGTGCTCTCGTCGTCATCGACGACACCGACGCACACCGTGAACTGCTCGCCGAAGCGGCCGCGCTCACTGCTGGTGCCGACGCAGACCTCGTCGTGTTCTCCTGGCTGACCCCCGACGAGTTCGAGGCCGATATGGACGTGATCGAGTCGGTCGAGCGGGTCGAGAAGGCCAGTTACGGCGATCTCGAGAGCGACGACATCGTTCGGAACTTCGTCGACGAGTTCGCCGGCGACGTCTTGGCCAGCGACTCAGCTGAGTACGAGATCGCGAGCGCAGTCACCGAGACGGACGACCTCGCTGACGAGATCCTCTCGGCCGCCCGCCGATTCGACTGCGATCACGTGTTCCTGGTCGGACAGGGGCGCTCACCGACGGGCAAGGCCATCTTCGGAAACGTGGCACAGCGCGTCATCCTCAACTTCGGCGGCTACGTGACGGTTTCGGTGGAGTAGTCCCCGCTGGCACGCGCCTGTTGGACCCCTCGTTTTAATATCCAAACGACGGTTCAGTCGAACGTGAACGTTCTAGTCACAGGGTCGTACGGCCGGTGTGGAACGGCTGTGATCGACCACCTGCACGACAGCGCCGAGTACGACTTCACCTACTTCAACCGATCAGATCGCCCGGACGATCATCCCTACGGCGGCTACGAGACGGTCGTGGGAGATATCACGGATCACGACGCCCTGGTATCCGCCGCCGAGGGGCACGACGCGATGGTTCATCTGGCCGCCTATCCGTATACGGACGGGGACTGGAGCGACGTCTTCGAGCCAAACGTCGTCGGCGTGTACAACGCCCTCGAGGCCGCCCGCGAGCACGAACTCGACACGTTCGTGTTCGCCTCCACAAACCACGTCATGGGGCAGTATGAGCGGGATTTCGCGCCCGAGATTTACACGGCCGAGTCGGACCTCGTCCTCGACCATACAGACCCGGTCCGTCCCGATTCGTTCTACGGCGCGACGAAGGCCTTCGGCGAGGACCTGGGCCGCTACTATGTCGAGGAGTACGAGCATCCCCGACAGATCTACGCGCTACGCATCTGTACGGTCAACGCCGCGCCGTACGACCATCCGTATGGAGACGCCGAGGCGGGCGTCGAAAACGGGACGTTCGAACGCGGGAGCGAGGCCTACGAACACGCGGTCGCCCGCATGAAGGCGACGTGGCAATCGCGGCGCGACTTCGCCCAGCAGATCAACTGCTGCCTCCGTGACGACGGCGTCGAGTTTGGCGTCTTCAGCGGCGTCAGCGACAACCGAAACCGATGGTTCGACCTCGAACACGCCCGTGTCCGTATCGGCTACGCCCCTCAGGACGACGGCGCAGCGTGGCATGGCCCGCCGGAGTGAGTGCGAGTGTTCAAACACCCCAACCAATTTATGCTAGTGAATGGATACAATCGGTTGTGAGTACTATCAACGGCGGTTCTGACGAGCGATCCGGTCTGCTGGCGAGGAGTACCGACCGACTCCGCGAGTCGGTGTTACTGAAACTGGCCGTCGGTGGCGTGTGCCTGATCGCCGCCGCGACGCTGTTGCAGGTCTTCGTCGTCGACCCGAGCAATCCCGGGCTCGTGGGGGTCTGGACCGCCCTCCTCCCTATCTGGGGCGTCGGTCTCATCGTCGCTGGACTCGGTGCCTACCTGTTCGTTATGTGGCGGCAGTACCGGGGTACCGAATAGTCACCTTCGACCGTCACGTGCCCGTCGAGCACCTACCGACGCGTCAGCCGCGAGACGCCGTGGTCGTCCGCCGATCTGGTCAGCGCCAGATCGTCGAGTCGCCTGATCGTGAACTCGCTGAGGACGTTCACCTCACAGCCTTCTTCGAGGTGACCACCGACGGTTCGGTCGCCGTCGAAGCCGGTGACGTGAAGGTGCGGTTCGCCGTCGGCGATGACGCCGCCAACGTCGGTTATCTCCCAGGCACCCTGGAGCGTGCAGTCGACGGTACGGTCTGACGGGTCTTCGGGGAGGTCAGTTCGGTCGACGTAGTGGATATTCAGGGTGCTGAACGTCCCGACCCCGGAGACGACGACGCCCGTGTCGACGTCCCGCTGCTCGCAGGCGGCCTGGATTCCTTCGAGCGCCATGTCTCCTCGGTCGAGTCGGACGATCACGTATCCGTCGCTGGATTCGAACGTCTCCATTGCGCTCTCGACTGCGCCCGCACGCGAAATAAAGATTCACCCACCACCGAACCGCTGATCGTGTCGGCGTGCTCAGTCGTCCTCTGCGGGCAGTTGGTGGCCTCGGTCCAGCGCGTCACCGCTCTTATCCGCCACCGGCTCACTGTCCCAGTACTCGTGGTCCTCGAGGACGCGGAAGCAGGCGGCCTCGTGTGTCTCGACGTGTTCTGTGGCCTTGCAGTTCGTCGGTTTCTCGCGCGTACAGACCGCCCGGGCTTCGGGACAGCGCGTGTGATACCGACAGCCGCTCGGGGGATTCGTCGGGTCGGGGATGTCGATGTCTCGGATCGGCGCCTCGGTAGCCCGACTCTCCGCCGGGTCGAGTTCGGGGGTCGCCCACCGCAACGCTTGCGTGTAGGGGTGCTGGGGGTCGTGGATGATCTGTTCCGGGGGACCGATCTCGACCAGTTCGCCGAGATAGAGAACGCCGATTCGCCCGCCGGTCTTCTCGGCGATGTAGCGGGCGTTCGAGAGGTCGTGTGAGATAAACAGATAGGACGTGTCGAACATGTCCTGCAGGTCGATGAGCAGGTCCATCATCTCGACGCGGAGCGACACGTCGAGCGCGCTGACGGGCTCGTCGGCGAGAATCAGTTCCGGGTTCATCAGCATCGCCCGGATGAGCGCGACGCGCTGCTGTTCTCCGCCCGACAGCTGGTGGGGGTAGCGCTCGATGTAGTCCTCGGGCGGACTCATCCCCACGTGTTCGAGCATGCTCAGGATGCGCTGTTTCCGGTCGTTTCCGTCCAAGTCGTCGTGCCAACGCTTGAGCGGGGCGTCCAGGCTCTTTCGAATCCGCTTGTGCGAGTTCAGCGCGCTCCCGGGGTCTTGATGGACGATCTGGAGTGAGCGCCTGATCTCGCTCCACGTTGCGGTGCCGTTTCCTCCGCCGTCTCGCACGTCCCAGATGTCTTCGCCGCGGTACTCCACACTCCCCCCAGTCGGCCGCTGAAGCCCGACCGCGGTCTTGCCCAGCGTCGTCTTTCCGCAACCGGACTCGCCGACCAAGACGACCACGTCGTTCTCGTAAATATCGAGCGAGATGCCGTCTACCGCGTTGACTGTCTCGGGCTCGCCGAAGAAATCGAAGAAGCCGGTTTCGCGCTCGAAGTGGACCTCGACGTCCGATAACGAGACGACCGGCTCCTCGGGAGCGCTCTGTGCCGGCCGTCCGGGGAGGTCGTCGGCGACGGCCTCGGCGTCGACGCCGTCTCCGTCAACGAACTCGTCCGTCATCGGAATGGCGTCGCTCGATTCCTCCCAGTGGTGACAGTCGACGTGATGTGCGTCCGTGACGGTGTACGGCTCTGGGTCGGTCGTCTCGCACTGCTCGTCTGCGAGAGGACAGCGCGGGTGGAACGAACAGCCCGAAGGGACGTTCACGGGGTCCGGAGCGCTCCCCTCGACCGGGCGCATCGCCTCGATCGGCGATTCGAGGTTCGGCGTCGACTTCAGCAGTAGCCGTGTGTACGGGTGGGAGGCGTGTTCGAGGATCTCGTCGGTCGGCCCGATCTCGGCGAACTCGAAGGCGTACAGGACGCCGATCCGGTCGGCCAGATCGGCCACCAGCGGGAGATCGTGGGTGATGAAGACGATCGTCAGGTCGTAGCGCTCCTTGAGGCGGTCGATCAGCGAGATGATCGAGCGCTGCATCAGCAGGTCCAGGGCGGCCGTCGGCTCGTCCATGACGAGCACCTCCGGTTCGAGGATCAGACTCAGCGCGATGAGCGCGCGCTGTTTCATCCCGCCGGACAGTTCGTGAGGATACGCGTCGAGGACGCGATCCGGGTCGAGATAGAGGTCCCGGAGCAGTTGTCTGGCACGTTCCATCCCCTCGTCGACGTCGTAGTCGTGCGCCGTGAGTGTCTCGACGAAGTGTGTTCGGATCTCGCGGACTGGGTTGAACGAACTCATCGCGCCCTGGAAGACCATCGCCACCTCCTCCCAGCGGTACTGTTTGAGTTCCGACTTGTCGTACTCGAGGATGTTCTGTGACGCCCCATCCTCCGGGTGGTACGTGATCTCGCCCGAGAGCACGCCAGGGTCGACGACGGCGTCGAGGAGGGCAGACGCCAGCATGGATTTACCGCTCCCGCTCTCGCCGACGATGCCGAAGATCTCGTTGCGCCGGATGTCGATATCGACGTCGTCGAGGACACGGGACTGGCCGTGATCCATGTCGAACGTCACCGACGTGTTTCGCATCTCGAGGATGGTGTCGTGAGCGTGCGAGTCACGGTCGTGCTGGTCGAGTGGACTGGACATGATCAGATGCCTCCCATCACGTCGCTGGTGTCCGGTTCGTCTGCTTCTGGATCGGCCTCGCCGCCGGCGGCGGTCTTCTCGTGGCGCGCACGGACGCGGGGATTGAACACCCGGTCGAGGGACTGCCCGAGCAGGATGAGGCCGACGGAGATGCCGACGATTGCGATCATCGGCACGAGGAACCAGTGCAGTGCCGCCTCACGTAGGTGCGCGTTGGCGTTGTACGCGTAGTTGAGAGTGACTCCCCAGTTCAGGCTCGAGGTTTCGAACGGCAGGATGCCCAGGTAGTACAGGGCGACGGCCTCGAAGATGACCCGCCGGCCGGCGTTCGTGAGGTTGATCACCACGTACGGGAGCAGGTGGGGAACGATCTCGTCGAAGACGATCTTCCGCGTTGGGAGGTCCATCGCGCGGGCCGCCTCGACGAACTCCTCCTGCCGGAGCGTCAGCACCTGTGACCGGATCGCCCGGGCGAGACCGCCCCAGGCGGCGACCGACAGGAGGAGGCCGACGGCGTAGGGGTTCCCGCCGATGGGGAGCAACAGCCCGAGTACCATCACCAGCGGGAAGCCGGGGATGTTGATGAAGACGTCGGTGATCGAGCTGAGGACGGTGTCGACCCAGCCGCCCTTGTAGCCGGCGATGGCTCCGACGAACGTTCCGATCCCGACCACTGAAACCGCGCCGGAGAGTACCATTTTCAGAATCGTCGATGTCGAGTAGACCGTCTGAGACAGCAGATCGCGACCCATGTCGTCAGTCCCCAGCGGGTACTGCATTGTCTGGAAGGGTTGAGCGAGGGCCGGGCCTTCAGCGGGCTCCGTCGGCGCGACGACCATCGGTCCCGCGATCCCAACGAGCAGGTAGAGTACCACGACGGCGAAGCCGAACCTGGCACGCCAGTCGCGCCAGACGATGGCGATCGGCGCGTGGACGTACGCGTCGTAGACCTTCCGAAGTCGATCGGCTCGGGTCTCCTCGTACTGCGAGACGGCCTCGAACGGGGAACTGACGCTGCCGCCGTCTGGCCGTGCGATCGCTCCGCCCCCTTTGGCGTCGTCCTCGCGAGCGTCGGTGTTCTCAGTCATCGATCTCCACTCCTCGTTCCGTGTCGGCTCGTGATTTCGGTTCTCATCGTGTTCACTCGTGTGATCTGAAGCGCCCGGGCGTGGTCGGCCGGCTGAGACGCCGTTCGATCTCGGCCGCGGACGACCGCAGCGTCAGTAGCTCTCGCCATTCTGTCCTCCCGCACGCGGGTCGACCCACCCGTACGTCAGGTCGGCCAGCAGCAGTGCCGTCACGATCGCGAGCGTGATTAGCATGAATCCGCCCATCATCAGCGGGTAGTCACGCTGGTACGTCGCATCGAGCAGGTACAGCCCCAGTCCCTGATACTGGAACACGTGTTCGAGGACGACCGACCCCCCGAACATCTCACCGATGCCGATCAGGAAGGTCGTATACATCGGGAGGACGGCGTTCCGAGCGACGTACTGCGTCGAGATGGTAACGTCGGAGAGGCCGCGGAGGCGCGCGACGCGCAGATAGTCAGATCCGAGGACGCGAATACTGTTCCCGCGCATCCCCAGCGACGCGATACCGGACGCGACCAGCATGGAAAGCACCGGAAGGGTCGCGTGGTGGATCACGCCCGAGATGTACTCCCAGTTCATCCCGGGCGGGACCCCGGTCGGCTGTCGGCCGCCCGTGGGGAACCATCCGAGCTGGAAGGAAAACAGGATGATCAACAGGATCGCCAGCACGTAGAACGGCACCGATCCCATCAGGATCGCGAACGACGTGAGTCCGACGTCCAGTTTCCCGCCCTCCCAGTAAGCCATCAACGCGCCCATCGAAACCCCGAGGAAGAAACTGATGAACGTCGCCCAGCTGAGAACGAACAGCGTCCAGGGCAACCCCTGTGCGAGGACCTCGACGACCGGCTGGGAGTGTATCGTCGAGACGCCGAGGTCTCCCTGCAGCGTGTTCGACATGTAGTCGACGTACGCCGCCGGTATCGGTTTGTCCGGGTCGACCGACATTCGCGCTTCAACCAGCCGTCTTGCTCTCGCGGGCGCGACCCCCTGCTGTTCGAGCTGTCTCAGCATCGCCCCCATCGGATTACCCGGCATCAGCCGTACCAGGACGAACGACAGCGTGATCACAGCCCACACTGTGAACACCGTCTGCGCTATCCGTCGGATACGCCAGTCTATGTCTATCATGATTAGCGTACACGATTGTTGAGGCAGGTCCGTAATCAATGTATCCCATTGACAGATCGGCGCGAGGATCTCTTGGTCAGTCACCGCCGCGATAGTCTTCGATCTGGGCCGCTACTCGAACGGCTCCCAGCCGGTGTAGATGACGGCGAGGACCCCGGCGAGCGTCAGCGTGACCGGGAGCAGCGACAGCGTGGCAGCCACGTACGACCCAGTCCCGGGATCGAGGTTGTACAGAGAGAACACCAGGAGGACGAGAAAGAGAATGTCGATCTTGAGGACCACTTTCGACGTCGACTGGAGGAGTCCCATACATGTCGACACTGTCGTCTGCGTGTTAAGTGTTCCCGTGGTCAGCGCGAGTGTGAACGTGTCTCTGGTCGGCGACTCAGTTTCCGGTGTACCGGATCGCCCCGTCGGGCATCTTCGGGGCGATGTAGAGGGCGTCGTCGACACCGTTTTTGATGCCGGAGCGGACGTCGAGCTCCCAGTTGTCGCCGTTGTAGGCACCTGCGTCCGGCTGGTACATGGCCTCCATTTCGGGGACGTACTGGTTCCACCACCACATCAGCTCATTGTGGTACTGGCTGTCGCCCGTCGATTGCCACTGACGGATCCATTCCCGGACGTTGATCGACTTGGTCCCGCTCGATCCCTCGGGGTCGCCGACGGGCATCGGAATCTCGGCGTCGGGGTCGAAGTGGAGGATCGACCCGAGCCACTCTGGTACCAGTCCGATCGACCACATGGCCGTGATCCCGTTCGCCGAGGACCCGTCCGGCATCATGTCGTAGTCACCTGTGTTTCGCCGCTCGTCGAAGGTTGCGGAGTCGACCTGCTCCTGGTTGACGGCGATACCGAAGTCCCGGAGGTTCTTCGAGAGGATATTGAAGTCCGGCCGCTCGGCAGCGTTCATCATTCCGATCTCGAGTTGTTCGCCGCCCTTGATCCACTCGCCTGAACTGTCTTGTTCGTAGCCGGCCTGCCGCATCAGTTCGGCAGCCCGCTCCGTGTTGTTTTGCCCGTACGTGGTGAAGTCCTGCACCCACTGGGTCGCCTCGTGCTCGCCCTCCCGGAGCACTTTCCCGGGGACGCGACAGGGCGGCCACTCGAATAGGCGGTTGACGCCCTGCAGGAGGCCACTGACCTGCTGGCGGTCGAAGACGTGACAGATTGCTTTGCGGACCCGTCGGTCGTTGACCGGAGACTCGTAGTCGACCTGATGGCCGCAGTTGAACGAGAACAGTTTGTTGGACGAACGCCCCTCCCGAAAGAGGGTATGACCCTCGGGCAACTGGGACCGGACGTCCTCCTGGACGGGGAATCCCTTGTGGGCCGCGTCGACCTCGCCAGCGGAGTAGGGCTGAGTCGGCTTGTCGGTGGAGAACAACTGCAACACGAACTCGTCGAAGTTGATGTTGTCCGCGTGCGGATGTTCCTCGTACTTCTCCATCACGATCTGGTTGTCGCCGACGTTCTTGATCTGGAAGGGGCCGTGGCCGATGGCGTTCTCCGAGGTGATCTTCGGGTAGGTCGAGGACGTGACCTCGGCGGCGATCGCCTCTTTCTCACTCCCGGACGTATTGCGGAGCCGTTCGTGGAAATCACTCCACGTGTCGTCGTTTCTGTAGGTGAAGATCCCCCGCGGGAGGTTCCCGTTGTACGCGCCGATGGTGTTCTGGACCGCGAACGTCTCCGAGAGCGGGTCGTGGAGTTCGATCCTGACGAGTTGGTCGTCGACCGCCTCGATGCGCTTGATCGTATCGTGAGCACGCGCGCCCTCCTCGGCCGTGGCTCGCCCGATCTCGATCTCGATCTGCTGTTCCATGACGTAATCCTCGGCGGTGAAGGGCTCACCGTTGTGCCAGCTCCACTGGTCACTGAAGGTCGCCTCCAGCGTCGTGTCACCGGTCATCTCCCACTCCTCGACCATCAGTGGATATCCTTCGTTCCGTGTCGGACTGTAGACGACGGGCCGGTCCATGATCGCGGCACCGGGATGCCACGCACCCGTCTGGGACGGGTTCCAGGGATTCAGGTGCCGATCAGCGGGGTTCGCCCCGCTGGTCAGCGGATCGAACACGGTGAACTGGACGGTCGAACCCCCTCCAGACTCTCCGTCGCCAGTCGCGCCCGTGTCGCCGCTGCAGCCAGCGACGAACGCCGCCCCACCGACGGCACCGGCCTTGATGAAGTCTCGTCTGGTACTCGCTACGCTACGCCAGTTGGTATGGTCTGGCATGCCTAACGTTGCACGCTACTGTCATATATATTTAACCATGACGGATACGGTCCTTGCCCACAATCGGCATCGCGACGACGGGTCCCCGATTGGGAAGCATCGTGCGAACGGGTCTTGTCTGGCACCCAGTGGTAATTTCAGAAGACGTCCTCGAGGAACGGGTAGAGATCTGCTATCGTGACTCGCTCTCGCCGCCGCCCGGACTCGTAGGCCGCCATCGTAACCACCGCGGCCTTCAGCCCATCTTCGACGGTACAGGGCGGCTCCTCTCCCGTTTCGATCGCATCCAGAAAGGCCGTCCCCTTTGACAACCAGCGGCTGTACCCCTGATAGGGGCGATGTTCCGTCCCATCGGCGTCGATAGTGTAGCCGGTCCGTTCGTCCCATTCGCGCCCCTCCAGGTAGACCGCTCCCTGCTCGTCCCAGATGTGGACGTGTTCTCGGGCCCGTGCGGCCCTCGCGGTGTCCGAGATGTTCGCCAGTGCCCCGTTCTCGAACTCGACGGTGATCGACGACTGTCTGTCGAAGATCTGTGCCTCGTCGTGGAAGTCGACGGATGCAGTGACGTGGGTCGGGGTCAGGCCGGTCGTCCAGAGGATCGCGTCGACCACGTGGGTCCCGACGTTGATGAGGTGGCCGCCGCCGCTGAGCGACGGGTCCGTCCGCCATCCGTCCCCATCCTCGTAGTTGGGGTCCCAGTCGTGCGTGATCTCGCCGGTGATGAACGTGGGCTCGCGGTCGCCCTCTGCCCACCGGTCCCGAGCCATGTCGTAAGCGGGGTTGAGATGTCGCTGGTATCCGACCATGACGACCGGATCGTAGTCCCGGGCCCGTTGGGTGAGGTCCCACGCCTCTCTGACGTTCGTCGCGAGCGGCTTCTCACAGAGGACGTGGAGATCTCGCTCCAACGCGGCGATCACTTGCTCGTAGTGCAGGCCGTTCGGCGTGGCGATGCCCACGGCGTCGAGGTCGGCCACGTCTAGCATCTCCTCGTAATCACGGTACAACGACTCCGGGGGAACACCCACGTTTCGGCTGACTTCAGTCAAGAGGTCGTGGCTCACGTCGGCAAGCGCGACGAGGTCTGCACCCTCCAGTTCCGCGAACTGCCTGGCCAGTCTGTGTCCCAGGCTCCCGACACCGACGACACCGACAGCGACACCCGAGCTAGCTGATCTCATGCACTGGTTTACACGAAAACCATAAATAATAGTTTTGCTCGGCCGGGTCTGCACCGTGACGCTGTTACGACCTCCGCTCCGTCCCCAGGGACGCATCACCCTCCGTGAACGTGCATTCTGTTCCCGAGGCCGGAACGAGGGCGTCTGTGGGTCGCGGGAATACCGTCTTCTCGGCGATTTCTCGTCGCACAGATCGATAGACGTTCCCGAAGCGGGAACGAACCCGACCATCGTTCCGTGCCTCATTTATATTGTCAGATGGATGGGCATTACACTCCTAGCGGTGTAATGATTGCATGAGATGACAGGGACCGCAAACACGGAAGACGGCCGAACCCCTACCTGCTCTCTACTCCGTTGACGGGAGCCGTTTCCGAGATGGTTTGGCGCGGCGTTCGCGACACGGGAACGGACGGTACGTCGCTCCGATGAACCAGTCGACTGCGGGTTTCGCGTCTGGTCTTCGTGGGCCACCAGTGAGGCGGTCTTCTGCACAAACAGTCCGGTATCGAGCACGATATCACCAGTGCCCGTCAGTCGGAGTTGATCGTCACGTCTCCGCTGGTAACGTCGACGTGGTCGGACAGGTGCCCGTGATTGGCTCGGAGAGAGACTTCGTCGCTGTCTCCGCCGACCCGAAGGAAGGGCGACCCAGCGCCCGCGGCGTCACAGTTTCGAACGACCGTCCGGGCGACGTCCTCCAGCGATAGCACCGGTCCGGACTGGGGCTGGGAGACTCGGAGTCCGTCGACAGCCACGCTGTCCGTGTCCTCGACCCTGATCGCGGGTGTGTCGGACGTACGGATGCTGACGTCGCTGAAGACGACGCTGTCGATGGACTTACAGAAGAATCCGTGTCGCTGCTCGTGGTCGTTCGCCATCGCTGGCGAGAGGTCGGTGGCGTCGAGCGACCGTGTCGCGTCTATCTCGACGTTGTCGAGGGTGATCTCTCCGAAGCGCTGTTCGGGCAGGCCAGCGAAGAACCCGGCGCTCTCGACCTCGGAAGCGGTGATGTCAGAGAAGTGGATGTCGCGCACGAGGGGCGTCCCCTCGTCGACGGGTACCGGCGCGCTGTCGAGGGACATAAAATAGTAGCCGTTGATGGTAAACGGCGAGGCGACCCGACGCATGACGATCGTGTCGAACCGCAGGTCTTCGACGACACCTCCCCGGCCGCGTGCGGTCTTGATTCGGATCCCACGGTCGGTGTCGGTGAACGTGCAATTCGTGACCGTGACGTCGCGAACGTCCCCCGACATCTCGCTTCCGACGACGACACCGCCGTGTCCTGCCTCCACCGTACAGTTCGTGACGGTGATCCGCGCAGCCGGTCGACCGACGTCCCGGCCCTCCTCGTTCTTACCGGACTTGATACAGATCGCGTCGTCGCCCGCGTTGATGTACGAGTCACTGATGCGGACGTACTGCGAGGAATCGATGTCGATCCCGTCTCCGTTGGGGGCGTCGGCAGGGTTTTCGACGTTTACGTCGTGGATTCCGACGTTTTTCGAGTAGACGACGTGCGTATTCCAGAAGGGTGAATTCGCGAGCGTGATTCCAGTGACGCTAACGTTTTCGGACCCGCAGATCTGAAACAGCGGTGGACGAAGGGTGAAACTGCTCACGTCGTCTGCCTTGTCGTTTTGCTCGCGGAACGCTTCAAGTCGTTGCCCCAAGGACTCCGGTTTCGATGCTTCGTAGAACTGCCACCAGTAGTCGCCGTTCCCGTCGACGGTGCCGCGCCCCGTGATTTCGACGTTTTCGGCGTTCTCGACGAGCAGACACGGACGGAAGCCGGTCTGTTTCCACCCTTCCCACCGCCCCTCGTAGCCGGGGTATTCCCTGTGGTCTCGGACGAACGAGAGCGTTGCGCCGGCTTCCAGTCGAACGGTCGTCCCGTCACCCACCGTCAACGGGCCGGTGAGATACTCTCCAGGTGGTACGATGACTGTCCCGCCCGCCTCGGCACAGTCATCGAGCGCGGACTGGATCGGTCCAGTGTTCGGTTCGTCGCTGTCGCGCGTTGCACCGTAGTCCCCAACGTCGAAGGGGGACGCGTCTGTCGACGACATTGGTCAGTGTTCCGACACCGATCGCATAAACGTTGCCCCGCCGATACCGGTCGTTCGAAGGTAAGCGGTAAGTGTCACATTTCCCGTAGATGGGGGAGCTACAAACGAGAATAGTGACTTATACCAATTAGTCAGATGGCTTTTGTCCAGAAATAACAACGGATACCGAGACTCTCCAGATTGTGTTAGTAAATCAACTACATCTTTAGGAAAATAACGGAAAACCGCGACAGTTGCCGCTCAAGATTCTGCAAGCCGAAGAATCAGATCTACGAACTACCCGATCTCGCGGAGGTACGAACCTAACGCTCTCACGAAGGTTCGGAAGCCGACCTCTGGCGGTGAGCGAATCTCTCTATCTTCCCCCACCTTGATGAGATAGTCCGCCAGCCGCCAGAGATTATAGAGCTGCGCCGTCAGCACGAAGTTGGTGAAGCGAACCCGATAGTCCATCGAAGAAGTTCGGGGTAGCAGTGCCTCGATAGACTTGTACTGGTTCCCGATGTCCCATCGGCGGCTATACTGATTCACGACAGCATTGATGCCGTCAGGGGCGACATGGTCTCGATTCGTGACGCAGACGCCGTAATTACCGTTGGCATCGTCATCGTCGACTGGCGCATAGATGAATTCTGCCGTGTGGTGAACCTCACCGTCTAACCCCATCGGAACATCGTGTTTGACGCCAGCGTCAACCCCGTCAGTCGTCTTGATATCCTCGATGGAGTCCAGTTCATCGGTGAATTTTGGAACCGGCGAAAGGTACGTCAGACCCCGGTCTTCGACAGCGGCATAGACCTCTTTGCTGTAGAAGCCCCTGTCGAACATCACTGCGTCTAGGTCGACATACTGCTGTGCGCTATCCAACAGTCGCCCAACGAGACCCGCTTTCGAATAGGAAGGGGCATCATCTTCCTCCCAATTGGAAATTTCTTTGACTGGCTCAATACCGAGGATAATCGGAACCATATCACCAACCAGCGTGATCGTCGCGTCCTTGAAACCACGTTTGTATTCGTCGGCCTTCTTGTAGCCGCTCGCCATTCGCGGGAAGACTGTATTGATAATTTCTCGCTCCTTGTCCTCCCACGGCGAGGTCAAGATTCGTTCGTACGTGATGTCGATAGTAGCGACCTTCTCACGGTCATCAAATGGCACGATATCATCAAATCACACTACCTAAACTAGAGACAGAAAACATATAAAATAGAAGTGGATAGAAGCTAGAAGTGTCTCAACATCTCCAAACCCGTAGGACCCTCCTCAGTTCCGCTGGAATTGCTTTGACCAGTTTCTTATCGGGATGTACAAACGATAATTCGAATCCGACGCAAACTAACCCAACTGATGCTACCACTACCACTGAGCAATTCCCGCCGCCGGATCCGACACCAGGCACTCCAGAAAATCCGAAGTCGATGATAACAGAATCGAATTGGCCTCGATTCCAGTCTGATTCCACGAATACAGGCCATGTTGCAGATATAACCGCTGTCCCTCGAGACCCGGATGTATACTGGAAATTCTACGTGCAATCATCGTCTCCTGTCATCGCTAACGGCAGTCTTTTTACTGGAGAGTACACACCAGAGCGCTCAGTCATTTCCCGTGACGCAGCTACTGGGCGCATAGAATGGACTAAGCGTCTTTCCGGTGGTGCAATGGGTACACCCAGCGTGATAGGTGAGACACTCCTCATGCAGACCTATGCTACGCTGTTTGCTTTCGATTGTCAGACCGGGGACCAGTTATGGAAAAGCAGTATAGGCAGAGGGCCTCCTGGGTGCCCCGTAGCTCTTGATGGTGTTGCATATCTGGCCAACGGAGCTTTTCAAGAATGGCCAACGGAGGTATTTGCTTTTGATATTGGAACCGGGGAAGAACAATGGCGAACGACACTTGATGTAGGAGAGTCGAACTTGGAAGGTTCCGTGGCAGTAGATGACGACTATGTTTTCATTGTAGATGGCAGCCTCATCGCGCTAGATACAGCTGATGGAAGTGAAGCTTGGAGAAAAGATTTCGATACGTCAGCTAATACTACACCATCTGTTTCCGATGGGACAGTGTATGTCACCGACACCGGTGGGACATTGCATGCCATCAAGCGGGAAGATGGTACTGAGCGTTGGACAGCTTCAGTCGGGGAACCAGAGGAAGGTTCAGCGGTTGCTGTAACGGCCGAAGAAGTATATGTTGGAACGAAATCTGGACTCCACTCTTTTACAATTAATGGCGATTCACAATGGGATTTTAACCTCAATCACTCAACGTCACCAACTGTTGATGAAGAAACAGTGTACGTGGGCGAACAGGGGTACGAAGATCGTGCCCTGTACGCTGTCGCTCGTGAGGATGGGAAAGAGCTCTGGCGATATGAAACCGATCGTAAAAAAGCTTCAGATACTGTCACTGGTGGACTTCGTAGTCCTCCAACTCTGGTCAAAGACGGCGTCTATATTGTAGCCGCGGACGGCATTCACGCCCTTGGACGCTAATTTCTGGACCGAGATCCTCTCTTAGGTGACATAGATACGCTGCGAATACCGCGACAGGGCAGTACCGGCATTCCCAGAGCGCAACGTCGATGCGGTCATCGTGCCTTCTTTCGATGACTGCCTTCGAACGCTCATGCGTAGCACATTGTTGATTCGCTCTTGCGTAGCACATTGTTGATTTCAGAGCGTCGCTTGGATAGCGTGTTTGAGTGCATCTCGGCCCGGTTTTCGATATAACTCTCGGCGGATCTGGAACGCTCTGAGATACTGCGTCAACTTGTCTTTCGAGGCATCTCGATGGCTCTCGCAGGTGTTGACGTGAACCTCATCATCGGCGTATTCGCCGTCATCGTGGACGACGTATTCACGGTCGAATGCGTCGTCCGCTTCGAGCGGTTCGTACGCCCGAAAGCCGTCGGTATAGACCGTGAGCGACTCCTCGGTGCGGTCAGCAAGGAGTAGTCGAATCGTCGATTCGTCGGCGGCTTTCGCAGGGATCACGTACCGCTGTCCAGTGCCGCGGTCAGCGATGATGAACACGGGTGGCCTGTCGCCGTCGTACAATTCATCTACCGAAGCTCTGGGAGGTGAGACCTCCTCGAAAATAATATAGCAACATACACTATATCCCGGTGTTTGGCACTTGGTTCCTCCTTTAATCAGGTCTGAACTCGGTTGTGTGCGTTCTCATCGTAATCGACACACCTGAAGCCCCGCCTGCCACCGCGAGATTCTCTGCAACCAGGAACTCCCTACCAATACCATTGTTTGAAAACACGGAGGCGGTTTCGACTCGGCTGTAGAACACAGATGCTCGAAAATACCGAATTGCTGGCGTGTACGACCGTGGTGTCCCAACTCTGTTCTCCAGACTCACTCAACCGGGTCGTGGCGGTTCTGCACCGTCACCCCGCTTTCACAGTTGGTCCGTAACCTGTGATCGCGTCCAACGTTTGGACCCCCGTACTTGTTCTCACCACGGCGTTCGAAACTGTGCGTCTGGTTGCCGGGACACAGACCGACGATGCCAGAACTTATTCACAGTTTGCCTCCATTTTATCCCACTCACGCCTGTGGGAGAGTACGTAATTCAGCCGGAACTGTCAAAATCGAATGTTTCGGCCGTGAGTCTCGCCCGTTATGCGATTGTACGCCACGTATCAGACATCGTAGCGGCCCAGTTGACACGTGTCGCTACTCGGAACGGCGGGGCCGAATAACTAAACGGTGTCGTCGGCCTGCATAGTTCGATCCGATAGGTAGTTTGCTTAGCTACTCTGTGTAGAATGATCTAGTAACTACATCGTATAGCTAGGCCGTATCGCAAGGTTAAATAGTCATTCGATATAGCTAAGACGAATAGCTATACTTAACAACTATATTTAGTGGCTATACTATTTGTCTATTTATTATATCTGTCTCGGTTGAATATACGGGTTAGCCATCATGCATTGGTATCCTGTCTGGCTATACCACGTAGCTATACCGTCTGACTAATCTTTATATCTGGTCACTGTGACTGTTCGGGCATGCTGACCTACACCGTGTACAGCGAGGCCGGCGGTGTCGGCAAGACGACGATGGCGGCGAACCTCGCCGTCGCCGACGCCCGAGCGGGAAACGACGTGCTGGCGATCGACATGGACCCACAGGAGGGAAGCCTCTCGTACCTGTTCGACGTCGCGGATCGGCGGACAGACTCGGACGCCGACAGCCTGGTGCGGCATCTGGTCGAGCGCCCCCGCGGGCCGTTCGCTGATCTCGTCGAAACAGCCGAGGGAGTCGACGTCGTTCCGGCTCACAACTCGCTCGAGGTACTCTCGAAGCATCTCCGACGACGTGAGGAAGAAGCCGCTGACTTCGGTGAGAACTGGAACCCAAACGTCCAGTTACTCAGGGTACTGAAGAATGCAGATGTCCCGTCGGAGTACGACACGGTCATCGTCGATCCGCCGGCGACGGCCGACGTAAAACTCTACAACGCCCTGCACGCGACGCGGAACCTCGTGATCCCCTTCGAACCGAGCGGGAAGGGCCAGCAGTCCGTCGCCGGACTGGCCGACCTCGTTACCGGTCTCGAAGACACGCTGGACATCAACGTAGGGGTCCTGGCAGCCGTGCCGAACCGGTTTAAAGGGACGAACGACCAGGAGGAGATGCTCGAGCGCCTTCGCGCCGAATCGTACGACATCCCCGTCGTCTTCCGCGAGCGAACGTCGCTGCTGGAAGGCTGCTGGCGGAAACAGTGCTCTGCGTTCGAGTACGTCGCCGAGCACCGCGATCGTGAGCGCGACTACGAGCTAGAGACGCTGGAGCAGTTCGAGACGCTGGCCGCGCATCTCCGGCGGACCCGAGAACAGGAGGCGACGGCATGAAGTCCGGTTCTGGCGACGACCCCTTCGCGGAGAGCGACGACGACGCAGACACGAGCGATGCCGCCGATGCGGAGGATAAAGCGACCGAAGCCGCAACTTCCCCGCTGCTCGAAACCGAACCCGACGACGCCAGCGACAACAACGACGCCGACAGCACGGATAGCGGACAGCCCGAAATTCCCTACAAGTTCCGGCGCGGATCGGTCAAGGAAGGCCGCAAACAGCGCCCCATATTCGTCCGCCCGGAAGTCGAGTCCCGAGAGTCTGAGTTTATCCGGGCGCTCGAAGACGAGGTTGACGAGGACGTGTACAAGACCGACGCTCTGGAGGCGGCGCTCGTGGTCGCCATGGACAATCCCGACCTCGTCGCCGAAAAACTTCGAGAGTGGGGATACGACTGGGACCGGGCGTGACGATTTTGATCGGCTAATTCTCTCGCCTTCTTTCAATCTGTCTTAGCGTCTCCCTCATCGTTTTAGCGGCTGATTCGGACGCTCTAGGGGTTTGCCGACTATGGAAAAATAATTACTATCATAATAGTAAACTCATAAAAAGTTCTTTACCGTGCACCGACCTCTGTCCAGGCACGATGAGTACGGATGTATCCGAATCTACCGATGCGACCGGCCTCGAAACGGTTCTGGTTGGCGTCGGCGGCCGCGACGACGACCGCGTCGACACCCTCGTCGACGCCGTTCGCGATGTTGCGGCACCGAGCGACGCGACGGTCGTCATCGCACACGTGTTCGACACCGATTCGTACAGAGACGCTGTCGAGCGCCTGCTCGACACGGAAGGTGGAGAAATCGGTCCCGACGAGTTAGCCGCACGGATGTCGGTCACCCGTGAGATCAGCGACCGACTGGAAGCCGATTCAATCGACTGTGTGCCGCGTGCGACGACCGGCACGAGCGGCAACGGTATCGTCTCGCTCGCCGAGGACGTCGACGCAGATCTCGTAATCGTCGGCGGGCGCCAGCGCTCGCCGACGGGGAAAGCCATCTTCGGAAGCACGGCACAGGAAGTGATGCTCAACGCTCCGTGCCCGGTCACGTTTGTCCGTGACAGGGGCTGAGCGGCCGGTATCGCGGATTTTACCCCAGAAACGGCCGCAGACCGATGCCGGAAAATTTTTACACGGATGCGAGTAATTTTTCAGCAGATGTCAATCGCCACGATACGCAACGTCATGCGCGGTGACGGCGACCGGTTCGTCTACGTCGTCTCGGCGATGGCGGCCCTGAACGGGCTGTTGTTCGGATTCGACACCGGAATCATCTCGGGCGCGTTCCTGTTCATCCAGGACTCGTTCGTCATGTCGCCGCTCGTCGAGGGGATCATCGTGAGCGGGGCAATGGCAGGTGCGGCGGCCGGCGCTGCCGTCGGCGGCCAGCTGGCGGACCGACTCGGTCGCCGCCGGCTCATCTTCATCGCCGCCGGCGTCTTCTTCCTCGGGTCGTTCACGATGGCCGTTGCACCGAACGTCCCAGTGCTGGTCGCCGGACGGCTAATCGACGGCGTCGCCATCGGCTTCGCGTCGATAGTCGGACCGCTGTATATCTCCGAAATCGCCCCACCGAGGATCCGCGGGGCGCTCACGTCGCTGAATCAGCTCATGGTCACGACGGGAATCCTGCTCTCGTACTTCGTCAACTTCGCGTTCGCAGATGCGGGCGCGTGGCGCTGGATGCTCGGGGCCGGAATGGTCCCGGCCGTCGTCCTCGCCGTCGGGATTCTGAAGATGCCCGAGAGCCCGCGCTGGCTCTTCGAACACGGGCGTGAGGACGAGGCCCGCGCGGTCCTCCAGCGGACCCGACAGTCGGGCGTCGAGACGGAACTCGATGAAATCGAGGAGACTGTCGAGAAACAGTCTGACACCGGTCTGAGTGACCTGTTCGCGTCCTGGCTTCGCCCGGCCCTCGTCGTCGGCCTCGGACTCGCCGTCTTCCAGCAGATCACCGGCATCAACGCCGTCATCTACTACGCGCCGACCATCCTCGAATCGACCGGCTTCGGTGGTGTGACCTCGATTCTGGCAACGGTCGGTATCGGGACGATCAACGTCGTGATGACGGTGGTCGCCATCGCGCTGGTCGACCGCGTGGGTCGCCGCCGTCTACTCATCGTCGGCGTCGGCGGGATGGTCGCAACGCTCGCCATCCTCGGGACCGTATTCTACCTCCCCGGGTTCGGCGACGTGCTGGGCATCGTCGCGACGGCCAGCCTGATGCTGTTCGTGTCGTTCTTCGCTATCGGGCTCGGACCCGTGTTCTGGCTGCTCATCTCGGAGATTTACCCCCTCTCCGTTCGGGGGTCCGCGATGGGTGCGGTCACCGTCGCGAACTGGGGCGCGAACCTTCTCGTGTCGTTGACGTTCCCCGTCCTGACGTCTAGTATCGGGACCCATTGGACGTTCTGGCTATTCGGCGGCTGTAGCCTCGTCGGCCTGGTGTTCGTCTACCGGCTCGTTCCCGAGACCAAGGGCCGCACGCTCGAGGCCATCGAGAGCGACCTGCGGGAGAACGTGTCGCTGGCCGACTGAGCAGCGTCTTCACTCTCCCAGTCAGTCGTGACGAACCAGTGCTCGACAGTCCGCTACGTCGTACTGCCGGGGAGCGAGTCGATTTCGTCGAGCGCCTCTGTCGCCACGTCACCGAGCTCACCGGCCTCGATGTGGGAGTACCGCTCTCGCACCATCTCCTCGGAGTTGTCCAGGTATCTGGCGGCGACCGTGTATCCGAACGCCCTGACGAGCACCTCGCCCATCCCGCGACGCCCGCCGTGTGGTGCGAGATAGTCGTGTTTCGGGTGGTCGACGTCGATTTCGCCGGCGTCACAGAGCCGCTGTAAGACCGTCCGTGCGCCGTCCGTCGTGAGCGACGGCGGCCGAATGTCTTCTTCGAGCGCCAGGAGGAGGTCGCGAGCATAGTCGTCCCGACGCTCGTCGATGGCAGCCGGCCGTCGCCCTCGATCCGCCAGTTCGTCCCGTACGAGCGTCGCGAGTGTCCGCTGACCGAACGTCGGGAACACTGGCCACCGGTCCGTCGGAGGGTCCATGAGCGTTCGATAGCTCCGCAACGGCGATATCACCGGGTCGGGTAGGCTCGCGGCGTCCCACTGCTGTTTCTTTCGATAGACGTCCATACTGCCGTCTTCGAGCGAGATCTCCTCCCATCGGACGCCGCGGCGGCGCGGGTCGTTCGGATCCCGAAGCAGTTCACCGACGCGGACGGCCGTATACGCGAGGACGAACACGAGCGCTCGGTCACGCGCCGTTTTCAGCGCCTCGTACCGCGCCCGCTGCCTCTCGTGCTGATCCGTTTCTGGTGGGAGTGTCGTGTATCGCTCTATAGTGGTGCGCGCCCGTTCGTCGACGTATCGAGTGATCGCGTGGCGCTGCTCGGACGTCCATGCCTGCTGGTCGCCGGGTTTCCGACCATCGTCCTCGGGCAGCGGCGCGGTCGCACTCGCCCGCTGGGCGTAGTGAGCTTCGAGATACCCCTCGTTGACGCACCAGCCACACCACGCAGAGATGTAGCGGTAGTAGGTCTGGACAGTGTTCTGCTTGAGTCCCCGGTCGCCGGCGAGGTGGCGGGCGTATTCCCTGAACACACGCTCGTCGAGGTCTTCGAAGGCAGGCGCTCGGTTGCCGTCGTCGGGAACGATCCCAGACCAGTGGTCGGGACCGCGCTCACCGTCGGCCCAGTCGGCGAACCGTCCGAGTTCACGTGCGGCGTTCCGACGGTAATTCCCACCGTCGCCACCGCGACCCTTGCCTTTGTCCTGCAGGTAGCGCTGGAACGTCTCGTCAAGCGGCGTCGAGAGCGCTCGTTCAGCCATCCGCTCTTCCCTCCCGGCTCCACGAACCCGGTTTTGGCGGCGCTTCCCTTGGGGTAGCGCCGACCTGCGGCGGTTGCAGCATTCGTGCGTACCAGACGGCGGCGGGGTACTTCAATTTGGTCGTGATTATCAGAGTAATCACGACTACCCCCTAATATGACCGTACCACCCGGATTCTAGACTCTCAGACTCTCAAACAAACATCTGTAGATCTATAAACTTCATAATGCTATACCAAACTCAGGGTTTTTGGAAGTTGAGACTACAGCGGGTTTAGAAGGTCTATGATGCAGGGTTTTAGCCGATTCAGTCCGCGAAAACTGCCTCAGATCACTCTCCAAACGGCTTCTTGGTACGTTGCCAATCAAATGGGCGAATTTTCGAGACTTCCGGCAGTGTAGCCACTCAAACACCGCGCTAACCCGAACAAAGCACCCTGCTACCCAATTCCTGTCTCCTTCTTCAGCAACGTCAGCGTGTTGTCGGCTGTCACAATTGGCGAGTGTTCGTATTCACCGGTCAATTCGACCTGCACGAGCAGATCGACCGCTCGCCAGATCGAGTAGAGCAGGCACGCAAACGCGAAGTAAAAGAATCGGAGTCCGAAGTGCTTCGAGGTCGTCACGGCCATGAACCGCTTAATCGACCTGTAACCACTTTCAATCTCCCATCGATACCCATACTCGGTAAGATAGGCGCTGCTGGTATTTGTCATGAACACCGAGTACTGTCGATGATCGTCGTGCTCTGAGTCCTCTTTCCGCCGATAGATCAGCGTCGTCTCGTGCCACTCGTTCTTCCCAAGATGGAGTTTCCGATCAGTCTCGTATCGGTCTTGACCCCGCTGAAGCAGCCGCTTGGCTTGGGCTTTCTCGCTCGTCTGCATCCGTTTCGGGACGACATACGACAGTCCACGCTGGCTGAGCATCTCTAGAATATGTTGGCTGTCGAACTCCCGATCCATCAATACGTTATCAATGTGGACCAGTTCCTCGGCAGAGTTGAGCAAGTCTTCGACGATTTCCTTACGAGCCTCACCCTTCCGAACTGGTCTCGCATCCAGTACGATTGGGACAGCGTTCCCGACCAGCTGGACTGTCGCCCACTGATAGGCGTACTCATCGGTCTTTTCTTTTGTCCCAATAATCTCGTCTTCGTGCCCGGTTCTGTCGCCTGTGAACGGGTCTGCTTCAGTAATATCGATAGCGACGATACCAGCTCGGAAGAACTCCTCCGTCTCTGCGACTTCATCCAGTAATCGATTCGCGGCTCGCCGGTACATCTCTCTAATCTGCTCGATAGAGAGATCACGAATGTGCTCGCGATGAGCGTGACCCAGCGGTGTCCGGTCACGGGTCGACTCGTAGACGAAACTGCGAGCTCCTTCGTTAGCAGCCAACCTCTCTCGAAGGCCGAGATACGTTTGTAAGTCCCAGTACGCGTTCTCGTGGATTTCACAGCCATCACCACGATTCAGTGAGAATGCTGGGAAAACGACGTGGCTGATGTGGTCCGTAATCGATGCCGCTTCGTCGAGAACGGCTTGATTGTCTGGGTCTGATTTGCTCGCTTCGTCATCTTGCGATGGAAAGCTACGTTCTGGCTCGCGCGGAACAGCAACGCCTGCGTTCTGAGCTTTGATTAGAATCGTCCGCGCAGCTGCCTCAATTGTCTCGCGAAGCTCTGTAGTGAATCGTTTGTGCCAGCTTCGCCACAGCGTCGACTGGTCTGGAACCGTCTCTAGGTCTAGTTGCTCACAGAGTTCTGGACTGTGAGTGAGGTACGTGAGGAGTGCCGTTTCGTAGGTCCAACCATGGATTTCTTTGAGCAGAAACAGTCGGAACAGTTGGGCCATCTCGTACTGGGTGGCTCCCGAATACCGGTCATTTGGCCCAAACTCGACATACGCTACTGGGTAGTGAGATACGAACTCGTCGACGGAGTGGTGAGCCTGGTGGTCGAACCATGTGGAGGCAACGGTCCGGATGTCTTCTTTGAGACCGGCAAGGGAGCTCCGGTCGTACAGTGGTGTCGAATCATACGCTGGCCATTCAACGAATGATTGCTGAGCGATTCGTCGAAAGACAGTGCGTTGTGAATCACAACTCGCAACCACTACGAGATGCTGGCCACGGCAGGCTCAAGAATTCGTTTACTGCTCAGTACAGTAACCAGTGTTAGCAGCCCATGGTTGTAGAAACAGTCCCAGAATCGATGTTTCCGTTGCCATCAATACGGACTTCTGCAAACCGAGAATTACAGTCGAAATGATCAGTTGTTACCGGGTACGTTCCGGTCGTCTGTGTTGATTCGTCGGTCACTTTGAGAAGGTAGCCCGGAGACCGAATTTCCAGCCGAAGTGTCCCGTTCGGCGGAAGTGTTTCTCTCTGGGTTACGAGTGATGAGTTACTCTCGTTTTGAATTAATTCGACAGAGACAGTTCGGTTCCTCGGGCTATCATTCCAGATCTGAATTGGCAACGTTTCACCGGCTCCATCAACTTGGATAACGGTCGTGGGTTCGGCTTTCGTTCCCTGGTATGGGGCCGGAACAGATGGATCAATCGTTGGCGTGTCAAATGTTGTTACGTCGGGTGGAACACTGAGGTGCGAGAAAGTGGGAAACAAGATCACTGCAGCTGCGATGCCTAACTCAGAGACATCGCTGTGAATCTAGTTTTGGAGGTGAAGTCACGAAGCATTTATGATATGGGAGTGAATGTATATTATGTCCTCCACAACTCGAAGAAAACTACTCAAAATGGCCGCTGCCTCGGGAGGTCTGATGATAGCGGATTTAAGTTCTGCCCAAAAGGTAGGAATATCTTGGAAGAGCCGTCAAAAAGTAGGATACGTCGACACGGCTTTTCTTGGGGGTGAAACATACATCTTGCACGAACCTGATGCTGAAAGAAATGAAAATGAAGGACTTCTTCTCTTCAATGAAGAGGGGCTTCGAAAGCGGATCCCTTTTCGCAGCGGTGCATTCCCTGCTGATTTACACTCACTGGCAACCTTTGATGAAGAAATCCTCATTGTCGGAGAAAATACAAAAAGTGAACCAGTTATTACGTCGACAACAAGTGGAGAAGAAATTAACTGGCAGACCCAGTCCAGTCTGGAACCATACATGCAGTGGGTTTGTGCGAATTTGGCCAACGAACAAATTATTCTGGTTGGTCTCGAACAAGGAACGGCAACTTCTAAAGCAAAAATAGCAGGCATTGATCGACAAAGTGGAGAAATAAACTGGGAGGTTGATGCATTTACCAATGACTTTTTTGCAGAATCAATACACTCATATGAAGATGGTTGTATATTAGCCGGTACCAGTTCAACTTCTGAGGGGGACAGTTGGGTAGCTAGAATTTCTTCCACAGGAGACGTTCTTTGGAAACAGTTCTATGATGATCAGGAATATGTAAATTTCTCATCAATAACTGTTACCAATCAAGGAAAAATTGTCTTCTTAGGCTCTGATAGAGAGTCAAAAACGGCGTATAAGCTGCTAACCTTAGATAGCGAGGGCCAGACAATATCGAATCAAAAGGAGTCATTTCCTGATGAATCTGGTAGTTCACTCTCTCTATTTGGCAACGATCCTGAAGGTGGTTACATTGTGGTATCCGGACAAATTTCATCTTCACTCTCTGTCGGCAATGTAGATACATCTGGCCGTCTGCAGAATCTATACAAATATTCAATATGGAATGATTCTTTCAATCCACAAGCGGTCCACGTGCTTTCGAACCAAATCAGGGTAATTGGATATTTCGTCTCACCGAATGACAGTTATACCGGAGTTGTATCCATTCCACGCCCACTAACAGGAGCAGAAACTAAAACACCGATCCAAACCCTGACACAAAATAAGTCAGCCACTGCCCTACAAAATGCCAATAGGACTACGGTCCCGACCACCAAACCGTCACCGCCTGAAACAACAGATGGCTCAGGACCGGGGTTAGGTCTCTTGACTGGGATAACGACTAGCGGAATCGTTGCGGCATACAGTGTACTAAAGAAGAAAAACGATACAGAGAAATAATTAAACTTCAGTGATATTAGAGGGGTTGCCACTGTACAGTGAGGGAAAATAAAAATGATTTAGATGAGCTGGACAACTATAGATATCATCACTACCGCAATTTGCTGTATTGGTTAATTCTCCTTCATTTGTGGTACAGTAATATCCAAAGTGTCCGTATACACAAAATTAGAACCGATGCGCCAGAAGAGACTAAGTAGTCATAGAGGTCGTAACAGGCGCTTGCAAGCACAAGTTGAGGCTATATTTCAATTGATATGGTATGAATGCGATTCAAAAGATCCTTCCTGAATTACCTGCCTGATCTGGAAGCATATTTTCAGATTATCAATACATCTGAAACTGTTAATGTAAATGAAAAATAGAATATTTCTCTTCTGAAAAAGACGAAATTAATGTCTCAGTTAACTGTCCTGACCTAGGGAAATATATTCATCAGATACATCTACAATTGATAAGCTACCCCAGTTCCTGACGGTAACAGTGGGTTTTACAGGAATCTTTTTGACTTTTGAAATACGTTGGTCGCGTTGCGAATCAACTGAACACTAGCACCAGTCGTGGTTGCCATACACGATGGTCTACGAGAGTCGTCGGGGTGAGATTTACTTCGACATATTCCAACCCCGCGGGTTCGACGTCCCGTCTACTGGATGAACTCGATGTCCCCGGGGTCGAGATCCACGTTCAGGTCGACATCGAGTGAATCAGCCGCGAACTGTTGTGCCAGCCATGCTTCGGCCCGGTTGAGACGGTACTGGAACGTCGACCGCGACACGCCAACGTCTTCGGCAATTTCCGCGACCGACTGCTGCCGTGGTTCTTCGTAGTACCCGCGTTCGATTGCAGCCTCAAGTGCTGACTTCTGTTCGGGGGTGAGGGTCTGCTGGACGCGACCATCTTCGAGCAAGCACGGTGGCGTCCCGAGTCGTTCGACAGTAAGCGACAATCCTTCTCGGAGGTTCGCTCGAACGTCCTCGTGAGTCTCCGATGCTGTCCCGTCGATGAGCAGTCGCCACCGGTATTGGTCGCCACGTCGTTCAGTGCGCATTATCAATCCCTCGCCGATGTGCTTCGCCGCGACAAAGGGGATCGACCGTGGGCCGTCGCCTTCGCGGCGAAGCCAGTGAATTTTCCGCGATTCAGCGTTCGACGAGAGGGTCGTGTATTCGCATTCAGTCACAGGTGAACCGCACATACCAATTGTACTCGGATCGTTAGCGACGCGTTCCAATGCGTCGTCGAACTCGTCGAGGACAGCAGCAGGACCGACGACCTTCTCAATACCCCACACTGCCTCACTGGTCGCATTGATCTCCATCGACCGGGCATACAAATCAGGATGTTCGATGAAGAGGTCCATCACCTCATCAGCCCCCTTCTCGTATTCGACTGTGAAGACGAACTCCCGCATGATACTGTACATTATCGCTTGTCCCGTTTAATCTTGCTTGAGAGGTACCCTGCTTGTGCGGGTGCAGAGAAGGACTGAATACGCGAGCGACGCTCTCAATCATCGTAACAGTACACTCTATGAACAGCTGCACCGTATGGATTGAGCAGACCGGACGCAACTACTGATCCGGTGTAATGAGTTCAAGACCGTCGATTTGAACTGATTGACCGGTGCTGTTCTCTTATACCGTCCGAGATTGAGTGCAAATTCAGCAATACCTCTCAGTTGTCCCGCTTTTCACTCGGTAGCAGTGCTGACAAACCAAACGAGCAAATTTATAGTGTTATCCTGGCTCAAATTGAAGGCAAAGATATGACATCTAAGATACGTCCCCGTTCAGAGCCAGCCCTGCTGTTGGGTCTCGGCTTTTTGATTTTTGTGTACGGCGTGGCCCAATGGACGTGTTTTGTCACGTACTCACCCCCTGGAATCGTCTATATCATTGTAGGTATTGTCGCCTTGCTTTGGGGTGTATCAATTAACAAACGACGTACACGTTGAGGTCGGACACGGCTAGAGGCTAGTGGTTAACTAAAGTGTGGGATTGCGATGTCTCTTGAAAGACGGATGAACCGACTTCCGTCGGTACAGGTACTTTCGAACCGACTGCTCGCAGAGCTGTGGGCTCACGAGTCGGCAGGACTTCCGAGCGCGTCTCGAATTCGCGCGACGTGGTCGACGAAGTCACGAGACGTTCGTTCACGCGGGCGTTCGAGGTCGATAGCGAACGTCGACTGCACGGTTCCCGGGTCGGCGTCCATGACGACCACGCGATCAGCGAGGGTCACCGCCTCGTCGATGTCGTGCGTGACGAATACGACGGTCTGCCCGGTCTCTGTCCAGATGTCGAGTAATTTCGCGTGCAAGCGGTCGCGAGTCCGAGCGTCGACGCTACCGAACGGTTCGTCCATCAAGAGAATCTCCGGGTCGACAGCGAGCGCGCGAGCGATACCGACCCGCTGTTTCATGCCGCCGGACAACTCTTTCGGGTATGCGTCCTCGAAGCCGTCGAGTCCAACCAGGTCAATCAACTCCCGGACCCGTGCTTCGCAGTCCGGGCAGTCACACGCAGGCCGGTCGAGCCCGAACCGAATGTTCCCGCGGACGGTTCGCCAGGGGAACAGTGCGTACTCCTGAAAGACCATGCCCCTGTCCAGCCCAGGACCGGCGACCGGGTCTCCACCGACCAGTATCGAGCCACCATCCGGGTCGTCGAGCCCAGCGATTGCTCGTAACAGCGTCGTCTTCCCGCACCCGGAGGGACCGACGACACAGCAGAACTCGCCCTCAGCAACGGAAAACGAGACGTCCGCGAGCGCTCGTGTCGACTCGTAGGACCGAGTGACGTTCTGTATCGTGATCTTCTCGCGTGAGCCTCGACCGGTGGACGAGTCCGAACTCAGCGCCATGCCAGGACCCTCCGTTCGAGTGAGCGGAACCCGACGTCCATACAGAGGAACGCGAGGCTGATGAGGACCATGTAGGCGACACTAGTCGCCATTGCGAGGTTGTTCGAGGCGTTGATGATCTCGTAGCCGACGCCTGGTGCGCCGAACAGTTCGGCGCCGACGACGATCATCCAGCAGCGACCGATGCTCGTACGGAACCCGGTCAGCAGCTGGGGAGCCGCACTCGGGAGTGCGACGAGTTTCAGCATCGAGAGGTCGCGCTCCACGCCGAGCGTCGATGCGGCATCGGTCAGTTCGGTCGAAACGCCTTCGACGCCACCATACGCGCCGTAGAAATTGATCCAGAACGCACCGACGAAGACGATGAACGCCGCGCCGGTGTGGTGAATGCCGAACCAGACGATGGCGAAGACGACCCAGGCCAGCGGCGGAATCGGCCGTAACACTCGGACGAGCGGCCGCAGCCAGTCGTCGAGCGCACCGTTCCAGCCCATCGCCAGACCGAGGCTGATCCCACAGCCCGCACCGAGGAGCAGGCCGGGAACGTAGTGGAACAACGTCTGTGCCAGGTGTGCGAGCCCGGTCGGCAGGACCAGACTCGATCCCAAGATGGGGACCACGATCGCGGTCGAGGTCGCGAACAGGTCGACGAACGCGCGCATTGATTCGAGGGGGCCCGGCACCAGATACGACGGCCTGGTCGTCATCGCGCCGACCCACCAGACGAACAGGAATGCGAAGAGTCCGCACAGGCCGCGAAGATACCGCCGCAGGTCCTCCTCGAAGTTGTCGGCGCATACTGCGTCGGAACTGGTATCGGTACGTGTACTCATCGCTGGATGGTGTCGTAGGGATCGAACGCGAACAGGTTCTCAGTTGCGACCGGGTCCTCGATATTTCCGACGTTGGCGACGAACTCACCCATCGTCGCGGTCTGGTCGGTGATCGCGTGCGGGTCCGAGAGGAAGTCCGATGCCGGTGAGTCCATGGCCGCCGTCGCGAGCTCCTCGCTCACGCCGGAGCCGATCACCGACGCGGCGTGGGCGGCAGCTACGTCCGGTGACGCCGCTGCAAACTCGGTCGCTGCCACGTGCTGTTCGACCAGCGATCGGGCGATGTCGCTGTCGTTTAGCACTCGCTGGTTCGCGAACAGCACCGTGACCGGGTGGTTTTCCAGTATCTTTCCGGACCAGACGAGTTCGCCGAACCGGTCGTCCTGGCCGATGATCGTCGCGAACGGCTCCTGGATGATCGTTGCGTCGATATCGCCCGACTGGATCGTCTGGACCGCCTTCGCCGGCGGAACTTTCGACTTGTCGATGACGGACTCCATCTCCCCGACGGCGAGATCTTCTTGAATCCAGTATCGGAGGACGATGTCGGGGACGCTCCCGTCAGGTGGGGCACCGAACCGTACCTTGCGTCCATGCTCTTGTTCGAAGCGCTCGAACGTGGCTGGCCCTTCCTGTTCGTAACGGTCGACAAATTCGGTCGACCCCACAACCGTGAAGCCATTTCTCGAGTTTGCTGCGATGATACCGGCGTCGGTGCCTTTGTCGACTAAAACCATCGCAGGAGTGATCCCGAAGAGTGCAACGTCGACGTCTCCGCTCGCGAACGCCTTGACGACGTTGGGACCGGAACTGAACCGCTCTACCGAGACGTCTGCTGGTACCTCCTCGTAGTAGCCCTCCTGTTCCATCACGTAGTGTTGCATGTTCGGATAGATCGGGACGTACGCGACTGTGACAGAATCGAGCGATTCATCTCCTCGACCGAGACAGCCGGCTATTCCCGCCGTAGCGAACGTGGTTGCCCCTGCCCGCTGGAGGAGCCTTCGACGCGAGAGTTGAGCCATCGGTGTTATTAATTCTATACCCTATCCTAATAATATCTGTGATGATATTCTAAAGAGTTAGCATATATTGCGTTTTGAGAGTTCTAATATTGCTAGGGCCGCGCGAGTTCCGGCAAAGAGGGAAAACAGAATCAGTTCTCGCCAGTCAGCAGGCCACAGTCATCACGGGCAGCACAGAGTACTCGACCGTGAGCGTGTCCTTTCTCGATCGAATGAGGGGGAGTGATCGGGTGGACAGATGTTTCATACAACCGATTTTCGAGATTGTATTGGAAGATATATAGTTATAACTGACTATGTGATTTTGTATCCGTATTTTCGGATATGTTCTGGACCAATATATACACGGAACGGAGATAGTGATTCTACTGGTGAGATCTCCTCTTCTAACTCTCTCTTTCTTTGCCAGCATCTCTCTGGGAAACTATATCGGAATGTGGGGGCTTCTCGTCGGCGACTCCGATACCATGACCGGCCTTGATCCCCAGAGGCCCGTCTGTGACGACGGAATACGGTACGCTGAACACGTCGAGGTCGTGAAGCTCCCGGTCGACATCGACGTGGAGATAGAAGTCGTCGCAGATCGATGAGATGACGCGCCTCGTCGTCTTCGACCTCGACGACCGTGTCCCGTCGGAAGCCGTCGCCGCCGCCGATTCGGTCGTCGAATCCAGTGACATCCGCAACGTCGACAAGATCTGATTGTCGAATTGAGAATGTATTCGCCAACATTTTTACATATAATGTAGTTAGATGAAGTTATTATTCACCCTACTGTCATCTATTTTTGGCATATTTGTGTGTACTTTGACTTTACCATCCGTATTTTCTTTCGGCGTTATATCCCGACCCCATCTGCGATCAGTTCGTGGGACCGGAGTGCGTCGTCGTGATCGGCGACGACGTGCTGGATCATCACTTCGTCGACGCCGATCCGGTCTGCGAGCTGTTCGAGGAGGCCGGCGAGCGTCTCCGGACTGCCGGAGATCGCGCGCGGCCACTCGTCGTCGTCCAGCGTGGCCGGCGTCGGCTCCGGGACGCCGCCGAGTTCGTCGATCGCTTCTCGTACCGCGGGGGTCGTCCCGACGACGCCGCGCTCCATCCGTTTGTAGGAGGCCTCTGCGACGGCCCGGAGCCGCGCCGCCTCCTCGTCGGTCGGCGCACAGACCGCGTTCACGGCCACCATCCCCTTCGGCTCGTCGACACCGCCAGCGAGCTCCGATGGGCGGAAGTTCTCGCGGTACTCCTCGAAGGCGTGGGTGGCGAACTGGGGCCGGATGAAGGCCGCGAAGCAAAACGGGAGGCCGAGTTCTGCGGCGATGGCCGCGCTCGACGTGCTCGACCCGAGCACCCACGGAGCGGGTGGCTCCCCGCCAGAACGCGGAATCTCGATGTCGCTGTAGGGGTGCTCGGACGGGAAGTCGTCGTAGAGATGGGACACGACGGCCTCGATTTTCTCGGCGTGGTCCTCGTCCGGGTTCCGAACGCGACGGTCCGTTCCGAGCGCCCGGTCAACGGCTGGCGAGCCGTTCGCCCGTCCCAGTCCGGCGTCGATACGTCCCGGCGCGAGGCCGTCGAGCGCCCCGAACTGCTCGGCGACTTTGAACGGGCTGTAGTGATTGAGCAGTACCGCCCCGGACCCGAGACGAATCGAGTCCGTCTTCGCGGCCAGGTGGCCCAGCAACACCTCGGGGGTCGTTCCCGCGAGCGTGTCGGCCATGCCGTGGTGTTCGGCCACCCAGAACCGCGAATAGCCGAGGCGTTCGGCCTGTCTCGCAGCCTCGACGGTGTTCGCGTACGCCTCTGTCGCGGTCCCGTCTTCCGGCACGGGAGAGAGATCGACGGCGGAGAGCTTCATGCCCTCGTTCGGCGGGTGGGATGGATAACCGTTCGGACGCCAGCAGGACCGGCCGCTGGTCCAGTCTCGGCTCCGCAGCCACCCGGAGATGACGGGCGGCAGTCACCACTCGACGTACGTGATGTACTCCTCGCCCTCGTACGCGATTAGCCACGTCCCGTAGAAATCGTCTTCTCGGATCGCTTCGTGGGCTCGGATGCGTTCGACCACCGATCGGAAGGCGTCGTCGTCTTCGTAGTACCCGCTCTCGATGGCGTCCTCGACGACTGTCTGCTCGGCCTCCGAGAGCCCCGAGAGTTCGAACAGGTACCGGTCGCGAACCTGGTCGGCGAACGCCTCGACGTCGGGGGCAATTTCCGTCACTTCGTATCGGTACTCGGCCTCGGACGCCGTCCGAGAGTTGACCGCCACCCGATACCGGTTCCCGTCGTGGACGATGACGTCGTACTGTCGCTCGGGGACGAACACCGAGCCGTTCACCTCCTCGGCAGTGCCGTACCCGACGCCCATGTCGTAGCCGTCCTGGCCAGTCGGATGGTCCCCGGAGAGGACCGATTCGAGCCGCTGTCGATCGACCTCGGGGAGTTCGTCGTACCTGATCTCACCCACGTCAGGCGTGGTGTCGTCCGGGTCGAAGTCGATGAGTACCTCGTAGACCGTCACCTCGCTGCTCGAGACGCGCGTCTCCGAGACCTCGTAGAAGGTGTCGTCGACCCGGACGACGCTGGTTCTGTCGAACAGGTCGTATCGGCCCCGCCGCGTCGCCGTCCCGTTCTCTCGGGCCGACGTGACGACAGCGTACTCTTCGGAGTCGGGTTCGGCGGTCATCGCGACTTCGTCAGCGATGTCCGCGGACGTGGCGCTTTGCATGTCGAGCACGACCGGGGGATGACCACAGCCGGCAAGGGCGGTCGAGAGGAGGGCGGTTCCGCTCGTGAGGAACTGGCGGCGGCGCATATCGTATCCATCAGGTAACTGAGAGGAAAGCTTTCTGGTCGTCACTATTCCGCGTCCGACTGGAGTGGTCCCGGCCGGTTCAGGGGAGATACGTCGCGAAGAAGTTCAGAATCCGGTCCAGGCGGTCGTTGATTCGGTCGTCCTCGGAGTCCTCGTCCGGCGAACTGTCGCTCATGGGACGGGATTCGAGAGCGTCGCTAATTACGGTTCTGCCTCGGACAGCCCCCGGGTCGGGCTCGGGAACGTCGCGTTCGACCAGTTCGAAATCCGCGCCCGGTTCAGAACCGACCGCCGCTTGCATCGTCTCGGACAGATCTGAGCTATCCGCGCAGTGCTGATAAGCGGTCGGGCCGTGTCGAATGACGGTGTGTCAGGACTGACGACGGCCCGACACCGCCGTGTGTGGCGGAATCGCACGCACCACTGCCTTTTTCAGGCGAAAGCGCCGAACCACGACGATGACATCACAGGACCAGTCCCCCGTGAGCGCCCCGCTGGCCGACGGGATGCCGATGCTCGGCCTCGGGACGTGGCAGAACGACGACCCGGAGACGTGCGCAGCGAGCATCGAGACGGCGCTGGAGATGGGCTACCGCCACGTGGACACCGCACAGGCCTACGGCAACGAGGAGGCCGTCGGTGACGGTATCGCTGCCGCCGACGTGCCACGAGAGGAGGTGTTTCTGGCGACGAAGGTCAGAAACTCGAATCTCGCACGCGAGGACGTCATCGAAACCACCGAGGAGAGTCTCGACAAACTCGGCGTCGACGCCGTGGACGTGCTGTACGTCCACTGGCCGGCGGGCGCGTACGACGCCGAGGGGACGCTGGCCGCGTTCGACGACCTCTACGACCAGGGGAAGATCCACAACGTCGGCGTCTCGAATTTCGAACCCAGTCACGTCGAAGAGGCGATGGACCACCTCGACGCCCCGCTGTTCGCCAATCAGGTCGAGATGCACCCGTTCCTGCCCCAGACGGACCTGCGCGCCCACGCCGAAGAACACGGCTACGAACTGGTCGCGTACTCGCCGCTCGCTCGCGGCGGCGTCTTCGACAGCGATGTGCTGACCGACATCGCCGCGGACCACGACGCCAGCGCCGCCCAGGTCAGTCTGGCCTGGCTCCGCGAGAAGGGCGTTACCGCCATTCCGAAAGCGACCGGTCGAGACCACCTCGCCGACAACTTCGAGAGCCTCGGTCTACCGCTCTCGGACGGCGAAATCGACCGTATCGACGGAATCGATCGAACGGACCGCACGATCAATCCCGATTTCGGCCCCGACGCCTGGAACTGACTCGTGTCACCCAGCGCCGAGTCCCGCACGCTACTGAGAGCGGGTGTCGCCCGGCGTCTGGAACTCCATCGTCACGACGTTTCCTCGCGGGTCGTTCTCGCCGAAACGGAGCGTGCCTCCAGAGCGCTTGACGATCCAGTGCACCAACCACAGTCCGAGACCGGTCGAGTGGGACGTCGGCCCGAAGGCGCTGTCGGTCGCGAGCGACTCCCGTTCGTTCTCTGGGATTTCAGGCCCGGTATCGACGACGTGAATGGCAACCGTGGCCTCGTTCGTCTCGACGACAACTCCGACCGTCGGCTCCGGACTCTCGCTGTGCTGGATGGCGTTTTCGACGAGTTCGCGGACGGCGCTCGGAAACGTAGAGAGCGCGAGGACGGTCGCTTCGTCCGGCAGGTCCCGTGAGATCGTGGCAGCGGGAAACGCCCGCTCGACGTCCTGCAGAACCGAATCGAGCACCGACACCACGTCGATCGCTTCCAGCTGATCGCGTTCCGTGAGTACGTCGACGATGTGGTGGTGGTTGTCGAACAGGGAGAGTAACTTCTCGGAGGCCGACTCGATCCGGTCGAGGTGTCCGACGGGGTCGATGCCTTCCCGCCGAAGTATCTCGGCCTGTCCGCGAATGACCGTCACCTGATTCCGGAGGTGGTGCTGGAGTAACCGATCCACTGCGTTGAGGTGCTGGTCGCGAGCGTTCCGGTCCGATACGTCGCGACCGGTGCCGACGACGCCGACCACCTCGCCATCGCGAGACAGGCGCCGCTTGCGGAACTCGTACGGGACTTCCGTCCCTCGTTTCGTAACCACGGTCGCCTCCAGCGTGTCGTTGCCCTCGGCGAACGCGGTGGCGATAGACTCCGACACCCTCCGGGCCTCCCCATCGGCGAAGAAGTCCTCGAGAGCCATGTCCCGGACTTCGGACTCGGTGTAGCCGGACTTCTCGAGGAGCGAGTCGTTCCATCGTACGAGGTCGCCGGCGGTGTCGAGCACGTAAAAGACGTCCTGCAGCGTGTTGATCGCGTCCTCGATGAATTCGCGCTCGGCCTCGAGTTCCGCCTGGACCGCTTTGAGTCGCGTGACGTCCACGATGACCGCCTGACCGATGTCCTGACCCTCGTAGGTACCGGGTGCGGTCGAGACCCGTATCGTCCGCGTCTCGCCGTCCGGCGGACGTAATTGCATCTCCGTCGGCCCCGTCGAGACCTTGTCTTCGACCACCTCGGCGAGTTCCTGCGCGGCAGTCTCGTGGTCGTCGACGTCGATGAACTCGAATATCGTGCGGCCGACCAGTCGCTCTCTCGACGGGAGACCTAAAAGATCCAAGACAGCGTCGTTACCCCAGATGATCTCGCCCGACGCGTCGAAGAGATTGATCGGTGCAGGCGACGTTTTGATCAACTGCTGATACCGGTTTTCACTCTCTCCAGCCCCCGGTTCATCCATAGATGATTAACGTGGGGACCATTCGGGAATAGCCGTCAGCGCTATGTTTCGAATGATATCGTGTTCCATGTTGTAATATAACAAACTTATATCGGCTACCTGTTAAGAGTTTATATAACAGATACGATATTCGGACCTCGATACGAGCGGACTTGTACGCAGACCAAGGCCAGATGCTTTCCCCTGATCGGCCCTGTCGTGGCCGTCCCTGACCAGATTCCCGACTACTCTGTACCACCGACTTTGCAATTTGGACACATCGATCCGAAAAATCACCAAACTAGGCTACGTATGTCAGTATCGTCTGGTATAAATATATAGTTTGCTATCGTATCCCCAAATACCGACTATATCTTTGTGTTTTCTGGTTTTTCTCACTGCTATGCCGCATTTTGGGTCCGGTTTCACACGCTCTCGATGCCTCTCAGACCGTACGGTCGCTGGTCCCACCTACGCAGGTGGGACAGACCGTCGGCCGGACTACGAGTTCTTGTAGAGGACGTCGGGTCGAGAGACGGTGACGTCCGATACGTACGACTCGGCGTCGAGCATCGGCCAGTCGTCCGTCACCGTGAGCGGTTCGATGTTGTCGGCGGTCACGAGAACGGTCCCCTCGCTCTTTGCCCCCTGAACGGTCGGATTCCACGCATATGCCATCGGTGCGGTGACGGACGTTTCGAGGTCCGGCTTCGCGACCCACTCCCTGCTCGCGTATCCGGCCGCTCCACCCTGATGATGTGCCTGCCACTCGTCCGGCAGCCCCGCTTGTTCGTAGGCGGCGCGAATCGCCTCGAAGACGTCGCCGGCCGTCTCGTCCGACTGGGCGGCGGCCTGCGTCGCACCCAGTGCCGTCGCGTCGACGCGCGTCGCGATTCGATGTCGGTCTTCGAGCCACTCCGGTGGGTCGAACGCGACCGTTCGGGTGCAACTGGCGTACTCACCGAGTCGTCGACCGACGACCGAGACCACCACGAAGTCGCCGAGTTCGGTGTCCCGAGGGACCGGGTGACGGTACTTCGGGGCCCGCTCGCCGCCGGCCACGAGGACGACCGGATGGTCGATGCCGTATTCGTCGAGCGCGCACCCGAGCGCGTTGGCGACCTGTTGCTCGGTGTCCCCGGATTCGGCGTTTCGCATGACGCCCTCGACCGCGGCGGCCGTCTGACTGCTCAGCGTCCGGTACCGGTCGATGTCTTCCTGCGTGAGCGGGCGTCGAAGCGCGCTCGCACTTACGGACTCCAGTCCCGGGACGTCGAAGTCGGCTGCCGCGGGCGTGGGCGAGTGCACGGCGACGGCCTCGCCGAGGGACGTCGCGTACCACGGGAACGTCTCGATGGTCACGTCGGGGAGCGGGGAAGAGTTGCCCGCTGCTGACTCCTCGTCCGTCTCTGTCTCCGCTGTCGACTCCGCGTCGGTCCCGGACTCCCCGTTCTCCGACGAGTCGCCGTCAGCGCCCCGGTTTTCGAAGTGTTCGTCGCGGACCAGTGCTCGCTCGTCGTTGTCGACGACGATGGTGAAATCCGCTCCGTCGTAGCCGACGACGGCCACGCCGGTGGACGAACTCCTGTCGATGACGTTGCTCCGACCGAGCAACCACGCGTACGTGTCGGAGTCCGCGAACCACACCGCTTCCAGGTCGTTCTCGTCGAGGTACGCGTCCAGTCGGTCGAGTTTCGTATGACGGGACTGTGAACTGCTCTGGCCCGCCTCCGCCTCCTCGTCTTGTGTTGCCCCGACTGCGCTACTCAGCGCGGGGATCGTTACAGCGCCGCTTGCCATCTTGAGATACGTCCGTCTGTCGATGTCGAGCGTCTCTTGTGGTGTCATTCAATAACACACTCCATGTCAGCGAGATGGTGGCTATTACATAAATGTACCGATAATGTAGTCCAGTAGACAGTAGTTCCACCGCGGTCCGAACAGAGCGCGGTCGACCGAGACTGGCTGTCGATGGACCGAGCTCCTCGCATCAAACTGGTTTGTGTCCGATGGGAAATATCTGGCATGTACTATCATGCTAAATCTATTTATGCAGTTGTTCACAGATATGACTCGCATGGCAGACGATGACAGCGGTGTGGACAGACGTAGTGTTCTGAAAACGATCGGTGTCGGCGCGCTCGGGACCGCGGGTGGGGTCGCGGTAAGCGGGTCCGTCACGGGGACGACGGACGGTTCGACACACTACCACAACGAACTGTACGGGCCACACTTCCCCGACCCGACGATTCACCGTGACGGGAACGGGACGTGGTGGGCCTACGGGACGAACATGAACCGCAACAACGACTCCGACGAGTTGCTCATTCCGATACTCCGGTCCGACAACCTCCACGAGTGGACCTACGTCGGCGAGGCGTTCGACTCGCGGCCGGGCTGGACCTACGGGTCGATCTGGGCCCCCGACATCCACTACTACGACGGCGAGTGGGTGATGTTCTACTCGCTCTCGCCCCGACCGTGGGAGAGCGGCGAGTTCGGTATCGGCCTCGCGAAGTCGGACACGCCCGATGGCCCCTTCACCGACTACGGACAGATCATCGGGGACAACGACCACGCCGGCGGCGGGACCATCGACGGGTACTTCGTCGAGCACGACGGCACGCCCTACCTGTTCTGGGGGAGTTTCCAGGGGATCTACGTGATGGAACTCACCGGTGACCTGCAGGACTGGCGGTCGGGGACGCTTCAGCAGGTCGCCGGGGACGCCTACGAGGGCGCGGCGGCCTTCTACCGCAACGGCTACTGGTACCTGTTCGTCGCTACCGGGACGTGCTGTGGCGGCTACAGTAGCACGTACGAGGTCGAGGTCGGCCGCTCCACCGACTTCTTCGGCCCCTACACCGATCCCTCGGGCACGGACATGATGAACTACAACAGCGACAACGCCGGCATCGCCCAGCTCACCGCGAACGACCGCTTCGTCGCGCCGGCCCACGGGGACATCACGACCGACGACAACGGACAGGACTGGTTCGTCTATCACGCCTACGACGCCAACGACCAGGAGTACGTCGACGGCGTTCCGGCGCGAAAGTTCTTCATCGACCGCGTCGAGTGGACCGACGGCGACTGGCCCATCATCGGCGGCGACAAGACGCCGAGCCTCCAGTCCGTCGAACCGAACACGAACGACACCGGCATCCTCGCGGACGGAATCTACGAGATAGAGAACGTCAACAGCGGCAAACTCCTGGAGGTCGCGAACGCCGGAACGAGCGACGGTGACAACGTCCAGCAGTGGACCGCGAACGACTGCGCCTGCCAGCGGTGGTGGGTCGAGTACATCGGTGGCGGCGAGTACCGCATCTTCAATCAGAACAGCACTCGCGCGCTCGACGTGCCCGACGGCTCGACGGCCGACGGCGCGAGCCTCCAGCAGTGGACGTGGTGGACCGGCGGCCCGCAAAAGTGGGAGATTGTCGAGAACGGCGACGGGACATATCGAATCAGAAACGTTGCCAGCGGGAAGGTCGCCGACGTGAACGCCTCGTCAGCGGCCGACGGAGCGGACGTAATTCAGTGGTCGTGGAACGGCGGAAGCAACCAGAAGTGGAACTTCAACTTCGTCGAGACCGTCCAGCCGACCGACGACGGCCGTCCCTGGTAGTCGACGCTACGCTACCGGGTTTGTCCGTCAGTTCATTTTTTGGCCCGGCCTGGGAGCGAACGCGCAGACCTCGCTTCACGTCGGTAACCATTCAGACTGGCTGAACGCAACGTCAGCGGGAGCGCACTCGCGGCCAGTCGAGTATTTCTTTCGAATACCACGGGAAGATACCGCTCCGACTCTCCGTCCATCAATTCGGAATATCCCGTCGTCTGTGCCCCACGTCCACCAATCAGCGTTGTCGAACGACGATTATCCGACAATATCGGTCAGTAATTGACGGATATGAGCTTTGTGGCCGAACCGAGGGCGAAAAATTGGTAAGTGACGTGCCAGTTCGCCGTGATTACTGGAAGACCGTGGCACGTGCTAGTATTCACCAATATGAGAATTAACGATGTAGAATATCGATGGATTTCACAGTCGACGGAGGTCACGATAGCACGCCAGAGACTACTGCAATGCACTCGAGACAGTTCATGGGTTGATTATTCAGGATGTCCCACTCATCGCTGTTCGATGCATCACTTAGAATAACAGAAGTACGGTCGTTAGCCAGGGGAACACAATAGACAGTCCGCCCAGCGAGTACCCGAACCAGACTGCACATTCGCGGCCCAGTGCGTTCGGTACTGTTGAATCCGCGTCTTCCCTGCGGGGGCCTCCCGTCCGGTCACGCAATCCGAGATCGGTACTCGGGAACCCCAGCGACGTCGAGGTCGGTGACGCGGAACACGGCACCGGCTCCCGGTCCCTCGGACTCTCGGTCCCCGTCGGTCAGCGCGGTCGTCAGATACAGTTCGTCGTAGTCGGGCCCGCCAAACGTGACAGACGACACCTTCCGCGCGGGCAGCGAGATCTCTGCGACGGGGTCCCCGTCGGGCGTATACCGGACCACCCGTCCGCCGTTCCACCGGGCCGACCACACGTGATCTTCCGCGTCGACTGTCAGTCCGTCGGGAATGCCGTCGTCGGGATCGGTCTCGCGGAACGTTCGCCGATCGGTGATCTCGCCAGTTGACTGCTCGTACTCGTAGGCGTATATGCGGTGGGCTTCCGACTCGGTGAAGTAGAACGTGGACAGGTCGTCTGTGAATCCCATCCCGTTGGGGATGTCCACCTGTTCGACGACCACCGTCACGCTCCCGTCCGGATCGACCCGATAGAGCGTCCCGAGCGCATCTTCGCCGGGCATCGTCCCGCAGAAGACCCTTCCCTCGGGATCTGCGATCACGTCGTTGAACCGGGTGTCGGCGTCGACCTCCAGCACGACGCTGGTCGCGTCCGACCCCGGGACGTACCGCTCGACCGTTCGGTCTGTGAACAGGAGGAGCGCACCGTCGGATTCGAGGGTGTATCCGCCGATCGGTCCCGACGGCGTCTCGTACGCGAGTTCGTGCTCGTCCGTCCCAGGGTCGTACCGGTGCAGTTCGCCGGCCGGGATATCGACCCAGTAGAGCCGTTGTTCGTCGGGATGCCACAGCGGCCCCTCACCAGTGTGATGACGCGTATCTGCGAGGCGTTCGACGTGAACCATGTCTGGTGATCTCGCGCCTGGCACTTCAGCGTAGTGATCGATTCCGCCAGTGGCGAGCAAGCCGATAACGACGACGAGGTTGGACAGAGAACGGACCGAAGTCACCGGCCGCACCAGGGGGAGAGATACGGATGTGGGCTGTCCAAACTCAAATTTCGCGTAGAAAGGCTACTATTCATATCTTTGTCTACACATAGTGTATTTAGAGTGTCGTATTTAGTTCAGTTCCGACTATTGTGCTGTTTTTGAGGCAGATACCTATAGAAATCGTATTTTGAGGTGTGAGTTTCGGCATTCTAATTTTATTTCTGCCGTATGGTGTCGTTTTGGTGTGGACAGATGTCGATTAGATGTCGACCCACTCCGCTTCGGGAGAGTGCTCCTTGATGAACTCCTTGCGCGGTTCGACGGCGTCGCCCATCAAGACGGTGAACATCTTGTCGGCGGCCGCGGCGTCCTCGATAGTGATCTGCTTCAGGATGCGGTTCTCCGGATCCATCGTGGACTCCCAGAGCTGTTCGGGGTTCATCTCGCCCAACCCTTTGAACCGCTGGACCTGGGTCGGGTCGCCGTCACAGCGCTCCGCGATGATCTCGTCTCGGTCGGCTTCTGTCATCGCATCGTAGGTCTCTCCACGATGGCGGATTCGATAGAGCGGTGGCTGCGATGCATAGACGTACCCCGCCTCGATGAGCGGCTTCATGTGCCGGTAGAACAGCGTCAGGAGCAACGTCCGAATGTGCGCGCCGTCGACGTCGGCGTCGGTCATCATGACGATCTTCTCGTAGCGGCAGTCGTCAGCGTCGAACTCGTCGCCGATTCCCGTCCCGAGCGCGGTGACGAGGTTTCGAATCTCGTCGTTTTCGAGGACGCGATCGAGCCGGTGCTTCTCGACGTTCAGGATCTTTCCCTTGATGGGGAGGACAGCCTGGAACTCGGGGTCGCGGGCCTGCTTTGCGCTCCCGCCGGCCGAATCACCCTCGACGACGAACAGTTCGGATCGGCCTGGATCACGCGACTGGCAGTCCGCGAGTTTGCCGGGTAGCGCCGTCGAACGCAGCGCCGATTTACGCCGCGTCAGCTCCTCGGCCTTCTCGGCGGCCGTCCGGGCTTTCGCGGCCTCGACGGCCTTGGCGATGATCGCCTCGGCGCTGTCGGGATGTTCCTCGAAGAACGTCGACAGGCCGTCGTGCATCGCAGACTCGACAACGCCCCGGACGTCGCTGTTGCCCAGTTTCGTCTTGGTCTGGCCCTCGAACTGCGGGTCGGGGTGTTTCACCGAGATGACGGCCGTGAGACCTTCGCGGATATCCTCTCCCTTCAGCGTGTCGTCCAGATCCTTCAGCAGGTCGTTGTCCGTCGCGTAGTCGTTGACGACACGGGTCAGCGCCGTCTTGAAGCCGGTGAGGTGCGTCCCGCCCTCGCGCGTGTCGATGTTGTTGGCGAACGCGTGGATCGACGCCTGCACGTCGCCGGTCGCCTGCATGGCGACGGCGACCGAGAGCGGTCCGGCGTCGACGTCTTCCACCGTCTCGACGGTAATTACCTCCGGATGCAGCGGCGATTTGCCTTCGTTGAGGTAGCGGACGAACTCTCGGAGGCCGCCCTCGTACTCGAACGTCGTCTCGGTCCCGTCGCGTTCGTCCCGCAGGTCGATGTGGACGCCGGCGTTCAGAAACGCCAGTTCCCGCAGTCGGCCGGCCAGCGTGGAGAACGAAAACGGCGCGTCGTCGAAGATGTCCCGGTCGGGCCAGAGGCGAACCGTCGTGCCGGTTTCCGCGTCGGAGTCGAGCGGACCGACACGCTCGGGGGAATCCAGCGGGTCGCCGCGCTCGAACGCCTGTCGCCAGACTGCGCCGTCGCGTCGGACCTCAACCTCCAGGCGTTCAGAGAGGGCGTTGACCACGCTCACTCCGACTCCGTGAAGACCGCCGGAGACCTGGTACGAGGCGTCGTCGAACTTGCCGCCGGCGTGGAGCACGGTCATCACCACCTCCAGCGCGGAGCGGCCGTCCTCGTGGGCGGCTACCGGAATCCCACGGCCATCGTCGCTAACCGATACGGAATCGTCGGGATGAATGGTTACCGTAATCGTCTCGCAGTGGCCCGCGAGCGCCTCGTCGATGGCGTTGTCGATGACCTCGTAGACCAGGTGGTGGAGGCCAGCCGCGTCCGTCGAGCCGACGTACATGGCCGGCCGTGTGCGGACGGCTTCGAGGCCTTCGAGGGTCTGGATCGCCGTTGCGCCGTAGTCGTCGGTAGCGTCGGTGTCGTCGGTCATGTGAAACTGAAATCCGAAATCGCGCGGACGAAGGTCTCCCGGCGAGCGGTCAGAGGCGTCTCGCCCGGGAGAGTGGGCGGCCGCATCCGATCTGTCGGATGGGCGGTACTGTGCGGGTCTTACCGAACGAAGACCGGGGAGCTCCAGGCCATGTCGCCGTCCTCCTGCACCGTGCGGACGTAGTAGGCGTGGTCCTCTCCGTCGTCGGCGTCGAGGTCGAAGGATACCTCGACGTCCTTCGCGGTTGCCTCGCCCACGTAGCGGAAGGCGAGTTGCTGTTCGAGTTCGCCGGCCTCGACGACCATGCCGTCCTCGATTTCGCCGAGTTCCCAGGAATCGCTGAGGAACGGAGTCCGGAACGACAGCTCCGTGTCGTCGGGTGCGTCGAGGTCGATCTTGATGCCCTGGTAGTTCCCGGAGATCGTCGAGTCCCACTCGACGGTGGTGTCGGTCATCGACGTGATGCCCTGCTCGGGGTTGTGGAACCCGAACTCGATGGCGTCCTCGATCTCGCCCTTGTCGAGGGTCAGGCCGCCGTTTGCGTCCTGGACCTTGTGTCGGTGCTTCGAGCGCGCACCGCTCCAGGTCAGTTCGAGGTACTCATCGCTGTCGGTGAGGTTGACGCTGTCGATCTTCTCGGACCCGTCGAAGAGGTCGATACGCTTCACCGGCTCGGTCCCGTTGACGGTCACGTCGAAGGTCACGTCGCCGTCGACGCTGATCTTCTCGCCCATGTTCGCGCCGTCGAGGTCGACGGAAAGCAGGGTCCGCTCGCCGGTCGTGCCGTAACATCGGCGGCTCTGCATGGCCTCCCAGAGACCGTCGCGGGTCAGTTCGTCGACGCTGGCCGCCATGATGCCGCCGGTGATGTTGAAGTCGGCGGCCTGGAGGCTGGCGGTGTCGTCTGGCTCGTAGTGGTTGGTCGGCTGGGACGCGCCGAGCCGACCGGTGTGGTCGTCGCTGCCCGCGATGAATCCGCACTCGTATCCGCGGTCCAGCGCCTCGTGAGCGAACCACTCGAAGACGCCCCAGAAGGACGTGATCTCGATGAACGGCGTCAGGTCGTAGTCGACCTCGTCCTCGTCGCGAAGGCGCGCCGGACGGCCGCCCTGGTGGGGGATGATCATGACGTCGTCCCGGCCCTCGTAGGCCGCATACATGTCCTCGATCTTGGGCGTCCCTTTGTGCTTGTCGAAGCCCTCGGCGGACTGCCAGCCGCAGCTACGAAGCAGCGGCTCGTCGTCGTTCTTGTAGTAGACGTTGTTGTCCCCGCCGTTGACGGTGTTGGTCGACCACTCGTTACAGAGCAGCGTGACGAACTCGCCGGGCTCGTGGAACTTCTTGATGCCGTCCTGGACGTCCTCCCAGTAGTCTTCGGTGACCTGGAAGTCGTTGGCCGCGTGCGAGGCGAAGTCGATCAGCGCCTCGTCCCGGGCGAACTCGAAGTACTCGTCGATGGTGCCGGTCCCGACCGTCTTCCCGGACTGGCCGTGGATGTCACCCCAGTGGATGTCGTACTCCTTGTCGCCGCCGACGACGATCGGGTTCGAAGTGGCCTCCCAGTCGCGCTCCTGGTCTTCGATTGTTACGCGGTGGACGCCCTCCTCACCGAAGGTGACGGGGATGTGCTCGACAGGGTCGTCGGCCTCGAAGGTCAGCGTCTCCTCGCCGCCGTTCTTGATGGACAGCGTGCCGTCGTAGTCGTTGGCCGTGTTGTACCAGTAGTCCAGTACGCGGACGACGATTTCTGTCTCCTCGCCGGGTTCGACCGTCGACGGGGCGATGGCCTGTAGTCGCGCGGGCTCGCCCGCGACGATCTGGTAGTCGAGTTCGTCGAGCAGGAGGAAATCGCCCGTCCCGAGCATGTCCACGAAGAAGTGGAACTCGAAGGCGGTCTCGGGGAACGACTGGACCTGATGGCCCATGCTCCCTTCGCTGGTATCGCCGAAGGTGATCGTGATGGTCTCGCCGGGTTCGGTATAGCCGTCGTGGATGTCGATGACGACGTTGTCGTTCCACGGTTTCTTCGTCAGGTACCGGCGGTCGAACCGCCCCTCGACGGTGGCGTCGCCGCTGGTCTCGACAGAGGCGTAGTTGTCAGCGCTCGGGTCCTCGAACTGCGGGCGCTGCCAGTCGCTGGTCTGGTTGGTCGCGATCTTCAGCTTCGCGCCGTCGTCGAGGCCCAGCTCGCCGACCGTGTACTCGATCTCCCAGGTGTCGTACGCGCCGGCCGTTACCTGGTCCTCGGAGATCGACACTGTCCCGTAGTATTCGTCGATTTCTTCCTGAGTCGTTCCCTCGCTCGCGATCTCTTTCTGGATATTTCCGCTCATTGGTTGTCGTGGTTGCGTGCGAGCGTCGCCCGCTCGCCGACACCACATTCGATTCGTTTCCGGGTTAAAAATCTGCCGTGGAAGGTTGTGATATTAAACTATTTTACTCGAATTTCTGCAGAAATACAGTAATATATCGTAATAACAAATGCATATTGGAACCTCAGAGAGATATTATAATATGTATATATCTTTGAACATGCATTTGCAAGTTCGAACTTTATTTGCCGTGATATACCACTTTCTGCGATAAAATGTTAATAATACAGAAATTTCTTATGAGGCGATGGTCTCGGTTGACTCGTTCGAATGAACCCAGAGAACAATGCACAAACGAAGCGCAGTGAGGCTGCAACGAAGTACGCGGGAACGGACGATTCGAGACCGAAGACGTCCCGACGGCGATTTCTCGAAGGCGCGGTCGGTGCCGGGGCGGTCGGTCTCCTCGCGGGGTGTAGCGGGGGGAGTGCCGGCAGCAGCACGACGACGATCACTATCGGCTACCAGCCGTTCGGTACGCCGTACTGGTCTGAGCTCGTCGTGAAACACGGAGAGCTCGTCGAGAAGTACACGGAACCCCTAGAGGGGGACTACGAGGTGGAGTGGCAGTCCGCCCTGCAGGGCTCGGTCATCGGCAACCGGATGATCGCCGGGAAGAACCAGGCCGGGTACAACGGCGACATGCCGACCATCCTCGCGCTCGCGAACACCGACAAGCCGATCAACATGATCGGCCTCTCCGGCTGGTCGTGGGGCCAGCAGTGCAACGTCGTCATCACGCCGAAGGATTCGGACATCGAGGGCCCGCAGGACCTCGACGGGGCAGACGTCGGCGCGACCACAGGCGCGTGTTCCCATCGGTTCCTCCTCTCGCTGCAGGAGTACGAGAACATCTCGGTCAACCTCGTCGACCAGGACGTCAACACGATCCTCGCGAACATCGGCTCGGGCGAACTCGACGCCGGCGTCATGTGGGAGCCGAACCCGACGATGGGCGTCGTCCAGCAGGACGTCGCGGACTGGGTCGTCACGGGCGCGCCCTACGACGACCCCGACATCGGAGCGCTGACGATGAACGACTCCTTCATGACGGAGAACCGCGACGCCGCGCTGGCGGTCATGAAAGCCGAACTGGAGGCTAAACACATCATGAAGAGCGACCCCGAGCGCACCGTCGAGCTCATCAATCAGGAAGAGGACCTCGCGGACTACGAGCCGGCGACCATCGAGGCTTCGCTGTTCGAGCCAATCGGGATCAACCCCGACACGCCGAAGATGGAGTTCGCGACCGACCTCCGGAAGATCGAACCGGCCCGCCAGCTCCTCGAAGAGACCGCCCCGGCCTTCCTCCTCGAACAGGGCGCGATCGACCAGCTCCCGACCGAGGAGCGCTACAGCTTCGGTCTGCTCGACGAGGCCGCGAGCGACCTCGAATCTGAGGTCGAGTGGAGCCCCTACGACGACGAGGTGAGCGCTGAATGAGTGCGGTCACCCGAGTCGAGGCGTATCTCACCACGGTCCAGCGACAGCTCGGCGATGTCCCACGGCCGCCCCGCTACGTGCTCAAGGCCGCTTCGATCGTGGGCTTTCTGGCGATCTGGTGGCTCTTCGTTCGCGTGGGCGTCCTCGGGTTCGCCCTCATCACGACCCCACCCGAGGCAGCGGGCGCACTGGTGAGCTACCTGCTGGGCGAGCCGATGACCAACGGCGGGTATTCGCTGTACTACCACTCCTACCACACGATCTACCGGGTCGGATTCGGCGTCGGCCTGGCGGTCGCGACGGCGGTGCCGCTGGGACTGCTCATCGGCTGGAGCGACTGGTGGGAGCGCTACGTCGCCCCAGCCGTCGAACTCCTCCGCCCGATTCCGCCGGTGGCCTGGGTCCCGATCGCGCTCGTCGCCTTCTCGACGAACCTGCTGAGCATCGTCTGGGTCGTCTTCGTCGGCGCGTTCTTCCCGGTGTTGCTCAACACCGCGGACGGCGTCCGCAGCATCGAGACGGAGTACGTCAGGGCCGTCCAGAGCCTCGGCGGCAGCCAGTGGGACCTGTTTCGGCACGTCATCATCCCCGCGTCGGTCCCCTCGATAGCGACGGGCATCATGCTCGGCGTCGGAATCGGCTGGATCGCCGTCGTCGCCGCCGAGATGATCTCCGGGAACTTCGGCGTCGGTTACATCACGTATCAGGCCTACCGGCTGATGCAGACCGAGACCGTGGTCGTCGGCATCAGCGTCCTCGGGTCCTACGGCGCGCTCTCGAGCTACGCCGTCTCCCGGGTCGGTGCCCGCCTGACCGCATGGAAGGACCGTGACTAGACTGACCGCGACCCAACGCTACCACTCACAATGACCGACAGCACGCAGACCGTACCGAACGAGGCCGATGCACCGACCGACCGGGACGGCTCCGTCCACGTCGAGTCCGTCTCCAAGGTGTACGACCCGGACGGCGAACACGTCGTCGCGGTCGAGGACGTAACGCTCCATATCGACGCTGGTGAGTTCGTCACCGTCCTCGGCCCATCCGGCTGCGGGAAGAGCACACTGCTCGAATGCATCGCCGGCTTTACCGACCCGACGAGCGGGAACGTCTACGTCGACGGAGAGGTCATCGACGGCCCGTCGGCCGAGCGGGGCGTCGTATTTCAGTCGAACCGCCTCCTCCCGTGGATGACGATCGAGGAGAACGTCAACATCGGCCCCAAGATGCAGGGCGCCGTCGAGGAGGGCCGCGCCAGCCAGTTGCTCGAACGGATGGGGCTGGAAGGCACCGAGAACGCCTATCCGTCGGAGCTCTCCGGCGGGATGCAACAGCGCGCCGAAATCGCCCGCCTGCTCGCTAACGACCCAGACATCATGCTGATGGACGAGCCCTTCAGCGCGCTGGACGCGCTGACGAAGGAGATGCTCCAGGAGATGCTGCTCGAAGTCTGGGACGACGACAACCGGACGGTGCTGTTCATCACGCACGACGTCGAGGAGGCGCTGTTCCTCGCCGACCGGGTGCTCGTGATGACGGCCGGACCGGGACGGGTCAAAGAGATCATCGACGTCGATCTGGAGCGGCCGCGAGACCTCTCGATGACGACCACGGAGGAGTTCACTGCCCTCAAGGACCGCGTGCTCCACCTGATCCACGAGGAGGCCAGGGAGGCGATGGAATGAGCACCGCCACAGCCATCGAGCGGCGGCTTCCGAGCCTCTTCGAGGTCAGTCGGCGGGTCGTGTCGCTGGCCGGCCTGGTACTCGTCTGGACTGCAATATCGAGTGCTGGTCTCATCGGTGGGCTACCCGGACCGGTCGCCGCGCTCACGGCCCTGGTGGCGTTGCTCGGTAATCCGATCATCCACGAGTCCATCCACGTCAGCCTCCTCCACATTCTCGGCTCGTTCGTCGTCGCAGCGGCCATCGGCATCCCGCTTGGGCTGCTCATCGGCTGGAAGAGCGTCGTCCACGACCTCGTGTTTCCGTCGCTAGAGATTCTCCGACCGGTGCCGCCGATCGCGTGGATTCCGCTGACGATCCTCGTCCTGCCCTCGATGCGGTCGAGCATCATGTTCATCACCTTTCTCGGGGCCTTCTTCCCCATCCTGCTGAACACGATCCGGGGCGTCCACGACATCGAGTCCGACTACACCAGAGCGATCAAGTCGCTAGGGGGGACCTCGACCGACGTCTTCCGGAACGTGATCTACCCCGGCGCGCTCCCGTCGATCCACACCGGGCTGGTGATCGGTATGGGGCTCGCGTGGGTGAACCTCGTCGCCGCCGAGATGGTTGCAGACGAGGGCATCGGCCGGTTCGTCTGGGTGTCGTACACGAGCGGCAACTACGAGAACATCGTCGCGTCCGTCATCCTCATCGGCGCGCTGGGGTACGCCAGTTCGGAGGTCATCCGACTGATCGGGCGGTGGCAACTCTCGTGGACGCAACTCGAGGAGTGAACATGGAACAGGGACGTTCGACGACGGTGATCGCCAGACGACTGCGAATCCCCCACCGGACGCCCGGTCTCAGCGTCCTCGTCCTCGTGATGAGCGCGTGGCTACTGGGCTGGCTCGCACCGGTGCCCCTCTCGGTCCACGACGTGGTCCTGACGACGGACAACGTTCCCCTGGTGGTCGCCACCGGCCCGGAACCGGCCGTGCTGGGATTCGTCGATGCGGGTTCGGTGCGCGTCTATCTGCCGTGGACGCTGCTGCCTGTACTCGCAGTGGGAGAGGTGTTACATCTGATTCGCCGATGGCGCTACGTCGGACCCGTCGGCGGCGGCGTGCTCGGTGCGTCCCACCTGCTCGTGCTCAGCGGCTGTGGGTGTGGGGCTGGTTCGAGTCAGGTCCTGGGTGCCGCCGCGCTGGCTGCCCTTTAGGGAGAGCCATTCTACCCCGTCAGGAGACGGAAATCGAGGCCGCTCGGGGGGTTGAGGGTGTAGACGGGACGACTTCCTTACCGCCGACCCGCCTGATGATGGGACAGTTGCGTCAGTACCGAGAGACTGTCCTCGGCGTGGCTCGCAGTTCGTTCCAGCAGGTCAGCGACCCGCTGGAGGAGCAACACCGGCTCTGGTCGCTCCGTCCGAAGGGTCTCGTGGAACGTCGCGATGGATTCGTCGACGGTGTTCAGTGCGTCGCGAGCGGCTTCAGCCTCTTGATAACTTGGACTGGAGACCACGCTCCAGATGGTGTTCATGGCGTCGTCGAGCGAAGTCGCGATTTCGCGGAGCCGCTGTGCCATGTCGTCTCCCGGAGCCGTTCCGTCGTACTGCGTGACCAGTTCGCCGATTTCGACGGCTGTCTCGGCCATCTGCGTGATCTCCTGAACGACCGACCGGTATGCGATGAGCGGGAAGCCGCTCTCGATGCCGATCGCCTGACTCAGACGGGGATTGCGGTACGTGGCGAACGACAGCCGCAGGAACAGGAAGTAGAGCTTCTCGATCTGGTGGTACCGGCTACTCACTTGCCGCGCCGTCCCGATGTCGCCCTCGATCAGCGCGTCGATCGCGCCCCGTCGCATGGACGTTTCAGTGCGGCCGAGGCGTTCGAGCATCGTCTGGAGGTCAAAGTCGTCCGGCGCGACCGAGCAGCGGACCGTCATGTACGTTCCGCCTTCCTCGACGGCACTCAGCCCCATCAGCCGCCGTTCCGCCGCGAGCACGCCGTCGCGGTGGTCAAGGCCGAGAGCGGTGGTCCCCTCGATCCGGATCAGATGGCGACCCAGGATGTACTGGGTGATGAGCGCGCGTTCCAGGGCCTTGCCACTGAGAACGTCGGCGTCCAGCGAGGCTTCCGACTCGGGGACGTCAGGCTGTTGGGGGACGATGAGTAATGCACCCCCCTCGTTGTCCTGCTGGACGACGATCTCGTCCCCCTTTTCGACGTTGTGCGTTCGGGCCCACTCCGCTGGGACCGTGACCGCCAGCGTCGATGAGCCCAGTTGCTGCACTTTCCGTTTCGTCCGAATCGGTTCCTGTTTCACGGGTATCCACTCCATCTATCAAGACCGACGAATGCCCCTCGAGAAGGCATACAAAGACCTACAATAACCAACCAAATACCGTTTTGGGTAGTGATAATTCTTTCTATTTCATAGATCTATCGAGGATCATAGTATTTTCAGTAGTATAGGTGGAAATTTTGATACTCTCTGGCAATCGGCCAAGTACCCACTGGGTGGCCGTCACCGTATCACTGCATCAGGTAAGCGCATCCGCACTCTTGGATTACTGGCTACGATACGAGAGGGCAGCGACGCCAGTACGCGATTGGTGCGGACCGCTCCATCCCGGATCGAACGAGAAGGCCGTGAGAAGGCTTATGACTAACTGACCAGTAAGTCAGGACATGAGAACGACGCATTCACCGAAGCGACCGTGGCTCGCGGCGGTACTCGCAGCGCTCGCCACGGGACTCGGACACCTCTATCTCCGCCGGTGGCGTCGAGCGATCGGATGGTTCGGCGCGCTCGGCATCACGAGCTACGTCCTCGTCGAGCCGACGGCACTGGACGCGCTCGCGAGAGGAACCGTCGCGGATCCGGTCGCGGTGCTGCCGATTCTGCTCGTCGCGGGACTCAGTGTGGCCGACGCCTATCTCCTCGCGCGCGCTCAGAACGCCGTGGCCCGGGTGACGGTCACACCGGAGGGACAGCTCACCCACTGCCCGAGTTGTGGAAGGGAACTCGAAGCCGATCTCGACTTCTGTCACTGGTGTACAACCGAGATCCCAGATCTCGACGAAATGCTCGGCGGCGAAGAAGGCCGGCGCTGACTCACCGGAGCATCGCGTCGGCGTACTCGGTCGCCGTCTGTCGGGCCGTTTCGAGAGCGGTCGTCTCGTCTAACACCACGGCCCGAGTGCGGGCGCCGTCGACGATCGTCATCAGTGCCCTGGCCACGTGGTCGGCGTCGACGTCGTCGAACACGCCCTCGTCGATGCCGTGATTGATGACCGCCTTGAGCATGTAGCGGATGTACTCGTCGTTCTGCTCGAATCGGTCACGAAACGCCTCCTTGTACGGGGCCTGACTCCGCATCTCGAGTATCGCGATCAGCAGGTCGAGATTGTCCTCGGGCTCGACGAGGAGCGTGTCGAGCAGGACCGTCAGTCGTTCCTCGGGATCGGTCGTCTCGACCTCGCGTATCGAGGTCACGAACTGTTCGAGGAGATAGTCGAGAAACGCCGCGAGCAACTCCTCTTTCGTGTCGTAGTGGTAGTGTATCGCGGCGGTCGATTTCCCGTACTCGTCGGCGATACGCTGGACTGTGAGGTCCGCGTAGCCGTGTTCTCGAAGCGCCCGATAGGTCGCCCGCATGATGTCCTCGCTCGGGCCGGAGAACGAACGTTCCGTTGGATCGGCCATTGGAGTCGGTTTCGGCTATGGTTGGATAACGGTTTTGCCTCGCGCCATCTGCCGAAAAATCGAATCGTCCAATTAGCTTCGATCCACCCTCCAGGACCATCTATACTAGCATTTCCCGGATGTTATAGAACTCACAAAGCTTTTGACTAACTAGTTAGTAAGTTCGATACTGACTGATATGCACGACGACACCATACCGGACCCACCGAACCCGCCTGGCCGGGGCTGGCGTCGGTGTGGGGACGCCGATTTCGGAACCGGGGTCCCAACGGACCACGCGGGCCGCTCCTGCCGGCCTGATTCGACGACGACGGCCGCGAAGACAGGGATCCGCCTTGATACCGGTAGGCCACGGGAGGCAACGCGCTGATGGGCGTCAGGAGCAAACTCAGTTCGTTGTTCAGGGGCCCCGAGGAGTTCGACCTCACGTCGGGAAGCATCGGGAAACCGCTCTTTTTCCTCTCGATGCCCATCGTCGTCACCAATCTTTTCCAGACGGCGTACAACCTCGCGGACACGTTCTGGCTCGGACAGTACAGCACCGACGCGCTCGCGGCGATCAGCTTCGCGTTCCCGATGGTGTTCTTGCTCATCTCCCTCGGCACGGGAATCTCCGTCGCCGGGAGCGTCCTCGTGGCACAGTTCACCGGCGCGGGCAAGGAGCGAGAGGCGGAGTACGCGGCCTCGCAGACGATCACGTTCGCCGTTCTCGTGTCGGCCGTTCTCGGTGGGCTCGGGTACGTCGCCATCGGCGACTTCCTCTCTCTGATGGGCGCGTCGGCAGATGTCCTGCCGCTGGCGTCGAGTTACATGGAGGTCATCTCGGGGGGCTTGCTGTTCATGTTCGGCTTCTTCGTCTTCAACGCGCTCATGCGGGGCTACGGCGACACGATCACGCCGATGCTCGTCATGTTCGGCTCCGTCGTCTTCAACATCGTCATCGACCCGTTCCTCATCTTCGGCTGGACGGTCGTCGAGAACGCCCCGCTGATCGGGACAGTGGCGTTCCCCGAGCTCGGGATCCAGGGCGCAGCGATCGCGACGATCCTCTCGCGTGCGCTGGCTCTGCTCGTCGGTCTGGCGATCATGTTTCGGGGCAACCGCGGCGTCCAGATCCACCTCCGGGACATGGCCCCCGACGGGACGTATCTCCGCCGACTCGTCCGTATCGGCACGCCGGCGTCGATCGAGGGCATGGGCCGGGCGCTGTCGATGAACCTCCTGTTGGTCATCGTCGCGCTGTTCCCAGATCCCGTCGTCGCCGCGTACGGAATCGGCACGCGCGTCTTCTCGGTGATCGTCCTGCCGGCGATCGCCGTCGCCCGCGGCGTCGAAACGATGACCGGGCAGAACATGGGCGCAGGTAAACCCGATCGAGCGGAAAAGGCAGCGTCGCTCGCCGCAACAGTCCTCTTCGGCGTCCTCACCGCTGCAGGCGTCGTCGTGTTTCTGTTCCCGGAACCCCTCGTCTCGCTGTTCGTCGGTGCCGGGCAGGAGAGCGCGGACCGGGTGATCGAGGTCGGCGCGCAGTTCCTCCGCTACGTCGCGCTTACCTTCGGCTTCATCGGAATTACACGGGCGTACACCGGGAGCTTCCGCGGTGCGGGCAAGACGCTCACCGCCGCGGCGATCTCCGTCGTGATGCTCGGCGTCGTGCGCTTTCCCATTGCCTGGTTCGCTGCGCAACCCCTCGGAGCGACCGGGATCTGGCTGTCGTTCGCCATCTCGAACGTCGTCGGGGCGGTCATCACGTACGCGTGGTATCAGCGGGGAACGTGGCGCGGGAGTGACCTCTCCGAATCGAGCGTGAACCTCGACGAAACAGCCGTCGAGACTACCGTCGATGGAAATTGACCGAGACACTCGATTGCTCGCACGACTTCTGCGTCACTCATACGCCAATTCATGTCCGAATAGAGGGCTAAAATTCTAATATATCAACATAACCAGTCATATAATAGAGCTAGCTGGCAGAAATCGAAATATCGTGTTTTAAGTATCCATATAGAAGACTATCTATGCAATTTATAGAACTATCTTAGCACATTACTGGTTCAAGTATCCCTATTCATCCTCTTCATCTCGATATTCTCCTATATCAGTTCTCTAATCCCCGATGTGCCTCTATCACTATGTCTCTTTCAAATATCCTACCCGATAGCATTCACGAATCAGTGGTCGATCCAACGAGAGACCATCACACATCTCCAAACAGATGTACGGTTGTTATTTGGCGTCTTCGAGCGCGACGACGAACCGAGGACCACTCATTGCTCAGAGGATTAACAGGCTGTAAATGAGACAAAAGTTGGATCTGATTCCGGCGAACAGGTGGATGGAAAGACTGCCAGTGCCGAGATCATCGCGCGTTACCAAGTACCACATTTCAGCTGAGATGTGCCACTAGAAGACGATCCGCGGAAACGAGTTCCCACACTTTACGGACTTGGTCCCGCCGGGCGGTTCGGATCACTCTCTCACACAGTTCACGGGTTGTAAATAGCTTTAAGCCCGAGCCCGTCGACGTACCTGTATGGACGTAACTCGGGATGACGACGAGATTCTGGTCAAAGGGACGCGGACGGCGTTCCAGGTGCTGGAAGCGCTCGGCGAACTCGGAGAGGCCACGCTGACCGAGGTGGCGGACCGTGCGTCCGTGTCCAAACCAGGGGCCTACAAGCATCTCACGACGCTCGACCGACTCGGGTACGTCGTCAAGAGCGACGACACCTACACCCTCAGTCCGCGGTTTCTGCGGCTCGGCAGCTGGTCGCGCGACCAGATGCGACTGTTCCGCGCTGCGAAACCGAAGATCGACGAACTGTCCGACACGACGCCAGGACTGACCAGCCTCCTCGTCGAGGACCACGGCCAGGGCGTGTACGTCTACCGCGCTGGAGACGACACGTACCTGTACGAGCGACCCGAGGGGGAAACGGTCCCACTCCACGCGTCCGCGGCCGGGAAGGCCGTCCTCGCGTTCCTCGACGAGTCGGAGTTCGAACGGACGATCGAGCGGCACGGACTAGCGAGCGTGACGCCAAACACCGTCACCGACGAGTCGGCGTTACAGACGGAACTCCAGGACATCCGCGAAGGTGGCGTGGCGTCGGCCCGCGGAGAGTGCCTCGAGGACTGGCACGGAGTCGCGTATCCCATCACCCGCGGGACGGACGGACTGGTCGGGGCTGTCTCGGTTGCCGGACCGGTCGACGAACTCACTGGCTGGACGCTCGACGAAGAAATCTCGGGCCACATCGTCAGCACCGTCGAGTCCATCGAGGTCGAACTGCTCATGGGCTGACGAACCCAACTACATTTTCAGGGTGTAAATAGCGTCGCAGCTTGATTCGTGGGCCCACGAGCCACTGGACATAGTACCGGTATGTTTATTATAGATTAGGCGGCAGTATGAAGTGGAGCAAAAATACAGACGCTCCGCTGGCTGTACGAACATCACGTTACTTACCGTCAGGCAAACGTGGACCTCTGCCCACATCCGTACAGCCACGCCCCGTTATAGCGATGACTCGGAAGTTCTGAGGCGAAGAGAAACAGACGTGGCGGCGAGACTGGTTCTGTACCCAAATCGACACTCGATCGGTCGGAAGTCTCTCAGTCGTGAGGCACAGTCACCACTCGGCGATGCTCCCGTCGTCCCGTCGGCGGATCGGCGTGTTCCACTTGACGTCGACGGCCGACTGTTCGCGGACCAGTTCCTCGTCGATTTCGATACCCAGACCAGGGGCGGTCGGCGGTTCGAAATAGCCGTCGACACAGCGGAGTGCGTCCTGATTCTCGAGATACCTGATGTCCGCTTCCTCCTCGGGATAGCGTTCGAGGCTCTGTTGCTGCGTGAGGATGTTCCAGGACGCGAATCCGATCTGCAGCGACGCCGCGACCGCGACCGGGCCGAACGGACAGTCGATAGCGGCCCCGACGCCGAACGTCTCGGCCATGTCGATGATGCGTTTCGTCTCGGAGATGCCGCCCAACTGGGCGATGCTCGGCTGGATGATGTCGACGCCGCCGTCGACGAGCAGCGATCGGAACTCCGCTCGGGAGTACAGTCGCTCGCCGGTCGCGATGGGAACGGTCGTGCCGCTCGCGAGTTCCGGCAACACGTGATTGTGCTCCGGGAGGACGGGCTCTTCGACGAACATCGGCGAGTACGGTTCGAACGCCTTGATGAGGCGTGTCGCCATCGGACGGGTCGCTCGCCCGTGCAAATCGACGCCGATGTCCACGTCGGTCCCGACGACCTCGCGGACGTACGCGAGTCTGTCGACGATCTCGTCAATTTTCGACGGAGCGTCGATGTGACGAAGCTTCGGACTACCCGCTATCTTCACCGCGGAGAATCCGGCTTCGACGCTCTCTCTGGCTGCCGTTTCCAGTTCGGAATCGAGACGGTCCGATCCCTGTTGGAGGTCGCCGCCGATCCAGCGGTACGCTCGTAGCCTGTCCCTAACTGGCCCGCCGAGCAGTTCGTACACGGGCTTTCCACACTCTTTGCCCTTGATGTCCCAGAGCGCCTGGTCGATACCCGAGATGGCACTCATGAGAATCGGGCCACCGCGGTAGAACCCGCTCCGATACATCGCCTGCCAGTGGTCCTGAATCCGACCCGCATCGTAGCCGATGATGTGCGTCTTCACCAGTTTGTCGACGGCCGCTTTGACCATCTCCGCGTGACCTTCGAGGGTCGGTTCGCCCCAGCCGACGAGGCCGTCGTCGGTCTCGAGGCGGACGAAGAGCCACCGCGGCGGCACCTCGAACAGTTCGTAATCGACGATCGTTGCCATGGATGGTATCTACGCCGTACCCCTATTACTTTACTCCCCGCTGACGCGGACGGGCCCGTACACGAGAGCCGAACGGCGTGCGGGACCGACGGCTCGGACGGCGCGTATAGTCGACCCCACCGGAAACTATAACAGTGACTACCGAGACGTTCCAACGATGCGATTCGGAGTCATCGGCTGTGGAATGGTCGCACAGGTAATGCACATCCCCTACCTCGCGGAGCAACCGGAGGCGGAGCTACACGCCTTCGTCGACCCCGCCGAGGACCGGGCGCACGAACTCGCGGACCGCTACAACGTTCCGCACGTCTACGCAAGCCACGAGGCGCTGCTCGACGAACGCGGTGACGAACTGGACGCCGTGGTCGTGCTCACGCCCTCGCACGCGCACGCCGACGTGGTCGTCGATACACTCGACGCCGGGATACACACGCTCGTCGAGAAACCGCTCGCGACGTCGCTCGAAGACGCCGACCGGATCGTCGAGGCCGACGAGGCGTCCGAGGCGACCGCGATGGTGGCGTACATGAAACGCTACGACCCGTCGTATCAGCGGGCACGGGCCGAGATCGACGGCCTCGACGGCATCGACCTCGTCACCGCCTACGACGTGGACCCGGACCACTTTCGAATCGTCGACGAAGTGTACGACCTCGTAGAGGGCGCTCCGCCGGAGGAACTCATCGAGGAGAGCGTCGAAAAGCGACAGTCCGACATCGAGCAGGCCATCGGGACCGACGACGAGACGCTCGTGGACGCCTACGACTTCCAGCTCGAACACGTCTGTCACGACGTGAACGCGCTGCGCGGACTGTTCGGGAGAGTCGAATCCATCGACCACGTGAACGTTTTCGCCGACGGCCGGTACGCGACGGCTCACCTCACGTACGAGGGCGGCGTCCAGTGCGTGCTGGAGACGGGCGACTCCGACCGCAAGTGGTTCGAGGAGTTCATCCGCGTCGACGCGCCGGACGGGATGGTCAGCGTCGACTTCTCGAACCCGTTCATCAGGAACACGCCCACGGAACTCCGCACGAAGCAGGGCATCGAGGAACTCACCGACACGGTCAGGACGCCGTCGTACGACGAGGCGTTCAAGCGCGAACAGGAGGCCTTCATCGACTGCGTCGAGGGCGACGCCGAGGTGAAGACGACCACGGCCGAAGCCAGGGAGGACCTCCGAGTCATCGTCGACCTGTTCAGAGCGTATCGCGGCGAGGCGGTTCGAACCGACGACTGAACGGCGTTCGCGACCGACCCGGAACGGGGAACTGTTTTGTACGGTCCCGCCGAATCCATTGACGTTTCAATGCAAGCCGTAGCACTCTATCCCGAGGGACCGGACCTGCGCGTCATCGAGAAAGAGCGACCCGCGCCCGCCGACGGCGAAGTACTGATTCGAACGCTGTCCGTCGGTATCGACGGCTCGGACAGACGGATCGTCGACGGCGAAATCGGTGGTGACGTGCCCGACGGTGAGAACCACCTCGTCATCGGTCACGAGGCCGTGGGTGTCGTCGAGGACGCGAACGGGACCGACCTCACAGAGGGGAGGGTCGTCACACCACTCGTCCGCCGACCGGCGGACGACGACTCGCGCGACGCGCGGACCGACGAACTCGACATGGCACCCGCCGGGACGTTCCACGAGTGCGGCATCTTCGGGGCCCACGGGTACATGGCGGAGTACTTCACGTGCGAGCCGGAGTACCTCGTGGCGCTCCCGGAGTCTCGCGCCGAGTACGGCTTCTTCGTCGAACCGGCGAGTATCCTCGAGAAGTCGCTCGACCAGGCCTTCGCCGCGCGCTCGGGCTTCGACTGGCGGCCCGAGAGCGCCTTCGTCCTCGGGAACGGAAATCTCGGGCTGCTCGGCCTCGCTCGTCTGGCAACGGGCGTGGAGTTCGAGCGGACGTACTGCCTCGGCCGCCGGGACAGACCGGACCCGACCATCGACTTCATCGAGGGCGTCGGCGGGACGTACGTCGATTCGCGCGAAACGCCACTCCGGCAAGTCCCGGACGCGTACGAGCCCGTCGATTACGTCTTCGAGACGACGGGCCACCCGAAGCACTCGGTCGACGCGGCGCGCGCGCTGGGACCGAACGGGGTCGCGACGCTCCAGGGAATCCCGAGCGACGCGACGGTCGAGTTCGAGGGCGGCGCGTTTCACTCGGACCTCGTCGTCAACAACAAGGCGCTGCTCGGCGTGGTCAACTCCCGCAGACAACACTTCGAGGCGGCGGCCGATTGGCTCGGCGGCGTGTCGACCGACGTACTCGACGACCTCGTGACCAGCAGGTACAGCGTCGACGAGGTCGACCGCGCGCTCGAAGACTCGCCGGAGACGCTCAAGACCGTCGTCTCCTTCGAGTGATCGGGAACCCGGCCCCGCCGGTCGGGTTACCCACACGGGCCTCTGAAAGCAGTTCCCTCGTAGTTCGTGGCTCGGCGGGCCGTCCACGCGATAACCACCATGATTTATTACCCATGAGAGGGACGTTTACCTGTATGCCATCCACTGGCAGAGGCGCTGAGCGAAAGCAGAGCGCACAGAACGGCGGCAACGGAAGCAGTTCGAACAGAGCGATCACCCGTCGACGGTATCTGACGGCCACCGGAATCGTCGGTGCGACGGCGCTGGCAGGCTGTAGCGGCGGCGACGGTGGTGACGGCGGCGGTGGAGGCGGCAACGGCGACAGCGGAGGCGGCGGAGACGGTGGGTCGACCGGCAACGGCTCGAACTCGGCCGCGACCGAACTCTCCGTGGCCGCCGTCGAGGGCTCCGGGCGGCTATTCAAACGCCTGATGGACGAGTACGTCTCCGACGACACGGGGATCGACGTGAGCGTCCAGCTGTTCCCCTACGCGAACCTCTTCGAGAAGACAAACAGCATCCTCTCGACGCAGAGCGACGCGTACGACATCATGTTCATGGACGACCCGTGGTTCCCCCAGTTCGCCGCCAACGTCGACCCACTCCTCGACTGGCTCCCCGGCGAACTCCCGCGGGACCAGATCATCGAGAACTGCGTCGATATCGCCACCTGGCCCACGCCGAACGCACCGACCGTCCCCTCGGCCGAGGGGCTCGACCAGCAGGTCCGGGGCCAGGTCATCGTCGGCAACACCCAGCTCTACGCGTACAACAGCGCGTACTACGACCAGGTCGGGGCCGACGCTCCCGAGACGTGGGCCGACGTGCTGGAGGCCGGCCAGCAGATATCCGATCAGATCGACGGCGCGAACGGCTACATCATCCGCGGGAAGCGGGGCAACCCCGCGATGGCGAACTTCTTCTCGCTCGGCAACGCCGTCGGCGGCACGATGTTCGACGAGAACTGGCGCTACAAGTGGGACGGCGACGACGGCACCGAAGCCGTCCGCTTCTGGGCGGAGGATCTGAAGTCCATCTCCCCGGACGGCGTGACCTCCTTCGACAGCGACGCCGTCCTCAACGGGCTCGGCTCCGGGTCGGCCGCCCAGGCACCGGCGTGGCCCTCGGCCGCGTCGCTCCTGCTCGACCCCGACGAATCTCAGGAGGCCAACAACCTGGAGTTCATCCCCATCCCGAAGGGCCACACCGGCGCGGAACGACAGGCCCCGACGCAGGGGAACTGGATCATGGGCATCAACAGCTTCGTCAGCGACGCGAAGAAGAAGGCTGCGGGCCAGGTCATCCAGTCGGCCATCTCCGCCGAGGCCCAGTCGAAGTACGTCGAACTCGGCGGCGTGCCGTTCCGCCACGACACCTTCGAGAACCACATGGACGCCCAGACGTGGTTCCCCGCCCTGTACGAGAGCCTCCAGAACGCCCAGTGGCGGCCGCGGACGCCGCTGTACTCCGAGTTCGGCGTCAACCACGGGCAGCTGCTCAACACCGCGCTCGCGGGCGATCTCTCACCCAGCGAGATGACCACCAAGGCCAAGAACCAGATCGAGTCGACGCTCGAGACCGCGGGTTACTACAGCTGAATCCAATGATCGAGACCACCCACCGCCGTCGCGGCCCGTCGACCGCGATGAGAGACACCCCAGACGGAGGCCGGAGGCAACGCGATGGCGACTGAGACCGACCAGGCGACCGCCGAAATCAGCAGCTTCCAGACCGAAAACACCACGCGGGAGTCTGTACTGCTGTGGGTCGACGACCACCTCAAGTGGCTGATGACGCTGCCGGCGGTGATCATCCTGTTCGCGCTGACGTTCTATCCGCTCGTCCGGGCGATACAGATGTCCACCCAGCAGTTCCTGCCCACGGGAACGACGTTCGTCGGCGTCCAGAACTACGTCGACCTGATGAGTAACGAGGCGTTCCTCAATTCGCTGGCGGTCACCGGCAAGTTCATCGGCATCGCCGTCGGCGTCGAGTTCCTGCTCGGGTTCGGCATCGCGCTGCTGTTGAACAAGAAGATCAAGCTCCGCGGGCTGTGGCAGACGCTCATCCTGATCCCGATGATTCTCTCACCGACGGTCATCGGGCTCATCTGGCGGCTGCTGTACGCCCCGAACGGCCTGCTCGACTACATCGCCGCGCCGCTGACCGGCGGGGCCAACGTCGGCTGGATCAGCGAGACCAGCATCGCGCTGTACTCGGTCATCCTGACCGACATCTGGCAGTGGACGCCGCTGGTCGTGCTGGTGCTGTTCGCGGGCCTCCAGTCAGTTCCCGACGACGTGCGCGAGGCGGCCATCATGGACGGGGCCTCGGTCCGCCAGCGCTTCCTCCACATCACGCTCCCGTACCTCAAGTCGCTCATCGTGCTGGTGCTGATCATCCGGCTGGTGGACGCCCTGCGCGTGTTCGCGAAGGTGTTCATCCTGACGCGGGGCGGCCCGGCGAGCGCGACGAACGTGATCAGCATGCAGATGTACCGGACGGCGTTCCGGTTCAACAACTTCGGCGAAGCCTCAGCGATGGCCGTCTCGCTGCTCGTGCTGGTGCTGATCCTCGCGATGAGCTTCGTCAAGATCGCCAACGTGGAGTTCGGCTCATGACGACGAAACAAGACACCCAAGCCGACGTATTGCCATACGAAGAGCCCACGGGACTCGAGCAGTTCCAGGAGACGCTCCGGGAGTACGGCGTCACCCGAGCGGTCACCTACGGCCTGCTCGGCGTATTCCTCGTGTGGACGCTGTTCCCGGTCTACTGGCTGGTGACAGCGACGCTGAAGACCCGCCAGACGCTGCTGTCGTTCCCACCCCAGTGGATCCCGCTGGACGCGCAGTTCGGGAACTTCGCGCAGCTGTTCGCACAGCGTCCGGACTTCGTCCAGTTCATCATCAACAGCACGGTGGTGACGATCACGACGACCATCCTCGCGACGACCATCGGTGCGATGGCGGCGTACGCGTTCGTCACCTTCGATTACCCCTACAATCTGGACTTTCACCTGCCCTTCTACATCCTCTCGACGCGGTTCATGCCGCCCATCGTGACCATCATCCCGCTGTTCGTGATCTTCCGCGGCGTCGGGCTGGTGAACTCGCTGCAGGGGCTCATCCTCGTCTACACGATGTTCAACATCCCCTTCGCCGTGTGGATGATGAAGGGGTTCTTCGAGGAGGTGCCCGACAGCCTCATCGAGTCGGCGATGATCGACGGGCACACGCATCTGGGCGCGTTCTTCAAGATCGTGTTGCCGCTGGTGAAGCCGGGGCTCATCGCGTCGGCGATCTTCACGACGATCATCACCTGGAACGAGCTGCTGTTCGCGGTGATTCTGGCGCTGAACGCGAACGCGATGACCGTCCCGGTGGGACTGGCGTCGTTCGTCACGAAGTTCTCGGTGCAGTGGATCAACATGAGCGTCGGCGCGACTATCGCGCTCGTTCCCGTGTTGCTGTTCGCGTTCGTCGCGCGCCAGCAGCTCGTGCGCGGATTCAGCATGGGGGCGGTCGGCAAATGAGCCGGGCGATGCGCCGCCCCCGCGTGGAGGGACCGGCAGTCAATCGAGCGGTTTCGGAGGCACGCTAACATGGTTACCGTCAACTACGATTCAGTCGAGAAGGCGTACGGCGATACGATCGCAATCGAGGACGTGAATCTCCACGTCGACGACGGGGAGTTCGCAATCTTGCTCGGTCCGAGCGGCTGTGGCAAGACGACGACGCTCCGCTGTCTGGCGGGGCTGACCCAGCCGACCGAGGGGACGATCACTCTGGACGGCCACGACGTGACGGACGTCCACCCGAAGAACCGAAACATCGCGATGGTGTTCCAGAACTTCGCGCTGTACCCGCACATGACCGTCCGGGAGAACATCGGCTATCCGCTGAAAGTGGCGGGCAAGAGCAAAGAGGAGCGCGAAGAGCGAATCGACGAGGTCGCTGAGATGCTGGAGATTCCGGAGCTGCTGGACCGAGACATCGCCAACCTCAGCGGCGGCCAGCAACAGCGCGTGGCGCTGGGGCGGGCCATCATCCGCCGACCCGCGGTGTTCCTGATGGACGAGCCGCTGGCGAACTTAGACGCCAAGCTCAAGATCAGCATGCGCAGCCGTATCAAAGTCCTCCAGCGGGAGATGGACATCACGACGATGTACGTCACCCACGACCAGGAGGAGGCGATGTCGCTTGGCGACAAGCTCATCATCATGGACAAGGGCCACATCCAGCAGATCGGGTCGCCCGACGAGGTGTACCACCAGCCGGCGAATCAGTTCGTCGCGGGGTTCATCGGCTCGCCGTCGATGAACTTCGTGACCGTTCGCCGGGACGGGGACCGCATCCGCGCCGACGACGCGCCCGACGCGTTCGACGTGGAACTCGAATCGGAGGTGGCGGACCGCTACCGCGACCACGACACGTTCACGCTGGGCGTGCGACCGCAGTACTTCGAGGTCCACACCGATCAGACGGAGAACGCCATCGAAGCCGCAGTCGAGGTGACCGAACCGCAGGGCGACGAGCAGATCATCGAAGTCGAAGTGGGCGAGCGACCGGTGAGCCTCACCGTCGTCGCGCCGAGCACGATCGACGCTGAACGAGGAGACACGATCTGGCTCACGCTCGACGACGAACTCGTCCACGGCTTCGGCACCGACAGCGGGCAGCGAATCGTCGGGGCCGGTGACAAGAACCGCGGCGTTACGTCCACGCCCGAGAGCGAGATGACCTCGGACTAATCGACGCTGGAATTCGACCACTGAATCGACTTCGCAGTACGGCCAACACCAGATCGGGATGCCCAGCGACACGTGCGAAAGCGGCAGTCCAAGCGCCTCACCACCCGCCCCAGTTGATAATTAAGGGCAATCGTTGCATAGTTCGTTCGTATTACCCGAACGTGTTTCCAGTTATCCACAGACCGATAGCCGTCGCACGGTCAGTTCGGGTGGGAGGCGCATGCATCTGCCCCATCCGTTCGGGACCAGCGAACGGGGGGTTGAACCCATACCAACTGTACGACTGTTATTTTGCAGTACAAGCACGCGTCACCTTGTACCAGATCGACTGCGAGAACGGTTCGTAAGCCCGGAGGTCGGCGAATCCGGGCGGTCAGACCAAAACGAATGTATCTACACAGCAGTTCGGACAACGCGAACGATTCGCGGTGTCGTCGCCACTTCCGAGCCAGACCCGATCGTGAACGGCCACTGGATAAGTGCGTTTTATCGGAGGTGATGCCTCGAGGTTTGAGACTATATATCAGTAGATCGGGCCCTCCTCACACATTATATCGGCTTTCAGAGTTGTATTACACCGTTACAACAGTAATACCATATTTTTAAGAGTCTATTTGTATATAGTATTCAAAATATCCGGTATTAGATAGTAAATTCACTCATTCGAGGACTCTCAGTCTAAATAGAAGATTCATGGTTCGATTCGTCGTCAGGCCCGTTGCGCGGTCTCCTCGTAGGGCTGGACGACGACGAAGCCACTCGACCCGTCGAACGCCATCTGATAGGTCTCACCGGACGACTGCCCGATGGAGTCGCTGAGACTCCGGTCAGTGGTGATGCTCGGGGAGAGGTCGCTGGACCAGGCGACCGTGGCGTCGGGGTCCGTTCGGACCGGCGGTTCCAGGACGAGGGGGTCGCCGTGGGTCGTGATGGCGACCATGCCCGGACCTGAGAGGAACACGTTCGTGAGACCGGCCGCGGACGCGCCGCCGACGCTCCCGATCGTGCCGATCTTGTACTCGACGCTGTCCTCGAAGGCGAGCACGTCGTTCCCGTTGACCGAGATGGACTCGTCGTCGTCCAGTTCGAGTATCTGGATCCGCTTGCCCTGTTCGGCGACGTAGACGTGTCCCTCGCCCTCGACCTCCATCACGGGCGTCCCCTCGCTCGATACCTGATTCTTCAGGAACCCAGTGAGTCCGCCTTCGGCGGAGGACTTACCGGTGAACGAGAGGTCCCCCTCGTAGGCGATCATCGACCCCGCTTTTGTCATGACCGTTCCGTTCACGTCGATGTCGAGGAGCTTGCTGTTCTCCAGTTCGAATCTGTCCCGACTCTCGTCGGGCGCGTTCTCGGAGACGAAGTCGTCGAGTTGCATTGGCGTATTCGGGCCGGTGATGGACCCGGGTGACAGGTCACCCAGGAGTCAAATAAACCATCCGCTCGCAGTCATTCGACGGAGCGGAATCGGTGGTGGCGACTACGACGCGTCGTTCCGATGTGGCTGTTCAGTGCGAACGACGAACCGCCAGCCACCCGTCGGCGACGAGTCCAGCGAGATGTTCCAGCCGTGGAGGTGTGCGAGCGGTTTCGCCAGAGAGAGACCGAACGTGTAGCGCCCGTCGTCGAGGACGGGGCTCAGCTCGAAGACGTTCGACGTGTTCCGGGGGACGGGATCCGACCGCGCGTCGTCGACGTAGAACTCCCGGCGTCCGGCACGAATCGTGACCTGACACCGATCGGAGTCAGCTATCGGGCAGTCGAACAGCACCTTCAACAGTGCACTGGCGAGGACGGGCGAGCAGATGAGCGGAAAGTCGTCGGCGACGACGAGCGACTCGGCGTCGCGACCCAGGGCGTCCCAGGCCGTCGTCGCCACGTCCTCGACGGGATGACGCTCGAATGAGGGGCGGTGTTGTATCAGTTGAAACAGGCGTCGAGCGGCCTCGATACTCTGCTCGATTCGCTCGTGAGCGCGGGTGAGACGCCGCATCGCCGATTCGTCGGCGGTCAGCCCGTCGAACTGGGCGAGAGCACCGTCGGCGCTGGTGAGTGCGTTTCCGACCTCGTGGAGGAGCATCTCGTTGAGCAGGTCCGCGAGTTCCTGCCGCCCCTCGGTGAGGAGCGCACCGATCTGTTCGGTCGTAACGTCCTCGTGAGCGACGAGACAGTACCGCTCGTCGGAGAAGGCCACAGAAAAAGCTCGCATCCTGAACCAACGGAGCGAGTCGGTCCCGTGACAGGGATACACCTCGGAGACGGCGACTCGGTCACCGGCCAGCACCGCCGTCAGCCCGTCCAGAGCACGCTGGGCATACGGGTCCGCGGTCGTCTCGATGGCGTCGAGATAGTTCTGGCCGGTCGGTTCCGACCCCGGGGCGAGCCCGTTTGATTCGCCGAACTCACGCCAGGCCTCGTTGGCCCAGACAATCCGTCCTCGGCCGTCGAGGACCGCGATCGTGTGCGGATAACTGTCGAGGAGTGACGCACCCAGGCCACCGTCCATGTACTATCAAATTCGATAGTTGGCACTGTATAAATATCGGTAGGTAATTGGTGACCCCTTGTTCACAGAATTGATAGCGATTTGGCCACGAATGAACATATTCGAGGATGGAGCCACGACCGCGGTATCGATATCTCGCGGCTGGGGGAGTCAGTGCGGACGGACTCCTGACGGTAGCCGGTCACGTCAGTCACCCCCACTACGAGCGGACGCTCTATGCGGTGACACTCGGCGTGGCCCTGCCACTCGCGCTCTCGCTTCTGGTCGTCAGCGCCGGCCTGTGGCTATAGGCCAGCGACCGCAATAGCGCCTCTACGCTCCGCGTCGCCGCGTGGTCGGGGGTCGGACTGGTCGGTGGCATACTGTTCGGCTATCCAGTCATCCCGTATCAGGCGACACACGGTATCGCGCTGGTCGACACTGCTTTTCTCGTCGCGAACTGGGCCACGACGGACACGCTTGGTGGGTTCGTAATCGGGTGCGACGACGCGAGACAGCGCCAGTACCGCGCCGCGCTGGAGACGGAGCGCAACGAACTGGCGGACAGGGAGCGCGAGAACGAGCGACTGGAAACCTTCGCCAGCCTGCTCTCGTACGATCTCAGAAACCCGCTGAACGTGGCGTCGAGCTATCTCGAACTGACACGCGAACCCGACGGCGACGACCATCTCGATCAGGTCGAGACCGCCCTGGATCGAATGGAGACGATTATCGACGACATGCTCACCATCGCCCGCGAGGGCCAGACGCTGCGAGAGCGAAACCGGCGGGGCTCGCTTCGAGTTCACCGGCGTTCAGTGACCGCTACGGCCCGCTCGGTTCGGCCGTGTACAGGTAGACCGTGGCGAATACCACGACCGCTTCGACGCCTTTCGAAAGCATCGCCATCGTGTTGAGCCGGCCGCCCATCGCGAAGAACGCCACGAGGGTGACGAGCGCGTATCCCGCGGCGA
>NZ_CP187147.1:0-16043 GCF_049603855.1 Haloarcula salina | reverse complement strand
CCTTCACGGGTGTCCTGCCTGTGCCAACCCGGCGACCCGAGAGCGTATTGCCGCCGGGGCGCGGTCCGATTACAAAACTCGTTCTACCCCAAGCGGTGAGACAACAGCCAGTGGGGATTAGTCCCGACCGAGGGAATTGCGGACAGGGGCGGTCAATTTATTGATATAGGGGCTGAAAAATAGTGCCAGCCAAACAAAAACCCCGGCAAGCATCGTCACGCCCGACAGAAGCTGCAAGCCCTCGACAACCGTTGGGAGGTAGCCTCCTAAAATTCCACTTGGTAAGCCGGACCCACCAACCCCTAAGATTGCAAGAACAAGCCCGAGTGTTACTAATCCGCCAGCAAGTGTGTATTCTTTCCACCTGTCAATTTCATCCTTGTAGCGGTCAACCTCATCTTCGAGAGAGTCGAGTGTTACCTTCATTTCCCCGGGCTTGACACCGACAGATTCGGCTTCAAGACCGATCTCGACAAGTCGGCGGACAGCATCCCCCCGGTCGCCGCCATGCTTCTCCGCGTATGCATCCACATCTTCAAGGAGCTCTCCAGAGATGGGCGTCGAATGTTTCGCCATTCGCTCGTCAACAGGCCAGTATACCGGCACCTGTCCGTGAGTATTGGTGGCAACACGGCCGTCCTCAACGAGGGCGTCAAGGCGTTTCTTAGCTGTCGGTCTGGATGTCCCGACACGTTCGGCGACGTCGTTAGTTGCTAACACCGGTTCGCTATCTCGGTCCCTGTCCCGAAGAACCTGGAAAACTTGTTCCTTCGTTACAGCCGGTGTCCTGCCCATATACGCCTTTATTTGCGCTGGTGGAAATAGTTTTCGGAGGCGAAAACAAACCTAAGCGCGCGATTTCATGGCTTTGAAGGCTTCAAAATCGGGTGGGGTGCATAAGAGTCGAGGTTTTGTTTTCGAGCCACATACAAGTAAGCTGATACTACGAACACCAGGGGATGGTTTTATTATGTCTTAGCCGGAATAGTGAGCCACGAGACGAACGCGCCGTGTCGTGCCTCGGACGTCGCGACCGGCACCGGAGACGTTCCCGGCGGCGCTGGCGCTGGCGAACGTAGAAACGACCCCGACCGGGTTGCACCCGGCCGAGGCCTGTCCCAAGCAGGTCAACGGCGTTTGACGTGGGTGCGTCCGGTCGAGAGTGGAATGAAGTTACGGCCGTTGGTGGAACGGAACCGTACCAGAGGATTACGTCCGAGGGGTCTTATGTTTTTACCCCTTCCTCTGACGGTTCTTGTTCGCCCGGCCGTTCGCAGATGAACGATACGCAATACACCAGCGAACGACTGGCGAACCGCACCGAACAAACCGACGCCTCCGCCGACTGGAGGACCGAGTACGCCGCCCAAGCCGTCGACACCGATCTCCGCGCCGACGGCGGCCGGTATGCCTTGCCGGCCGTCGGGAGCCGTGTCCGCGACCGCGACACCGACGGCGACGAACTCCTCATTATCGACGTTCGGGAGGGAACCCGGGCTGACGGGTTCGTCCTCGACGAGTTCGACGGCCTCACTGTTGCGGACGTGAACGATGCGTACGACCCGGGGGCGCCCGTGGTTGACGCTGTCTATATCGACGAGTTGGAGGAAGCACTCGGCGGGTGGCGGACCGTCGAGGACGTGAAAGACGCCGTGTCCTTTGGCGCTGTTGGGTCCTATTCGTTCCCAGCGGACCGTCTCGCCGTGGTCGACGGAGGTGGGGCCAAGTGAGCGCCGATACCCGAACGTCCGACGACCGAAGCGGACTCACCGCTGCTACGATCGCCGAGCGACTCGGTGTTGAGCGCCGGCGACTCCTCCAGTTTGTCGAGTTCCACCCGGATCCGACAGCGAGCTACGTTCTTGGGTGGGCACGGGCCGATCCCAAGCATGAGGACGCCGTCGCTGCGTGGCTCGACAGTCGAGACGACACGCCGCACGCGGACCTGAACGACGCCGACCCAGTAGCTCGCGACGACGGCCGGCGGGGGTGGTTGGTCCGATGAGCGCTATGACCGACGGTTCGGGGCCTGATACCAGGCCGCCGCTGGGTGTCCTCGACGTTGTTCGCGATCGCGAAGATGACGATGCGGACGACGCCGTCGTCGTGAACACGCCGCCGGTAACGTGCGACGAGTGGGTCGTTCACCGACACGACGGCGTAACGACTGTCGCCGACGACAATCCCGGATACGACGCCGGCACGGAGGTCGTCGTGGTGGCGTTTCGCGACGAACTCGCCGAGGCTCAGCCGAAGTTCGTCGAGACAACCGAGGCGCTCCCTCTCGCCGACACTGGGGAACTCTCGACGTACGCGTTCCCACCGGGGCGCCTTCGGCGCGTGGCGACGATTTGCCCCGAGGACGGCGACCACGACGCCGGCGACGAGGGCAGCGACGCAACCGAGGCCCAAACCCCCCGCGATACCTCCAGCGACGAGGACGGGGAGGAGCGCCCGCTCACCGACCGCCTCGGGGAAGACATGGCCGCGCTTCGGGACCGCCTCGACGACAGCGGCGACGTGTGGGTCGAGGAGGACGACGAGCAGGCGGTCCTCGTGGTTTCGAAACTCGGCGAGGAGTACATCATCTATCCCGACGGGAGTGTGAGCGACGGCCCGCTCAACGACCGTATCGCCGACGTCGCCGCGGAGTACCTCGGGGGTGGGTCCGAATGAGCAACGCCGAGACACAACCGCGCGTCATCGAACCCGACCTCGCGCCGGAAGAGAAAGAGACGATATTCAGGTTCGACAAGGTCGACGACCGCGCAACGGTGTTTTCAGAACAGCGCGGCGCGGTGTCGCGCCTTCTCCGCCACCCGGAGGCGGACGCCGACGAAATAATGCTCGCCGACGGCTCGAGCGTCGACGACGTCGACGTGCTCGACGGCGACGACACGGTCATCGGCTACCGGGGGACCGTCCCGATCGGGGCTCTCAAAGTGTTGAAGAAAACGCGGGACAGCACACGGCCGTCAGAGGTCATATCGGCAGGGTGGAAACAATGAGGTCGGCACCGGGTTTTATAACAAAGCATCTCGTGGGCAATTTCAGACAACCCACAAGACAGGATAAAGCCACGGCTCACGGGCGTGACAGCAGGAGTGTTAAGGTACTTTCTGCTATTAGCGTCCCCCAGTATAACGTTTGCCCTCACGAGGAGCGACAGCGCTGTCGTTTGTCTCGGGGTGAACCGGTGGTTATGTGTGACACTAATATGAGAGACGACTCTACGACATCTGAGAAGGCGTATCGGACGGGGGGCATAGCAGCGTGAGTACGCTCGACTGGCACCGGCTCGTTGACGACACGCGGGCGTACCTGGCGACCGTCGGCGACTTTGACGAGGACGATCCCGTTCCCGTCGACGAGTTCGTCGCGACCGCGGAGGCAAACGGCTACGACGAGCGCGAGGTTCGCGAGGCGGTCCGAAACACCGACGCCCTGGAGGCGGTCGGCGGCCTCGACGACCTCCGCGTTCGCCTCGTTGACGAGAAAGGTGATTCCGCCGATAGCGGCGAAAAGAAGCCCGAGGAAGGTGGTTTTCCGGACGCTACCCCCACCCCTGAAGGGGACGAAACGGGTCCGCAAATCGACGAAGCCACCCCACCCACGGTCGGGGGTTGGACCGAGGCCGATTTCACCTCCCCTGAGCCGGGTGTGTGGGCCCCCGAGCAAATCAAGCGCGACGCGTGGATGGGGCGACAGGCCGACGGTGGGAAAGCACCGTTCGCGCCGTGGGCCGACGCCGACGCTCCGGTCGAGTGTAGCAAGAGCGAACACGACGAGGCGACGACGTGCGCCGAGTGTTCCCACCACGCCGGGTACAAGTGGGGTTCTGACGGGAGCCGCGAGCACGTCCACACAGACCACGCTACCGCCCGAGACTGGGCAGAGAAGGACCCGACGCTGTCGTCGGACCTCGTCTTTATCCAGCGCGACAGCGACCCCTTCGCGTTTGTCGACGGCGATGACGTCCGGGACCCCGAAACCGGTGAGATACACCCCGCTTTCGAGGCTATTCTCGAGCACCTCGGGGTTACGTACGCCGACATTTCGACCTCCGGCAGCGGTGTTCACGCGGTGTATCGTGGGGAGATCCCCCTCGACGGCGTCCCACAAGCGGCGTTCGACATTGATACCGAGCCGTTCGGGGCGAACGACGACGCTCCGGCCGTCGAGATTTACGCCAACAAGCACGTGTGTATCGCGACGGGCGACCACGTCGCCGACAGCGGTACCGAGATCGCTGAGTGGGACAGCGACGCGCTCCGGGCTGTCCTTCAAGCGAACGGGTTCGACGACAAACCCGAGCCCTCCGCGAGCTCCGACCTCGACCTCGGTGACCACGACCCGACGGCGACCACGGCCGACGAAACGACGGATGACATAAAGGACGTCTTTTACGCAATCAACCGCCTCGACGCCCGGCGCGTCGCTGCGGATACCATCGTTCACAGCTGGAACGACAGCGCGAATACCTCCGACGACCACAAGGCGTTCGCGCCGACGTGGGGGCCGAACGCCAACGGCACCGCGAATATTGTAAACGACGAGCGGTGGGTCGACACTGGGGGCAGCGGGTACGGCGGCGTCGAGGTTATGGCCGCTATCGACTGTTCGGACCTCCCCAGTTACGACGAGCGGACCCAACCAACCGACCTCTCGGGCGCCGATTGGTTCCGCGCCGTCGACCACCTCCGCGACCTCGGGTACAGTATCCCCGAATTAGAGGACGACACCACCGACGAGAGCGAGGAACACACCGAAAGCGCCCGCAACCTCCTGGAGGTCGACGTCGTCGTCGAGCCGGCGAACGCGCTCGCTGCTGCCGGCGCCGTCGAACCCGAGGACCTCGACGAGCCGCTCCCCGAGCTGGAGCGCGACGACGTCGACGACGTCGCGATTGCTGTCGCCCTCGCGGAGGGGCGTATAGACTCGCCCGACCAATTCCCCGGGGACGGCGGGTACACCGAGGCGTACTACCGCGCTCGCGACCACTACGGCGCTCCGCTCCCGAAATACCTCGACAACACGACGCTCGAGGAGCGCGACGACCTCGTGTTTGCCGCCCTCGAGCGAGTCGGTCCCCAGCATATCCTGGGGTCAACGCGGTCCGACGTGACCGTCGAGGACCCCGCCGGGGTCGCCTTCGCGAAACTCGACCCGACGTGGGAGGACAGCGAAAGCGGCGAGCGGATTCTCGCCGGGTACGGCCGCGGGTTCTACTGTGTCGAGCACGACGTGTCTTTCTCGCCGATTCAGCTCGTCGCGCTCGAACACGGTCTTATTGCCTCGGAAACTGATTACCCGACGGGAGAGGCGTTCAAACAGGCGTATCGCCTACTCCGCGAGGAGTACGGCGCTCCGCTGCCGAAGTGGCGGGCGACGCTTCTTGAACACGTGGCGATTCTCCCGCCGGCTGTCAGTGTCCTGGGGGAGTCCTCGGCCGCGCCGTCTCTTGAGGAAACGTATGAGAAAACTGAGGCCCTGATTCGCGACGCCGTCGGCGTTCGCGACCGCGCTCAACTCGTGACCGTCGTCCCTGGCGCCGGCAAGACGTACTCGGTTATCAAACAGGCCGACGACACGCCGATACTCTACACCGCCGGGCGTAACGAATTGAAGGAACAGGCCGAGGAATACGCCGCGGAGACGGGTGTGTCCGCCCGACACCTCCCGATTTTCGCCGAGGAGCAATTCGACGACGTCGTCCTAACCCAGGCCGTCGGCGCGGTGTACGACGACGACCGCAACCTCCTCCGCGACCGGGCGGCGCTCCTCGACCGTGTCGACATTCCCGAGGACGACGACGGGGATGACGAGGACACCGCCGACCTCGAGCGAGCGAGTTGTGAGACGGCCGACGGCGAGCACGGCGAGGAGTGGGCGATCGCCGCTCAGACCGCTCGGGCGCTCGGCCACACGCCGGCGGAGATTCACACCCACGACGAGGCGCTATTCGGCGAGGAGCTCCCGTGTCAGCATGAGGGCGACTGTCCGTACACGCTGGGGTGGGACACCGTGCGCAACCCGGACAGCGCCGACGTCCTAATCGGCGCTCCCGGCCACGCATATGTCGACTCCGCGACGACGTATTTCGAGCAAGACGCCGGCGGCGAGCGTGTCGAGCGGTCCCGCGCTGTCGTCCTCGACGAATTCCCCGGCGACGAGTACGTCGACGAGTACGGCGACCGGTACCTCGACCACGCGACGTGGCTCGCGAACGCCCTCGTCGGTGTCGACACCCGGGAGGACCTCACACAGACCGACTTGTCCGACGACACGTGGGTGAATCTGTGGCTCGACGGCGACGGCGCGGACCTCGCCGGCGCTGCCGACCTCCTGGAACTCCTCGACGCCGGCGCCTCGCTGTGTGAGGCCCGTCGGAACGCCGAGAAGTTACTCAAGGGCGACACCGCAGCGCTCGACCGGTCCCTCCCGACGAGCGCGAAACTACCGGACGCTATCGACGCGCTGGAAAACCTCACCGACGACGACGCGACCGACGTCGACGTCGACGAGATCGCCGACCGCCTCAAGGGTGTTCACGACACGCTGACGGGCGACGCCGACCGTGCGTACAAGTCCAACGACGACGCCGCCGGACGCCTGTACTCGCTCGCGAACGCGATTGATGACGTCCTCACGCCGCTGCACGAGGTCGACATCCCCGGCGGTGAGCCACTCGACGAGGCCGTGCTTGACGCCGCCGCCGACCTCCCGGTGGGGGGCGACCTTCGCCTCCTCCTGGAGGACAGCGCCCGGGCGCTCAGGGGCGAGGACGTCCCCGAGGCGCTTCTCGACGCTGCCGTGACCGCCCTCCAGGGCGGACGCGACGGCTGTCGCGAACTCGCGATATACGCCGACGACGGGTACGCACACCCCGACGCGTGGGCGCTTCTCGCGGGGGCTATCGCTCGTGACGTCCCAGAGGTCGAAACCGAGACGTTCGCGTTCGACGGAGACGACGGCGGCCGGTTCAAGCGACTGGAAAAGAATGATGCGGCGATAGTCGTCGATAAGAATCACCACGGCGCGCTTGTCGTCGACACCCCGGCGTTCACCGACATTACTGGAAACAAATGCCCGCTGCTGGGACTCGACGCTACGGGGCGTCCGGAGCTGTGGCGCCTCGCCATCGGGCGGGATACTCAACGGCGAGATATTCACGACAGCGACGCTGAGCGCCGAGCGTTCCTACGCGACACGATGAATCTCACCGTCGTCCAAACGGCGAGCGACCCGCTGCCGTACCACGGAAACCCCGACGGGAAGAATTTCAACGAGGACCTCGAACTCGTGAAAACCGTCGCCGAGGAGTACACCGGCGTCGGCCCGGACACACTCGAGGACGACGACCCCGCTGTCATTTCGACGTTGAAGGTACTGAACTACCTTGAGGACGACCTCGACGAACACGCGAGCGACCTCATCAACTACGAGAACATGAAGGGGTCCGACGCCCTCGGCGACCGGCGCGTGCTGGTTATCCTGGGGACGCAACACTACAGCGACGCCGTCCCCGAGAAGTGGGGCGTGCTTGCTGGTGAGGATGCCGGCCGAGGCGACACCCGCGGTGCCGGGCTCGACTACGGGAGCGACGTCGCGAACGCGTACCTCCAGTATATGCGGGAGGACTACACCATGCAGGCGATACTCCGCGCCGGGCGGAACGATCAGGCGACCGTCGTCTTTGCCCACACCTCGGCGCTCCGGGACGACCTCCCCGTCGACGACGAGGGCGCCGTGCTCTCGGCTCACTCCAAGGGGACGCTCGCTGTCGCCGAGGCGGCGAAGCAATTCACCGGCGAGGTGTTCACGGCGAACGACGTCGTCGAGGCGATCGCCGACGACGACCGCGCCGTCGGCCGGCGACAGGTACAGAATGTACTCGCCGACCTTCGCGAGAGTGGATACCTTCGCGTCGTCCAGGAGGGCGGCCCCGGCGTCGGCTACGAGTACGAACTCGACGAGGACCCAGGAACGGCCGATATAGACCTCCCCGACGCCGAGAGCGCCGACGACAGTACGCCAGAGACTTACGAAAAATCGGCTAATAGGAAACTACATACGTGGAATTTCAGAAGTCGCGACGACGAGGTCGGTGAGACAGGCGTGACCCCCCCCTCGCGGCCGACGATCCCGGCCTCGGAAGGGCTCGAGGAGTGTGTCGCCGACCCAACAGTGAGCTAACACGCCCGCTCGTCGCCGTCGCGAGCCGGCGACCGATAGCCTCGGGTATCCCCCGGGGGTTGGCTCTATTCTATTTTAATCGCGCGAGCGCGTAAGTTGTCAGGAAATCAGTTTCTCGAGCGATCGCTAATCGGCGCCTCGGCGATCGGGGGGACCGTCCACTCAATCCATACAGGAAAATCTCACTCGACCCGGTCCTCGCCTCCCGTCGAATTTCGCCGACCGGTACACACACACACGCGTATTATGCACAGACAGGGCAAGAGGGGGTGTGGTGTTATCTGAGTAGAACCGCCGTCGAAATTTGAATTTCATCTCCAGCGGCAGACACGCGCGCGCAGTACAGATTGGGGCGGCCCGGGGGGTAGCAGCAGAGATTATCCTATAGATTCCTATAGGGCAGCAAGCTGTTTGTCTGAGATAGATCAAAAGAGTATCACCCCACCAACCAATCCGGCCGAGTTTTGCTGACCTCAGCTCGCCGGCGAATACACACGCGCGTGTGTACCTGCCCCCCTCCCCCCAGGGGAGCCCTGGCGAGTACTCATTCGCGCTTGTACGTTCCTTTAGTTATTCCTATAGCCATGGTAAGACGGCTGTCTGACGTAGATTCAAGGCTATAGCGAATCCTATAGAATCCTATAGCAATGAACGAAACACTCCGTGCGGCGACGTTCCTCGACAAAGGTGGAACCGGCAAGACCACGACGGTCGCACACCTCGGCGTCGCGCTCGACGAGTTGGGCCACGATGTCCTGTTGATAGACCTCGCCGGGAAGCAGGGCGACCTCGGGAAACACCTCGGGGTATTCGACGAGTATCAAGAACAGATAGCGAACGACGAGGCATGGCCGAATATCGCGACGGTATTCGATGACCAATGGCCGACGATCGCGGAGAAACTCGGTGACAAAGCGACAGCCGACCTTATCCTCCCGACCGACGAGGGCGTTGACCTGATACCCGCCCACCCCGGTCTCGACAGCCTTGACGCCGAGCTCGGAAATATCGACGACGCTCGGGAACGGTACACCCGCTTGGAGGCGTTCCTTGACGAGTACGTCGACCCGCTGGGGTACGATGTCGTTCTTATTGACCTTCCGGGGCTCACCAATAACGTATCGTACAACGGACTGTGGGCGGCTCACAGCGTAATTGCACCCGTGGAAATGGGACCGTTTGAGGCCGAACAGGCCGACGCGCTTCGCCGGGACCTGGACAAAATCCGCGAGTCGTTTGACGTCGCAATCTCCCTCTCGCTCGTACTGCCGAATAAAGTCGACACGAGGACGAAACTCGCCGAGGAATACCTCCAGGCGTTCAAAGAGGAGTACCCCGAGTCGATAGCGCCTGATTACGTCCCCTACTCGCAGGATATTCGGAACGCGACCGACCGAGGCCACACGGCGTTTGCCCTCGCCGAGCCAAGCACGACGGCCGACCGGGCTCGGGAGGCGTACCTCGCCGCTGCCGAGGTACTCGTCGAGCGCCTCCAGGGGGCCGAACAGTGAGCGACGACCCAGACCTTGACCAACTCCGGGAAGCGACCGACCACGGGGACCGCCTTGACGAGGCTGCGGGGGCGGACGTGTATGAGGACCTCCGTGAGAGTATGGTCGAGTACCTGGAGGAAATCGACGAGGGTGGGCGTCAAAAGACGGTGTCCGTGTGGGACGGCGATATTGCGGCACTCATGGCCGCGCTGGAGGACCACCCCGAACACCTCCAGGCGTACGGGGAGGCCCTTCGCAAGGAACTCGACCTCGGCGGGACCGAACCGCCTGACCGGAGCGAGGTCCTTCGCCTTGCTCTCCGCCTCGGTCTCCAAGAGGCCGCGCCCGATGATATGGAAACCGCCCGGAAAGCAAAGCAAGATCACGCCACACGTGGGCTATAGGCTCCTACAGTTGTTCCTATAGGAACCTATAGGGTTTGGTGTGATACCAACATGCTTGATAAAGTAAATCCCAGTGATAAAAATAAATAAATGGGTATGTCACATTTGGTATGACGCGCCGAGACCCAAGGCGTGTTGTGTAGAAGGAGAATGCACAAAGGCCACCCTACACGGGAGGCCAGGGGGCACAGCCCTCTAACTCTCCATTAAAATCGACCGTGAGCGTCGGCAAAGCTATACAGGACCAAGCCACACGCTGTTTATTGGTTCCTACAGGTATCCCAACAGAATATCTCGCACCGTTCCTATAGCCACGCAGAGTCCGTTCTTAAGTGGTGCAGTAAATTCATTTATCTCGGCTCATAACGTCAGAATGCACACCTGAGGGCGCCGGATGATTGGTGCCCCAGTCTCTAACTCTTGAGAGTCATCTTAATTATCGGTCCGCCGTCGGTACAACCTGAGCACCAATACTCCCAGAGTGAGAACCTTCGCGATGACACCTAACCAAACCTCGTACTGTGCTGGGTCAATAGGCAATAGTTCGAACACCTCCTGCTTTCGCGATCTCGACCAAACCCAGTGCACACCTGAGGACGCCGGCCGAGTACTACTTGCAAGACAAGGTAGCGAGACAATGTGTAAAGTCTCTTGCCCCATGCCAGAAGTTGCAAAACAGAATCCCCGAGTACAGCCTTTCTACTTGCTGTTCGGGTTTTTCCCAGTAGTGAGTCTTGGCTCTTATCTTAAAAAGCGATCCTCGGTGTACTTAAACAAAACCCCATAAAATATAATAAATCTCTCCCACCACACAGCCTATAGGTTCCTATAGGAATGCCTATAGGATATTATAGACCTCTGTTGGGGGAATTAGGAACCCGTCTTACTCTACAAACGCGTATATTTGCTCAAGGGCCTCGGGTAATTCCTCAGACAGTTCTCTTTCAGCAACACCCGAGTGGTTCCTCCCCGCTGTCGCGTAGTTACTACATATCTCAGCCAATTCATGGACTCGTTCAACTTCCTTGTCGGGATATCCTCGCCTCTCGCCGATAACTTCCAGTTTCGCGATCTGCTTCCCGAGTTGTCCCATGATTTGTTTCAACCCATCCCGGTCCGGGTGGTGTCCTAAATCGATCGAGAACCTTCTGGCGGCCTCCGCTTCGGTGGCCATGTCAATCACCTGTTGTCGCCACTCTGTATGGTCATCTTTGCCTTTAACAAACTCCTCTATGACCCGACTCCCTGCTGCGTTCGCGACGCCGGACAGGACAGAGGAGGTTAGCGGGTCTGCCATACTTTCATTGTGTCAATTGGCTATATATTCGCTTCGTCCTTCGCCTTGGCCTTCAGCATGCCCGACTGCGGACAGATATTGTGGGGGCGCAAAGCAATCAAAACCTATGCCATGCGTGGGCTGTAGCTATCCCTCAACCGATATCTCCCGAAACCTCTCATCGATTCCGCCCTCGCTGGGGGGTTGAGCTATGGTTCCATGTCTCCACTCAGTACTTCTCGCGGTCGCTGCCGTCGCCGCCGCCGACGAACTTCGCGTATTTATTGAGCATTGCGACGTCGGCCCACCCGCCCCAGTCGCGGGCCCGGAAGCGGTTGACGTCGCTGCGGACGAGCTGGCACGCCCAGGAGCCGCGGAGATCGTGCGGCGTGACGTCGGGGAACTGTTCTGTCCGGCCGCAGTGGGTGCGCTCAACCCACCCGCGGCCTTGTATCTCCTCGAGGCCGGCGTCTCGTGCGAGGTGATGCACAATCTCACTGATTTTGCTGGTGCTGGTAGAAACGGAATTGTTCAGTGAGAAGTAATTGTCCAGTAGTTCGGGCAGTTTGATAGAGACCCGTTTGTCCAGGTGGTAGTCGTAGAAGTCACTCGGAACCGGAACGACTCGGGTCCCCGCTTCGGATTTAGGCCGCCAGGTGTCCGGCGGGCCACGTGAAATCTCCTTCTTGCAGTGATAGCAACCTGTGTCCCCGTTGCCGATAGTACAGGGCCACTGGCGCGGCACTCGGATTTGGAGGCCGTGTGGGCCCTGCTCTATCCAGTCTTCGTGGCAGTGGCCGACAGTGCCGTTACGTAGGCCAGTGTGTAGGAGCATCTGACCGACGAGTCGGTACTGGGGATCGTCGTGTTCATGGGCGGCTTCGTTGAACCGAGAGAACCCTTCAGCCGGAAGAGGCAATTGGTCTCTATATGGCATGCGAAAGCTATCAAATACATGGTACTGAAACTCATTAAATATACTGGAAGAGGGGGCAGTATTCATCTACCAATACGGCTGATTTCGACACTTCAGATTGACCGCCCCACATTTCTGCCCCGGTTTCGATGAGTTTTCATATGGAACTCATCGAGACTCAGAAGGAGCTAAACCACGATTTTCGAGTGATAGTGACCCCGCCGCCCACGAATTGTATTCCAAGTCGTTACTGAATAGATGGGGCGCGATACGCTCAGAACCCGTCGAAATGCGAGTCCAACGTAGCCTCGATCTGCAACTCACCGTAACCACAGTTATCGCGGAGAAACTGAGCTAAAGCATCAGCAGGTGGGATTTTTAGCCAGAGTTGATCTTTCCCCGGATGGTATCCAATAAACTCCCGTTCAGGGAGGGCGTCCCGTGCGACATCTCTCCCCCGCTGTTCATCCAAAACGTTGGAATCACCGACTAAATCGTCAACATCGACGGCCTGCGCCCATGCATGATTGCGTGATAATTCGAAGGCCAATGCGCATTCGATCTCTTCGTCTGAGGCCGCCATCGTACATTTACTAATATTATTTTCTGAACATTTAAGGGTTGTGTAAGCAGTTACACACTAATGGGAAAATGTTTACACTAGGGGCACATAACATGTTAATGCATATGGTGAACGATGTTTCTGGCCCACCTGGGAAGCCTGTGGGTGCCGAGGCACCACGAAGTGGGTGGCAGACGATTGCTGGGACAGAATCAGTGGTCAAGATGGTTGATGCACTGCTAAGTCTCCCCCCGAAAAGAGAATTCAACCAGTCCGAGCTGGCGGAATTCGCAGACATTAGCCGGAAATCGGTGCACACGCACCTCCCTCGGCTAAAGGATATTGGAATAATAACCGAAGTCCCTGAGTCGACGCCGACTCGTTACAGGTTCGACACAGATAGCGAAGTCGCAAAGCAGCTGATAAAACTTGATGGCGCGGTGAATAACGCGAAAGAACAGCCCCCCGCGTGATTTCGCACACCAATTTTTGAGGTGAGAGTTGCCCATTGGACAGCGACTGCTAAACTCCGCATCCGGACGCATCGGTTGACCAATCCCGAAATAAGTCCAAGATCACAGCCACCCCGACAACCGATAATGAAGGCACGTTTAGGAAAGCTCGTCAACAGGGGTTTGCTACTCGCCTTCGTCGTGGTCCTCGACCGCTACAAGAGCCTGCTCCAACCCTACGAGGACGCCAATATCATAGATTCCCCACTCATCTGCCCCCCAATCGGCCGTGCTGTCGTTGGCGGGGTGTAAGGTTCCTGAATTGTCCCGGTATATCGATGGCAGGTATTCTCTCTCCAACATTTCCAGCCAATGCTCCTCGATTTCATTATGAATGGCGCTCTCGGCCCTTTTCGGCATAACTCGCCCGTCGTGGCCGGGTGTGAAGAATCTGCTCGTGTCCCGACTCTCTCGGTTGGGGTCTTGCAACCCCGTTCCCGCCCCGTGAGGGTGGGGGTTTCCTCGGCATGACCGGACGCGAAGGGCGCTTAGCGCCTCACTCGAAGCTCTCGACTTCGAGCGCCTGGCGTATCGAATCAACCAATGCCAGTGCATCATCCTCGGCGAGCGATAGCTCCGCTTCTCCGCAACCCCCGACGGTGAATCTCACCGTCACGTCCTCGTCGGCGCTCTCCTCCCGGACCGGTTGTACTGTCACGTCGACGGTGTCACGCTGTTCGTACAGTGCGACCCCGCCGGCCCCAGCGCTGGCGATCGTCGACGAAACCTCACTCAGCGGTGGCGCATCTTCGTCGACAAAGAGACGCTCGCTGCTCATGGTTCCCGCACCGTCTGTGGACCGTCGCCGCGGAGCTGCGCGAAGGCGACGGGAAACTCGTTTTCGTCACGGCTGTACCGCTGTCGGTCGTCGGAGTTATCCGACGTCGTGATGTTAGTTGCCATTGCTGTTTGGTCTCGGCCGACAGCACCGGCGTCGGAGTCTCCACCTCCGGCGTCATTTCCCAGTCATCCACTCGCTCGAACGGGGAGCGACGCGACCGGCCTGTCTACAACCTCCTTTGCACTCCCGTTACTTATATCTATGTGTATGTGTATGTTTACGTTGTGGCAACGAAAACGATCACAGTAACCGAGGAAGCGTACGAGCGCTTGCGGGAAATGAAACGGGAGGATGAAAGCTTCACAGACGTCCTTCTCCGGATGACTGGCGGCGAGCAGGACATCATGAAGGGATTCGGGGCATGGAAGGACAGCGGCCTCCGCGAAGAAGTCGAAGCGGCACGCGACGACCTCGACGAGGACTTCAGGGAGCGTCAGGATGAATTGTTTGGACACTAACGCGCTTATCGACTATCTGCACGGGGAGAGTTCGATGGCAGAGTTCCTGGAAGTGAACGAGCAGCTTCCCCTCTTTGCGCCGACGGTGGCACTCCATGAGGTATTCGTCGGCGCGGCGAGACTCCGCGGCCGAGACGGTGTTGAGGACGCCCGGAATGACCTTGACTGGGTTGAGCCACTGGAACTCAGCGCCAGTGGCGCTGCGGAAGCCGCACTAATCAAGGCGGAACTCCGAGAGAGTGGGGACAAGATCGGTGCAATGGATACCCTCATCGCGGGCATGGTCCGTGATACAGGAGGGACGTTGATCACACGAGACGGCCACTTCGACCGCGTCCAAGGCCTCGACGTCGAAGAGTACTGATGGGCCAACTCTACTTTCCGGTAAACTTCCACATGTGGCCGCTGGAAGAGCGGATTAATTGGTTTGTCACCGTACGCGACCGCGAAGGCCTTCTGCAAGAGTTTCGCAATGCGATAGGCGTCACTGCTGAGTCACGCTCTACCCGACTCGGGATGGCAGAGATGGGAAGAGCCGTCGAAGTAGTAAGCGACGGGAGAGACGTGATTTCTATCACACAGGATCGTGAGGGCTGTACCAGCAGATTCCGGGATGTGATGGGCCTGAGGGATGGCACCGACCGGCTCACAAACGACGAGTTAGGGAAAGTGCTTGTCCAACTCTATGACGGTGAGTACTGGCGTTTCACGCCACACATTGAGAGCTGGTAAGTTCTAATCCCCAGGGTGAATGGGATCACTATGGCTCGTAGAACTCCTCATGCCATGTTTCATGACAGTCTCGGCTACAGAAGATATGCGTGACCCCCTCTCCGTCGGTGTCATAAACCTCGATTTCGCTTGGTTGAACAAGTTCTTCGCAATTTGAACATGTACCTGGTTCTCCTTGGGGCTGGAGATATGGTGGCCAAACTGCCCCACCCAAAGAATCGTCGGGAGATTCTATCTCGGAATTGACCCAGGAAAAGGCGTAACTCTCCGGTTCGTCGCGCTCCACCGTGTTCCCACAACAAGGGCAGAGTCGTACAGTCCCACCACCTTCCGGCCCGAAATCGAATCGATAGAACCCTATCTCGTAGCCGTGCTCTTTCAACCCAGTATGAAGCGCGCTGTCTTCCAGATCTGGGTCAAACCCGCAGTCGCTACATTTCATACTTCAACAAAGAGTGTTACTTGCAATAAAACGGTGAGGGCAGAGTGATCGGCAGCCTCGCGCCCGGTGAAGTAGTAGCTACCAAGCTGTTACTTTTACCCCTCATTTATATCATCAGCATAGGTCGAAGGCCGAGTATGCCGTCTTGCGACAAGTGCGGTTCGCACGTATCACGCCGCTACTACCGGGTACGACGCGGAAATGACGGGTT